>NZ_JAPVYD010000001.1:0-931500 GCF_041431675.1 Streptococcus sp. 27098_8_134 | reverse complement strand
AAGGGAGTTTAGCTCAGCTGGGAGAGCATCTGCCTTACAAGCAGAGGGTCAGCGGTTCGATCCCGTTAACTCCCATATTCAAGCGGGTGTAGTTTAGTGGTAAAACTACAGCCTTCCAAGCTGTTGTCGCGAGTTCGATTCTCGTCACCCGCTTTGAACGAAAGTTCATACCAAGTTTTCGAACTTGGGCGCGTAGCTCAGGTGGTTAGAGCGCACGCCTGATAAGCGTGAGGTCGGTGGTTCGAGTCCACTCGTGCCCATTTTAATAATATTATGGTCCGTTGGTCAAGGGGTTAAGACACCGCCTTTTCACGGCGGTAACACGGGTTCGAATCCCGTACGGACTATATATTCGGAGGATTACCCAAGTCCGGCTGAAGGGAACGGTCTTGAAAACCGTCAGGCGTGTAAAAGCGTGCGTGGGTTCGAATCCCACATCCTCCTTAGGGACGAATAGTATTAACGCGGGATGGAGCAGCTAGGTAGCTCGTCGGGCTCATAACCCGAAGGTCGTAGGTTCAAATCCTGCTCCCGCAATAGTTGGCTCGGTAGCTCAGTTGGTAGAGCAATGGATTGAAGCTCCATGTGTCGGCGGTTCGATTCCGTCTCGCGCCATAATTTTATAATCGGAAGGGTAGCGAAGAGGCTAAACGCGGCGGACTGTAAATCCGCTCCTTCGGGTTCGGGGGTTCGAATCCCTCCCCTTCCATAACCTTTACGGGCATAGTTTAAAGGTAGAACTAAGGTCTCCAAAACCTTCAGTGTGGGTTCAATTCCTACTGCCCGTGTTTAAATATGGCGGGTGTGGTGAAGTGGTTAACACACCAGATTGTGGCTCTGGCATGCGTGGGTTCGATCCCCATCACTCGCCTATTTATTATTATTGGGGTATCGCCAAGCGGTAAGGCAAGGGACTTTGACTCCCTCATGCGTTGGTTCGAATCCAGCTACCCCAGTTAAAAACTTGAGCCGGCGTGGCGGAATTGGCAGACGCGCTGGACTCAAAATCCAGTGTCCTCACGGACGTGCCGGTTCGACCCCGGCCGCCGGTATAGCTTAAGTTTACTGAAGAGACAAGGTTTGTGGACCTTGTCTTTTTACTTTTATTCGTTTAATTTCTAATGCTGAGTTACTAGAAATTACTAATTTTATAACAAATCATCTAATTTATCCGCTAATTTTTGTTGTTTGCTTGGATACAAATGAGAGTATGTATCTATTGTGGTAGTTATAGAAGCATGGCCTAATCTTTCTTTTACGACAAGATAATCTTCTCCTTGATTTATTAGCAGTGAAGCATGTGAATGCCTGAAGTCATGAATTCTTATTTTTTTTAAAGAACTATCTCTTTGCAATATTTTTTTATATTGTTTTTCGATTGAATCTTTAGTTATCGTAATAGGGCTATTTTGAAATATCTGTAGATCATCTAGGTTAGTTGTGAATTCTTTTAATCTTTCATGCTGTGTTTGCCTCCATTCTTCTAGTGTCTCCACTAGTTTGGTGTTCATGATGATTCTTCGGGTTCCAGCTTTTGTCTTTGTACTACTAATGTGTTCTTCACCTTTTTTAACGTATATTGATTTACTTACATGGATTGTATTTGTAGAAAACTCTATGTCCTTCCACGTTAGAGCAAGAGCTTCTCCGAGTCTTAGACCAGTAAAAAATAGAACTGTGAATAGTAATTTTATATTGTATTCATCGTTGGTAAATAGTGTTAAGAAGTGCTTAAATTCTTTTACTGTCCAGTAATTTAATTTTGCTTTTTCTATTGGTAGTTTTTTCAGTAATCCTACGGGATGTTCCTTGTAAAATCCCTTTCTTAATCCAACATCCAGAATTTTCTTTAGTAAAATAATAATTTTATTAATAGTATTTGGACTTAGCTTTTTTTCTGAGTTTTGAGCATTTTTATCTCTTAGATGTTCTCTGAATTGATAGATATCTTCATAAGTTAATTTAGCTACATCATCAACTTTTTCAAAATAGTTTTTTATATGCCTGTTATAGTTGTTTTCTTGTGTATCTATATAGCTTTGTTTTCTGTTGTTTATTTTATCCTCTTCTTTTAAGAGATCATAAAGGATATCAATTGATATTTTTGAGTTGAAACTTTTTTCTTTAAGTTCGACACTTCGTAAGTATTGTTCGGCCTCCAATGCTTCTTTTTTAGTTTTGAATCCTTTTCTTACAATTCTACGTTGTTTTAGAGATATTGGATTTATACCATTGGAAACATCGACAATCCAAGTTCCGTCTCTACTTTTACGTAAAGCCATAAGCTACGCTTCTTTCTGGAGTTCAATTCCTAATAGTTCTTCTGCGACACTGGCTGGAATTGTACCAATCCGTTTGTTATCGTAGATGTTAAAACCACGATTCACTAATAGTAATTTGCCGGTATGGATAATCTTTCTTGCAGTTCCTGGAGCAAATCCAAGTTCGATAAGGTCATCTTTTGTTACAGTTTTAATCATGTGATCTCCTTTTCTAATTAGATTAAGTAAGGGGAGGATTAACTCCCCATGTCTGATACTTATTTTTGTTTTACATCTACTAAATGGATAGCATCCGCCTTGTAGTACATTGTCGTACTAATCATAGTAGCTTGTAAATTGTCAAATGTAACTGGTACTTCATCCATTGCTTGGATATAGTCATTATCAACTAATGCTTCTGGATTATCTACAGAGACTTGGGTTGATTTCTTTTTGAATTGTCCATCCTTGATCGTTACATTGTATTTCCAACCAATGATTTTATCGGTATTAAAACGTCTTTCGCTACCATCTCGGTTTTTGATAATTTCTCCGTTTGCATCTGCTCGGACTTCCGTTTCAAATTTTGGAATGACTTCATCCAATTCAAATTTTGTTCCAATGTTATTAAAATTCCAGTCATTTTGTGAGAGCATTTTTGCCATAGTTAATTTCTCCTTTTGATATTTTCTTTGATTGTAGGGATCAAATCCTCTCTTTTAAAGAGTATTGCCCTTTCTATTAATCCACTTGCTAAATCTGGTGGATATTCCATATTGTTGAGTGCGAGATAGTTAGATTTCTCATACTCATGCAGTAAATTATTGTCGTATAGAAATTTATAAGCTTTTAGAATAGCCCCTGAACCTTTATAGGTAAACCATTCTAATTTTTGTTCTAGTTCTGTTTTTGGTTTTGAAATAATGATAGAGACAGGTTTTGAGTGACCTAAAAACTTTTCCCAAGATCTCAAGGGTTTTGAGAAGTGACTATCACTATAGAACCTCACTTTTTCTTTGAGATATCCCTTGGTAAAGTTGAGAAGATCTATTTCTGAATGCAACCATTCTTGAATGAAGTAGTGAGCTTTTTCTTTCCTAAGTTCTAACTCAGTTCTTATCCAATTTTCTATATACCGCTTGCTGATGCCGAGCTTCTCAGCTCGTTCTAAGCGCTTATCGTAAATTCTAAGTCTTTCATCATCATTGGGTTTTCTCAAATATAAGGTCTGGCCGATTGTTTCATCTCCGTAGGTATTGTAGTAGGTGCTTTTTCCATATATAAAGCGTTTCTTCTGACAGATCTTTAGAAGCTGATTAGGAGTGAAATAGGGAGTTTCATTAAAATCATCTATAGCAATATCAATTCGTCTGATTGAAAAACGATTGTAATTGTAGTAGAGATTGTTCAGAAACTGTCTTTCGGACAGACTATTTGGATCTAATACCATATCTCCATAGAACTCGAGTGCCTGTCCTGACATGACAAGCATGTAGGACGACTCTTTCGCTCCATAGTAGATACGGATATTCCCATAATGAAGCTGGCTATCATAGTTATAGTATTTAAGGCTCCCTTTATTCTCAATAAATAGGTCATAGTCAAGAAATAGAATGTCTTCGATTATTTCTCTTGGCGAAAACTCAGTCTTATCAAACTGAATTTGAATCCAGTCAAATACAGAACGTAAATGCTCATTTTTTGCCATAGATTTTGATTCAACTTTTTGCCTAATTTTGCCACCCTTGAAATCTCCAAAACCCTTGGTAATACTGAATTCTTTCGATGGTACACCTAACTTGCAGAGGGTGGTGTTACTACACACCCTATCGGTCAAAAATGGTCCGTCCGCATCTACGCTCATTTTCGGCTTTCTGCCTCATGGCTCAGCCGAAAACTCGCTATTAGCCGAACCTATTTTTTGACCTCTTGTTAACAAACCCTAGTAAGCCGGTTTGCATCGACTCTTCAATATCTTGGATTTTCTTTTTTAGGTTGGAATTCTCAATTTGTATCAGTCGCATTTCTCGCTTAAATTCCTGTTTTAAGGCGCTCAGTTCATCGTAGAGCTCATCTATTACTTGGTTTAGGGATTCTTGCTCATTGTCTGCTAGACTCCCAAATACGGCTTGTATAGCCTCTTTTAGACCTATTTCAAGTTTTAGTTTAGCTAACTTTTGAAATTGTCTAAGGTCTTCGTCTGTAAAATCATAGGCAACTGTATAACTTAATTGATGAGTTCTGGGATTTCTACTGATAGGAACTTTAATTTTCTTAAATTCCTTGCCACTTATCTCTTTAATCAGTTGAATCCAATTTTTAAGAGTAGAGGTAGAGTTTAGGCCAGAAATTTGATTGACTAACTCTTTATTGGTCATCTTTTTGTGAAACCTCCGAAATTTTCTTGTGCAACTGAAGAGTTTTCTGTGGTATAATTGTTACATAATATGTTTTGATCTTGGAACGAACGGCACATTTGTTTCAAGATTTTTTATTTTGTCGAATCCTACCTCCTTTATTAAAATTTTTTAAATCGACTACTAGTTACATACGCTTTTACCTCCTTTTATGCTATAATATTCTCAATGGAATATTCAATCTCAAAATAAATATTCCTTATGGAATAATTCTATTTTATACCGTTTAGAATATTTTGTCAAGCTAAAATATACGAATAAGAATATCTATAGGAGAATTATGTATACAGAGGATTATAAATTTTCAGAGAGGTTAAAAACTCTCAGAAAATCAAAAAAGTTAACTCAAGTACAAATATCGGAATTAATTGGAGTTCAACAAGGGACATATTCTCGGTGGGAGAATGGAACGTTAGAACCAGGATTAGAATTCGTTGTGAAATTAGCAAATATCTTTGGGACTACTACAGATTATTTGCTGGGACAAAAACCTTATTCAATTATCAGTAGTTTACCTCTAGAACAATTAGATCTTACCAATATTGCAAACTTTTCAAAGGATGAGTTTGATATTTTGAAACATTCAATAGCAGTTTCGGTGGCAAGAAATAAAATAAAGGCAACAGAACTAAAAGATAGAGTTATAGAAAAAAATCAGTTGTCAGAAAAAGATGCAGAACTTTTGAATAAGATTTTTGAAGAAGTTAAAACTTATTGGGAAAATTAGGAGGACGCTAGTCTTCAAAATTCCCTCCCAAAATGTGTCCAAAATATTGACAGAATTCTAGCTTTTCATTATAGTTCTTATGGAACTTTTTTTCTACAACAAAATAGGCTCCATAATATCCATAGGGGATTTACCCACTACAAATAGTATAGAGCCGGTTTTATTAATGTCCTGCATTTCCTAATAAGTTAACCATGACAACACCAATGATAATCAAAATTAAACCGATAATGCTATAAACATTTAGTGTTTCTTTGAAAATCATTACTGCGATAGAGGCTATCAAAACTAAACCGACAGCTGACCATGTTGCATAAGCTATTCCTACAGGAATTTTTTGCATTGCTAGTGATAAGAAATAGAAACAAACGCCATAGCTAAGTAGGGCAGAAACGGTTGGAATAGGCTTTGTAAAACCGTCTGATAATTTCAAAAGGTTAGTTCCCAATATCTCTCCTACAATGGCGATAAAAAGATAAAAGTATGACATGTCTTTAACCTCCTATATGTCATGTTTTTGCTCTAAGAGCTATTATAGCTATCCGTTTTTTATAAATCTTGGCACAAGTCATGAGAATTTGTAGTAAAACTGTGGCAGACACTTTTTCAGAACCAATAGCTGATAAGTTTAGTATATCATAAGATAAATTTTAAATAAAGTCTTGATTTATTTCAATGTCTTGCGTGGTCTCGATTTTACTGGTAAAATTACTTTTAAGAACTTTAAAAAAGAGGCTTCTATATTTGACAAAACAATGACTTGTTGTCCCGAATGTGGGCATCCTTTGGAGAAAAAATTTTTAAAAGATGAGGGAGATATTCCTTATTGTTCACAATGTGCGAGTTTTCGTTTTCCAGTCTTTAATACAGCAATTAGTGCGATTTTATTTAATGAAAAACATGATAAGATTCTCTTGATTAAGCAATATGACATGGCTGAGCATATTTTGCTAGCTGGTTATGTGTCTAATGATATTCACAACCAATTTCTACAATCATTAAAGGCAATTAATTTAGCCTCTCTTATTACGGATATGGGTAATAAAATTGCACAAAACTAGTCCAAAACTCTTTTTAATAAGGAGTATACTTTCTAGCATTTTATAGTTACTAAAAAGTATCTAAACTTTGGAAGTGATACTAAGTTTTAAAAAATATTATGGAAAAAAAGCTTATAAAATCAATATTTCTGAGATTTAAAACTAATAATATTAGACTCAAAATCCAGTGTCCTCACGGACGTGCCGGTTCGACCCCGGCCGCCGGTATAGCTTAAGTTTAGCGAAGCGTTTTAGCTTCTTTTTTTGTTTTTTCTTTAATATTTATTTGCAAGCTAAATAGAAGGTTGTTTTGTGATTTTGCTTGTAAATTTATACTTAACTTGTGTAATGGTTACGGAAGAATTTTATAATTAAATGCCTTTTAAGATCTAGAATGCTAATATGAGTCAGCTCGCTTTGTTCTTTTTTATTCTCTGATTGAGTTTTATTTAGGGTTTAAGAATCTAATTGTATGATTAAATATTTTTTGTGAAAAGCATCTGATCTTTACTGAAAATTCTTGACTCTTTTCTTTTTTGTGGTATAATTAACCAGTAAAGCTTTAACTGGTTAAGAGAAGGAGGAGGAAATGACTCATTTAGCAGAGAAGATCGATCAATTTTTAAATGAAGTTATTTTGAAAGCAGAAAATCAGCATGAGATTCTGATTGGTTCTTGCACGAGTGATGTGCCTTTAACCAATACGCAGGAGCATATTTTGATGCTTTTGTCTGAGGAATCTTTGACAAATTCTGATTTAGCAAAAAAACTGAATGTGAGTCAAGCTGCGGTGACCAAGGCTGTGAAGTCTTTGGTTCGGCAAGAGATGCTGCAAGCCTTTAAAGATAAGAGAGATGCACGGGTTACCTTTTACCGTTTGACTGACTTAGCTCAGCCGGTTGCAAAGGAACATCAGCATCATCACGCACATACTTTGGAGACTTATCAAAAATTGGCAGAGCAGTTTTCTGCTAGTGAACAGGCGACAATCGCGAAGTTTTTGGAAGCCTTAGTGGGAGAGATTGGCAAATGAGATATATCACAGTTGATAATCTTTCCTTTTACTATGACAAGGAGCCTGTGCTAGAGCATATTCATTATTTTCTAGACAGTGGTGAGTTTGTAACTTTGACGGGGGAAAATGGAGCTGCTAAGACGACTCTTATCAAGGCTAGTTTGGGTATTTTGCAGCCTAAGCATGGGGAAGTGAAGATTTCCAAGACTAATGTGCGAGGCAAGAAACTGCGGATTGCCTACCTACCTCAGCAGATTGCTAGCTTTAATGCTGGTTTTCCTAGTACGGTATATGAGTTTGTTAAGTCGGGACGTTATCCACGCAAGGGTTGGTTTCGTCATTTGAATGAGCATGATGAGGAGCATATCAAGGTAAGTCTGGAGTCGGTTGGAATGTGGGAACATCGGGATAAGCGAATTGGTTCTCTCTCTGGCGGGCAAAAGCAGAGGGCTGTGATTGCTCGGATGTTTGCTTCGGATCCGGATATTTTTGTTCTTGATGAGCCGACAACAGGTATGGATGCAGGCAGCAAGGATGAATTTTACAAGCTCATGCACCATAGTGCTCATCAGCATGGGAAAGCTGTCTTGATGATTACACACGATCCGGAAGAAGTTCGTAAATATGCCGACCGCAACATTCATCTGGTTCGTAATCAGGACTCGCCTTGGCGCTGTTTCAATGTGCATGAAAGCGACAATAGTCAGGAGGTGAGTCATGCTTAATCTATTTTCCTATGATTTTATGCAGCGAGCCTTCTTGGCAGTTATTGCCATGAGCCTCTTCTCACCGATTCTGGGGACCTTCCTGATTTTACGTCGGCAGAGCCTTATGAGTGACACCCTCAGTCACGTTTCATTGGCAGGTGTAGCTTTTGGCTTGGTTCTTGGACTATCGCCCACTCTCACAACGGTGCTTGTCGTCATTGCCGCAGCAGTCTTCTTAGAGTATCTGCGGACTATCTATAAGAATTTCATGGAAATCGGAACGGCCATTCTCATGTCAACCGGCTTAGCTATTTCCCTGATTGTTATGAGTAAAGGCAAGAGTTCTAGCTCGATGAGTCTGGACCAGTATCTATTTGGATCCATTGTGACTATCAGTAGGGAGCAGGTGATTTCTCTCTTTGTCATTGCTGCTGTGGTGCTTGTCTTGACCTTCCTCTTCATTCGCCCCATGTACATCTTGACCTTTGATGAGGATACGGCCTTTGTGGATGGGCTGCCTGTGCGTACCATGTCCATTCTCTTTAATATCGTGACGGGTGTTGCGATTGCCCTCATGATTCCAGCTGCGGGAGCCTTGCTAGTTTCGACCATTATGGTCTTGCCAGCCAGTATTGCTCTGCGGATTGGGAAAAATTTCAAGTCGGTTATTTTGCTGGCAAATGCCATTGGTTTCTTTGGTATGATTGCCGGACTTTATATTTCTTACTATGCAGAGACGCCAGCTAGTGCTAGCATTACGATTATCTTCGTCAGCTTGTTCTTGCTGGTCAATCTGGTCAAAAAATTTATGAAATAGGAGCAGAAAATGAAAAAAATTAGCTTACTATTAGCAGGTTTACTGAGTATTTTCTTAGTAGCTTGTTCTAATCAAAAAAATGCAGATGGCAAGCTCAATATTGTCACAACTTTTTATCCTGTTTATGAGTTTACCAAGCAGGTGGCTGGAGATGAGGCCAATGTTGGACTTCTAATCGGGGCAGGTACAGAGCCGCATGATTATGAGCCTTCAGCTAAGGCAGTTGCGACGATTCAGGATGCAGATGCCTTTGTCTATGAAAATGAAAACATGGAGACTTGGGTTCCAGATTTGATAAAAAACTTGAAAAATAAGGAAGAAAAGGTTATAAAGGCGACTGGAAATATGCTCTTGCTGCCTGGTGGTGAAGAGGAAGAAGACCATGACCATGGTGAAGAGGGACATCATCATGCCTATGATCCCCATGTCTGGCTGTCACCGAAGCGAGCTATTAAAATGGTGGAGAACATCCGTGATAGCTTGAGCAAGTCTTATCCTGACAAGAAAGCGGCTTTTGAGAAAAATGCAGCGGCTTATATCAAGAAGCTGGAAGCCTTGGATAAAGAATATGAAGATGGGTTGGCCAACGCCAAGCAAAAGAGCTTTGTCACTCAGCACGCAGCCTTTAATTATCTAGCATTGGACTATGGCTTGAAGCAAGTTCCAATTTCTGGCCTTTCACCAGACAGTGAGCCATCCGCTTCACGCTTGGCTGAATTGACCGAGTATATCAAGAAAAATAATATCAAGTATATCTACTTTGAAGAGAATGCTTCTCAGGCTCTGGCTTCTACATTGGCTAAGGAAACAGGGGTAGAACTTGATGTCTTGAATCCGCTGGAAAGCTTGACTGAAGAGCAGACCAAGGATGGGGCAGACTATGTTTCTATCATGCAGGCCAATCTAAAGGCTCTCAAGAAGACAACTGACCAAGAGGGAGCGGAGATTGCAGCCGAGAAAGAAGAAGACGATAAGACAGTGCAAAACGGCTACTTTGAAGACAGTGCCGTCAAGGATCGGACCTTGTCTGACTATGCTGGCGAGTGGCAGTCTGTTTACCCTTATCTGAAAGACGGGACCTTGGACCAAGTCTTTGACTACAAGGCTAAGCTGACTGGAAAAATGACGGCAGCTGAATACAAGGACTACTATGACAAGGGCTACAAGACAGATGTTTCCAATATCAATATCACAGACAAGACTATGGAATTTGTGGTAGATGGAAAATCCAAGAAATATACGTATAAATACGTTGGCAAGCACACTTTGACTTACTCTAAGGGAAATCGTGGAGTTCGCTTCATGTTTGAAGCGACAGACGAGGATGCTGGGGAGTACAAGTATGTTCAGTTTAGCGACCACAACATTGCACCGACCAAGGCGGCTCACTTCCATATCTTCTATGGTGGCGAAAGCCAGGAGGCACTCTTTGACGAGCTGGAAAACTGGCCAACCTACTATCCAAGTAAGTTGACTGGTCAAGAAATTGCCCAAGAAATGTTGGCGCACTAATATAAATAAAGTAAGAAGACGGGACTAGCCCGTCTTCTTTTTTGTATATCGGAAAATGATGATAAAAACACTTGACAAATTACGATTACAAATGTAAACTAATAAAGAGTTAGATTACAAATGTAAATGATAAGGGAGTGTTAAACAATGGAACAGCAAAATATTAGCCAAGCAGAATGGCAAGTGATGCGTGTGCTATGGGCGTATCCACACAGTCGCAGTACAGAGATTATAGCTCGTTTGGAAGCCGATTTTTCCTGGAAACCGGCAACCATCAAGACTCTTTTGAATCGTCTGAAGACCAAAGAATTTATCGCTATGGAAAAGATCGAGGGTAAGTTTTACTATGATGCTCGGATTTTAGAAGCGGACCATCTGGAAAGTACTTGGCAGGCTCTTTTTGACAATATCTGTAACACTAAACATGGAGACCTTTTGATTTCGATGATTGAGAGAAGTCAGTTCAGTCAAGGGGACTTGGAGCGGCTCAGTCAGGTCATCGATAAGAAGAGAGCTTCGGCTCCTTTGGAAATCAAATGCCACTGCCCACAAGGCCAGTGTCGTTGCGGGCATGGAAAGGAGGCGCATTGATGAGCGAGAAGAAAGAATACAAGCTTTCAGGTATGACCTGCGCTGCCTGTGCTATGACGGTAGAGATGGCGGTCAAGGACTTAGAAACGGTTGAGGACGTCAGTGTCAATCTGGCGACAGAACGTCTCAGTTTGCTTCCTAAGGCGGGATTTGACAGCCAGCAAGTGCTGGATGCTGTAGCCGAGGCTGGTTATCAGGCAGAAGAAAAAGGAAAAGACCGACCGTCTGATGTAAGCGAAGAAGCTGTGATTAAAGCTCAGAAATTGCAAAAAAAGAAACAAGAGTTACTGATTCTTTTGATTACGGCTCTGCCTTTGCTTTATATCTCAATGGGTAGTATGGTCGGTCTTCCTCTGCCTAGCTTCTTAGACCATATGGTGCATCCCTTGGTCTTCGTTCTGTCACAACTACTTTTGACTCTGCCTGCTGTGTGGATTGGTCGTGGTTTCTATCAGAGGGGATTTCGCAATCTTATCAAGCGACATCCCAATATGGATAGTTTGATTGCGGTGGGAACCAGTGCAGCATTTCTTTATAGCCTCTACTCGGTCAGTCAGGTTTTTCTAGGTCATCATGCCTTTGTTCATCAGCTCTATTTTGAGTCTGTTGCAGTGATTATTGCCTTAGTTCTTCTGGGTAAATATCTGGAAAGTTCAGCCAAGGGTCGAACGTCTCAGGCGATTCAGTCTCTGCTTGAGCTAGTACCTAGTCAGGCGACAGTGATTCGCTATGGAGAGGCTGTGACCATTGATACGGAGGAAATCCGAGTTGGAGATATTATCCGTATCAAGCCAGGAGAGCGTATGCCGGTAGATGGCCTTGTGACGGAGGGGCAGACCTTTGTGGATGAGTCCATGATGACTGGTGAAAGTGTCCCGATTGAAAAGAAGGTCGGCGATACCATTACCAGTGCCACAATCAATCAAAATGGTAGTATTGATTACCAAGCAACTAGGGTGGGTTCGGATACGACCTTAGCTCAGATTGTCAGATTGGTGGAGGAAGCGCAAGGGTCTAAGGCACCGATAGCGGCTTTGGCCGATAAGATTTCGCTCTATTTTGTCCCGATTGTGCTAAGCTTGGCTACTTTGTCCGCGCTTGGCTGGTATTTTCTAGCTGGTGAGAGTCTTAGCTTTTCCCTGTCAATCTTTATCGCAGTTCTGGTCATTGCCTGCCCTTGTGCGCTGGGATTAGCCACTCCGACAGCTATTATGGTTGGGACTGGCAAAGGGGCTGAAAATGGGATTCTGATTAAGTCTGGACAAGCTTTGGAAGCGGCTTATCAGCTGGGCACCATTGTTCTTGATAAGACTGGGACGATTACGGTCGGTAAGCCTAGTCTGACAGATCTGCTGCCCTTGAGTGATTTTAGTCGGTCTGACTTGTTGCAGCTAATAGCCAGTGCTGAGCAGCATTCTGAGCATCCTTTGGCTCAGGCTATCTTGGAAGCAGCTGAAGAGGAGGAGCTTGACTTGCTGCCTGTCAGCCATTTTGAGGCCATTGTTGGCCGAGGTTTGTCAGCTCAGGTTGAAGGTAAGCATCTTCTGGTGGGAAATGAGTCTTTGATGAAAGAAAAGAACATTGACAGCAGTGCCTTTCAAGAACAGTTGTTAGAGCTGTCCAAGGAAGGGAAGACAGCCATGTTTGTCGCAATAGATGGACAGCTGACAGGTATTTTAGCGGTAGCAGATGAGATGAAGTCTAGCAGTCTGAAGGCGGTGCAGGAGCTCCAGTCTATGGGGCTGGAAGTTACCATGCTGACAGGGGATCGTGAGGAAACAGCGACAGCTATTGCCCAGAAAGCTGGCATCCAAAAAGTCATCGCAGGTGTATTGCCAGATGGTAAGGCCACTGCTATCAAGAACTTACAGGAAGCTGGGAAAAAACTGGCTATGGTCGGAGACGGTATCAATGACGCACCGGCTCTGGTTCAGGCAGATGTGGGAATTGCCATCGGATCAGGCGCTGATGTAGCTATTGAGTCGGCAGATGTAGTGCTCATGCATAGTGATTTGCAGGATGTAGTCAAGGCTATCAAGCTCAGCCAGGCGACTATCCGCAATATCAAGGAAAATCTTTTCTGGGCTTTTGCCTACAATACACTGGGCATCCCGATTGCTATGGGGCTATTGCATCTTTTCGGCGGTCCCTTGCTCAATCCTATGCTGGCTGGTCTGGCCATGAGCTTGAGTTCAGTATCAGTTGTCGTCAATGCACTGCGTCTAGGACGCTTTAAAATGAAGGAATATACGGAGGAATGAATCTATGAAACAAACAGTTCAGTTAGAAAATTTATCTTGTCAAAATTGTGTCAAACACGTCACCCAGCACTTCCTGTCTATGGAGGGAGTGTCAGATGTGGTTGTGGACTTAGAACAGCAGACAGCCCAAGTCACGACTGATAAGCCTTACGGTGCATCTGATTATGAAGCAGCTCTGGCAAAAACAATCTACAGGGTTCTGGATGTGGCAGAAGCTGAATGAATAAAGTCAGTAGTTTTGCTCCTGCCTAGTTGCTAGAATTCTTCTTGTAAAAAGCGATAAAATAATCTATAATGTTACTAATCATATGATTTATCTTATTGTGAGAAAGAGGAGAAAAATGAAGAAAAAAGCTTTACCTTTTTTACTAGCAGGAGCTGCTTTATTTGCTATGACAGCTTGTTCAAAGGGCAGTGCTACGAATCAATCAGAGACGCCTGCTAGCAGTACTGGCTCAGTATCAAGTTCTGTGGAGCAGGTATCCAGTCAATCAACTGCAGCAGCATCTTCAGCGGCTAGCAGTACTAGCTCAGAGAGTGCGAGCACAGAAAAAAACAAGGAAAAGAAGGAAGCGATGGACATTTCAGCACTTGCAAATGGTAATTATGCTAGCGTTAAAGGAACCTGGCAGGATGCTTCTGGCAACCAGCTTGTTTTTGATGACAAGGGCTTGGTTTCAAGTGTTTATGAATTGTACGGAGCTTCTCTGACAGACTATGGTACTGCTGCTGGCGGTGTCTACGGCGGAGAAAGCGGAGGTTTTCTGATTGAGTTTCTTCCCAAGGGAGTTAAGGTCGCAGACAAGGAAAACTTTACAGATAATTCAGATGTTGGTCAAGACAGAATCTGGACAGGAGTTGGCCTGAATAGCTTTGACGAACAAGGTAGCTTCTATTATCGAGTAGATTAAACGAAGCTTGGTGCTTAATTTTATAGCTTATATGTTGACGAGAGCAGAAGACTATCTGCTCTCTTTTCTTTGGGAGAGTAAGAAATTTTACAGACAAAAAAAGCCTGCCTAAATTAGGTGGGCTTCATAATTTTGAGTTGAATTAGGATTCACTGTGAGGTGTTATAAACTGATCCATAGGGGTTGAAATCACATTCAGGAAGAGCTTGGCGAAATCCTCTGCTGGCATAGGATCTTCTTTGATAATCCAAATTTCAATGAGGGAATTAATCCATCTAACAACAATTTCCGTAGCCATTTCTTTTGGAATTCCCAATTTTTTAGAGTCAATTTCCAAATTTTGCACGACCCACTGAGTGAAGAAGGTAGATAGATAGTCACTCCAGAAAGGATCGATAGCTGTAGTGTAGAGCACCTTCATCCATTTCCTATGTTCATAAAGGGTAGGAATCATATGTTGGGCAAAGAAACAGAATGGATTTTCTCCATTTCCTTCTTCGTAGCTTTCATACAGGGGCAAAAACGGAGTCATAATTGTCTGGCGGATGTATTGGATAATATCTTCAACATTACTAAAATGTTTTTTATAGATAGCCTGGCGCGATAGACCAGCTTGTTTTGCAATCTCTGAAAAAGTAAAATAAGACTTTTCAGGATTTTGCTCTGCCAGCTCAATTAAGGCATTGACGACTTTGTCTCGAGTATCTTGGGGCATAAGTACCTTCCTTCTTTTATATTAAGTTCTTGCTGGTATGTCTAAAAAATAGAGCAGACTCCAACAAAGCAGTTTACCATTTGTCAACTAAAATGATAACACTTTATAGAGAAAATGTCCAATTATTTTTAAAATTTAATATAAAAAAACCAGTCTTCCCTTACAAGGACCGGTTCTGTCATTTCTCTGTTTTTCTTCTAGTTGGTTATGCGATAACAATTTTGTTTGAAGGACCAGCTGGACTATCATAGGCAGCAAAGCTGGTTAGGGGTGAAGATACAAGGTTGAGAAATGTCTTAGAGAACTGCTTGCAAGGAACGGGGTCATCCTGAGTGATCCAATTCTCGATAAGAGAACTAATCCAGCCGGCCAGCAGTTGATTGGCCAGGTCTTCAGGAATACCTAATTTTTGGTGGTCAAGATTTAGATTCTGCTCGATCCAGTCCTTGTAACTGGCAGTAATAAAATCGCTCCACAGGGGATCGACAGAACTAGTATATAATATTTTAATGCGTTGGCGTTGCTCATAAATAGCGGGAAGAATCGTTTGAGCCAAAAAGGTGAAAGGATCTAAGTCTGCTTCAGCATTGTTGCTATTCCAGTTGGGAGCAAAGGCTTGCTTCACCATATCTTGGCGAATATATTCGATAATTTCAGTAGTGTTATTAAAGTGTCGTTTGTAAATAGCCTGTCTGGACAAACCGGCTTCTTTAGCGATTTCTGTAAAGGTAAAACGCGACCTGTCTGGCTGTTTATCTGCTAATTCAAAAAATGCATCCAAAATCCTATCTCGTGTATTAAGAGCCATAATTTTATCCCTCCTATACCATTTTACTTTTTCTGTCTTAAATAAGCTAGAAAATAGCCCAGAATTTTTACTAAAAAAGTTTACACATTGTTAAATGGAAAAATTTTTAGTTTAATTTCTGGACATCATGTCTGTTTAAAAACTGGACGATTTCACAAAAATGTACATAAATCAAGCCGATAATTCTTTTATTTTAACAAGTTAATATGATAAAATAATAAAAAATCTTATCAGAAGTCAAATAGAAAGTGTAGTTTAAAGATTACCTAATCTGAAAGATTTATGGGAGGTTTGACTGGACTTTTTATTAAGGGTTACTGATCGGGATAATAAACTATGTTCAGGGGAGAATAAAATGAAAAGAACAGAAAAAGTTTTGCGATATTCTATTCGGAAGTCAGTTTTAGGTGTTGGTTCAGTCCTTATTTGTGCTCTGTTTTTGGGTCACAGTATGGTGGCGGCAGATGAGGAGCAGCCTGTTGCAAATGCAGTAGAGACTCCGGCCGCTGCATCACCAGTAAATCAGGATTTGACAACGGTCAGGGAGGCTGCTAATACGGAAGTAGGTACGTTTCTGGCTGAGAAAGTGACAGATCTTGGGAATAATCCAAATTTGTCAGATGAGGAGCTTGCAGCAGCTAAGGAGGAAGTCAATCAAACAGCTGCGAAGGCTCAGAATGAAATTGCTGCAGCTGAGGATAAAGAAAGGATTGATCAAGCTAAGGAAGATGGATTGGCAGACATCAACTCTGTCAATCCAGTCGGCAAAGATTTGCTTCTAGATGAAATCCAAAATGGAAAAGCAGAGTTTGATAAACTTGTAGATAGTAGCGATTTACTGCCTGAGGAGCAAAAGAAAAGCTTCCAAGAGTCTGTAAGGAAGAAGGCTGCAGAAGCAGAGGATGCAATTCAGAAATTAGATGTTAATGCAGCAACAGCAGAGCAGGCGGAAGTGATTCAAGAGCAGGCAGTAACCGAGGAAGATAAGTTTTTCAAATTTATAGCAAGTTCAACCGTAGATTTCACTCTGGCTGCCAAATTAGCTGACGTGGAAGCAAATCCTAATCTTTCAGAAGCAGAAAAGAAAGCAGTTAGAGGCGAGATAGAGCAGGTGGTGGAAGCAGCCAAGAAGGCTATTGAAGGAGCAGATTCTCAGGAAGTCTATGACCGGGAAAAAGAAACAGCTATAGCCCGCTTAGCCAAGATTCACCCTATTGGCAAAGAGCAGTTCTTAAAAGAAATTCAGGAAGAAAAAACAGCTACTATCGAGGCTGTTGAGAAGAGTCAAAGTCTTTCTGTTGAGGAAAAAACTGCAGCTAAAAAGAAAATTGAAGATGCAGCAGCCATAGCTCAAAAAGCAATTGCAGCTTATAATGCTTGGGTTGAAAGTCCTGATGATGCCGAAAAAATTCAAGAACAGGTAGCGGCAGAGAAGCAAGGTTTGCTGAAAGCTACGACTGGACTGAAACTAGATCTTGCTCTGTCTGATAAGCTAGCAGACTTACGGAGCAACCCGAATCTGTCAGATGCAGAACGGGCTACGGCTAAAGCTGAAGCGGAAGCAACTCTAGCAGATGCGAAAACAGCGCTTGAAAAGGCTGATGCCGAAGAAGAACTAGAGAGAATTGAGGAAGCTGGAATTGCTAGCTTGGACACGATTCATCCAGTTGGCAAAGATTTGGTTTTAGATGAGCTTGAAGAAGAAGTCGACAAACAGATTGAAGCAATTGAACATCACCAAAGACTTTCAGAACTCGATAAAAAGCAAGCTAAAGAAAAGATTCGAGCAGTATTAAAGACGGTGACAGATGCGATTGCGCAGCTAGATGATAGTGTAGACAGTGCTGAAAAAGCAGAGAAGCTGCAGGAACAGATTGCTGCTGAGCAGACAAAAGCTCTTGAAAATCTAGAAGCGATTGTCAAGAATGCTGCTAAAGCTAAGACAGCTTCTTCTATTCCAAGTGATTCACCACAAGAAACCAGGAAAGAAATTAGTGGAGGCGTCAGCGACTCTGAGCCAGCAATAGCAACGGCGTCGGAATATGATTTGTCTAGCCATGAAGTTGGAACTCATCCCGATACAGCTCCGCAGTCCTCAGTACAACCAGAATTCAGTGGCAATGTTAATGATTCAGAAGCACCAACAGCAACGTGGCCTGAATTTACAGGAGGCGTCAATGATTCAGAGACGATAACAGCGACAGAGTCAGAGTATGATTTATCTAGCCATGGGGTTGGAACTCATCCTGATACAGCTCCGCAGTCTTCAGTACAACCAGAATTCAGTGGCAATGTTAATGATTCAGAAGCATCAACAGCAACACGGCCTGAATTTAGTGGAGGCGTCAATGATTCAGAGCCAACCATGACAGAAAATAACACCTATGATGCTGGCGTTCAGCCATCAGTCAGGAGTGCACATCCAGACAGCGCTCCTCAAATGGCGGCTCTTCCGGAATTTACTGGTGGTGTCAATGCTGCTGACGCGGCAGTAGCTGATGCTTTACCTGCTTACCAAGTAACTAGCGGTATTTTGCCAGCAGTTGATGGGGCCAAATCAGTACAAGAGCAGTCTTCATCAGCTAAGGTCACCCAGCCAGCTCAGCTTAAAAACAAGGAAGGTAAGAGCGATGCGTCAGTCTTGCCGCATACGGGTCAAGCTTCTAATGCTCTTTTAACAGTTGCAGGAGTTATCAGTGCTTTAGGCACAGCTGGATTGTCACTCCGTAGTAGAAAAAAGGAAGATTAAGTTTTAAAGAGGCCACTTGGTCTCTTTTTTTATGGAAAAAATTTTCAAAAATTATGCAAACGTTTTACTAAAAGTGCTTGAAAAAGTCAAAAAAAAACGATATAATGGACAATGTGAAAGCGCTTTGCAAACGAGAGCTTAAAAAGAAAATATTTTTATTCAAAAGAAGGGGCTTATTATGGTCGAATTAAATCTGAAAAATATCTATAAAAAATATCCCAACAGCGACCACTATTCAGTGGAAGACTTCAATCTAGATATCAAGGACAAAGAATTTATCGTCTTTGTCGGTCCGTCCGGTTGTGGAAAATCAACTACTCTGCGTATGATTGCAGGTCTTGAAGACATCACTGAAGGAACTGCCTCTATTGACGGTACAGTGGTCAATGATGTAGCTCCAAAAGACCGGGACATCGCCATGGTCTTCCAGAACTATGCCCTTTATCCGCACATGACTGTCTACGACAACATGGCTTTTGGTCTCAAGCTGCGCAAGTACAGCAAGGAAGATATTGAAAAACGGGTCAATGAAGCAGCAGAAATTCTGGGCTTGAAGGAATTTTTGCAGCGTAAGCCAGCTGATTTGTCTGGTGGTCAGCGTCAGCGGGTAGCTATGGGACGTGCTATCGTTCGGGATGCAAAGGTTTTCCTTATGGATGAGCCTTTGTCTAACTTGGATGCTAAGCTGCGTGTTTCTATGCGGGCGGAGATTGCCAAAATTCACCGCCGTATCGGGGCAACAACTATTTACGTTACCCACGACCAGACTGAAGCTATGACCTTGGCTGACCGGATTGTTATCATGTCAGCGACCAAGAATCCTGCTGGAACTGGAACGATTGGACGAGTGGAACAGATTGGTACGCCGCAGGAAGTCTATAACAACCCAGTTAATAAGTTCGTTGCTGGCTTCATCGGTAGCCCAGCTATGAACTTCATCCCAGTTAAGCTTGAAGGGAATGAGATTGTCGCAGAAGGACTGCGCTTGACTGTGCCAGAAGGAGCTCTTAAGGTTCTGCGGGAGAAAGGATACGAGGGCAAGGAGCTAATCTTCGGTATTCGTCCGGAAGATATCAATGCGGAAGCTGCTTTCTTGGAAACTTTCCCGAATTCAGTTGTGCATGCTAAAATTTCTGTTTCAGAATTGCTGGGAGCAGAGTCTCATCTCTACTGCCAAGTGGGTTCTAGTGAGTTTGTAGCGCGTGTGGATTCACGGGATTACCTAGAAACTGGTGCGGGTATTGACCTAGGCTTTGACCTCAATAAAGCGCACTTCTTTGATCCAGAGACAGAGAAGACAGTCTATTAATCAGTTGATAAACAAAGAACGCAGACAGGCTTGTCTGCGTTTTTAAAATGGCTGTTATAACATCATTTTTTACTGAAAGGTGATCAGATTTTTTCTTGTTTTAGTTTTCCGATAAGAATCTCAGCTGAAATGGTGGCATGTGTAAGCTGCTCCCAATTGATTAGATTTTTTTCAACATGAAAGAGTAAAGGAGTCATCTGCAGCAGGGCAGTTTTCTCCTCAGAATGCAGAGCATGGGTTGATTCTACGGTTTTTCTAGATAGAATCGTAAAGTGCTTCTGGAAGTGCTGGATGATATCTTGATTAGAATAATCTTTTTGACGGAGCTGGTCAGCTACTTTAGTTCGAATTTCTTTCAGATGATTCTCTGTTGGGATGACTTTAATGATAAGTCCCTCTTTTTTCAATACTCGTTGAAATTCATGGTAATTAGCTGGTGAGAAGATGTCCAGCAAGACATCCATGCTTTGATCCTGAACGGGCAAGTGTGCCAAATCCCCGACGAACCATTTTACAGCCAGGCTCTGATCGCTTTTGGCAGCTAACTGGATGGAATCTTTGGATAAATCAAAAGCGTAAATTTCTTTGTTGGGGAATTTTTCCTGAATTTTTCGAGCATAGTAGCCCTCTCCGCAAGCGACGTCTAGAATGGTCTGTTCTTCAGGCAGGGCCTGCAGCAGATCCTGCAACTCGTCTAGGATATGCTGATAAAAGCCGGCTTCCAAGATGGCTTGCCTATTTTGAAAGCTTGTTTTGTCATAGTCTTTAGCTTGTTTAGCCTGGGGAGCTAGATTGACATAACCGAATTTGGCGATGTCGTAGGAATGGCGATTAGGACACTTGAGGCTGTTTTCTTCCATAGCCAAGCTTTGCTGGCAGAGTGGACAGGCCAGAGCTGGAGCTTGGGCAAAACGGGCAAGTTTTGGTTTCATAGGCGTTCTCTTTCTATTGTTTTTATAGTAAGGTATAGAAAAATCCGATTATTTGAATCGGATTTTTATCTTTAGTAGGTCAGGACAAAGTATTTCTTTTTACCGCGGCGGATAACTGTTAGCTCGTCTTCCAGTTTATCTGAGGCGCTGAGGACATAGTCTAAATCTTGAATGCGCTCACCATTGAGATAGATAGCGCCGTTTTGGACGTCCTCGCGAGCTTGACGTTTTGAGTTTACCACGCCAGCTGTCACAAGCAGTTCTACAATATTGAGGTTGTCTTCTGCTTGGACCTGATAGTTAGGCACACCGCGCAGGCCTTGTTTGAGTTCCTTGACGGACAAATTCTTGATATTTCCGGCAAAGAGCTGCTCAGTGATGTTGAGAGCTTCTTGATATGCTTCTTGACCGTGAACCAGACTGACCACTTCGCGAGCCAGAACTTTCTGCGCCAAGCGTTCGTGTGGTGCTGCTTCAAACTGTTGGCGAATCTCTTCGATTTCATCCAAGGACAGGAAGGTGAAGATTTTCAGGAAGCGGATAGCGTCTGCGTCCATGACATTCATCCAGAATTGATACATTTCGTAAGGAGAAGTCTTGTCAGGATTGAGCCAGACAGCATTACCTTCTGACTTACCAAATTTTTTGCCAGTAGCATCGGTAATGAGCGGAACGGTTATCACATGGCCAGTCTTGTCAGCCTTGCGGCGCAGGAGTTCTGTACCTGCTGTCATGTTGCCCCACTGGTCAGAACCACCGATTTGCAGGGTTACGTCGTGGTTTTGATTGAGGATATAGAAGTCATATCCTTGCATGATCTGGTAGGCGAATTCTGTATAGGAAATCCCTGTCTCAATCCGGCTCTTGACAGAATCTTTACTCATCATGTAGTTGACAGTGAAGTATTTGCCGACGTCACGCAGGAAGTCGATAAAGCTGATGCTGCTGAACCAGTCATAATTGTTGACCATTTCGGCCTTATTATCGCCCTTTTCAAAGTCCAGAAAACGAGAAAGCTGATCTTGGATGGATTTCACCCAGCCTTCCACAGTTTCCTTGGTCTGGAGGCTGCGTTCTGCATCCCTAAAGGATGGATCGCCAATCAATCCAGTTGCTCCTCCGACCAGCGCGTAGGGTTTGTGTCCGGCTAGTTGCAAGCGACGGCTGGTCAGAATGGCTACCAAGTGGCCAAGGTGCAGGCTGTCAGCGGTCGGATCGTATCCACTATAATAAGAGACTTGTCCTTCTTCTAAGGCCTTGCGTAAAGCTGCTTCATCAGTGGTTTGGAATACCAAGCCACGTTCTTTTAGCTCATCAAAAATGTGCATCATGTCTCTCCTATTCTAAAAGCCAATAAATTGGCTTATCTATATTTTAAATTTATGTTACTCTATTGTATCATAAAGCTTTTAAATAGCAATGATTCCTTGAAATAAATCATAGATATTTGGTATAATGGGAAGATAACAAGGAGAATCAAACTTGGAACAATTAATAGAGAAATTAAAAGAGTTCTGGGGAAAAGCCCAGCAGTTTATCAAAAAAATACATCTTCCAGAATGGAGCAAGAAAATCGGCAGTGGTAACAACGGCTGGTCTATCAGTGATGTTTTTGCTGTTTTCTTGCGGACTTTTAAACTTCTGATGAATATGGCTTTTGTGTTTATCTTCTTCGGTGGCGTAATCGGTGCTGGGATTGGGATAGGCTATGCAGCTAGTCTTTTCAGTAAGGTGGAAGTGCCCAAGCAGGAAGAGCTGGTCAAGCAGGTGAATAATATCTCTGGTATTTCTAAGCTTACCTATGCCGATGGCAGTTTGATTGCAGAAGTGGACAATGATTTGCTCCGCATCCCAGTTAAGAGTGACGCCATCTCTGAAAATGTTAAAAAAGCCGTTATCGCTACAGAGGATGAGAACTTTGAAACGCATAACGGAGTGGTGCCCAAGGCTGTGCTTCGGGCTACGCTCGGTTCAGTTGTTGGAGTTGGCTCGTCTAGCGGGGGGTCAACCATTACCCAGCAGTTGATCAAGCAGCAGGTGGTGGGCGATGCGCCGACCTTCAAGCGGAAAGCGGCGGAGATTGTTGATGCGCTGGCTTTGGAGCGCTACATGTCTAAGGATGATATTTTGACGACTTACTTGAACGTTTCGCCTTTTGGGCGCAACAATAAGGGGCAGAATATCGCCGGTGTGGAAGAAGCTGCTCAAGGGATTTTTGGTGTCTCTGCTAAGGATTTGACAGTGCCCCAGTCCGCTTTTATTGCCGGCTTGCCACAGAGTCCGATTGTTTATTCGCCTTATGCTGCGGATGGTAGTCTCAAGAGTGCAGGAGATATGGCTCTGGGCTTGGAACGTGCCAAGGATGTGCTCTATAATATGTATCGGACGGGCCAGCTAAGCGAGAAAGAGTACAAGGAGTACAAGGACTACGACCTGACCAAGGATTTCAAGCCTTCTGAAAGCTCGGAAAAATCTTCGCATGGCTACCTTTACTACACAGCGATTGAAGAAGCCCAGCAGACCATGTACGAGTACTTGATCCAGCGGGACAATGTTTCCCAGCAAGAGCTGAAAAACAATGATACTGTCAAGGCCTACAAGGAATTGGCTGCTAAAGAACTGAGCGATGGCGGCTATACTGTCACCACCACGATTAACAAGAACATCCACACTGCTATGCAAAATGCAGTAGCGAACTATGGCGGCGTCTTGGACGACGGAACTGGTGCAATTGAAGTGGGAAATGTCCTCTTGGATAATAAAACCGGTGCTGTGATTGGCTTTGTCGGAGGCAGAGATTATGCTTCTAATCAGAACAATCACGCCTTTGATACGGAACGCTCACCGGGTTCGACTATTAAGCCGATTTTGGCTTATGGGATTGCTATTGACCAAGGCCTGATGGGCAGTGCCAGCGTTCTTTCTAACTATCCGACTAACTTTTCAAGCGGTGACCCGATTATGCACGTGGACAGCCGTGGTACAGCCATGATGGACCTGCAAGAAGCGCTCAATACTTCTTGGAATATCCCGGCTTATTGGACTTACCGCGGATTACGCGAAAAAGGTGTCAATGTCCGTGGCTATATGGAAAAAATGGGCTATTACATCGATGACTACAGCATTGAGAGTCTCCCAATGGGCGGCGGGATCGAAGTATCTGTAGCTCAGCACACCAATGGTTTCCAAACCTTGGCTAATAATGGAACCTACCAGAAAAAATACATGGTTGAAAAAATCACAGACCGAGATGGCAAGGTGATTTACCAGCATAAGGCCAATCCTGTTCAGATTTACAGTCCAGCAGCTGCTACGATTATGCAGGAGCTCATGCGGGGAGTTATCAATTCTGGGGCTACTACGACCTACAAATCCAGAATCAGTCAGGTCAATGGAACCTTGGCTGGAGCCGATTGGATTGGTAAGACTGGAACGACCAACACCAACGGTGATATGTGGCTGATGCTTTCTACTCCTAAGATGACTCTGGGAGGCTGGATTGGTCATGATGATAATAGCTCTATGGCGGCGTTGACTGGTTATAACAATAACGCTTCCTACATGGCCTATATGGCAGATGCTATCTATCAGGCAGATCCGAATGCCTGGGGTGTTGGTGATAAGTTCACTCTTGATCCGAGTGTGATTAAGTCTGATGTACTCAAGTCCACAGGGGAAAAGCCAGGTACAGTAACGGTAAACGGCCGCTCTGTTAATCTCAGCGGTCCGACAGTGCCTAGCTATTGGGCTAAAAACGGTGCTCCGACCACGACCTACCGGTTTGGTATCGGGGCATCAGATGCGGATTATCAGAAGGCTTGGTCAGCTATACTGGGCGGTTCTACCTCTAATTCTAATTCAAGTTCCAATTCTAACAATAATCGGCAGGGGAACTAGCGCATCAAGAACAGTTTTTAACTTTTCAGAAAGCGGATGAAATCCTTGCAATTTCTAGCTAAATAAGGTATAATGATAACAATAATTTGTCGTGTGCTTTATTTGAAATATTGTCCAAATAGAAGCTTACAGCAGTTAAATCAAACTTGAATAAGTCAGATTTAGCTGCTCTTTTTGTGCCTATTTTTAGGAAAAACGGGTTACGTAATCATAATTTAATTTTTCTGAAAATTAAACAAAAGGGACTGATTGTGGCTGTTTTGCAGCGTTGTAAATGACAGAGGATTTTTCTCTGAAAACATTTCACAGAACTCGCTCTAAAAAGCGTGAGGTAAAGATATGCTTCTTCTCGCTTTATCAAGGGCTTAGTATCTTATCATAAAGGAGTAAAAACTTGGCAGGACATGAAGTTCGATACGGTAAACACCGTACCCGTCGTAGTTTTTCAAGAATTAAGGAAGTTCTTGATTTACCAAATTTGATTGAAATCCAAACGGATTCGTTCCAAGATTTCTTGGATCATGGTCTGAAGGAAGTCTTTGAAGATGTACTTCCTATTTCAAACTTTACCGACACCATGGAATTGGAATTTGTTGGCTATGAAATCCGTGAGCCTAAATATACGCTGGAAGAAGCACGTATCCACGATGCCAGCTACTCAGCGCCAATCTTTGTAACCTTCCGTCTGATTAACAAGGAAACTGGTGAAATCAAGACTCAGGAAGTCTTCTTTGGCGATTTCCCAATCATGACTGAAATGGGAACCTTCATCATCAATGGTGGTGAGCGGATTATCGTATCCCAGTTGGTGCGTTCTCCAGGGGTTTATTTTAACGATAAAGTTGACAAAAACGGAAAAGTTGGCTACGGTTCAACGGTTATTCCTAACCGCGGAGCTTGGTTAGAGTTGGAAACAGACTCAAAAGACATTGCCTACACTCGTATTGACCGGACACGGAAGATTCCTTTTACCACTCTGGTGCGTGCGCTTGGTTTCTCAGGAGATGATGAGATCTTGGACATCTTTGGTGACAGCGACTTGGTACGCAATACCATCGAAAAAGATATCCACAAGAACCCAATGGACTCCCGTACAGATGAAGCTCTGAAAGAAATCTATGAGCGTCTTCGTCCAGGAGAGCCTAAGACGGCTGAAAGTTCTCGTTCCCTTCTTGAAGCGCGTTTCTTTGATCCGCATCGTTATGACTTGGCAGCAGTTGGTCGTTACAAGATTAATAAGAAACTCAGCGTCAAGACACGCTTGCTGAACCAAACCATTGCAGAGCCATTGGTAGATGCTGAAACAGGAGAAATCTTGGTTGAAGCTGGTACAGTTATGACCCGCAGTGTCATTGACAGCATTGCAGAGCAGCTGGACAATGGTTTGAATAAAATCACTTATATTCCAAACGACTCAGCTGTCTTGACAGACCCTGTAGAATTGCAGAAGTTCAAGGTTGTGGCACCAACTGATCCAGACCGCGTTGTGACTATCATTGGTAACGCAAATCCTTCTGACAAGGTACGGATTGTAACACCAGCTGACATCTTGGCTGAGATGAGCTACTTCCTCAACTTGGCTGAAGGTATTGGTCGTGTGGACGATATTGACCACTTGGGGAACCGTCGTATTCGTGCTGTTGGTGAGCTTTTGGCTAACCAAGTCCGTCTTGGACTTTCTCGGATGGAGCGTAATGTCCGTGAACGGATGTCTGTTCAGGATAATGAAGTATTGACTCCACAGCAAATCATTAATATCCGTCCAGTAACTGCAGCCATTAAAGAATTCTTTGGTTCTTCACAGTTGTCACAGTTCATGGATCAACACAATCCACTGTCTGAGCTTTCTCATAAGCGTCGTCTGTCTGCCTTGGGACCCGGTGGTTTGACACGTGACCGCGCTGGTTATGAAGTGCGGGACGTGCACTATACTCACTACGGTCGTATGTGTCCGATTGAAACGCCTGAAGGACCAAACATTGGTTTGATCAATAACTTGTCTTCTTATGGACACCTTAACAAATACGGATTTATTCAGACTCCTTACCGTAAGGTAGACCGTGAAGCTGGCGTGGTAACCAACGAAATCGTTTGGTTGACAGCTGATGAGGAAGATGAATTTATCGTAGCGCAGGCCAACTCTAAGCTGAATGAAAAAGGTGGCTTTGCAGAGCCTATCGTTATGGGACGCCACCAAGGTAATAACCAAGAATTCCCATCAGACCAAGTAGACTACATGGATGTATCGCCTAAGCAGGTAGTTGCCGTAGCGACAGCATGTATTCCTTTCTTAGAAAATGACGACTCCAACCGTGCTCTCATGGGTGCCAACATGCAGCGTCAGGCTGTGCCTTTGATTGATCCAAAAGCACCTTATGTTGGTACTGGTATGGAATACCAAGCTGCCCACGACTCTGGTGCAGCGGTTATTGCTCAGCATGATGGTAAGGTTACCTATGCGGATGCAGACAAGGTTGAAGTCCGCCGTGAAGATGGTTCTCTTGATGTTTACCAAATTCAAAAATTCCGCCGTTCGAACTCAGGAACTGCTTACAACCAACGTACCTTGGTAAAAGTTGGCGATGTCGTTGAAAAAGGCGACTTTATCGCTGACGGACCTTCTATGGAAAATGGAGAAATGGCCCTGGGACAAAACCCAATCGTTGCCTACATGACATGGGAAGGTTACAACTTCGAGGATGCGGTTATCATGAGTGAGCGTCTGGTGAAAGACGATGTCTACACCTCTGTTCACTTGGAAGAATACGAATCAGAAACTCGCGACACCAAGCTTGGCCCAGAAGAAATTACCCGCGAAATTCCAAACGTAGGGGAAGATGCCCTACGCAATCTGGACGAAATGGGGATTATCCGCATTGGGGCGGAAGTCAAGGAAGGCGACATCTTAGTAGGTAAAGTTACCCCTAAGGGTGAAAAAGATCTTTCTGCTGAGGAACGTCTCTTGCACGCTATCTTCGGAGACAAGTCTCGTGAAGTCCGCGATACCTCTCTGCGTGTGCCACACGGTGCCGACGGAGTGGTTCGTGACGTGAAGATCTTTACCCGTGCTAATGGTGATGAACTGCAATCTGGCGTTAATATGCTGGTTCGCGTCTACATCGCTCAAAAACGTAAGATTAAGGTCGGAGATAAGATGGCTGGTCGTCACGGAAACAAGGGGGTTGTATCCCGTATCGTTCCTGTGGAAGACATGCCTTACTTGCCAGATGGAACACCAGTTGATATCATGTTGAATCCACTCGGGGTACCATCTCGTATGAACATTGGTCAGGTTATGGAGCTTCACCTTGGTATGGCAGCACGTAACTTGGGCATCCATATTGCAACTCCAGTCTTTGATGGAGCAAGCTCAGAAGATCTCTGGGATACAGTGCGCGAAGCTGGTATGGATAGTGATGCCAAGACTATTCTCTATGACGGACGTACCGGTGAGCCGTTTGACAACCGTGTATCTGTCGGTGTCATGTACATGATCAAGCTCCACCACATGGTAGATGACAAACTCCATGCCCGCTCAGTAGGTCCTTACTCAATGGTTACCCAACAGCCGCTTGGAGGTAAAGCTCAGTTTGGTGGACAACGTTTTGGTGAGATGGAAGTTTGGGCCTTGGAAGCTTACGGTGCTTCTAACGTTCTGCAAGAAATCTTGACTTACAAGTCAGATGATGTCAATGGACGTTTGAAGGCTTATGAAGCTATTACCAAAGGGAAACCAATTCCAAAACCAGGTGTGCCAGAATCCTTCCGCGTTCTTGTCAAAGAATTGCAATCTCTTGGTCTGGACATGCGCGTTCTCGATGAAGATGACAATGAAGTAGAACTGCGTGACCTAGACGAAGGTGAAGATGATGATGTGATTCACGTTGACGATCTTGAAAAAGCGCGTGAAAAAGCAGCTCAAGAAGCGAAAGCAGCTTTTGAGGCTGAAGGAAAAGAATAAGAATACACACTGATTAGAAAATGAAGAAAGGTAAGAAATAGTGGTTGATGTAAATCGTTTTAAAAGTATGCAAATCACCCTAGCTTCTCCTAACAAGGTCCGTTCATGGTCTTATGGGGAAGTGAAGAAACCTGAAACAATCAATTACCGAACCCTGAAACCAGAACGCGAAGGCCTTTTTGACGAAGTGATCTTCGGTCCAACAAAGGACTGGGAATGTGCCTGTGGTAAGTACAAACGGATTCGTTACAAAGGAATCGTCTGTGACCGCTGTGGTGTTGAAGTAACCCGCGCCAAGGTTCGCCGTGAGCGCATGGGTCATATCGAATTGAAGGCACCTGTTTCACATATTTGGTACTTTAAAGGAATTCCAAGCCGCATGGGACTCACTTTGGATATGAGCCCACGTGCCCTGGAAGAAGTCATTTATTTTGCGGCTTATGTGGTGATTGATCCTAAGGATACACCGCTAGAGCACAAGTCAATCATGACGGAGCGTGAGTACCGTGAGCGTTTACGCGAGTACGGCGCAGGCTCATTTGTAGCCAAAATGGGAGCAGAAGCTATTCAAGATCTCTTGAAACAAGTGGACTTGGAAGCTGAGATTGCTGTCCTAAAAGAAGAATTGAAAACTGCTTCAGGTCAAAAACGGATCAAGGCTGTCCGTCGTTTGGACGTCTTGGATGCTTTCTACAAGTCTGGCAATAAGCCAGAATGGATGGTTCTCAATATCCTGCCGGTTATTCCGCCAGATTTGCGTCCGATGGTTCAGCTGGATGGTGGTCGTTTTGCGGCTTCTGACCTCAATGATCTCTATCGCCGGGTTATCAACCGGAACAACCGTTTGGCTCGTTTGCTTGAACTCAACGCCCCTGGTATCATCGTTCAAAATGAGAAGCGGATGCTTCAAGAAGCGGTTGACGCTTTGATTGATAATGGTCGTCGGGGCCGTCCGATTACAGGACCAGGCAGCCGTCCACTTAAGTCTCTGAGCCACATGCTCAAAGGAAAACAAGGGCGTTTCCGTCAAAACTTGCTGGGTAAACGGGTTGACTTCTCAGGTCGTTCCGTTATCGCCGTTGGTCCTACGTTGAAAATGTATCAATGTGGTGTGCCGCGTGAAATGGCGATTGAGCTCTTCAAGCCGTTTGTGATGCGGGAAATCGTTGCTCGTGATATCGTGCAGAACGTGAAAGCTGCCAAACGCTTGGTAGAACGTGGAGATGAGCGTATCTGGGATATTCTGGAAGAAGTGATCAAGGAACACCCAGTGCTTCTTAACCGCGCACCGACTCTTCACCGTTTGGGAATTCAGGCTTTTGAGCCAGTTCTGATTGACGGTAAAGCTCTGCGTTTGCATCCACTGGTCTGTGAAGCCTACAATGCCGACTTTGACGGTGACCAAATGGCCATCCACGTACCGCTTTCAGAAGAAGCGCAAGCTGAAGCTCGTATCCTCATGCTGGCTGCTGAGCACATCTTGAATCCGAAAGATGGTAAACCAGTTGTAACACCATCTCAGGATATGGTCTTGGGGAACTACTACCTGACCATGGAAGAGGCTGGCCGCGAAGGCGAAGGCATGATTTTCAAGGATATGGATGAGGCGGTCATGGCCCTCCGTAATGGCTATGTTCACTTGCATACTCGTGTTGGTATCGCAACGGACAGTCTTAATAAACCTTGGACTGAAGACCAGAAGCATAAGATTTTGATTACAACTGTTGGTAAAATTCTCTTTAACGCGATTATGCCAGAGGAATTGCCTTACTTGCAAGAGCCGACTAATGCTAACTTGACAGAAGGTGTGCCAGCTAAGTACTTCTTGGAGTCAGGACAAGACATCAAGGAAGTCATTGAACAGCTTGAGATCAATGTTCCGTTTAAGAAGAAAAATCTTGGTAACATCATCGCAGAAATCTTCAAACGATTCCGTACAACAGAAACATCTGCTCTTCTTGATCGCTTGAAGAACTTGGGTTATCACCATTCTACTTTGGCTGGTCTGACAGTAGGTATCGCTGATATCCCAGTTGTCGAAGACAAGGCTGAGATTATTGAAGAATCCCATAAGCGTGTTGAACAAATTACTAAACAATTCCGCCGCGGTATGATTACTGATGACGAACGCTACAATGCAGTGACTGCTGAGTGGCGGGCAGCTCGTGAGAAATTGGAAAAACGTCTGGTTGCCAACCAGGATCCGAAGAACCCTATCGTTATGATGATGGACTCTGGAGCCCGGGGTAACATCTCTAACTTCTCCCAGTTGGCCGGTATGCGTGGTCTGATGGCTGCGCCAAATGGACGTATCATGGAATTGCCAATCTTGTCTAACTTCCGTGAAGGGCTGTCCGTTCTGGAAATGTTCTTCTCAACCCACGGTGCTCGTAAGGGTATGACCGATACGGCCCTTAAGACTGCCGACTCAGGTTACCTGACTCGTCGTCTGGTTGACGTTGCCCAAGATGTGATTATCCGTGAAGACGACTGTGGTACAGATCGCGGCTTGCTCATCACTTCTATCACAGAAGGCAAGGAAATGATCGAGTCTCTGGAAGAGCGCCTAAATGGTCGTTACACTAAGAAAACAGTTAAACATCCAGAAACTGGTGCTGCCATTATTGGTCCAAATGAATTGATCACAGAAGACAAGGCGCGTGAGATTGTCAATGCTGGTGTTGAAGAAGTGACGATCCGATCTGTCTTTACATGTAACACCCGGCACGGTGTCTGCCGTCATTGTTACGGTATCAACTTGGCGACGGGTGATGCGGTTGAAGTCGGTGAAGCAGTCGGAACCATCGCTGCCCAGTCTATCGGGGAGCCTGGTACACAGCTGACCATGCGTACCTTCCACACGGGTGGTGTTGCCTCTAATACCGATATCACGCAAGGTCTTCCTCGTGTCCAAGAAATCTTTGAAGCCCGCAATCCAAAAGGGGAAGCGGTCATCACTGAAGTCAAGGGTGAAGTTACTGCTATCGAAGAAGATGCATCTACTCGTACCAAGAAGGTCTTTGTTAAAGGCCAAACTGGCGAAGGTGAATATGTGGTACCATTTACAGCCCGCATGAAGGTAGAAGTGGGCGACCAAGTTTCTCGTGGTGCTGCCTTGACCGAAGGTTCTATCCAGCCTAAGCACTTGCTGGCTGTCCGCGATGTCTTGTCTGTTGAAACTTACCTGCTTGCTGAAGTACAGAAAGTTTACCGCAGCCAAGGGGTAGAAATCGGCGACAAACACATTGAGGTAATGGTTCGTCAAATGATTCGCAAGGTGCGCGTCATGGATCCAGGTGACACAGATCTCCTCATGGGTACTCTCATGGATATCACTGACTTTACAGATGCTAACCGTGATGTGGTTATCTCAGGCGGTGTACCTGCGACAGCTCGTCCAGTCCTCATGGGAATCACCAAGGCTTCCCTTGAGACAAACAGCTTCCTATCTGCAGCTTCCTTCCAGGAAACAACTCGTGTCCTGACAGATGCTGCTATCCGTGGTAAGAAAGACCATCTGCTCGGACTCAAGGAAAATGTTATCATCGGTAAGATTATCCCAGCTGGTACTGGTATGGCCCGCTATCGCAATTTGGAGCCTCAGGCTGTCAATGAAGTTGAAATTATCGACGAAGTGACAGAACTGCCAGGTGGATTTGAAACTGAAGAAAATATTGTTCTTAAATAAAGAACTTTCCCTCCCGATTTTCGGGAGGGATTTTTTGTTGCAGCCGATAATTTCTTGCTCGCCACTAAATATTATCCTATAATATACTTAGAAAGTTGTTTTTAAGTTCTCCTTTATGGATAAACAACTATAGAAGAAACAGTCAAGATTTCCTATTTCAGTTTTTCTATGATGCGAGATGCCATATTTATTTTTAATCAGGGAAGTAGCTGGTTTTTTGTAGTATGATAGCGCTAGGTTATACTATTTTAAAAATCCTAAAATAGTAGGAGGGGGAGATTTGAAATTTTAAAAAAGAGGAGATTGGTTTTAATGGTAGTGGTCGGAGGTTATAGAGAACGATAGCTGGCATTTATCCAGCTAGCTCATTCATGAAGGGAGGATTTTGAAATATAAAGAATAGAAAACAATTAGATTACAAATAGAATAATATTTTATTACAATGAATAAAGATTAAAAAATATAGGTAAAAAGCACAAAATTCTGCATAAAATAGGACTTTAAGCCTATAAGTTCTTTCCTTTTTATTTATTTTTTTGAGAAAACCGAAAAATTTCAGCAATTTTAAGTTACAGTTAAGTTAAGAAAATTAAAATAATCTTAAATAAGTTACCAACATGTAAATTACTATTAAGAAAGTATAAAATAATAGTTCATGCTTTGATTATTGAAACGCTTGATGGTAAAATAACTAAGGTTACTTAAAACAAACATTTTTTAGTAAAAAGTTAATATAACAATGTTGATTTTTGGTGAGGAAAAATGAAGAAAATTAAGGTAATGGTTGTTTTTGGAACTCGTCCAGAAGCAATTAAGATGGCTCCACTGGTTATTGAACTGAAGAAGCAGGCAGACTTGTTTGAGACAACAACAGTTGTGACTGCTCAGCATCGTCAGATGCTGGATCAGGTACTTGAAACTTTTAAGATTAAGCCTGATTATGATTTGGATATTATGGGGAAGAATCAAACCCTGACAGATATTACTGTCAAGATCCTGCATAAGCTAGATGATATCTTAAAGGAAAACAAGCCAGATATTATGCTGGTGCACGGTGATACGACAACGACCTTTGCAGCTAGTCTTGCAGCGTTTTATAATCAAGTTCGTATCGGCCACGTGGAAGCTGGTTTGCGGACTTGGAATAAATACTCTCCATTCCCAGAAGAGATGAATCGTCAGATGACCGACTCTTTGACAGACTTGTATTTTGCCCCAACGGATCAGAGTAAGGCTAACTTGCTCAAGGAAAACCATCCAGCAGAAACAGTTTTTGTGACAGGGAATACAGCTATCGACGCTCTCAAGCTGACCGTCCAGGCTGATTATCAGCACGAGGTTCTTGACCGTATTAATCCAGCTCGCAAGATGATTTTAGTGACCATGCATCGCCGGGAAAATCAAGGTGAGCCGATGAGAAGGGTCTTTCGAACTCTACGACAGATTGTAGATGCCCATGATGATGTGGAAATTGTCTATCCCGTTCACCTGAGTCCAGCGGTTCAGGAAGCGGCTAGAGAAATTCTGAGTGACAATGAGAAAATTCATCTGATTGAGCCTTTAGACGTGTTGGATTTCCATAATATCGCAGCTAAAAGCTACTTCATCATGTCAGACTCAGGCGGAGTACAAGAGGAAGCGCCTTCCTTAGGTAAGCCTGTACTGGTACTTCGTGATACAACAGAGAGACCAGAAGGAGTTGAAGCCGGCACCTTGAAGCTGGTCGGTACAGAAACTCAAGCAGTAGCAGAGGCAATGGAAGCCCTGCTGACAGATGAGTCACTCTATCAGGAAATGGCCCAAGCCAGCAATCCGTATGGTGACGGTAAGGCTTCTGAGCGGATTGCTCAAGCTATTGCCCACTATTTTAAGCAAACGGCTAAACCAGAAGAATTTAAGACAGGAGTAAAAAATGTTTAGGAAAAAAGGACTAGAAAAATCATTAGCAGTCTTTGTACTGGCAATTGGACTAATTCTTTTCTACAGTTGGAATTTTGCAGCTAACATATTTTATATCGGAATCGCGCTGATTTTATTAGGTATTTTTAGTGTTTTTGTCCTATCTGATCTCTTGGTGACATGGGCTATGATTCTGGGTGTGGTTATCGCAACTCTGATCTTGCTCTTTGATGTAACCTACCTACCGGACAATCAGGTTCTCTTCTTGCTTTATGTCTTCCCTGTCAGTGCTTGGCTGACCAGCCGAGTGAATTTCTATCTTCATCAGCGCTTGGGATTAGTGCAGGATGACAGTGAAGATGCTGCTGAGGCCTATGAAGAAATGGTTCAGAAAGTAAATCAGAAACAAGCTCCAGCCTTTCAGGCCTTGTTGGTCCATTGGGCGCACAATCATCATTTTTATCAAATTCACTCTCGGGAGTACAAGCGGATGCTCAAGAGAATTTTACGACTGCTTAACTGGGACTTCCAGAATGTAGAAACAGTTTACTATGTATCCAATGGTAACTTTCTCGTTCTGGTAGAAGATCTGGATCAGGAAGTCAAGGAATATTTCCAAGAGAAAGTGCGTGAAGATTTAACGATGATGCACTTTGAGAATAAGAAAACTGACCAAAAAATTCAGTTTCAGTCCGGCAGTTTAAAACTGAACGCTCAAAATATTGACAAATTCCATAATTTCGATGACGCTTTGAGCAATCTGGAGCGTCAGCTTGAAACCGACATTATCGTAGAATACTAGGAGGTAAACACATGTCTTTAACAGAAGTATTTTTTATCATCTCTATGGTGCTAAGTATCTTTTTTGCTATTAGCTTTTTGGTCCTCTTCATTTATTATCTGGTTATTTACAATCGGGTCAATAAAAATTTTAGGGCGGTGACTCGTCATGATTAGTCAACTTATTATGATTGTCACTCTGTTCTCCATCTGGATGTCTCTGGCTTGGGCTTTGGTTATTCTATGCTCTTCCGTGCATTTCTGGATGAAACGCAGTGACTTCAACGTGGATACCAGCCCATTGGAACATTATCCTATGGTTACAGTCGTTGTCCCAGCCCACAATGAAGATGTGGTTATCGCTCAGACAACTAAGGCCATTCTGGACTTGGACTATCCTCATGACCGAGTGGAAGTTCTGCTCTTTGCGGACAATTGCTCGGACGATACTTATCAGGAAATGCTGAAAGTACAGGCTATGCCTGAGTATGCTGGACGCAATATTACAATTACAGACCGTACTGGTACGGGAGGTAAGGCAGGGGTGCTGAATGACGCCCTGAAGATGGCCAAGGGTGAATATATCTGTGTCTATGATGCGGATGCCATGCCAGAAAAGAATGCTCTTTACTTCCTAGTCAAGAAAGTTTTGGAAGATCCAGAACGCCACGTTGCTTCTTTCGGACGCAACAAGACCCGGAATGCCAACCAGAACTTCCTGACACGTTGTATCAACCAAGAAATCGTTGTAACTCAGCGTGTTTACCACGTAGGTATGTGGCATCTCTTCAAGATTGGACGGATTCCAGGTACAAACTTCTTGATTAACACTGAGTTTGTTAAGAGTATTGGTGGTTGGAAAAATGGTGCCTTGACAGAGGATACGGAAATTTCCTTTAAGATTATGCAGAGTGGCAAGCTGATTGCTTTGGCTTATAACTCAGAGGCCTTCCAACAAGAGCCAGAAACCCTCAAGTCCTACTACATGCAGCGTAAGCGCTGGGCTAAGGGGAATTACGAGGTAGTTCTTGCCAACTTCAAGCATCTTTTTAGTGGTGGTAACTGGCGCGTGAAACTGGAAGTGTTCAATTATTCTTGTATCTTCTTCTGGTTTAATTTGGCGATTGTCTTATCTGACTTGGTTTTCTTTGCCAATGTAGCGGCGATGATTACCCAGCTCTTTGTACCGGATGTGCGGATTCCTTTCGCTTTTGATGCTCAGAATATCTATATCGTCCAGCTGATGCTCTTTAACTGGCTTCTGATGATTTTGCTTTATCTTTTGCAGATCAATATCGCCCTGGCTTCTCAGTTTGGACAGGCGACCACCAAACAGATTTGGCTGGCCCTTGTGTCCTATTTGACTTACTCTCAGCTCTTTATCGTTGTCTCTTTAGATGCAGTAGGATCTGTTATCTTGGACAAGATTTTGAAGCGGAAAGAAACCAAGTGGGTTAAAACAAAACGATTTGCAGGTTAGGAGAAAGTGTGAAAAGAACAAGATTAAGATTTATTTGGTTTGTGACAATTCTGGCTGTTTTGGCTGCTATCCTGTTGTACACCCGCATGGGCAGTACTCCTAATATCAAAAAGAAGATATACAGCCAATGGTCTAAAGAATATGTCGTAACCAAGGACAAATTGTCTTATATCAGGACGACAAACAGTAAGACTGAAGATGTTGTGCTGTCTGAGGCACAGGGTTATGGCATGGTGATTGCTGTGGATGCAGCTAAGCAAGGCGATGCCAGTTCGGCTGATTTTGAAAAGCTCTACCAATATTATCTAGCTCATCGTCTGAAAGATACCCAGCTCATGTCTTGGAAACAGACGATTAAGGACGGAAAGAGCAATCATGAAGACGAAAACAATGCTACAGACGGCGATCTCTACATTGCTTATGCTTTGATTCAGGCTGCTAAGCAGTGGCCGGACAAGGCGAAAGAATACCAAAATCAGGCTCAGGCTATTCTGAAAGATGTCTTGGCATATAACTATAATGAAAGCAACGGCGTTTTGACGGTTGGGAACTGGGCAAATGCAGAATCGAGATTTTATAATCTCATGCGGACTTCTGATACATTACCGCAGCAGTTCCAAGCTTTCTATGAGTTGACAAAGGATAAGCAGTGGCTGACAATCCGGGATAACATGCTCAGCAAACTTGAAGCAATTAGCGCTGATAATAAGACTGGTTTGATACCAGACTTTATCTGGGTTGACGGTGACAAAGTTCGGGAAGCTGATGCTGATACAGTTGAGTCTGCAAATGATGGCTATTATTCTTATAATGCCTGCCGACTTCCTTACAACCTGGCTCAAAGCAAGGATGAAAAAAGTCAAAAAATGCTGAAGAAGATGTTAAACTTCTTCCTCAGTCAAGAAAAGATCTATGCGGGCTACACTCTGAAAGGGAAGGCTCTCAATAGTAATCAGGCTGGCAGCTTTACTGCTCCAGTATTCTATGCGGCTAATAACAATATGGAATTCCGCAAATTGGTGCAGCAGAATAAATATCTCTTCATGCAAGGTTTGCCGTCAGATAATTACTATGACGCAGCTGTGACAACGATGATTGCTTTAGAAACTTTATAATGCAGAAACAAGCAAGATGAAAATTTTGTTTAGAATCATTCAGACAATAGGGTGGGACAAAATAATGTTTGTCTCATCCTTTTTTGAATAAAAAGCTTGAGATTTATTTCGCAGACCGTTAAAATAGAAAGAATTTATAAGAACGCAACAATGGGGAATATATCCTATGAAAGCCTATACTTATGCTAAATCAGGACTTACCCAGTTTCTAGATGTTGAGAAACCTGTCGTATGTGCAAATGGACCGACACTATTTGTTCGCATGGTTAAGAATACTATCCGTGATGTTAATCTTCATATTATGAAGAGTAATGTGCTTGTCTCCGTTCCAATAAAGTTCTTGTTTTCTGATTTTGAGCAAAATAGTTTTGTTCGTCAAAGAATTCATATATAATATACGGTACAAAGAGAGGACGAGTATGTATTGTGTAATTGAGATGTACGGGGACTATGAACCGTGGTGGTTCCTGGATGGCTGGGAAGAGGATATCGTTGCAAAAAAGCAGTTCGATGATTATTATGAAGCCCTTAAGTATTATAAAAACCGCTGGCTGCAAATGGCAGACCAGTCACCTTTGTATAAGAGCCGCAGTGATTTAATGACAATTTTTTGGGATCCGGAGGATCAGCGCTGGTGCGAGGAGTGCGATGAGAATGTTCAGCAGTATCACTCGCTGTTTTTGCTGGAGAATGAATGCAAGATTCCTAAGAGCAAGTATCGGCCAGGCTATACTAAGCAGAACGGCCTTGAAAAGCACCGAGCTTGCTCAGTCAAACTAAAATCCGCTAAGCCTCTTTAAATCGATAGAATATATTTTGCAAATCTGATAATAGAGCAGCAGAAGAGACCTAACTTGTTAGAAGTTAAGTTTCTTCCGCTGTTTTTTCTTTTTCTGGATTTTTTGCGAATAGTAAGGTGAGGAGGATGTATGGTTCAAGAAATTGCAAAAGAAATGATCAGGCAGGCTCGGCAAGAAGGGGCGCAAGATATTTACCTTATTCCTAAAAGTACTTGCTATGAGCTTTATATGAGAATCGGTGATGAACGTCGCTTTATAAAAACTTATGATTTTGAGCTTCTGTCTGCTGTTATTAGCCACTTTAAGTTTGTCGCAGGTATGAATGTTGGAGAGAAGCGCCGCAGTCAGCTGGGGTCTTGCGATTATGACTGTGAGGAAGCCAAGGTTTCAATCCGGCTGTCAACAGTTGGTGATTACCGTGGTTTTGAAAGTCTGGTTATCCGACTCCTGCATGATGAAGACAGGGAGCTGCGCTTTTGGTTTGAGCAATTGCCGGAGCTGCGCAAGAAAATTCAGGCTCGCGGCCTCTATCTTTTCTCAGGACCAGTCGGCAGCGGCAAGACGACCTTGATGTACCATTTGGCTCAGCTCAAATTTTCTGGTCAGCAGGTTATGTCGATTGAAGATCCGGTTGAGATTAAGCAAGAGGCTATGCTGCAGCTGCAGCTGAACGAAACCATCGGCATGACTTATGACAGTCTGATTAAGCTGTCTCTGCGACATCGGCCGGATCTCTTGATTATCGGGGAAATTCGTGATCAAGAGACAGCTAGGGCAGTGGTTCGGGCAAGTTTGACCGGAGCTACGGTCTTTTCAACGATTCATGCCAAGAGTGTTCGCGGTGTCTATGAGCGGCTTTTGGAATTGGGCGTTAGTGAGGACGAGCTAAGAATGGTGCTGCAAGGTGTTTGTTACCAGCGTTTAATTGGGGGAGGAGGTGTCGTTGATTTTGTCAGTCAAAACTATCAAGAGCACGAAGCCGCAGTCTGGAATCAGCAGATTGATCAGCTTTTTGCAGAAGGACATATCAGTGTTGAGCAAAGGCAGACAGAAAAAATTGTCTACGCCTAAGCAGAAAAAGATTATTGAGCTCTTTCATAATCTCTTTAGCAGCGGTTTTCACTTAGCAGAGATTGTAGACTTTCTGAGACGAAGTGCCTTGCTGGAGGAAGTGTATGTCGCAGAAATGCGGGCAGGCTTGTCAGCTGGTCAGTCCTTTTCAGAGATTGTCAGTCGACTGGGATTTTCCGACAGCGTTGTAACCCAGCTTTCCTTATCTGAGCTGCATGGCAATCTGACACTTAGTCTGGGCAAAATTGAGGCCTATCTGGAAAATCTGTCCAAGGTTAAGAAAAAATTGATAGAGGTAGGGACCTATCCTCTCATGCTGCTGGGCTTTTTGGTCCTTATCATGCTGGGATTGCGCAACTATCTTCTGCCTCAATTAGACAGCCAGAATCTAGCTACTCAGCTGATTAATCACCTGCCTCAGATTTTTTTGTGGAGCAGCCTTGCTTGGGCCGCCTTGGTTTCAGTGGCTCTCTTTTATTATCGAAAGTCATCCAAGATTCGTTTTTTCAGCAAACTAGCAGCTCTGCCCTTTTTTGGACATTTGGTACAGGCTTACTTGACCGCTTATTATGCTCGTGAATGGGGAAATATGATTGGCCAGGGCTTGGAACTGAGTCAGATTTTTGCGATTATGCAGGAGCAGCCTTCCCAGCTCTTTCAGGAAATAGGAGAAGATATGGCTGCTGCTTTGCAAGGCGGTCAAGGCTATGCGGACAAGGTGGCAAGCTATCCTTTCTTTAAGAAAGAATTGTCCTTGATGATCGAGTATGGTGAGGTAAAGTCCAAGTTGGGGAGTGAACTGGAAGTCTATGCTGAAAAGACTTGGGAGGAATTTTTCCTACGTATCAACCGAGCCATGAATTTCATTCAGCCCCTAGTATTTATTTTTGTTGCCTTAGTGATTGTTTTACTTTATGCGGCAATGCTCTTGCCCATTTATCAGAATATGGAGGTTCATTTGTAATGAAAAAACTTAATACATTGAAGGTTCAAGCATTCACCCTCGTGGAAATGCTAATTGTCTTGTTGGTTATCAGCGTTCTCTTGCTACTCTTTGTGCCTAATCTGACCAAGCAAAAAGATGCTGTTTCAGATACAGGAACTGCAGCGGTGGTCAAGGTAGTAGAAAGTCAGGCAGAGCTGTATGAACTGAAGAATACCAATGAAAAGGCTAGCCTTAGCAAGCTGGTCAGCGCAGGAAATATCAGCCAGAAACAGGCAGATTCTTATAAGGCTTACTATGGAAAACACAGTGGCGAAACTCAAGCGGTTGCCAATTAAGGCTTTTACACTGCTGGAAAGTCTCCTCGTTCTTTTTGCTGTTAGTTTTCTACTACTAGGATTATCTGGCTCGGTTAGGGCTGGCTTCACTCAGGTTCAAGAGCAACTCTTCTTTTTAGAGTTTGAGAGGCTCTATCAGGAGACTCAGAGGCTGAGCTTAGCCGGTCATGAGAAGCTTTCTCTGGAGATTTCAGGGCGCCAGATTTCCAATGGCTATCAAGAGTTGGACTTTCCACAAACTTTGCAGGAACATGAGCAGCAGGTCGTTCAGTTTGACCGGGCCGGTGGGAACTCATCACTCAGCAAGATTACTTTTAAGACGGAGGACAGGACAGTTGTTTACCAGCTTTATATGGGTAATGGCAAGTTTAAAAAGGCGACAGCTTCAAGCTAGCATTCTGCTGGAAGCTCTGGTGGCCATGGCAGTTTTTGCGGCTATTGCCAGTTTGCTTTTGGGACAGATTAGTCGGTCTCGTAAGGATCAGCAGGCCCTTCTGCAGCAGGAAGAGGTGCTTCGGGTAGCTCGTATGGCCCTGCAAACAGGACAAGAAGAGCTTCATATCAATGGAATTGCAGTGCGTCAGCTTAAGACAGATAAGCAGCTGCTGGTCTATCACGAAGGGGAGGTGGTTATCCGTGTCCAAAAACCTTAAAGTCAAGGCCTTTACTCTCTTGGAGGCCTTGGTAGCCTTGCTGGTTCTCAGTGGCGGGGTGTTAGTCTTTCAGGCTATGACTCAGCTCTTATCTTCAGAACTGCATCAGCAGGAGAATAATCAGCAGCAAGAGTGGCTTTTGTTTGTCGACCAACTGGAGACGGAGCTTTCGCGAAGTCAATTTGACAAGGTTGAAGACAATAAAATCTACATCAGACAAGATGGCAGGGACTTGGCCTTGGGTAAATCCAAGGGCGATGATTTCCGTAAAACAGATAAGAGTGGTCGCGGCTACCAACCGATGATTTATGGTTTAGAAGCAGCTGACGTCCGTCAGGACGGTAAGCTTGTCCATCTTCATTTTCGCTTTGAAAAAGGCTTAGAGAGGGAGTTCGTCTATCGTGTGGAAGAAGAAAGTTGAGGCTGGGATTTTACTGTATGCGCTATTGATGGCCGCTGTCTTTAGCCTGCTCCTGCAGTTTTATCTCAACCGTCAAGTCAGCAGTCAGCGTTTGCAGCTTTTCAACAGGGAAAGGACGGAAGCCTATGCAATGGCAGTTCTGACAAAAGCTACAGCCAAGGATGATAGCGGTGAGATGGAGTTTGAGCAGGGCAAGGCGGTCTACCGTAAGAAAGGGAAGGAACTGGAAATCAGCAGTCAGCTCAGCAGCGGGCATTCCTATTCCTTTACTTTTACCATTTCTAAGAAGGAGGAAGAGAAAGCTAAGGAAGACAAGAAACCAACTGAGAAAAAGGAGAAAGCGGTTTCGGACGAAGCTGGTAAGTCGGACTAATATAACTGTAAAATCTTTGTAATTTTATATATCTTGGAAAGGGGCCTTATTTTTGGTATGATAGGATGAACGGAGGATTCCATGAATTTTGAAAAGATAGAACAAGCTTATACTCTGATTCTCGAAAACGTCCAGAATATCCAAAACGCTCTGGCGACCAATTTTTACGATGCTCTGATTGAGCAGAACGGCATTTACCTAGATGGAGATACAGACTTACAAGAGGTTCTGACCAATGATGAAAAAATCCGCGCTCTGCATTTGACCAAGGAAGAGTGGCGGAGAGTCTATCAGTTTATCCTGATGAAGGCTGCCCAGACGGAACCCATGCAGGTCAATCATCAATTCACACCTGACACAATTGGTTTTCTGATTACTTTCTTATTGGACCAGCTAGCTCACGGAGAGGAAGCTGATGTATTAGAAATCGGCAGCGGAACCGGAAATTTAGCTGAAACTATTCTCAATCATACCCAAAGGAAGATTGACTACCTAGGTCTGGAACTAGATGATTTATTAATCGACCTTTCTGCCAGTATTGCAGAGGTTATGAACTCCAAGGCTCACTTTGCTCAGGGGGATGCAGTTCGGCCTCAGGTTCTGAAAGAGAGTGATATCATTATCAGTGATTTACCGGTCGGTTATTATCCGGACGACAGTATCGCCTCTCGCTATGAAGTGGCTAGTTTGGATGAGCACACTTATGCCCATCATCTTCTAATGGAGCAGTCGCTCAAATATCTAAAGCCAGGTGGTTATGCTATATTTCTGGCGCCGAATGACCTCTTGACCAGCGCTCAAGCACCGTTGCTGAAAAAATGGCTCCTCGCCAAGGCTCAGTTTATCGCGATGATAACCTTGCCAGAGTCTATTTTCTCAAGCAGCAAGCATGCCAAAACCCTTTTTGTCTTGAGGAAGCAAGAAGCGAATAACATTCAGCCTTTTATCTATCCTCTGCGGGATTTGCAGGATCATGATGAAATGTTTAAATTCCGTCAAAGTTTTCAAAACTGGTACAAAGATAGTGAAATTCAAACAAAATTTTGATATAATGATTTTGAAAACGCTTAAAGAGGTGAAGAAATGTCGAAAACAATTTCTATTAATGCAGGGAGCTCAAGCTTAAAATGGCAACTCTACTTGATGCCGGAAGAAAAGGTCTTGGCTAAGGGCTTGCTGGAACGGATTGGTCTCAAGGATTCTATTTCAACAGTGAAATTTGATGGTCGTTCAGAAAAGCAGGTTCTTGATATTGCAGATCATACGCAGGCCGTAAAAATTTTGCTGGACGATTTGAAACGTTTCAATATCATTGAATCTTATGATGAGATTACCGGTGTGGGCCACCGTGTTGTGGCTGGCGGTGAATACTTTAAGGATTCAGCCCTCGTTGATGAAGAAGTGATTCAAAAGGTAGAAGAGCTGTCTCTTCTGGCTCCATTGCATAATCCAGCCAACGCTGCAGGTATCCGTGCTTTTAGAGAAATTCTGCCAGACATTACCAGCGTGGTAGTCTTTGACACCTCTTTCCATACAACTATGCCGGAAAAAGCTTATCGCTATCCGATTCCGACTAAATATTACACTGAAAACAAGGTCCGCAAGTACGGAGCTCACGGGACCAGCCATGAGTATGTAGCCAAGGAAGCTGCTAAAATTTTGGGACGTCCGATTGAAGAACTTAAGCTTATCACTTGCCACATTGGTAATGGAGCTTCCATCACAGCGGTTGACAAGGGCGTTTCTGTAGATACCTCTATGGGATTCACACCACTTGGCGGCGTCATGATGGGAACGCGTACAGGGGATATCGACCCAGCTATCATTCCTTATCTGATGCAATACACAGACGACTTTAATACTCCAGAAGATATTAGCCGCGTCTTGAACCGTGAATCTGGCTTGCTGGGAGTTTCTGAGAAGTCTAGTGATATGCGCGATATTCATGAGGCGATGCGGGCAGGTGATGCCAAGGCTCAATTAGCTAACGACATTTTTGTAGACCGGATTCAAAAATACATTGGTCAGTATCTTGCTGTTTTGAATGGAGCTGATGCTATCATTTTTACTGCAGGAATTGGTGAAAATTCTGTGACCATTCGTGAACTGGTTATTAATGGTATTTCTTGGTTTGGCTGTAACGTAGACCCAGAAAAGAATGTGCGTGGTGCAGAAGGCGTGATTTCCAGTTCTGATGCCAAGGTCAAAGTCTTGGTTATCCCGACTGACGAAGAATTGGTCATCGCGCGTGATGTCGAACGTTTCAAAAATCAATAAATCCAAAAGCTCAGTTTGACTGGGCTTTTTATATGCTTTAAGAAAGGATTTTCTTGGTCTTTGGCTTTGGAACAAACTGAGCGATTCAATCTCATAGTCACTATCAGTATTGGCTCTCAATACGTGATATATAAAATGCTTGCAGTTAAGAATTGTCTATACAAAAAGAGAAAATTGAGCTATACTAGGAAGGAAAAGGAGGAAGATATGAAAGCAATTCTGAAAAAATTAGAGTACATCCTACTGACTCTGTTTGTCTTATTTCTCAGCCAGATACCATTTATATTTATACGACAGATGACGTCTTCTGAGAAGAGTTTTTCAGCTGGACAGACTATCTTTGTGCTGGTGGTATATCTTTTGATTATCTTTTTTGTTCTGAGAATGGCTAAGCAAGAAGAACTGCTGAGTTTAGACTTTAGCTTCTTCAAATGGTCTTCGTTTGGTTGGTTAGCTGTTTCTAATGTTGTCATGATTGGGGTCAACATGTTGGGAGCAATTATCATGCTGCTGGAAGGTCAGGCCATATCCACTGCTAATCAGGATGCCTTGAATGCATTATTTCAGCATGTACCCAAGATTTTATTAGTGGTAGGAGCTGTGATTCAGGCTCCTATCTTGGAGGAAGTGGTTTTTCGCGGATTGATTCCTCAGAAGATTTTTACCAAGCATTATGTTTGGGGCTTGGTTGTAGGAGTCATTCTTTTCGGTCTTTTCCATGGTCCGACCAATATCGGCAGTTTTGTTACATATGCAGGTATGGGTGCTGTTTTAGCCGCGGTTGCTTATATATTTAAGTGTTTGGAAATGTCTATTTTGGCACACATGCTGAGAAATGGAGTTGCAGTACTCATTATGATACTGACAGGTTTGGTGAACAAGTAGGAAAGCAGAGAATATCTGCTTTTTTTGTCATTTGAGGCACAAATTAGGACATTTGAGGGGATTTCTCCCAGATTGCTCTTACTTCTTCTATAATGATAAGAGAAGAATGGAGAGAATATGCTGAAATTAGAGAAAATCATTCAATTGTTACTGCTGGCTATGTTGACTCAGACGGGACTGCTGCTCATGCTTCATCCAATGCCTCATCGCTTGGTCTTTAGTCAGGCTAATCTGCTTTTTATGGTGGGCTTACTGGGATTGCTTTTTTGTTGCGCCTTTTATTTTGCCAGAGAACTGCAGGAAATCAAAGGTTCCCTGCGTCAGTCAAGCAATTATCAACACTTGCTTTTCTTGTATTTTTTGATGATTTTGGTCAATGCTGCAGGTGTTCTTCTGCTGTGTGGCAAGGAGGTGGAGTCAGCTCAGGCGGTGGAGCAGATGCTAACGGAGAGTTTTCTGTCATCGTCTCTTTTGCTTTTGGGGATTGACATCGCCGTTTTATCCCCTGCAGCACCGAAATTTGTTGACAGTGACGTCTCTCTTCGTTATCGGAAGAGCTGGGGGATTGCACTAGGTTTTCTCTGCTTTTCCCTTGCGAAAAATCCTCAGGAAACTCTGTGTTTTCTTTCCTATCTGCTTTTGGGATTAGTCTTTGCCCGTCTCCTCAGGCCTTATTTTCAGCGTTTGGAGCTGTCTATGCTGGCCCATATTCTCCGAAATATGATTATTCTCAGTCTTTTACCCTTTTGCTTTTAGAAAGTGTTTTGTCAAATAGAAGAATTATGGTAAAATGGTAAATGAAACAAGGGACTAGATAAGGTCTTCTTGTGAAGTCGAGTGCAGTTCATAGGACTGGATGCTGCATCTGCTGAGAGCTTTGCGGTACACTAGATGAGTGTGCCTTTTTTGTTGAAGAGTAGGGCAGCAAATAGAAATGAGATGAAAATCAATGGTGAATCTAAAAGCAATTGCTCCAGATGGCCGAACGGGCCTCTGTGGCATTATCAATGCGACGCCGGATTCCTTTTCAGATGGTGGGCGCTACAACACGGTTGAGACGGCATTGGCTCAGGCTAGAAAGCTGATTGCTGAGGGAGCTCACATGCTGGATATTGGTGGCGAGTCTACTCGGCCAGGCAGTCATTTTGTGGCTATTCAAGAAGAGATAGAGCGGGTGGTGCCAGTCATTGAAGCTATTCGTCGGGAAAGTGACATTGTGATTTCTGTGGACACTTGGAAGTCGGAAGTGGCTGCAGCGGCTTTGGCTGCGGGTGCAGATATTATCAACGATATTACCGGTCTTTTAGGCGATGAAAAGATGGCAGAAACTGCTGCGAAATATGGCGCGCCAGTTATTGTCATGTTTAATCCGGTGATGGCTCGTCCTCAACATGCCAGTTCAAGGATTTTCCCAGAATTTGGCTTTGGTTCAGCCTTCACAAAGGAAGAGTTATCTCTTTTTGCAGAGCTACCGATTGCAAAACTAATGTGGAAGTGTTTTGAGAAATCTTTGGAGTTGGCGGAACATGCTGGCCTTTCGCGTGATAATATCATGCTGGATCCAGGGATTGGTTTCGGTTTGACCAAGCGGGAGAATCTTCTCATTTTGCAGGAGCTGGATAGTCTCCATCAGGCTGGTTTCCCTATTTTTCTTGGGGTTTCTCGTAAGCGGTTTCTTGTTAGTATCTTAGAAGAAAACGGCTTTAAGGTCAATCCTGAGACTCAGGAAGGCTTCGAAAACCGTGATACAGCTTCAGCCCATCTGACTACCCTTGCGGCTAGCAGAGGCGTTGAAGTTGTCAGAGTGCACGAAGTGGCTAAGCACCGGATGGCTGCTGCCGTTGGCGATGCGATTCGTCTAGCGCAGCAGACAGAAGATCTCAATCTAGGTCAGTACAAGTAAGATGAAAAAACAAGAATTACCTGATTTAAGCTGGCTGGAAGCCTATCGGACAGCCAGTCCCCATTTTGGCTTGAAGCGGATGGAGCGTTTGCTGGAGCTGCGGGGAAATCCACATTTGCGGCTGCCAGTCATTCATATTGCAGGGACTAATGGCAAGGGCTCAACCATTGCCCATCTGCGCCAACTCTTGGAGGTGAGCGGCCTGCGGGTTGCCACCTTCACCTCTCCTTATCTAGTCAGCTACAATGAGCAGATTGCCATTAATGGCAATGCGATCTCCGACCAAGACCTTCAGATATTACTTTCTATTTACCAAGAGCTTTTGGCCCAGCATGCGACAGACTCTAGCTTGCAAGGGGTGACTGAGTTTGAGATTGTAACTGCTCTAGCTTATGATTATTTTGTCCAGCAGCAGGTGGATGTGGCTATTATCGAGGTCGGCATGGGTGGGCTTTTGGACAGTACCAATGTCTGTCAGCCCTTACTGACTGCTATCACGACAGTTGGTCTGGATCATGTGGCCTTGCTGGGGGACAGTCTAGAGGCTATTGCCCAGCAGAAAGCTGGCATTATCAAGCCTGGAGTTCCCATTGTGACCGGTAGGTTAGAGCCAGAGGCTCTGGCAGTAGTCGAGCAGAAGGCTGCTGAAAAAGATGCTCCGCTCTTTTCTTGGTCTCAAGACTATCAAGTGGAACATCAAGAGTCAGAGAAAGGGGAGTGCTTTTCCTTTTCGAATGTCTATCGGGCCAAAGACTCGTATCAAACAGCTCTGATGGGACTGCATCAGGCGGACAATGCTGGATTGGCTCTGCACTTGTGTGACCTATACTGCCAGTTGCAGTCGCTGCCCTTGTTGACAAAAGCAGAGGTTGAGAGGGCCTTGCTTGCTGCTGTATGGCCAGGGCGTTTGGAAAGAATATCGGATCAGCCGCTCATCCTTTTGGATGGAGCCCATAATCCTCATGCCCTGCGGTCGCTAGCAGCGACATTGGACCAGCATTATCCGACTTATAAGAAGCACATTTTATTTGCTTGTATCCAAACCAAAGCCTTGGATGATATGGTGGAGCTGTTGCAAAAGATTCCCAAAGCTGCTATAAGCTTGACAGCTTTTGCTGATCCGCGGAGTTTTTCTGAAGAGAGCATGCAAGCCTTGGCTGAGCAGCAAGGTCTGTCTTACAAAGAATGGCCGGATTATTTATCAGATTATTTAGCAGTAGAGCATGAGCCGGATGAGCTTTTGCTGATTACGGGTTCTCTTTATTTTCTGGCTCAGGTTAGAAAATCAATCCTTGAGAATCGCGAGTTAGACTTTGCTGAGCGTCCTTCTCAGTCAAGTAAATGATCAAAAAATAAAAATGAACATAGGAGCATATATGGACACGAAGAAAATTGAAGTAGCAGTTGCCCAGATTATTGAGGCGGTTGGAGAAGACGGAAGCCGCGAAGGCTTGCAGGAGACGCCACAGCGCATTGCAAAGATGTATCAGGAAATTTTTGCTGGGCTGGGCGAGACTGCTGAGGAGCATCTGGCCAAGTCTTTTGAAATCATTGACAATAATATGGTAGTGGAGAAGGATATTTTCTTTCATTCCATGTGTGAGCACCATTTCCTGCCATTTTACGGGAAGGTTCATATCGCCTATGTGCCTAATGGTCGGGTAGCAGGCTTGTCCAAGCTTGCCCGAACGGTAGAGGTCTATGCCAAGAAACCGCAGATTCAAGAGCGATTGACCGTAGAGATTGCTGAGGCCTTGATGGACTATCTGGGTGCTCAAGGAGCCTTGGTCTGGGTGGAAGCTGAGCATATGTGTATGAATATGCGCGGAGTCAGAAAGCCTGGCACTGCAACGGTTACTACAGCGGCACGCGGCGTTTTAGCGACGGACAAGGATCTGAAAAATGAAGCTTACAAGCTGATGGGACATTGATCTTATAAGTGGTGGAGCATGTTAGGAAAGGTTAGATAGTTTTATCAAGGATAAAATGCAGAAACTTGAATCAGAAAGGATAAGAAAATGGATCAGCTGCGCATTAAGGATTTGGAAGTGTATGCTTATCATGGTCTGTTTGGAGCAGAGAAGGAGTTGGGCCAGCGTTTTGTGCTGGATCTGATTTTGGACTATGATATGACTCGGGCTGCCAAAACAGGCGACCTAACAGCTTCTATCCACTATGGAGAATTAGCTCAGGATTTGACCCACTGGTGTCAGGAAAGCAAGGAGGACTTGATTGAGACGCTGGCTTACAAGTTGATTGATCGGATTTTTCTGACTCATCCTTTGGTGCAGAAAGTCAGCTTGGAGGTCAAGAAGCCTTGGGCACCGGTGCCTCTGCCTTTAGAGACCTGCTCGGTCAAGCTAGTACGTCAAAAGCGGAAAGCCTTTATCGCTCTGGGGAGCAATCAAGGCAACCCAACTGCCAATCTGGATGCGGCTTTGGAAAAAATGGCAGAGCAAAATATAAGAGTTTTGCAGGCATCAAGCCGCATTGAGACAGAGCCTTGGGGTGGCGTTGAGCAGGATCCGTTTCTCAATCAAGTTGTTGAAGTTGAGACTTGGCTCAATCCTGAGGAGTTAATGCAGACCCTGCTAGCTATCGAAGCGGATCTAGGGCGCGTGCGGGAGATCAAATGGGGTCCGCGTGTGATTGACCTGGATATTCTTTACATAGGTCAGGAAGAGCTATACAGTCCGGACTTGATTGTTCCTCATCCTTATGTGGCTGAGCGAGCTTTTGTCTTGCAATCTTTGGTGGAAATCGCTCCACACTTTGTCGATCCGGTGCAGAAAAAAAGCATCCGCCAGCTCTGGGATGTGGTTGAAAAATAAGAAAAGAAGCTTGTCGCAAGGCAAGTTTTTTTATTGTCTGAACTTTCTCTGAACTTGCCCCTGTATACTAAAGAAAAATCAAAAGGAGTTCAGTATGGAACATATAGTGAAAATAGAAGGAGTCTGCAAGAAGCATGGCAGCAAGCAGGTTTTAAAAGATATTTCTTTTACAGCTAAAAGCGGTCGGATAACAGCTTTTCTGGGCCCAAATGGCGCAGGGAAAAGTTCGACCTTGAGGATTCTCTTGGGATTGGATCGGGCGACATCTGGGACTGCGACTTTTGATGGGCAAACCTATCAGTCAATGACCTATCCGTTCAGAACGGTAGGTGCAGCCTTTGACGGCATTGGCGGTCTTCCAAATCGAAAGGTCTATGACCACCTGAGGATTATTGCAGCGAGTAATGCTATTTCCAAGTCTCGGATCGATGAGGTTTTGGAGATGACTGGAATCGCTCATAAGAGGAAGGAACTCTTGTCAAGCCTGTCTCTGGGGGAAGGTCAGCGGCTGGGTTTGGCAGCAGCTTTGCTGGGTGATCCTCAGTTTCTCATATTAGATGAGCCGACTAATGGGCTGGATCCAAGTGGGATTAAGTGGTTTAGAAAGTTCATCCGTCAGCAGGCTGATTTAGGGAAAACGGTACTTCTATCCTCCCACATCTTGTCAGAGGTGCAAATGGTGACAGATGATGTAGTCTTGATTCATCATGGGCGAATTATTGAGCAGGGACAATTGGAAGAGGTGTTGCAAGATTCAGAAAGCCTAGAAGATCTCTTCTTTGATTTGACAGAGGAGGTTTAAAATGAAAGAAACGATGTCTTTATTGCATTCAGAATGGTTGAAAATTTGCTCAACCAAGGCTTTCAAAGTGAGTATGGCCTTCATGCTGCTATTGGTGCCTGCCGTATCCTGGCTGGAGGGTCGACAGTATTTATCTGTCGGCTTGGATGCCACGCCTGAGACGGTTCCCGGCCTGGCAGAAGCCATTGACCCGCTGGAATATCTAGGCCTCAATGGGGCTTCTATGGCAGGCATGGTTTTGGTCATCTTAGCTGGAATTTTGGGAGCTATGGAATTTCAGTCTCATAGCTTGAGAACCAGTCTTTTGACCTGTAATAACCGCCTGAAGTTGCTTGTGGGGAAACTCATGACCTTTGCTTGCTTTTCTCTTGCCAGTAGCTTTTTATCAATCTACTTTAGTTATATGGTCATGCACCTGGCTTTAGGAAAGGAAGGGCTTAATCCAATTCTGCTCAATCAAGCAGCTTGGAGTTTGATTTTGTGGAAAACCTTATCTCTAACCTTATTAGGAATCCTTTCATTTTTGTTAGGTTTATTGGCTCGGACCATGCTGGTTCCTCTGCTTTTTCTCGTACCACAGATCTATAATCTGGGAAACTACCTAGCTGCTCACACGAGTTGGGGGGCTTATTTGCCACAGCCAGCAGGAGAGTTGTTTGCTGCAACGCCAACTTCCCAATATGCCAACAATCCCTTGCAAGGACTGTTGATACTTGGTGCATGGTTGCTAGTCATCGGCGGCATGGCCTCTCTGCGCTTTTTGAAGACGGATTTAGGAGGGCGATACTGATGATAATAGCTCTGCTTAAAAGTGAATGGATTAAGTTCCGTTCTTACTATCTCGCTCTTGGTGCAGCCTTGGTGGCTCTGGTAGCTGTTCCATTTTTTCTAATGAATCTTGACTACAGTCAGACAGCAGTTGGCCAAACGAAGGCTCTGAGCGAGGTTTTGCATGCCCTCTATCTGGCGCAGCCTGTCATTGTCATCTTTACTTCCCTCTATTTTGCCCAGGAGTTTGTCAAGTCTGGGATGCGAACGAATTTTCTAACCGTATCAAATAGAAAGACTTGGTTGGCTGGGAAATTCCTTTTTCTGTTCTTGCTGCTCTTGATCCTCTATAGTATCATGATAGGCAGCTGTTTCCTTGTTATGCTGGCTCGTTTTGACCTAGACTTTAGCTGGTCCTTACTGGGGAAATTCCTTTATTACAGCTCTTTTGGTCTTCTCAGCAATCTTTTTCTGGCTTTTTTAACTGCCGGCCTCGCTTTGCTATTTCAATCTTGGGTTGTGCCGGTGTCAGTGCTCTTTCCTCTCTTGATTGGTCTCAGTCGTTTGTTGGCAACGTTCATCAAGGAAGCAAAATACCTGCCCGATCTGGCTACCCTAAATCTCTTTGAGTATGAAGGGCTTCAGCATTCAATAGATTTATCAGGTCTGGGGATACAGCTGTTCTGGCTAGCTTTGGTTTGGAGCTCTGCTATATTCTTAAGCTTGAAACGAGATGTTCGCTAGAGGTATGCTATAATGGAAATTATGAGACAGTATCGTATTTTGGTGGTTGATGACGACCGGAGCATTTTGAAGCTGGTGAAAAACGTCCTAGAGCTCGATGCTTATGATGTGACGACGCTTGATCGGATAGAAGAGCTAGAGCTGACGAATTTTGTCGGATATGACTTGATTTTGCTAGATGTGATGATGGAGCCTGTTAATGGTTTTGAGCTGTGCTCCTACATTCGTCCTCATCTTTCGTGTCCCATCATCTTTCTGACGGCTAAGGAGTTGGAGGCGGACAAGGTGGAAGGGCTCTTTCGTGGGGCAGATGACTATATTGTCAAACCTTTTGGGACCAAAGAATTACTGGCGCGTGTCAGAGCTCATCTTCGTCGGGAGGAAAGACGTGAGGAGCGCTATTCTGAAATTGCTTCTTGTCAATTTTATCCAGAGCGCTATGAAGTTGCCTGTTTTGGTAAAGTCTTGAAATTTTCAGAGCGAGAGTTTAAGTTGCTACATTTACTAGCTAGCAATCCCAAGCAGACCTTTTCAGCTGAACGCCTGCATACCTTGCTTTACCCAGAAAGCTCAGAAACACAGCTTCGCTCTATTTCAGAATACGTATATCAGATTCGCCAAAAATGCAAACAAGAAGGGCTGCAAGCAATCGCAACAGTGAGAGGAGTAGGCTATAGATGGCAATTAGAACCCGAAATTTCAAAAGCCTAGTCTGGACAACCAGTTTAAAAATCGTCTTCTTTCATGTTTTGATTTTTGTACTTATAGGCTATGAATTTACGCAAGGAAGTAATCACGTTCTTTTCACCTTGTTCTTTTGGGCAGGGAGCTTGCTGCTGATTACTTTTTATCATATTTTGAAATTGCTCCGAAAAATCGACAGGGAAATAAAAATGCTAAAGAGCGAGAAGCTTTTAGAAGAAAATCAAAGTCAGCTTTTTCGGATTGAGGAAATGCTAGAAGTCTACAGCGATTTACGGAGCAGCCACCAAGATAATGCTCGTCTTCTAGAAAGAGAGCAGCAGCATAATCAGGAGTTGATTTTACAGCTATCAGCGACATCGCACGATTTGAAGACGCCCCTAACTGTGATTAAGGGGAATGCTGAGCTCTTGGAATTGGCGCAGTTAGGCCAGCCACAGGCAGACTATGCTGCTGAGATTTTGCAGGCCAGTCACAAGATGGAAGAGTATTGTGGCTCTTTGATTGATTACGCTAAGACTTTTCAGATTGATTCTAATCAGTTCAGTCAGCTTTCCTTGGAGGACTTTTTGGCTGATTTACAGGACGACTGGGCACTGTTCAGCAAACAGGAAAACTATCGTTTCTACCTCCAAGAAGATTGTGATCTTAGTCTGATTTTGTCAATTCATTTGGACTATCTCAAGCGAGCTTTGCTCAATATTTTACTGAATGCGCTTGAACATGCTGACCAGGACCAAAAGGAAGTCAAGCTAACGGTATCAGTGCAGCAGGACCAGTTGGTTTTTGCTATCTGGAACAATGGCCCTGCATTTTCAGAGGAGATGCTGCTGGGAGCGGAACAGCTCTTTTATCAGAGTGACCAAAGCCGCAATTCAGCTAATCCCCATCATGGAATCGGCTTAGCCTTTTCTAAGCAGGTAGCTCTCTTGCACGGTGGTCGTCTGACCCTGCTCAATCCAGACCAAGGAGGAGCCTGTGTCGAGTTGACTGTAGCTTTGGAAAGCAAATAACAAAGGAAATCAATAAAGATGATAAAAGAGAGTGGGACAGAAATCGGTAATTCGTTAGAATTCGATTTCGTCGTCCCACCTCCGCACAGTTGAGTAGGGCTGTAAAAGCTGATGAAATCAGCGTAGTAGAGCCCACTCAACCACTGCGTCTTGCTCGACAATCCAAAGACAATTGAGAGGTTAGGACTTTTGTCCCAGCCTCTTTTTTGCCGCTTTCTTCTTGACAAAAGATGTAAAGGAGACTATACTATGTCTAAAAAGTAAAACTTATTTTACATCATAAAAAGGAGGCAGCCTTGGAAAATCGAATTCAAGAATTACGAAAAAGAAAAAAGCTCAGCCAGGAGGAGCTGGCTGAGAAGCTAGAAGTCACGAGACAAACGATTATTTCTTTGGAAAAGGGTCGCTACAATGCCTCGCTGCTTTTGGCTCATAAAATTGCATCCTTTTTCAATTTAAGGATTGAAGAAGTGTTTCTCTTTGAGGAGGATGAATCATGAAATGGACTTATTTGTATAAATGGATATTGGCTATTTTGGTGGTTGTTGGTTTGTTTTATCTCCATTTGCAAGCCGATTTTATCCCTAAGGAAATCCTGCCTTTCGTGGGAATGTTCTTGATTGTGGTGATTTTGAAAATTTTTCAAGCGTATGAAAAATAGGAGGCTGACATGGAAACATTAACTAAACAAGAATTTAGGAAAAAACTTCAAAGGAAGGTTATCGTGGGGCGTATCTTAATCTTAATCATCTTGGTAGGACTGGCCTGGAGCCACTTTCACTCTCTGGATGATCAGCAGGAAGGAGTCATGGTCGGCATCTTGCTGGGGCTTTCTTTGATGACCATTCGGTATAATCTTGCCCTAAGACGGGAGGAAAATTTTGAGAAGCTCTACATTCAGGTGACTGATGAGCGCAATCGCATGATTGACGAAAAGACTCGTACTTTGCTTTTTAATATCCTTTTGCTGCTGGCAGCATGCTTGAGTGTCCTGTCCATGATTTTCCCAATCATCTTAAGTCTCAATCAGTTTCTGACCGTGACCATTATCCTGGTTTTGGGACTTTACTATCTCTTGCGTTTTCTCCTGTCTAGGCGTTATTAACAAAAAAAGCTGGCGTCGCCAGCTTTCTAAACAAGCTTTTAACAGAGCTTGTTTTTATTTTCTATAGAGTCTATCATACTGGTAAACGGGGTCCATTGTAACATGGATGCCTAGTTTGCGCAGGACGTTTTTGTCTTCATCTGTCAGAGTGACAGTGGAGTGGGCCTCACTGCCCTTGAGATTACCGAGTTGTTGCATGGCATTTGCCGCATCTTGATTTTCCATGGCTGTGATTGCCAGAGCCATCAAGATTTCGTTTGAGTGGAGGCGAGGATTGCGGCTGCCCAGATGATTGATTTTCAGGCCTTGGATTGGCTTGACATACTCAGGCTCGATCAGCTTGGTCTCTTTGGCAATATTGGCTAATTTCTTAATAGCATTAATCAATACAGCTGCCGTAGGACCAAAGAGCTCAGAGGTCTTACCAGTTACGATTTCACCGTTTGGCAATTCCAAGGCCAGAGCTGGCTCACCAGTGCTTTCAGCTTTATCGCGTGCAACAACTGTTACTTTACGGTCCAGCGGTGTGATACCCAGATCGTTCATCAAGAGTTCGATTTTCTTGACAGCAGATTCAGAAACGCGCTCCGCCTTGAAGTCCAGAATAGTTTGGTAGTAGCGACGGATAATTTCCTGTTGAGATGCCTCGATAGCAGCATCATTATCTACAATGGCAAAGCCGACCATGTTGACGCCCATATCCGTTGGGGATGCATAAGGTGATTTTCCAAGGATGCGCTCCAGCATACGTTTGAGGACTGGGAAAATTTCAATATCACGATTGTAGTTGACTGTAGTCTTGCCATAAGTTTGTAGGTGGAAAGGATCAATCATGTTGACATCGTCCAGGTCTGCCGTCGCTGCCTCATAAGCTAAATTGACCGGATGGTGTAGGGACAGATTCCAAACGGGGAAGGTTTCAAACTTGGCGTAGCCTGATTTGATGCCATTGATTTGGTCATGATACATGTTGGACAAGCAAGTAGCTAATTTACCAGAACCAGGACCAGGTGCGGTCACAACGACTAAATTACGGCTGGTTTTGATGAAGTCGTTTTTCCCCATACCTTCAGGTGAGATGATATGGTCCATGTCGGTCGGATAGCCCTTGATCGGGTAGTGGATGTAGGAGGCGATGCCATTCTTTTCCAGCTGACTGCGGAAGAGGTCAGCTGCTGGCTGGCCAGAATACTGAGTGATGACCACGGAGCCTACGTAAATATCCAGCTCGTTAAAGGTATCGATTAGTCGCAGCACTTCCTGGTCATAGGAAATGCCCAAATCGCCACGCGCCTTAGAGTGCTCAATATTATTGGCATTAATGGCAATGACAATCTCTACTTGGTCCTTGAGCTCTTTGAGAAGTCTGATTTTATTGTCCGGCTCATAGCCTGGCAGGACACGGGCAGCATGGAAGTCTTCCAGCATTTTACCGCCGAATTCCATGTAAAGTTTGCCCTCAAATTGATTAATGCGCTCCAAGATATGGTCGCGCTGCAGGTTTAAGTATTTCTCAGAATCAAAAGCAATTTTTTTCATGTATATTTTCACCTCTGCTAAGCATTATAACAAAATTTTCTTCAAATTGGAAAGTTGAAAGGGAAAGTATCAGACAAAAGAGATAGCAGCCCGAATGAAGAACGGGCTGCCTTTTGAAATTAATAGTTGGTAATCGTGTCCACCGTTGAGCGATCCAGCTTTTTGACCAAAGCTTGCAGGAAAGCTTGGGCTTGCAAGAAATCGTCCATGGCATAGAGAGTTTGGTGAGAATGGATGTAGCGGGCGCAGACACCAATGGTAGTAGATGGAACGCCGCCGCTTTGGAGATGGGCAGCACCAGCATCCGTTCCGCCCTTGCCGCAGTAATATTGATACTTAATGCCAGCTTCTTCAGCAGTTGTCAAGAGGAAGTCCTTCATAGCTGGCAGCATGAGATGACCAGGGTCAAAGAAGCGAATCAGCGTTCCGTCCCCGATGGCTCCTTGGCCGCCATAGATGTCGCCCGCTGGGGAGCAATCCACAGCCAGAAAGACCTCAGGGGCAAATTTTGTTGTTGAAGCATGAGCACCACGCAGGCCAACCTCTTCTTGAACATTGGCGCCGAGATAGAGTTGGCTGCCTAGTGGTTGATAAGATAAGGCTTGAGCTAATTCGCTGACCATAAGGACGCCGTAGCGATTGTCCCAGGCTTTGGAGATGATATTTTTCCCGTTAGCTGTGAGAATAGCAGAGCTGTCTGGCACAATCGTGTCTCCTGGACGGATGCCGTAGCTTTCAGCTTCCGCCTTATCCGCAAAGCCACCATCAAAGACAATATCTGCAATCTGTGGCATAACTGGTCCGCCAGATCCGCGCGTCAGATGAGGAGGGACAGAGCCTGAGATAAGAGGAATTTCCCGACCTTCACGGGTAAAAAGTTTGAAGCGTTGGCTGCTAACGACTAGCGGATTCCAGCCGCCGATTTCCACTACGCGGAAGGTCCCGTCAGCTTTAATTTCGCTGACCATAAAGCCAACCTCGTCCATGTGGGCCGCTACCAATACACGGGGAGCATTTTCAACTTCTGCATGGCGTACCCCAAAGATACCGCCTAGGCCATCGGTGACGACCTCATCAACATGGGGAGTGATTTTTTCCCGCAAGTAGCTGCGAACAGGTGCCTCGTGACCTGAAATAGCAGAAAGCTCTGTTACTTCCTTGATTTTTGAAAATAATGTTGTCATAAACTTACCTTCTTTCTGTCCCCTATTTTATCACTTTTTGCGGTAAATGAGTAGGGAAATCTTGTAGCTTGCCTGAATCAACAGGACTGCCCATTCAAGAATCCAGCTTCTCCCAGGAAAATCTGGAATATTGTTTGTCGCCTCTGCTCTTTTGTGTTAAAATATTCTACATGAAAGCTAAAAAAATCATTTTAACCACAACCGCCCTTTTGGGGGCTGGAGCGCTGGCTTTCGGGGCAGCCAAAGTCGTACAGGAACAGAAAAGACTGCGTAATCGGGAGGAAATCGTCGAGCTTGTGCGAGATTTCTTTTCCAGTCAGGGTAGTATTTCCTGTCTCTATGTCAAGCTCTACGAGTCCACAGATGACCGCTTGGTTGGCGGTCTGGTCTTAGAGGATGACCGTCATTTTGCTTTTGTCTATGAAAATGGTCAGCTAAGCTACGAGGAAGAAGTATGATTGTTCCTATAAATATAGAGGAATTGGCTTCTTATGTCAATGATGGGGAGAAGACTGTCTTCTTTTTCACGGCTGACTGGTGCGGAGATTGCCGATTTATCAAACCTTTTCTGCCAGAGATAGAAGCGGAAAATCCTGACTATCGCTTTATCCAAGTGGACCGTGATGCCTATTTGGATCTGGCCAAAGAGTGGGACGTATACGGGATTCCCAGCTTAGTAGTGCTGGAAAAGGGACAGGAGATTGGCCGTCTGGTCAATCGTGACCGCAAGACCAAGGGTCAAATCAATGAATTTTTAGCTAGTATAAGAGAAAAAGGGAGCGTAAAATGATTTTTACCTATAATAAAGAATATGTCGGTGACGTGCTGATGATTATTGCTGCGGACAATCAAGGAGCTAAACTGGCGGCTGAGCGCAAGGGACGGGTAGCGCGTGTTTACCGTGAAGACAATGACCAGACTGTAGCTTGGAATATTTTTGAGCAGTCTGACCTTTTTGAAATTGCAGAGCGCGGACAGGTCTTTTTGACAGATGAGCAAGTGGCCATTCTCAATCAGGAGTTGAGCAAGGCAGGCTTCCCAGCGGACTTGGTTAATGACAGCCAACCGAAGTTTGTGGTTGGAGAAATCGTTGATATGGTAGCTCATCCAGATAGTGACCACCTGAATATCTGCCAAGTGCAGGTAGCTGCTGATAAGACTGTTCAAATCGTGGCCGGTGCTCCTAATGCCAAAGTCGGCCTCAAAACGATTGTAGCTCTGCCGGGTGCCATGATGCCTAAAGGAAATTTGATTTTTCCGGGAGAACTTCGAGGAGAAAAGAGTTTTGGTATGATGTGCAGCCCACGGGAACTTCAGTTACCTAATGCGCCTCAAAAACGCGGCATTATTGAATTAGCCGATAGTGAACTAGTTGGAACTGCCTTTGACCCAGCCAAACATTGGCAGGGATAAGGGAGAGGATTCAACATCATAAAAAGCTCAGAAATGGGCGAGGTATCCTACAGCAGCCGAGATATAAAATAGAGCGAAACGATTTGTAGGGTCGTTTCGCTTTATTTTTTGTGGCAATAAATTTAGCGTTATAAATCTATCTCATGCTAATGGTAGAGAAAATAAATAATTAACAGATGAAAAATCAATCTAACACAATGATGAGTATAATGAATCTGCTTCTTACTCATTTTTCTGTCATGGAAAAACCTCCGAACCACAGAGAAATCAGGATAAAAAGAATATTTTTCACAGGCGAATGTTTAATGGTCATCGGAGCCTCCGTTGTACAAATCTAGTAGAAAAGGGGCAGAAACTGCAACTTTCCTTTTTATCTTTACTATACCACATTTTTTTCACTTTTTGCCTCCTTTTACGAATGATAAGTTAGGAGGATATAAAATGTATAATAAAGTAATTGTAATCGGCCGGCTGACGGCTACACCTGAACTGCACAAGACTGCGAATGAAAAATCTGTGGCCCGCGCAACGGTCGCGGTTAATCGCCGTTATAAATCTCAGAGCGGTGAGCGTGAGGCGGATTTTGTAAATGTGGTTGTCTGGGGGCGTCTAGCTGAGACTTTAGCTAGCTATGCGAGTAAGGGCAGCTTGATTTCTCTAGATGGTGAGTTGCGGACTCGTCGCTATGAAAAGGAGGGGGCGACTCATTATGTGACAGAGGTGCTCTGTCATAGCTTCCAGCTCCTAGAAAGTCGGGCTCAGCGCGCTCTGCGTGAAAATAACAGCGGAGCTGATTTGGCAGATTTAGTATTGGAAGAAGAGGAACTTCCCTTTTAAGCAAGAAGCAAAGACTGGGAAATGACCTTGCTCCCAAAAATCATCATTCAGTTTTGCAGGATGCAAGATCTGTTTGACTGAATTCTATTTCTCTTAAGCTTTTAAAAGTTAAATTATGATTGTCGAGGTGGGACTAAGAATCAAAAATCATGGATTTTTTAGATTCTGTCTCGCCTTTTTTATTATAGCCATTTCTGGAAAGATTTTGCTTTTTGGCGGCTTTGTAATATAATAATCCTATATGTTTCATAAAGGCGCTTACGGCATAGGGGGTGAAAAATGGTATCAGCTAAGGTCAAAAAACGGATACAGCATTATCAGAAGAAAGCTCTCTGGCCGCTTTTTATTCTGCTTATCTTGGGTTTGCTTTTTGTTTATTTCAAGGGCGTTTTGCCAGATGAGAAGCAGGTCAAGATTGGGGTGACTTACATGACCATGAACAATGACTTTTACAAGACCTTAAATGCGGAGCTGGAGAAGAAAACCAACCAGCAGGGCAGCAGGCTCTACGTTCGGGATCCTGAGCTGGATGAGGGCAAGCAGAGCCAGCAGATTGACTTTTTTGTCCGAGAAAAGGTTGATGTCATTGTCATCAATCCGGTAAAAAGCAATAGTCCAAGTATTATTTCCTCTCTTCAAAAGGCCAAGAAAGCTGGGATTAAAATTATCGTAGTGGATGCGCCTATCAGTCAGGATGTAAAAGTGGATACGACCATTGTGTCTGATAACTACCAAGCAGGCGTCCTGATTGCCCAGGACATGATGAAGCGTCGGCCTTCTGCCAATATTCTCCTTCTAGAGCACCGCAATGCCGTCTCTGCCATGGACCGGATTCAGGGATTTATTGATACGATTGAAAAACGGCCTAGCTACAGGATTATTTCCCAGAAAGAAACACTGGGCCAGACTGAGGAAACCATGCCGCAGGTCAAAGGGGCTCTAGACGAAGGTTTAGACTTTAATGTAGTTATGGCGCTCAATGATCGAGCAGCTATCGGGGCCTTGGCTGCTATTAAAAATCAAGGTCTTGATAAGAAAATCTCAATCTATGGCGTGGATGGTTCACCAGATATCAAAAACTTTCTGGCTACGACTAGCGATATAGAGGGAACCGTGGCCCAATCGCCCATTCAGATGGGGCGCAAGGTGGCGCAGGTAATTGAGCTGATGCAGGAGGGGAAATCCTACGACAGCCAATACCTGATTCCCGTTCACTTAGTCAACAGGGATAATATCAGTAAATACACAGTTACAGGGTGGCAATAATGAGACCTCAAAAAAGTATATTTTACAGCAAAATAGCCTTGATGGTCATCAATCTGGTTGCCATTGTCTATAATGCGTCCATCTATCTCTTTGCGACCAACTATGTAGCAGCTAAGGGCTTCAGTCATTCGCTTTTGGAGCGTTTGGATGCTATTCCGGGCTCTCCCAGCTTGATTTTCTGGGTATCAATTAGCCTCTATGGTAGTTTGCTTTTGGTCATGTACTATCGCGAGCGCCACCCCAATCAGCTGTCCGTCTATGACAAGGCAACCATTATTGAAATCCTGCTCATGCTGGTCATCTTTTCCGTTCTGCACTCGTCCTACAATGGCTTGATTCTCCTGGTGTTTGCGGATATTTTCTATGGCTCTAAGGAGTTCAATTCTTCTAAGGACAAGAAGTATTGGTTTTCTTTCATTATTTTGAGCTTTGGCATGCTGCTCTTGTCCAACTATGACCTCATGTCGCTCTTTATCAAGCTGCCTTCGCTGGATACCTATATTCGGTTTTACCCAGAGTCCGTTCGGCTGTTACTGCTTTTTGGTAAGAACTTTCTCTACTCCCTCAATATCGTTGTCTTTATGATTTCCTTGCTCTTCTATATCTTGTCGGCTATTACAGAGCGTCATCGGATTGAGGAAGAGCTGCGCATGACTTCTCAGGCCAATCGCGAGTTGAACTCTTATCTGGCCTTGTCTGAGAAAATAGCAGAAGATCGAGAGCGAAAGCGGATTGCCAGAGAGATTCACGATACATTGGGCCATGCCCTGACGGGAATTTCGGCGGGTATTGATGCGGTCAAGGTCTTGGTTGATATTGATACCAATCGGGCTAAGGAGCAGCTCAATAATGTCTCAGTCGTCGTTCGAGATGGTATCCGTGATGTCCGAGGCTCGCTCAATAAGATGCGGCCGGGAGCTCTGGAAAATAATACTTTGAAGGAAGCTCTGATTAAGATTATCCGTGAGTATGAAGCTATCTCCAACTTAGAGATTCATCTTCGTTACGAATGGGATAATATTGACCTGGATATTGCAAAGGAAGACATTGTCTTCCGGGTGATTCAGGAGTCTATTACCAACTCTGTCCGCCATGGGCATGCCAAGACTATCTGGATTGAGCTGCTGGAGGAAGAGTCCTATGTAATGACCATTCGGGATGATGGTGTTGGCTTTGATGAACTCCACTATGGCTATGGCCTCAAGCAGATGCAGGAGCGCCTAATGATTATTGGCGGAAGCGTCCGTTTTGAAAATCGGGACGGTTTCTACACGCATATCGAAATCCCAAAAATAGGAGGAAGACATGATTAAGGTTTTAATAGCAGACGATCAGGCCTTGATTCGCGAGTCTCTGCAAATCATCTTGTCAGCCCACGCTGATATTGAGGTTGTCGGGACAGTTGGAGACGGCAAGGAAGTGCTGGAAAAGCTTCATCGGGTGCGCCCAGATGTGATTCTGATGGATATTCGCATGCCAGTCATGGACGGTGTTCTCTGTACCAAGGCTGTCAAGGAGCAGTATCCAGATGTTAAGATTATCATTCTGACGACCTTTGACGACGATGAATTTATCTTCTCCGCTCTTAAATACGGTGCGTCTGGTTATATTCTCAAAGGAGTTTCGACAGAAGAGCTTCACGAAGCCATTCAGACAGTCTATCGAGGCGGAGCTATGATCAATCCCAATATTGCCACCAAGGTCTTCAAAATCTTTTCACAGATGGCCCAGTCCAACTTTGCTATCACGGTGACGGAGGAAAATATAGAGGACATGAGCCGGACGGAGTGGAAGATTATCCAGCAGATTGGCTTTGGGATTTCTAATAAAGAAATTGCTGCCAAGCTCTTTCTGTCAGAAGGGACAGTCCGAAATTACCTGTCAGGCATCCTAGCCAAGCTCAACTTGCGCGACCGAACCCAGCTGGCTATCTGGGCTGTGCAGACCGGAGTCACCCAGAGAGATTTTAGTAAGGAAAGCGACAAATGAAGTGGAGACTGAGACATTTGGCCCTACTGGTTGTCCTGATTATATCTGTTGCTTTGGCTTTTGTCTTTTGGGCTTCAGCTCAGGAAAAAGTCCTTCGTATCGGTGTCTATGCTGGCTCTAGCTGGGATGTGCCTAACAGCCGTGAAAACAAGGTCTTGGACAGCCTGATTAAAAAATTTGAAAAGACGCATCCTCATGTCAAGGTCGTCTACGAAAGCGGTATTCCCAAGGATGATTACGCTGACTGGCTGGCAGAGCAAGTCTTGAAAGGCGAGCAACCGGATCTCTTTATGGTACCGGAAAACGACTTTAGCATGTTGGCTTCGACTGGCGCGCTCAAATCCTTGGATACCCTCTTAAGGGATGATGAGCGAAAGGCGTTTTATCCGGTGGCTTATGAAGCTGGGCAATATCAGGGAGTCAGCTATGCTCTTCCAGTCGAGAGCAATCCCATCATGATGTGTGTCAATAAAGACTTGCTCGAAAAAGAAGGAATTAGCATTCCTGAGTCAGGCTGGACTTTGGATGATTTCTATGAGATTTGCAAGAAAGTAACCAAGGATACCAATGGCGATGGTGTGGTGGATCAGTACGGTATTACGGATTACACTTGGCAGCAGGCTCTGGTAGCTTACGGCGGTCATCTTACCGATAAATCCGGTATCAATGTAGACAGCTCAGAGATGCACCAAGCCTTGGCCTTTATGAGCAAGCTAGACATGCTCAGCCAGCATTATAAGGTGACTTCTAATGATTTTGATGAGGGGCGGGTGGCCTTCTACCCCATGAGTCTGGCCCAGTATCGGACCTACAAGCCCTACCCATACCATGTTGCCAAGTATTCTAGCTTTTCTTGGACCTGTATCCCGATGCCAACAGCCAATAGCCAGGTGATGGGAACACAGGTCAAGACCTCGCTTTTTGCTATGTCTTCCAATACCAAGCAAGAGAAGCTAGCTTGGGAATTTATGCTCTTGCTGTCACAGGATAAAGAAAGTCAGCAGGCCTTGTTTGAAAAATCGCAGGGGACCTCAGTCTTACCATCTGTGGTGAAAAGTCAACAGGCTAGAGAAATCTTACAGGCTGATGATTTTGGCTTGGATTCCTTGACTTCTGAGAGGCTAGACCACATGATGAATCGCTCCATCATTGACATCAGTCTGGAAGTGGACCGTCATACGATGGACCGGATGGACTATCTGATTCAAAATGCTATGCAGAATCAAGAGATTGATAGTGCCTTGCCGAGCATTCAAAGAGAAATAGAAAGCGGAAAATAATCTGCTTTCTTTTTTATTGCTAATTAAGCCAGAAAAAAGCACAGCTGACTAGACCAATATGACAATTGTCATATTTTTCCTAACAAATGTCATCTGGGCAAAATGACATTTGACAATATGAAACCGGTTCCATATTCTGTACAATAAAATCATCAATAAATCCTTCGTCATCTAAAGCCTGACTTGGCTAAGAAGTTGAAGGATAAAGGAGGCAGGAAAGATGAAATACCTTGTACTGGTCAGCCATGGGGGACTGGCTGCAGGCGTGCAGAGTTCCTTGAAGATGTTTGCTGGAGACAAGACGGATCAGGTGATTGCGGTCGGTCTTCAGGAAGGTAAGTCAGTTGATGATTTTGCAGTTGATTTTACTCAGGCCTTGTCTGGCTTAAGCGCTGATGACAGTGTCTTAGTTCTGGCTGATATTGTAGGAGGCAGTCCTCTGACGACAGCAGCTAGCGTCTTAGCTGACATGGGTAAGCTCGACTCAGCAGTTATCTTGGGAGGTTTGAACCTGACCATGGGACTTACTGGCTTGGTTATGAAAGACATCTTGGACGGAAAAGAGCTGGCTCAGGCCATCCTTTCCGAGGCCACAGCTGCTTTGCAGGAATTTGAAGTCGTAAGCGATGCAGCTGACGAAGATGAAGACGACATTTAGTGCTTCCGCTATACATTATAAAAGATAAAAGGAGATTTTAAAGATGACAGTATCATTTGTACGGATTGACGACCGCATGATCCACGGTCAAACAGTCACTCGCTGGGCTAAGGAATACCCTTGTGATGGCTTGATTGCAGTTAATAATGCTGCGGCAGGAAACAAGGTTTTGATTCAGGCCTACAAGGGAGCTTCTGACAAGAAGACTTTTGTTTGGACCAAGGAAGCCTTCAAGGAAAAATCAGGCAAGGTCACAGAGTCAGATAGTCGCTATTTCCTCATTACGAAAAATCCTGTGGATATGAAGGAAATCCTAGTGGACCAAGGTTTTGTACCTGGGGATGTTAAGGAAATCATCGTCGGTCCTGCTAATGACCGTCCGGGAGCTGTTAAGCTGGGCAACAACCAGTCCATCACCCAGGAAGAGGCAGAAGCGATTGAGGCAATGGAAAAAGCTGGTTACAAAGTCAAATTCCAGCTCTTACCAGATGTTTCCATTGGTTACTGGAGCGATTTCAAGTCTAAATTTGGTTTTTAATTACAATAATGAAAAGGAGAGTCTATTATGACAATTTCTTGGCTGCAAGCCGCTTTACTGGGTCTTTTTGCTAGTTTAGCTTCTATGCCTGGTATGGGTGGTTCTAGTATTGGTAACTACACTCTGGGACGTCCTCTGGTCGGAGGCTTGATTAGTGGCTTGATTCTTGGAGATTTAAAAACAGGGATTATGGTTGGGGTAGCCCTTCAGGTCCTCTATATCGCTCTGGTAACACCAGGTGGTACAGTTTCCGCTGACGTGCGGGCGATCTCTTACATTGGGATTCCTCTTGCAATCTTATTTGTTCACTCTAAAGGCATCACCTCTGAATCTGCTATCGCTGCAGCAGCTGCACCAATCGGAGCAGCAGTTGGTACTATCGGTACAGTTCTCTTCTATGGAACAGCCACTACAAACTTGCTTTGGCAGCACATTGGCTGGAAAGCTGTTGAAAAAGGCGAATTCAAAAAGCTTTACGCTGTTGACTGGGTCTATCCTTGGATTTCCCACTTTGTCTTCTCTTTCCTCCCAACCATGATCATCACGAAGTTTGGTCCGAATATGGTTGAACTGATGAAGACTCACCTGCCAATGGATGGCTTCATCATGAAATCCCTCTTTACAGTCGGAGCTCTTCTCCCATGTGTCGGTATTGCCATTCTCTTGAAACAAATCGTTACCAAGGCTGCTGACTTTATCCCATTCTTTGTGGGCTTCACCTTGGCTAAGTCACTTGGTCTTAATTTGGTTGCCAGTGCAGTTGTTTCATTGATTTTTGCAGTAATTTACTATGAATTGGAAGTAATCAAATCAGCTCGAGTAACCGCGCCGGCTGGTGGAGCTGATTTTGATGACGATGAGGAGGATATCTAAGATGGCTGAAAGAAAGAAAATAACTAAAAAGACTTTAGCGAAATCATTCCACCATTGGTACTATGGTCATTTGACTTGCTTCTCTCAAGAGCACATGCAGACTTTCGGCTACTTGACCTCTATGCTGCCAATCGTGGAAGAACTCTACAAAGACAAAGCTGAGCAGAAAGAAGCTATGCAGACCTATACAGCTTTCTTCAACACAGAACCTCAGCTTGGAGCTTTGGTAGTGGGGATTACAGCTGGTTTGGAAGAAGCGCGTGCCAATGGTGACGCTGTTGACGGCGAAACTATCAATGGTATGCGTGCCGGTCTCATGGGACCTATCGCAGGTATCGGTGACTCTTTGGTTGTTGGAACTTTGATTCCAGTTCTGCTGGGGATTGCCCTTGGACTCTCTAAAGGTGGAAATCCTATCGGCGCTCTCTTCTACATCCTTGTCTGGAATGTTCTCATCTATGGCGGTATGCGCTTTGCCTACTTCAAAGGCTATGAATTAGGGGACAAGGCGGTAGAATTCCTTGTAGGACCTAAAGGACAGGCGCTTCGTAAGGCAATCAGTGTCATTGGCGGTATGGTTATCGGGGCAGTTGCTGCAACTTGGGTATCTGTAACGACTTCATTAGAGCTGAAAAATGCTGATGGCGAAGCTTTCCTGAAGTTGCAAGAAAAGATTGATGGTGTTTATCCAGGTCTCTTAACAGCTGGCTTTATCACCCTTTGTTGGTGGCTGATGGCCAAGAAAAAAGTATCACCAAACCTCGTTATGCTCCTCTTGGTTGTCATTGCTTTGATTGGTGTAGCGCTTGGCATCTTTGACCCTCAACTTAAATACTAATTCTCGCTCAATTTTAGGCTGGCAGTAAGTCCGATTTGCAGCTAGTCTAATACAAATTTGTTTGAGCAGAGTAAAAGAAAGAACGGAGAAGATCATGACAGAACAAGAATTGATTCAAGGCTATGAAACAGAAATTCACTACCAGAAGCATATGATTGAAAATCTAGGACGCTGGTTCAGTCTCTTCTTTGCCATTGCCAGCATCGGTCTTGTTCTGATTTATCTCTTTCATGAGACCAATCTCCTAGCACTGATTGCAGGAATCGTTTTATCTCTACTAGGGATCTTAGCCATGCTCGTATTTGGCTATGGCATCTATAGAGGGCGCCTAAATCTGCAAAAAGTGATTGATGATTTTGAAGCAAAACTAAAACTTGCAAGATAGACATTCCCCCTAAAGACAAGTCTGAGAGGATTTTAGCTCGGACTTGTTTTTTTGAGTTTAGGACCAAGCGAAGAAAAAATAAAATTTTTCTTTCATCTAGCCGGTTTTTTTCTTGACTATTTCTGACCAAGTGATAAAATAATAACTATAGATTAGCACTCGATAGTTTAGAGTGCTAAAAATTCAATCTTTGGAGGAAAACTATGTTAAAACCATTAGGAGACCGTGTGGTCTTAAAAGTAGAAGAAAAAGAGCAGAAAGTTGGCGGATTTGTCATTGCAGGCAACGGCCAAGCAGCGACTAAGACAGCTGAAGTTGTCGCAGTCGGTCAAGGTATTCGTACTTTGAACGGTGAGCTGGTATCCCTGAGTGTCAAGGAAGGAGAGAAGGTTCTCGTAGAAAATCACGCAGGCGTGGAAGTCAAGGACGGAGATGAAGCTTATCTCTTAGTCAGTGAAGCCAATATTCTAGCAGTTGTCGAGTAAGATTAGAAGAGAGGAATAATAAAATGGCAAAAGATATTAAATTTTCAGCAGATGCAAGAAGCAGTATGGTTCGTGGAGTTGACATCTTGGCAAATACTGTCAAGGTGACTTTGGGTCCTAAAGGCCGCAATGTCGTTTTGGAAAAATCATTTGGCTCACCCCTCATCACCAATGACGGTGTAACCATTGCCAAGGAAATCGAACTGGAAGACCATTTTGAAAACATGGGCGCTAAGCTGGTGTCAGAAGTTGCTTCAAAGACCAACGATATCGCTGGTGACGGAACAACAACAGCAACTGTTTTGACACAGGCTATCGTCCGCGAAGGGATTAAAAATGTTACAGCTGGTGCTAATCCAATTGGTATCCGCCGCGGGATTGAAGCAGCCGTTGCGACAGCAGTTGAAGCCCTAAAATCTAACTCAGTGCCAGTTTCTAACAAGGAAGCTATTGCTCAGGTTGCTGCCGTTTCTTCTCGCAGCGAGAAAGTCGGCGAGTACATCTCTGAAGCTATGGAAAAAGTTGGCAATGACGGCGTTATTACCATTGAAGAGTCCAAAGGAATGGAAACTGAGCTGGATGTAGTTGAGGGAATGCAGTTTGACCGTGGCTACTTGTCTCAGTATATGGTAACCGACAATGAAAAAATGGTAGCCGAACTGGACAATCCTTACATCTTGATTACTGACAAGAAAATTTCTAACATTCAAGAGATTCTGCCATTATTGGAAAACATCTTGAAAACCAATCGTCCGCTCTTGATTGTTGCAGATGATGTGGACGGTGAAGCTCTGCCAACGCTGGTTCTTAACAAGATTCGCGGAACCTTTAATGTCGTAGCTGTTAAGGCACCAGGCTTTGGCGATCGTCGTAAGGCTATGTTGGAAGACATCGCTATTTTGACAGGCGGTACAGTGATTACAGATGACCTTGGTCTAGAGCTCAAAGACGCTACGATTGAAGCGCTTGGACAAGCTTCTAAAGTCACTGTTGATAAGGACAGCACTGTGATTGTAGAAGGTTCAGGCAATCCTGAAGCCATTGCTAACCGTGTGGCAGTTATTAAGTCACAGATTGAAAGCAGCACTTCTGAGTTTGACCGTGAAAAACTGCAAGAACGTCTGGCTAAATTGTCTGGTGGTGTAGCTGTGATTAAGGTTGGAGCTGCAACTGAAACAGAACTCAAAGAAATGAAACTCCGCATCGAAGATGCCCTTAACGCAACCCGTGCAGCGGTAGAAGAAGGAATTGTATCAGGTGGTGGTACGGCCTATATCAACGTACTGGACGCTGTTGCAGGTCTTGAGTTGGCAGGGGATGAAGGGACTGGACGTAACATCGTTCTCCGCGCCTTGGAAGAGCCTGTTCGTCAAATCGCTCTGAATGCAGGCTTTGAAGGTTCAATCGTCATTGACCGTCTGAAAAACTCTGAAGTTGGTACAGGCTTTAATGCCGCGACTGGCGAATGGGTTAACATGATTGAGGCTGGAATCATTGATCCAGTTAAGGTGACCCGTTCAGCCTTGCAAAATGCCGCTTCTGTTGCCAGTCTTATCTTGACAACCGAAGCAGTAGTAGCTAATCAACCAGAACCAGCAAGCCCGGCCCCAGCTATGGATCCAGGCATGATGGGCGGTATGATGTAGAAAATAACGGGATTATATATTCGTATAAATTAGATATAATCTTTGTCTTATATTTATCAATTAGAAAACTGAGCAGATTTGTTCAGTTTTTTTACTGTGACTAGTTATGTAACAAGCATTAATAATTATGCTTGTTTTTAAAAACAAATTTATATATATGAATATTTATGGTCATATAATTCATATTTGTTCATTTATTATGTGACAAAATATTACATTTTTGTTTCAAGAAAATACAAGGAGATGACGGAGGAAATGGTTTTCAATTCTTATATGACAAGGTTTTTGGAGAAATAAACTGGTTTACACATTGTCTACAAAAGCTGAACTGGTAAAGGTAAATAGTTGACTTATAGTCAATCGTATGCTAGTCTAATATATGTAGTATATTGGAAATGTAAAAGAATTTTAATATTTTTACATGTTCAATAAAAAGGAAAAAAGGAAAAATGGAGGGATTATTTATGAAAAAAATATCTCATACTATTGCGCGCTTTTTCTCAGTAGTCTTTGTGCTCCTCTTTAGCCTGTTTTCTAGCAGTCAATCTGCCAGAGCTAACACGGTAGATGATGTTATCACATCAATCAATGTCTACAATCAGAAGGGTGAAGAACTGACTGACGGCCTTTCCCCTTGGGAAAAATTTCAAATTGACGCAAACTTTGCCTTCAATTACGGCAAGGTTCAGCCAGGAGATACTACTACCATTGGACTTCCTGTTGAGTTTGCCTTGGAGGGAGCTGATTTTGAAGTCAAAGATGATGACGGCAATCTCGTAGCGACAGCTGTGGTTGATGCAAGCTCTAAGCAGCTTACACTGACTTATACAGACTATGTCCTGACTCGCTCTCATATTGAAGGGAAAGTTCACCTTTTAGCTCGCGTTGATCATACAGTAGCCAGAGATAAAGGCTCAATCCCTCTGAAACTTATCGTTGGCAAGAAGATTGTCGAATATGGAAAAATTGACTACAAAGGTCTTCCTGGCCAAGCAACTCCTTATACTTTCATAAAATATGGCTGGAATAATGCGGATAATATCAAGAGCATTACTTACAGTCTGAATATCAACCAACAAAATCAAGAACTGGATAATGTTGTTATTTCAGATACTCTGGGCTTTAATACCGGAGAAATTGATCTTAACAGCTTCCAAATTCTTAAAGGTTCATGGGTTGTTGACCCAGCTGATAACTCTTATCGACTAAGTCAGCAACGCGAGGATGTGACAGCAAATTATACGATTAATCTTGCTGCTGACAAGCGTTCCTTTACCATTAACATGGGGCATATCGGTGCCAATGAAGGCTTCTATGTCCGCTACCGTGTTAATTTCCCAACAATTCCGGCTGACGGAACTGTCTTCCCGAACGAAGCAATTATGCGAGCAGATAATATTGAAGAGCAAAAATCATCAGTTGCTGTCCGTTACCAACGTGCAAACGGCTATGCACATGGAGATGTCTACGGTGTGCAGGTGACTAAGAAAGATGAAGCTGGTAAAGCCTTGGCAGGTGCTGAATTCACATTATACGATGAAGATGGTGTGACAATTGTTCAAAAAGCAACCAGTGATGCTAACGGGATTGCTTCTTTCAGCAACTTGATTAAGGAGCATTATCTGATTAAGGAAACCAAGGCACCAGAAGGTTACCAACTGTCAGATGAAGAGATTCAGGTCAATGCGGCTCAGCTCAAAAATTATGGTTCTGGTATTATTTATAAAGACTTTACCAACCGTCAGGCCTTGATTACCGCTTCAGGTACCAAGACTTGGAATGACGACAATGATAAAGATGGCAAACGTCCAGACAAGATTACTGTTCGTCTCCATGCTAATGGTGTTGAAGTTGCTTCTAAGGAAGTCGGTCCAAATGCGCAGGGCGAGTGGAAGTATGAATTTACTGACTTGCCAGCGACTGGCGCAGATGGAAAAGATATTGTTTACTCCGTTACTGAAGACCGTGTTTATGGTTATACAGCTACTGTTGATGGTATGAACATTACTAATACACCAGTTCCAGGAGTTCCAAGACCGCCGAAACCTAGCTCGGACAATAGCTCTAAGAGTAGCAGCAGTAGTTCTTCTAGCTCAAGTAGCAGTAGCACGACTTCTAGCTCAAGCAGCAGTACAGGAAGCACTGATGTGATTATCGAATCAGATAATGGTACTGGCGGAGGAAATGCCTATAATGTTGTAACTAAGAAGGGTCTTCCTAAGACTGGTGAGAATGCTAGCTGGATCATGATTGCTGCTGGAGTAGCTCTAGTAGGCTTGGTAGGCTTCATTGCCTTCCGTGCGAAGAAGAAATAATTTTTATCTCTGTTCCTTTAAGGGACAGAGATTTTTTATCAGCAAAATCTAGACCAGCAGCAGTTTTTTTTTAGAAAGTAGGAACAAGTAAGCTTTGTTTTATAATCGGTCATTATATTGTATTTTTTTATTAATCAATACTATGATATTCCGTAATATAGTTGTTTTAAAATAAAAAGCAACTAAGATGTTTCCTAGAACAGATTAGTTGCTCAGAACTACGGGGAAGGCCGCTTGGATGTGTAAGCGTGAAGCACATCAAAACTTGATATATATAATCTTTCTTAATTCCTAAACCAAAAAATTTATAAGACATCCTTAGGAATATGCTCGGTGTGTGATCATCTTTATCAAGTTTTCGTCAAACTTATTTTACTTCAGTCTTCTCTCGTAGTTTTTGCTATGCAATGCCCCCTCCTTTCTTGTGTCTAAAGGAAGGGGATTTTTTTGGGTGGAAAGCCTGACTGGAATTTTGGGTGACAAGAATCAGCCAAACGAAAAAAGCCTTGGTTATCAAGGCTTTTTCTTCTCTATTTCTATGCCCCCTGCATGAATTTGTAAGAACTTTTCATATTGAAAATAAACAAAAATGTTGAAATATAGCTGATTTTAGGGAAATACTTTTAGGTATTTTCAATGTCAGGATTTAAAAATGGGGCAAAAGTGGGGCAAAAACAAATTAACGAAAAAAATATCGAGTTCGTGCATCAAGTAAATGATAAATTGCAAGAATAAGTGCAACATTTACTCGAACTCATCCTCTAGAGCTTCACTAGCAGTTCTGTAAGCTAAACATTTTCGTGGTCGGTGATTGATATCATATAAAGCCTTGGTTCCCAAAGCTTTTTAATGTTATAAACTCATTAAAATAATCCCCAGTTAGATTTGGAATATTTTTTATTCTGTGTCATATAAAAATAAATAAAAAGAATGGCTATAGCTAGAGCTAAAATGGTTGTTATACTCACTACTATTATAGGATTAGAAGCAAAGATTAAAGAGAGAATCAAGGCAGCCAGATAGAGTGTCGCTTGGACACAGTAGTAACTTTTCGAATAGCGAAGATAGTGTTTGTTATGGGGTCCATTTACTAGGACAGCAGCTTGAAAGAGGCCAAATCCGATATAAGAGAAGATGGTTGCAAAGAGACGATTAGCTTCAGGATTCAGAAGAAAACTCATCGATACAGTCATCATCATAAGTCCAATGAAAATAGGATAGTGACTGTAAATTAGAAATAGTCCCTTTTGATTAGATTTTTCATCAATAGCATGGTCGAATTGACCAAAATAAAACAAGAACAGAGAAAGCATAATAATGAAATAAAGAACCGAATAAATCGAGAAATTCTCGATTGTAAAGAAGTTAGCTAGCTCCGTAATCATCTCTCCAAACATAATAATGACAAGAAGGGAGATGCGCTCGATTAAATGGGGGAGATTTACCTGGTAATGCTTATCTTTATTAAGCAAGATACTTGGCATAATAAATGTTAGCAGAATACTAGCAAATAAGATATAGACTCTAAGGTAAATAGGAAGAAGAGCTGCTAGATAGAATCCTAAACTTCCTAGACCTGTTATCCATAGAAAACCTTTGATACTTTCCCGATTAGCATCATCGGTTGATTTTCTAAAAAATTCAACCAAATATTGAAAAAATAAGGTAAGGGTTAATGTACCAATAGCCCAACAGAGATAATGAAAATATTGTTGCCAATCAGGTCCAATCATATTGGCTATAAAGAGTAAAATTCCCATTTTGATAAACATGATTACTATGTTAAATAAAGAGTTCTTTCCATAGCGATTGGTATAATCGGTTTGAATCATCCAGGAATCGATGAGAAACAAAGTAGCAATGAAAAAATCAAGGAAAGAATTCCAAGTCAAAATACCGTTATGAAGATGGTCAATTAAAGTAGTTACTTTTGAAATTGCAAAAACAAAAACTAGGTCATAAAAAAGTTCTGAAAATTCTACACGTTTATGTTTAATAAGAGTTGTCATCTTAAGTCCTTTCTATTCTAGAAGTACAATTTATTATAACAGAAAATGGTAATGAGAGAAAAGGAGATGCTTAAATAACTTCATGTGACGCGAATGAACTGCGCCACAAAAGTTAGGTTTTTTCTGTCTAACTTTTGGGGTGCAGTTCAGAAGGGGTGTTTTTTCTATCGTTTTTTAGTGCTAAGACTACACAAAAAAGCCTAGTAAATCAAGGCTTTTTCCTGTTGTATTTAGATGCCCCCTACAGGGATTTGGAAAGGACTTTCATATTGAGAGCAATTAAAAATATTGAAATATAAGTGATTTTAGGTATTTTCAATGTCATGATTTAAAAATGGGACAAAAGTGGGGCAAAAACCATACAGATTCTAAACTGTATGGTTCTTTTTTTATCTAACCAAGAAAGGTTAAAACTTATTAAAACAAATGCAATCAACTGTTGAAAACTTTTTAGTCCGTGTAATATAAAAACAAGTAAAAAGTTGAACTATAGGGAATATTGTGTCATAATAGGTAATAGATGAATAATTAATAGATTGGAAATAATGCTTTCTTACCTTAACAAGTTGAATTGGTTATACATTTTTTCGTCGCAATTGTGTCTATCTCTCGAGTTTAGCTAGTTTTTATAAGCTCTGGTTTCTAATCAATATAACAAATTTTAGAAGTGCATAAGACAAGATGGTGACATTACTACAGTCATTTCTAGTCACCATATGTTGCTGGCACAGGCTGTTTGTAGTGTTGGCTATTTACTAGTCAGTTTAATCGGAGTGTTTAATTTTTATTGTTGAAAGGTTTTTATATGGCGAAAATTCTATCTTTAGGTCTGACAGGTAAGAAATTACTTGCTCAGGGGTTCTTGTTTGTTCTGCTAGGTCTCATCTTGATGGTCACGGGGACTTGGTTGCCAGTAACAGTTATTCGCCTGGTTCTGTTTTTAGCTTGGATAGCAACGGTCGTAGATTTGCTATTAAGAGTTTTCAAAAAAAGCCAGTCAACGGATACCTTGGGAGTTGCACTGGTTAAATTGTTAGTGCTGGGATATTTGCTAGGTTCTAATCTTGCGACTGATATACCGATTTATGTTCTGGCTCTTGTGATTGGAGTTTATCAGATTTTTAGGGCCACGATTAATCTTGTCACCTATGTTCTCTACCGTAAAAATAATATTCGACCTCGTTTTCGTCTCTTACTAGATGGTATTCTACTAGTTTTTCTTGGTGGAGCTAGTCTTTTGTCCTCTACGGGAAATTCTGTCTTTCAACTCTTTGTTTTAGGGGCTTATTTTTTCCTTTATGGTCTGTCCAATATCCGTGACGGTTTCTTATTTGAAGGGGAAATTGGGAAAAACCATCTCAAACGTCGCATTAGAATTAGCTTACCTATTGTCCTAGCCGCTCTCATCCCTGCAAGAACTTTAGCAAAAATTAACAAATTTATGCTGGAAAATGCTGATGAGGAAGAAGATATCCATCTTGGAATAGTGAAGTCTGGTAAGACAGCAGAGCTAGAAATTTTTGTTCATACAGCTGAGACCTCCCTGTTTTCGGCAATTGGTCATGTGGATATCTGCTATCAAGGCCGTGTTATTTCTTATGGCAACTATGATCCGTCTTCTGAGACCTTATTTGGCATGGTAGGAGATGGTGTCTTATATTTCTGTGATCGTGACAAGTACATTGACCTATGTAAACGTGAGAGTCAAAAAACGCTTTTTGGTTATGGGATAGATTTGACGCCTGAAATGGAAAAAGCAGTTCAGAAAAAGTTGGCTGAATTGAAACAACTGACGATTCCATGGGAGCCAAGTGCAGATAAAATCATGACAGGTGATGGTAAGGAAGACTACACCTACGCTTATAAAATCAGACATGAGACAGATGGGGAACTTTATAAATTTATCAAATCTAAGTTTAAATCCTACTTTGTCTTATCTACAAACTGTGTGCTCTTGGCTGATACCATAGTCGGTCAGGCTGGCACCGATATCCTCTCACCCAAAGGATTTATCGCACCAGGAACTTACCAAGCTTACCTTGACCGAGAGTTTGAAAAACCAAATAGTATAGTCGTATCTAAACATGTTTATTAAGGAGAATTTATGAATTTAGTAAAAAAATACACCCCATTAATACTTTTTATAGGGCTGGTTACTCTTGTAATTCTGAATGCATCAAGCTTTATATCAGGGGCAGTATCTCTCTTTGAAGTAACTTCTACCTTGATTTATGGTGCTGTCATTGCTTTTGTGCTCAATGTTCCCATGAAAAAAATTGAAGAATTCCTAGTTAAAATGAAGGTAAAGGCAGGGTTGCGCCGTCCGATTGCTATGGTGCTTGTTTTCCTATCTCTTATCTTAATCGTGATCTGTCTTTTGGTTTTGGTGCTTCCAACCCTTGCTCAGACTATTAGTCAGCTGGGAGCAGTCCTTTCAACAGTCCTGACTCAACTTGGGAAATTGCTAGACAGCTCGGAATTTGTAACCAAAGACATGCTGTCAACTATCGTATCAGGAATTCAGGGACAGTCTAGCTCTATTAGTCAAGCTTTGATAACCTTCTTATCCGGTCTGACTAGTAATATAGGAAATATTTTTTCAAGTATAATGAATGCCTTTCTGATTATAGTATTTACCTTTTTATTTTTATCCAGTAAGGAACATCTGGCAGCGATGACGAGTAGACTTCTAAAAGTTATATTTCCAGAGAAAGTGGTGACAAAGTTAACTTACATTGGACAAGTAGCACTAGAGACTTATGACCAATTTTTGATGAGTCAGCTGATTGAAGCAGTCATCATAGGAGTTATGATAGCGGTTGGCTACAGCCTGTTTGGACTACCTTATGGGGTAATGACAGGTATATTTGCAGGAGTGCTATCGTTCATTCCTTATGTAGGGCCTATGATTGCTTGTGTTGTGGGAGCGATTTTTATCTTCACAGTGAGTCCTACTCAAGCCTTACTTTCTCTTCTTCTATATCAAGTTATACAGCTGATTGAAGGAAACCTTATTTATCCTAGAGTTGTAGGTCAATCTATTGGTTTGCCAGCTATTTTCACGCTTGCGGCTGCTAGTATTGGAGGCAATCTCTTTGGCTTACTTGGGATGATATTCTTTACACCGATATTTGCTGTTATCTATTGATTGGTTAAGGAATTTGTCGTTGCAAAGGAAAATCAGCTAGATTAAGAAAAACTAAATTTAATAAGATATACTGAGAAGAGAGTGAGAGATTCTCTTCTCTTTTATTTTTAAATACTTTTCTACAAAAAGCTATTAGACGTTAAAAAAAGCCTTGGTTTCAAGGCTTATTTCTGTTGATTTAGATGCCCCCTGCAGGGCTCGAACCTGCGCCCCATAGCTTAAGAGTCTACTGCTCTACCAACTGAGCTAAGGAAGCAACAGAAAAAGCTGAGAATGTAACTTCCCAGCTTTTTTAATATGCCCAAAATGGCAGCTAGATTATTTACGAAAGGCATCAAGGATATAGGTGAAACCAACAATTAAAAATGCAAAGGCAACGACATAAACGACAAAGACACTTGTAGCTACTGGATTGAACAGAATCACTAGACCTAGTAAAAATGTAAGCAAGGCTACCCACATGATATTGCTACCAATAATAGGGAAAATCAATCCTAGACGATTGCCTTTAAAGAAAGCAATAATGGCTTCTACAATTAACCAAATTCCTACAATGGTCGGAATGACGACCGGCAGGGTCACAAAGCCATAAGCCACGAGGTAAAGAGCTAAGAGAAGACTAACAAACCCTTGGAAAAGATAAACAGGTGAGCGAAGCTCTTTTGGTGCAGAGAAATAGCCTAAAATAGCTGCTATAGAAGAAACCAGTAAACCAAATGCAATCCACCAGCTGTAAGCAACAAGATTAGCTACTGGGTTTGTAAATAGCAAAAGTCCTAAAAAGACAAAAACAACTCCTTTAAGGAACAACAATAAACGATTAGAAAATTTCATACCAATACCTCCGATATAGTATAGTTTGCTAATAAAACTATTGTACTTATTTTTATAGAAAATGTCAATAAAATAAATAAACAATTTGGAAGTTTCAGTCTGACTTACAAAAAGAAAAGGAGTTTTCACTCCTTTTCACAGATTGAAGACAAAGTCCTTATAAAAGTGTCTTCTAAAGATTTTAACTTCAATCTGAAGCGAGGTTATCCTCGCTTTAGATTAACAGTTATCTGGGATACAGACACTGGTTCCCTAAGACGACTTTTTAAAAATCTGAAACAGGCAATAAGTACAAGAGTTGATTCATTTGAAATATATGATAACGTACGAGATGATGTCTTTACTTTAGCTAAAGTTTTTAATGAGTATGATTCGCTCAATATTATATTTTTCCAATTATCTACTTATGGAGGTGAACAATTGATTCGAATTGATTTCAATCCTAATACTTTAAAAGAATTTGGTGGAATGAAAGTATGGAGACAATTAATTTAATTAGTAACAAAGAATTAATTGAAATGGGCTATCGCCCTCATACAGCAAATGATATCATTCATCAGGCAAGAGAATTACTTGTCTCACGAGGCTATACATTTTATAATCGCAAACGTTTGATGGTTGTTCCAAAAAGTGTTGTAAATGAGATTCTAGGAACTGAGGTGGCGTAATATGGCAAGTGTTCGTTATCGAAAGCGAGGAGATAGTAATTTATGGACCTATGAAATTCGTAGCGAAGGGAAAACTGTTGTTCATAATAGCGGTTTTAAAACAAAAAAACTTGCAGAGTCAGAAGCTGAACCGATTCTGCAAGAACTTCGTTTAGGAAAAAGAATTTCTAGAGATATTTCTCTTGTAGATCTGTATCAAGAATGGCTTGAACTAAAAATTCTACCGAGTAGTAGGTCGGAAGAGACAAAGAAAAAATATCTTCTCCGTAAAAACACAATTGAAAGATTATTTGGAAATAAAAAAGTCACTCAAATTCGTGCGAGTGAATACCAAAGAATTATGAATAAGTATGGACAAACAGTTGGTAGAAATTTTCTTGGTAGATTGAATACTGGGATTCATCAGAGCATCCAAATGGCAATTGCAGACAAAGTTCTAATAGATGATTTTACACAACATGTCGAGTTATTTTCATCCAAAGAACAACAGATGACAGAAGAGAAATATTTACATACAGAAAAGGACTATCTGGATTTACTTTTAGCAGTAAAGAGAAAATTTGATTACCAACGTTCAATTGTTCCTTATATTGTCTATTTTCTATTAAAAACAGGCATGAGGTTTGGAGAGTTAATAGCGTTAACTTGGAATGAAGTTGACTTTGACAGAGGACTGCTAAAAACATATAGGAGGTTTAATACCCTTTCTCATAAATTTGTCCCTCCAAAAAATAAAACGTCTATTCGGATGGTACCGATAGACGAAGAATGTATTAAGATATTACAAGTCCTAAAAATTGAACAGGAGAAGGCTAATAAAGAGCTAGGAATCAAGAATAGGTATAAAATGATTTTTCAGCATTATGGATATATTCACTTGGTACCAGATATTGCAAGTGTCAATAAAGCTTTGAGTGTTCTTTTAAATGAATTAGATATTTATCCAATTATCACGACAAAAGGAGCACGTCATACCTATGGAAGCTACCTCTGGCACAAAGGATTTGACCTTGGAGTTATTGCAAAAATTCTAGGGCATAGAGATATTTCAATGTTAGTAGAAGTATATGGACACACTTTAGAAGAGAAAATTTTTGAAGAATTTAATCAAATTAGAGATGTTTGGAAAGATTGCTCATAAAAAGATGTGGGGCAAATGATGGGGCAAATGCTCTTTAGATAAGCAAAAAAGCCTTGTAAATCAAGGCTTTTACTGTTGAAGTTTGATGCCCCCTGCATACATGAGTTATAGTTCTTTAATTTGAAAAATGTTGATAGGATGGGCTTTTTAATGCGATAGACATGGATAAGTTTTGATAAGAGGTGAGAAAAAATAGAAGAATGTCGGACAAATTTCGGACATAGTATATACAAAAAAGTAAATTAGCTAATTCTGTTAGTATATTTTTTTGTATATTTACAATATAATAAAGGGGACATATTCCCTTTCTCTATTTTGTGGTATAATAAGGTATCATCTCTCAACTTTCGTTGGGAAGCGAAAGGGGGTGATGATATGAGCCAGTTCCTAGAGCTCTTACTTGCTGTCGCAGCAAATGTAATCGCATATTTCATTTGCAAATGGCTAGACAGCAAGGACAACAGAGATGACTAGCCTAACCAACCCTGTTTAAACCGTAAGGAACATAAAAAAACACCCCATCTAGCGCAATAGTTGGGGTGTTTGGGTGTGCATGAGCACAGTTCCTAGTGAAATTATTATACCATATACTGTATAAAAGTCAAGCCTATTTAATTTTTATAGAATATACGGTATAATATCTATAGAAAACATGGAGGTGGAGAGATGGAAGAAAAATTATTTAATAAAAAATTTGTTTGGAGTATTCTTGGAGGTATTGCAGCTGTAGCTCTTGTTGTGTATTTGATTATCATTAATAGTACTGGCGGGGTAACCAATTTGGGCAATAGCTTAGATGGTACTTACTACGTTTATCACCGTAATAGCAATACAATCATTGAAGATAATACATTGAAAATTGATGGGAAGACAGCTTTGTTTAAAGATGCTTATTCTACGAAATATGGTGATGAAAATGAGGGGGACATGTGGCGTGTGGATACTGAAAAACAGGTGATTGTAGTTCAAGAAACAAATTTACATGAATATCCTTATGTTTTGAAAGATGGTGTTTTAACATTTAATAATGATTCATACGTGAAGGAAGGTTCAGAGATTTATAAGAAGGCTAAAAAAATGTCTGAATGGGATTATGAAAACGACTAGTAAAAATTAGTCGTTTTTATTTTGTAGATCATATAAGGCAAAATTGACAGCTCGTTGAACTTCTTTTTCAGTCATTTTTTTGCTATTCCAGGCATACCAGAGAGTTTTACCTCGGTCATATTTGGACCAGGTCTTAATATTGGGGAATATTCTTCTTACTTTTTGGCAAAAGGATTGATCTTTAAGCTCTGGTAATTCTTTTTGAGTAATAAAGTCTTTTTTATCTAACAATAGTTTTAGTCTGTCGGTGGCAGCTACTTGGATTTTTTCATAGTTGCTGATGATATTGTCTTTGATAACTTCCAAAAGTGTTAAAAACTTTTGTTTAGCGGCTGTGCCAGCTCTATAGCTTGTGACAAGTCCTTTAGCTTTAGGATAGGTTATATCTGTATAGTGCTGAAATAATTGAGTTAATCGAACTTCTAGGGCTTTGTTTGAAACAGACAGGTCGTGCATGACTTCTTGATAAGATTTTTTTTGGTAGAAAATTTTAGTCAGGAGCACAATGTCTGGCATTAAAATAATAGAAGCAAAGTAATCTGCTTCTAGTTCCTGAGTGGTTTTATTTGCTAAACTTTCGGTAAAAAAATTTCCATTATGCTTTAAAACAAGGTGGCCTAATTCATGACACTTTGTGAAATTCTGTCTCTCTTGGATGCAATCTTCCTCATAAGAGATAGAAATTCCTTGGGAATCAATCATAGTAATACCTGAGATTAGATCATTTTCAATATGATGTTCTAAAACCTTGAAATTGTATTTTTCTTTCATCGCTTGAAAGTACGTTTCAAAGGAATAGCTGAGCAAAGAAATATTATGTAGTTTGATGAATTGATAAATTTCTTTTCTGGCAAAGTCGGCAATATTTCTATAAATGGGATTCATTCTTGATTCTTATCTTCTTCAAAGGCTTTTCTGCGCATTTCAATAAAATTGTTAATATCAATTTTAAATTGCTCTTGTTGTTCTTTTGTCAGATTAAAGTCATCTACAGTTTTTCTAAACATGAATTCTGCAGATTCTAAAGCTGATTCAGGCTGGTTTTTTACATCAGTGTTCCCTAAAAGATAGTCTACAGAAACGTTAAAAAGTTCAGCGAATTTTTGGAGTGTTTCTTTGGAAGGCTCACGCCCACCTTTTTCCCATCTAGCATATTGCGGCTGATTTATTCCAAGTGTTTCAGATATTTGTTTCTGTGTAAGTCCTGCTTCTAAACGCAGAGCTTTCAGTCTTTCTGGAAACATGAGATAACCTCTTTTAAAAAAATATTTTAATTTTTTTCAAAAAACTCTTGACATTATATCCAAAAGGTTATATACTAAATATATCCGATGGGATATAAAATCTAATCAAATTCTTACTCAAAGTTATTATTAGATAAGTAAAAAATTGAGCAGTAAGATTTGATGTATAGATTTGTTTAGATCTTTGAAAAGTTAATAAAAAGTGCGTCTGACGATCCTTTCAGATGACCCCAAACACACTAAAACGTTGCAATTTTAGTATATAGTAAACTTAACAATTTGTCAAGTTTGCTCATCAGGTTAAAAGTGAGGGATTGGAGCTGCTCTAGGTCTTATGAAACTAGGGCACACGCACCAGCTTTTAGCCTGATGAGCTGGCTTGGATGAATCATCAGGAACTGCTACCGAGAGGTGGAGGCACTACATGATGAATGTAGAACTAAATGCGGGCGGTGTGTGAATAGCCTTTTAGGCTGTTTGCTAATGGATAAGGTGAGAAAGAGAGCCAGGTGATACTGGGTTAAATTCGTGACTTATTCGAGTGAGTAGCTCTGTTGTGAGACAGGGTGAAAGTAGCGTTGCGATGATAGGAGCACGCCTAAACAGATTCGTCTGTTTAGAAGAGTAGAAAAAAATGTATAGAAAACTTAATATGATTTGGAGCGGATAATCTAATTGGATTGTTCGCTTTTTGTTTTTAAAGGAAAGTGAGGTTGTGGGATGAATCGTGAATCATTGTACAAGTTGATTGGGGAAGTGGAACGTGAAAAGAAGTTTCGGAATTCTTTGGCAGAAAAGGTGTTGATTGAGGATGTCGAATGGGCAGAAGGGTTGCCGAAAGAGTTGGTAGCTACCTATGATCGGGCAGTTGAGGAATACAAAGCTTCTCTTACTCAGGTTATGGATCAGGCACTTACTTATTTGGTAGATGGAAAAGGTCTGTATACTTAAAAAGAAAGTCTAGCATTGTTTCTACTCTTTTAAGCAGATGAAATTGCTGCCAGATTTACTGGTATTTTTGAAGAAAGGAGGTTTGTCCATGAGTAAGTATTTTTTAAATTGGTATCGAAAGCAATTGTTGTTAAGTTTATTGAAAAATCGTAGTAAAAACAATGATGTGGCTTTATTTTTTTCTGATCGTGGCTTTATCATTGTGAAAATGGAAAAGAAATCAAATATTTGTTTTGCTGCTGACTTACCCGAATTTGACCAGGAATATTTGAAAATGTATATCGAGGATGGTCAATTTATTATCTATGGTGGCCAAGTGCAAACAGGAATGATGCGTTTTTTGCTAAAAACAAAAGCTAAATGGATCAATATTGTAATTTGGAAAGATTGAGGTGAGAATATGCTAAAGAGAGTATTATGGTTTATGTTTGGAACGTTACTACTAGCTCTTTCTCTTTCTGTTTTTGTTTTTATGCTGATGATTATGATAATTTTTAATTTTATGAAAGGGGTATAGATGAAAGTGGAATGAATTATAGTGATGAAGTAGTTGAATATTATAGAAAGGGTTATCGAAGAATTTTCGATAACTTTTTATTTTCCTTCGAGATATATGCTGCGGATCGTTTGATGCTCTTAAGGTTGTGCAAGTCTAGCTTGAACGAATTAAATCGATTGAATGAGAAATCTTTGAAACAAGATAAGATTGTCACAACTCATTTAATGCGACCCTATCAGCGAATTATTGAAAAGGAACATTGGAAAATCGAAAGGAGTTAGTAGATGGACTATTTTGAAGAACGATTTAAAGGAATCATAGAAAATTTCAAGTTTTCTATGAGGATGTATCGGGATGATTGGACACGCTGTGAAGCATGTTATCGTGCAAGCTTGGGCGAAATGGAAACTATTTTTAGTCGTCATGATAGCCATGATAGCTTTTCTAAGCGTCTGATGGACTGCAAGAATGACTATCAGCGCCTCTTGAAGAAAGAATATTTAGGGATTTGAAAATGAAATACGCGGTAATTTTTAATAAAAGTATGTTTAATGCTCATAAAAGTATTGCAAGACATGCTGAAATTTTCAAAAAATATCACTACGAAATTGATGAAATTGATATTATGATGAATTTCCAGTCTTTGGAAGAACTAAATGACTTTTTGAATTTATTTGGCGGGAGAGCTTACTATAATTCAAAAAGAAAAGAAATTTGTATTTTAGATTAGAAATGGAGTAAGACTATGAAATTGCCTCGTGCTCCTGCAGTTATTTTTTATTCAGAATCAAATAAAAAAAACAAAAACAGAAATGAGGAAAAATTAAATGGCTGATTTACAAAAATTGCCAATTCAGGCAAAGGAAGTTATTGGAGCAGATGTCTATGCTGTTCCAACTGTAACCGAACGGGTCCCAAGTGGGAGAACAATGTTTGATCCCTACCGGATTCTCACTGTAAGCGGCGAAAAACAACAGGATGTGCAGGTCCGTGTAAACGGTTTGGATAATAGTTTTGTCCCTAACAAGCTGACTAAGGTTATTTTGGAAAATCTGACAATGACGGTTGGCAGCGTTCAATCTCGGGGCAAGACCAAGCGGGAAATTATCTTTACTGCTGATCGGATTAAACCTGCAAAATAAGAAAAGGAGTGATATTAAATGACTTTTAATGTGGATAAATTTAACCAAGGTACTGTTTATGATGTCCGGGCCAATCTCGGAAACTTGAAATTTCTTTCACTGGAAAAGCGACCGGTCTTTAAGGACGGTCAGCGGACGGATGAAATGGAAGTTACCCATGCAATCGTGTATTCTGACAAAATCGGGGATAATCTACAGCTGAAATTAGCTCCAGGAAAAACCTATGAAGAACTGCCGTTTATGACAGAGATCCAGATTATTGGCGCTGCTTCTCCTTTCATTTATAACTTTCCTAATGCGGTTGGCTTTGGGGACAACCGTCAAGAGATCACTGATTTTGGTTTCTCTTTGCGGGTTGATGGATATGAGCGCCTGGGGGGCATGAAGCAGCCACCTAAGGAAGAAAAAGCTGGTTAAAACTGGCTTTTCTTGCTGAAAGGGGGTGTCTGAAATATCGGTTATTCGTGAGGTGTTGACCTATCGAGGGGTGAAGATTCGTCCCTGGATGTTGAAGATTAATGCGATTTTGCAAGGATTTATTAGTCTTATCTTTTTGTCAGGGATAGCTTTTTTGGCTTATTGTAACCTGGAGCGGTTGATGGATATGGATAAGGTGCTCCTGGTCTTTCTTGGTAGTTTACTACTGCTGGTTCCGTTCTTAACAAGATTCTTACACCGTTATTTTGAGGAGCGTTTTCTCTTTTACAAGAAGTGTATCCGCTTGTATATCATGGCCCGCTTTCTCAAGGATCATAGTTTTTATATAGAGAAGGAAAAAAAGACAGAAAAGGGGGTAAAAAGAAAAATTGCCTTTCCGAAAGTCTATGTAAAACAGAAGTCTTATGAGTTGTTTATTTCCCTGGAACTCCAGGGAAATAAATTTCAAGAGCAGTTTCTGAATTTGGGTTCAGAGTTTGAAACAGCCTTCTTTATGGATTTTATGGATAAGGTAGACGGGGAAAAGTTTGTTGTCTATCAATTAGCCTATGCTGCCTTTCTCAATCGGATCCATGCTAGTGAGGTCACTTATGATCCCAAAAAAGGAATCAAACTGGCTAAAAATCTATGGTGGAATTTTGTTGAATCCCCCCATTTGCTTGTTGCTGGAGGAACTGGCGGCGGGAAAACAACTTTTATCCGTGCCGTCCTCATTGCCCTGCTCAAAATTGGTGTAGTGGATGCCTGCGATCCCAAGCGGGCTGATTTTGTTCCCTTGGAAAACCTGGAGGTTTTGAAAGGCAGAATCCATTACGATACAGAAAAGATTGTATCGTGTTTTGAAAATGGTGTAGAGATTATGCATAATCGGATGGCTACCATGCGGAAGCTGGCCGCTGAACGGGGAGAAAAAGAATTGGGTTCTTTTGATAAGTATGGGTTAGAGCCTTATTTTATTCTCTGTGATGAATTTAATTCCTTGGTTGCTTCCATGGAGAGCGGAAACTATGTATTAAGGGAGCGCTTTATGGCTGCAGACAAGCAGTTGATTTTACAGGGCCGGCAAGCCGGAGTCTTTCTGATTAAGCTAATGCAAAAACCTAGCGCCCAGGATCTCCCGACTATCATTCGGGACAATATGATGTTCCATATCTCAATCGGAAAACTCAGTGATACTGGGTATCCGATGATGTTCGGGGATGAGAATAAAAACAAACGGTTTAAAAATTATACTCGCCTAGCCGGTAAGCGGGTTTACCGTGGTTATGCGGCCGTTGTCGGTGAGTTGGCCCAGGAGTACTACAGCCCATTGGTCACTAAGGATTTTAATTTCTATGATGTCTATGAAGCCTATCCTAGAATTGCCAATCCTTTCAATCCTTTAGAAAAAAACAAAGAAGGACTCCCAAGTTTGCCAGTTGAGGCTATGGCTCAACAAACAAGCCTAGCTGATTTTGCTAAAGAGAATGATTTGCCTTTGTCTACGGCCAGAAAAATCATGGAACTACTGGTAGAAAACGGCTATGAGGTGGAATCTTCTGCAGGTGCTGCCCTGTCTGACCAGGTCCAGAACTTGTTAGTCCAGATTATGGCGGATAAAGAGTTGACTAATGACACCTATAAGGTCGTTGTCAAGCGGATAGTGGACCGTCAGGAGGAATTAGCGTCCGGTGCTGTGCAGTGAGTGCAGTGCCCGCCTGGGCGGGAAAGCACGGCCGCACGGCTGCACAAGCCGGAGTGGTGAGGCCTGCCCAGGGCAGGCTGAAACCTTCCTACCCCCGTTTGGTAATACGGGGGTAGGGGTAGGTACAAGAAAGTGTGAAAAATAGTGTCAGCTCAAGGAATTTCGCCCTAAATAGCTGATAAAATTAGTAAGAAAGTGAGGACTATGTTTGATTACAAAGAATTGAAGCGAATCCGCCGACACCTGGGCTTTTCGCTGAAAGAATTTTCAGCGCTCCTAGATGTAAACTATAACACTTATAAGAAAATCGAGATTGGGGAGCGGGAACTTCCCAAGGTTTCCCAGAAAAAGTTTCAGCGGCTATTTTTCAACCAGCAGAAACTCAAGGGAACCCGGTTAGAAGGAAAGATTGACTATCTGCGGGTTCGATTTAAAACCTTAGATTATAAGACCATTATTGATAAGGTATTGCGCCTGGGGGAAAAACAATTTTCCGAACAAAAAAAGGGCCTTTATTCTTATCATTATAAGATTGAGTTCCAAAATATCAATATTTACTGGTCAGAGAATGATCATCACATGGGAACCTTGGTAGAGTTTTCGGGGGCTGGCTGCCGTCAGTTTGAATACTACCTGCAGACAGAACAAAAGCGAGACTGGAAGGATTTTGTTTGTTCTTGCGTCAGCTTTGCCCAAAAATCTACGGCTTCTCCAGAAGCTGCAGCGGATTTTTTGAAGTTTACCCGCTTGGATATCGCTTTAGATGAGCTATACAATCCAGAGGGCAACTATCCCCTGCCTGATTTAAAAGACCGTTACGATAAAGGCTTGATTGAGACAAAAGCAAAATCATTCCAGTTGGTAGATAAGTCATCTGGAAGCCAGTCTCAAGGCAAGTCTTTTTATTTTGGGTCAAGAAATTCTCCTGTCTTTTTCAACTTTTATGAGAAAGACCTGGAGCAAGCGGGTAAGTTGGATGTGCCTGTGGAGTTTGTCCGTGAGTATTACCAATTTAAAAATCGGTATGAGGTCCGTCTCAATGATGAAGCGGCTAACCAGTTTGTGAAAGAGTGGGCGGAAAGTTATCAATTTGATGTGGCCGGCAGAGCAGTTGGTCTAATCAATGATAAAATCCATGTCTATAAGCAGACCAGAGGCGGCCGGCAGTTGGATTCGGATTGGTATGCCTTGATGGGATCCTATGAGGCTTTTAAGTTCGTCATGTGTCCTGAGCTTTGTGAAATAGGAGTCAAGGAATATCGTTGGATTGAGCGGAGTGTGGCCCGTACCTTAAAAAGGGTCTTGATGTTGGAGGAAATCCGAGGGGTCAAAAAATTATCTCAGATTATCCGGGAGGCGGTGCTTTCAGATGATGATGAGAAACAGTTTCTTTCTCTAATCGAGGAGGAAGGTTATGCGGATTCCTATGAAAACCTAGTAAGAAAGGCGGTCCTATGATTGAGGCTTATTTAAAAGCATACTATGAAGCTTATGGCAATTATACAGGCTTGTTGGTTAATGTGGTCCTGGCGATTCCTAATCGGGAATACTATGAGCCGGAAGTTTCTAGTTTTCAGTATCAGGAAATGCGCCAGGAGCTAAATCTTCTACGTCAGAAGCGTTATTCTTCTGCCTATCTGAATGATCGTGCGGTTGCTCTCAAATTCAAGAACCAAACACGGGCTTACCTGCAGGCGCTGGATGATCTAGCTTTGGAAAAAAAGCAGGAGCTGCTTCTCTCTCTTTTCTCCTATGAGGAATCTGTTCAAGAGTATTTTTTGCGAATAACGATTGATAGGCATAGAATGATTCGTCGGTTGCTCTCAGAACTGAGAGAGTTTCTAAAAGTTTCTGGTTTGGGTCGATTGCAGTTAGACAGAGGGGGGAGTGTATGAAACAAATGACAGTTTGGGCGCTTTTTGACAGTGGCAATGGCAGTTATACAAAAGGTGTTCAGGCTCTAAATGATTCCAAGGAGACAAACATTGATATTTATCCTGTTGGGATAGACATTGAAGGCAAGAATGAGCATTTTATTAGTCTGGATCTTGCGGATTATGGACGGCTTTTCGGAGATAATAAGATGTTTGAAACGCTGGATCAGTTACCTAGGCCTGATTTGATTATTGCCAGTCCACCCTGTGAGAGCTGGTCTAATGCTTCCGCTATGGATCAGGGTAATGCCTGTTGGAAACGAAATGATGTATCAGACAGTCTATTTGCTCCTCAGGTGCAGCCGTCTCCTTTTACTATTCGTTCCAATGATGACTATGAAAAAGCTCCTATCAATTACCGATATGAGCACCAGTTCTTGAAACGAATCAATGGAGAATTGACCGCTTTTAATACGATTGAAATTATTAAGCGTTACAATCCTCTGTTTTGGGTCATTGAAAACCCTGCAGGTGATCGTTTATGGCCGTATATTGAAGATATTATTGGTTTCAAAATTCCATATAAAAATTTAACTAGGTACAACAATTATGACTATCCTTTGCAAAAGAGGACGACATTTGCAAGTAATGTCTATCTTAATCTAAAAAAAGAAATTATTAAGCCAGAAATGACTTTGAAAAATTTCTCCAAGTCTTATAATGAGCGTTCAAATATTCCGCAAAAGTTGGTAGCGGATATTTTTAATGTCATATATAAGGCTTATATTTTTGAATTAAAGAAAAAAAGAGCATAAAGGAAATGGGAAAAGAATTCATTATTAGAAGCCCATCCATAAGATAGTTATTTATGGATAAAATACTAGAAATGAGGTAGAAAAATGGCACAACAAGGAACTTTGGAAAAAGAAATTTTATCATTGACAGCCCAGCTTTCAGAACTATTGATTGCTCACAATTACCGGGAAGCCTATACGATTGCAGGAACGCTTAACAGTAAGTTAAAAGGGGACATGGTGATTGCCCTTCCGATTGATCAGATCCGGGAAATCCAGACTCAACTGCGGATCTACTACAGGCAAAATGAGAAATTAAACACCATTTCTCAAAGCATGTACGGTACTGGCAAGCGACTAGCGGCCCTTGTTTAGGAGTCGGTGACATGGAATTTGCGATTGTGACAAATACGGAGACGGGACAAAGGGGGCGTTTCCCCTTGCCTTTTCAGATTAGCGCTTTGGAAAAAATCGGAGTGACAGAATCTTTCAAAGGCCAACTCTATGTCTTGCCAGAGGAAGATGATACTTTTGGTTACGGTCTGGACGGTTTTTTGGAATTATCTGAGCTAAAAGCCTATTTGGAAGATTACAAAAACCGCCAAAATCCTTATCATTTTGATTATATGATGTTAAGTAGATTACAGACAGACTGTGACTATTTTTTAGGTTATGGCGGTCGGTATGAGGGGCATCTTTGGGCTGGTAATGTCCCGGATCAGATTGCGGAAATGAAAAAATTGTGGAAGAAATTTCCAGAGGGTGAAAAGCCTGAATGGTTGACTTGGGAAGAAATTTTACAGTATGAAAGGAGAATGACTGAGGAGGACAAATGATTGCAAATATTCGGGTGCTGACGGATGGCAATAGCCGGTCTTTATGCCAGTTGGATTTGATGAAATTCAGTAAAGAGGCGGTATTGGCCAGAATGGAAGAAAGAGGAATTAAGGAAGATTCCTTTTTCATTTGTGGCTTTTCTGATTGGGAAGTTGATTCAATCATGTCCCTGCAGGAAGCCTATCTTTTAAAAAAAGTGATCCTGGAGTTGTACGACGGGGATGATTTCTTGGTACAACACATGTTAAAACATCATCAATCTCCCAGCTTTATCATGAGCCACTACTACCGCTTTGTTTCTAAAGATGAGACTGCTTTGATGAAGCAGCTCCTGGAGGGGGCTGATATGGATAGCGTAGTGGAATTTTTCTTCCAGGCTTCCAGCTGGGTTAGGGCCATCCAGGCTTATATAGATCAGGGAGTGGTACTTAATACCAGCAAAGGGTTCTATGTATCATGTGAATGAAGAAAGGAGGTAAGCATGCCTGTTTACACTATTCATAAGGATTTTTCGAAAGAAGAAAATCCTTACTCAGTTTGGCGTGATGACGGGGAATTGATTGAGGATGACTTATCGTACGGCGAAGCGGTTTATTGGTGCTTCCGGGAACTACAGGAATATGTAGATCAAGCTAGGATTACGAAGCAACAGATGGATGCCGTGATGGGCGACATTGAGGCTTACGATGAGCTTGTTCTTAATCTGGTTCCGGCCTAGCGTTAACTAACTTTCCGTTTTAGCAGACAATTTTAAAAATGTCCGTTTTAGTGGAAAATATATGTAAAGGAGAATAAATTTGAATGTAAAAAAATGGTTTTCTCAACTAAAAAAGGAGGTTGGGAAAGTAAAGTTTCCCAAACCAAACAAAAGCAAGGTAGAGCTGAAGCCCCGGAAAATCAGCCAGAAGGCGGCTAATCGTTTGCTTCTGGGCTTTGTGGCTGGGGTCGTACTCTTATCAACCCTAACCATTGTTTCCAACACCTTTCGTAGTTTGAGGAATGATAAAAACGAGATTCAGGTAACAAACAAAAATTCTCGGACCTATTCTAATCAGGTCAGTCTTTTTATGATGGAATTTTTAAATGTTTACTTCTCAGAAAATAATGCTGAAAATCAAGCCAAACTCAAGGAATACTACGGATCAGGCATTGACATTAAAAACACAGAAAACAACCGAATGGATAGTCAGCTAACAGGCGCTACCTTAGTAGAGGTAACAGATAATTTAGCGACTTATCGGGTCACTTATTCTGTTAAGGCAGGGGAGGAATGGCAACCAAACTATGGCTTGCTTCATATCCCTTATGCCGTTAAGGATAATAAATTCTATGTTTCAGACTTGCCTTATTTCACTAAGGAAAATTCTTATGCGGCCAAAAATGTAAAAGCTGGTATCCACTTGCAGGACCAGCAGGATAGCAAACAAGAGTTTGGTAAAGCCAAAGAGTATGTTCAAGCTTTGTTTACAGCTTATGCTAGCGGTGATAAAACACAGCTAACCCCTTTTTCAAAGGATATTCAGCCCTTGGAAGGGTACAAACTGACCTCTATTGATTATTCTTATTTTATTACGGATAAGGATCATAAAGATAAGCTGGTAGATGTACTGCAAGTTACCTTTACGGACGGTCTGGGACTGTCCCATCAAGAAAACTTTGTGGTCACTTTGAAAGTAGACAAAGAAAATGATACGTTCCGTGTTCAAAGTTTTGAGCATGGGATTGCTGAAAAATACCGAAAACAAATGAAGTAAAGGAGAGTAGGTAACGAATGAAAGAAGTTATCCTTTTATTGTTGAAAGACGTAGGGGCTTGGGGTGCCCTTGGAATTGGTGCAGGAGCTGGTATTGTTACATTTTTGACAGATCGGTCCGGCGGAAAGATTTTGAAGTCTATTGGAATTGGTTTGGCCGTCGCTTTTTTCTGCTACCAACCAGAATTGGTGTTGAACAAAGTCTCTGAAATCTTGTCTATACTGGTCAATCTTTTCAAGATTGGTGGGTGAGGCAATGGCATTTGAGAAAAAAGATAAGCGATTATATCACTATCGCTCTGCTTTTGAGCAGCCAACTTGGATTCAAAAATTTTCCGATCGTTTTTCTCTGCCTAACGCAATCAAGCTGTCTACACTTGGCTGGACGGCTTTTTTGTTTTTGGCTTATTATTGGCTGTTTTCAAATTTTGTAACGAAAGTTATTCCAATTCCTATGCCGTTTTGGATTGGGGTTGGGACACCTATCATTTGGAGTTCAGGGATTGTCCTATCTGATTTTACGATTGAGCAGCAGAAAATCAGTCGTTTTATTCGTGACTATCTAAAATTTTATCGGGTTTATGGCCGAAAACGTAAGCTGAAATATCTGAATGATGGTATTTTGTATTACAAACCAGATTATATCTTAAAGAAAGAGGGGAAATTGAGTGAAACTAACGAATGAAATTGTAGATATTGTTGATAACCTGATGTTAAAAAAAGATGGCAGTGTCTTTGCCTTGTATGAGGTCAATCCCCAAGACATTAATCCCGTAGACTTTACCAAAAAGGAAAAATTTAAGGCATCTGTTGAAGCCTGGCTAACTAATATTAAAAACTATGGCGATGTGGATATTGTCATGCTTCCTTTTCAAAAAGACCTACTGAAAAAATTTCAGAAGCTTTCTCAAAACTTTGCGACCGATACAGAAGATATGGCCTATTCAGTCCTTGAAAAGTCCTATGATTATTTGTTGTCATCTAAAGAATTGTGTGACTATCATTACTTTATCAGTATTCCTCTGAAATCTTTTACTATTTCCGTGGATCTAAAAGAAGTAATCCAGGATTCTATCAATACAGCTTCTGATTTTCTGGTAGAGAGTTTGGGGCTTCAAAAAAGCATAATGGAAGGGTGGGAATTAAAGTACGAAAAACAACGGGCAGAACTGGAAAAAGATTTGTCCCTGCTCGATTATCGCCGGCTGTCAACTCGAGAGACGATTTTTGTTAATCGCTATTCATATTTACATTCTTTGAATGTTGATAAAGAATATGAAGTGAATTTGGTTGAAAACTGGATTGATAACTTGGGAGACAAGAATATTGATTACAAGCGTATTAATGTTCTGGAGTTTCAAAATGAAGAAGGCTCTCAATATGTTGCTTTTCTTCCAGTGGCTTATAAGCCAGAAAATGCCTCCTACCTGCATTTTATTGAAAAAGCGCAGTCATTAGGGTTTCCGGTAGAAGTTTGGACCAAGGCCAAATTTGCCAAGGTCAAGGGGCTGCCCTTTAACAATATCCGGACCAAGGCCCGTAATGTTCGCTTAAAATTGAAAGGGGCTCAGACAGAGTCTGCAGAAGCAGATAGTGTACAGAAAAATTCTGTTGGCCAGAGTAAATACCTAGTAGAGGATATTGAATCCAAAATTGAAGATGGTATTCCTATTCTCAATTACCTGCAGACTTTGGTCGTTTTTGATAGTGATTTGAGGGTTTTAAAGCAGAAAATTAACTTGCTGATGGAAGAAATGAAAAGTCGCAAAATCAAAATCTCTCGGGCCACTCCTTACCAATTATATCTGTTTGCCAAAAATCGCTTTGGAGAACTGCTTCAATCTGAGGATAAAAACTTTATCCAAATTGATGAAGTCGGAGCTTTAGCAGAAGACTTGTTTTTTGTCACTCAAAAAGTTGGTCAAGATACTGGCTTTTACTTTGGGATGATTGACAGTCAGCTGAGCTCTTGGCATGGTCGATATGAAGAGGCTATAGCCGTTTCTGACAAACCGGTCTTTGTCAATATTCTGGAGGCGAATGAAAAGGTAGAGGGAAAAAGTACCGATAATCCGCATATCTCTGTTACAGGTGATACTGGTCAGGGGAAAACTTTTGCCATTTCCTACATTTTCTATTATGCTAGTTTGCTGAACTGCCAAACGCTCTACATTGATCCGAAAATGGAAAAGCGCTACTGGTATAACAAACTTTTGAAGGAGCTGGAAGAAAAGGATATCTATCCAGAAATTCAGGATTATATCCGGAGCATCCACTTTGTGACTTTGGATTATACAAAACCTGAAAATCATGGGGTGCTGGATCCATTGGTCTTTTTAAGCGGGGAGCAGGCAAAGGACCTGATTCTTTCAATGGTCAACGAATTCATGCCTCTGGATGGTAAGGATAAATTTGAGACTGAATTTTCTAAGATGATTCGGGTCTTTGCGGCCAAACGGGCCAATGGTGAAAAGGTAGGAACCTTGTCCGTCATTCAAGAATTGATGAAATCTGATGTTGAGAAAGTCCGAGAGACAGCTGAGAATCTATTGGAAAAAGTGACTGCTTCTGTATTGAGTTTGGTCTTTTCAGACGGTACCAATTCAGCCGTTGACCTGACTGCTCGTAATACGATTCTGGAAATTGCGCATTTGGATTTACCAGCAGATGAACACTCAGAATTGACCTTACAAAATAGAAAAGCTATGGCGGTGCTCTATGCTTTGGGTGATTTTTGTATCAAATTTGGTGAACGAGATTACGGACAAAAAACTGTAATTGGTCAAGATGAAGCCTGGGTATTGAGTATCACAGCTTATGGCCGAGGCCTCCAGGACCGAATCAAACGGGTTGGCCGCTCTCAAAATAATTTCTATGTTTTTACTTCTCAACTGCCGGAGGATTCCAACCGAGCAGACGGAGAAGCAACATCATTTGGAACTTATCTTTGTTTCCATAATGATACTCCTGGATCTGCTGAAAAGGTCCTCTCTCGTCTCAAAGTGGAGGTGACAGAAGATAGTAAGGCCTGGTTTGATAATTTGACCAAGGCCCAATGTCTCATGAAAGATACGCACGGTCGGGTAGAACGGATTACCGTTGATGGCCTATTCTTCCCAGAAGTTAGCGAACTTTTCAGAACAGTTCGCAACCAAGAAAATCAAAAAGAGGAGGTAGCTTAATGAACAAGAAACGGATGAAATGGATTTTCTTCATTCTTATCTTGACTTGTTTTCCCGTAGTTCTTGTATATGCCAACGGTGCTCCGATGCCAGGTGCAAATAATTTTAATACAAATACTCCTGCTTCTAATACTGGAACTGGAGCTCCTCAACCAGGAGCCAACGGATTTAATACGAACACTTCACAGAACAATTCCAATACTGGATATGCTCCTCCTAATATACAGGAAGCGCAGGCTAGAGAGGCTCAGAATAAAAAGAAAAAGGAGGAAAAAAAGAAAAAAGACGAAAAAAAAATCGAAAAAGATGACGATTATCAATCTATTCAAAAGAAAGCTGAAAATGTTGACAAAACCCTTAAGAACAAAAATGCTTCTACCAAGGATATTAAAAAAGCTGGGGAAGATATAGAAGATATTAATAAATATATTGAACAGAACAAGGACAAGGAAGATGCTTCTCAAATTCAGGGGCTGAAAACAACTCAAAATAACTACAATGAACAAGTGGGAAGTAAGCTAGATGATGCCAAAGCACGGGAGGAAGCTCAGGAATACCTGGACAATGCCAGAGAAACAGTCAATCCAGCAGATATGTCTAAGCTGACTTCTTACATTTATGTAGAAGGTGGCTTCTTTAATTCTGATGATCTTTTTCCTAAAGCCGTCAATGCAATTGCTCAAGGAATCTTTTTCTTGGTCAAAGCAATCTATTGCTTAGTTATCATCATTTTGGAACAGGTTTTTACAGCGAACACTTATAAAGAGCTAGATAAGGTTGTTGGTTTCTCGGCTAACTTTTTCAATACTTTCATGACGGACTATAAATATCTGGTTTATGGATTGGCTCTTTTTGGTGGCCTGACAGAATTTTTCAAAACTCGCCGGTTTCCTATTTGGTCTTTCCGCTTTCTTTTGGTCTGGTTTGTGGCGGCCTTACTTTATCAGCCAGCATACTTTCAGCCTAATTATGGTGATTCCCAGGTACCTGCAAGTTATAATCTTTCAGTCCTAGTTAAGATGGCAGACGGATTGGGACAAGATATGACTTCTACTGCTATAAAAGGATTTGATACTATTGATGCAGATAATGCAACCTTATCTAGTCAAAATGGCAAGAATAATATTGATTCTGTTAAAAATGCAATTTTCGACAAATTGGTTTATGAGCCGTTTTTAGCCCTTAATTTTAATACAACGGATAAAAATGTTGTAACAGAAGATAAAATTAAAGAGTTATTTGTAACAAAAGGTGATCCAAAGGATGTTGAAACATTTGCTAAAAAAAATGAAAAAATTGAACAAGTTTCCTTTGGTTCGGTTGGTGTCAAGATTTTCACAGCCTTTGCGGCCTTTATAAAAGCGCTGGTTATTGGCTTTGCTTTAATTGTCATTGGGTTAATCTCAATTGTCTTTAAATATCTTGCTTTACTTATTATTGTTTGTTCGGTTATTTTGCTCTTTATTGCTATGATTCCAGGTTTTGAACAAGCTCTTGGCAACGCAAGTAAGAAACTGATGCAGTTTGCCTTATTAGGCGGTCTTGGTCTCTTCTTTGTGCGAGCTTTTCTGTATGTCAATGGCTTGGTCGAAGGTGCCGCTGGCGGTATGAACGATATTTATTTTTGGTCTGCTATTATTCAAGGGCTGATTTGGATTGTTCTCTATCGTTGCCGTCACCTGTTGGGCGGTCTCTTTGTCAAGGGGACCATTTCCGCTCAGGAGTTGGCTCAGAAAGCTCAGTTTAACTTTGATCGCTTTTCTATGCCAAAACTTTCTACAGCTACAGAAAGCTATGGACCTAGTCAAACTGTTCGACCGGCTAACTTTTCCTCTGATACTATTCCTGTGGCATCCCCTCAGGCAAGTTTTAAAAAGTCCCTAGCTACCTTGTTTAGGGCCGGTAAAAATGGAACAGTGCAAGTCTATGACCGCTTAAGATATGGCAAGGAAGACACACTGGATAAGCAACTGTCTCAACAACGCAGGGCAGATTTCAAGCGTCAGTTACAAGATCGAGCAGAAGGCTTACAGGACTTGTTTGCAGCTGCAAAAGGTGAGTCTCTCAGAGCTAAGGTCCATGACTTGGCTGGCGATACAGATACACCTGTCCAGTTAGCTCATCAAGAGCGGCAATACCGTAGACAAGAGCGCTTGGAGCGTACAGAGAAGCGGCGACAAGATTCTATCAATTTTGACCGTTTCCGAGATGAAAGGCGTAGAAATATGGAACCAGGATTTAAGAATGATTGGAAAGAGCGTTTGTCAGCACCGAAGTTGAAACGAGAATGGCAAAAGCAGCAATACCAAAATAATCCAGCGGATGAATTATTTGAGAAAGGGGTAAAATGAAAGCAATTAAGCGAGGACTAATCGGGTTAGGGACTGTTTCAGTCCTTTTCTTTACTCTTGTTTTTCTGGTGATTGGCAGTGGTTCAGTTGATTCTCAAACTTATTCGGCTACTTCTGGAGGGATTTCTGTTTCTGCCAAAGAGTTTGCCCAGAAATTTACAGAGAAGACGGGCCGTCAGTTGAGTGAAGAAAATGCACAGACTGCTTTAGATTTTGGAGCCCGGCTAATGAACCAGCACCACTTCACCTTACAGGGGACAAGTGGCAGTCTGGCTGTAGCTTATCGGGAATGCGGCTTTGATCATACAGCCGTTAATCCTAGTGGTGGTGTCGCCGGTTTCTATCAGTGGTCTGGGTGGTCCAGTACCATTAATGGTGATCGCTGGGCCCAAGCCAAAGAAAAAAAGCTAGATAAGCAAATCCAAATAGACCTGATGAGTGCTGAATTAGAGGGGCCTTATGCCCAAGTGGTCGAAAAGGTTGGACCTAGCACAGATCCTAAGCAAGCAGCCCGAGATTGGTCGCAATATTATGAGGGAGTAGCAATCAGTGATTCTCAGACCAAAGTCAGTGATATTGAACAATGGGCGGAGGTTATCTATGATATTTTAAAGGATGCCCAAGCAACCTTTAATCAGGATAATAATACAGGTTCTAGCTCGGTAGCTGTACCAGAGGGCTGGGGGAATATCAGCCAGTATGACGGTCATGCTTATGATGGTAGTGGCTCTTATCCAGCAGGCCAGTGTACATGGTACGTGTTTAATAGGGCAAAACAGCTCGGTATCCAGTTTGATTCTTTCATGGGAAATGGCGGTCAGTGGTGGCAAAAAGCTGGTTATAAATCTAGTCATACGCCTAAGAAGCATACTGCTGTCTCGTTTGTTCAGGGGCAGGCTGGCTCTGATCCTACTTATGGCCACGTGGCATTTTGTGAGGAGGTTAGGTCTGACGGTTCAGTCTTGATTTCTGAAATGAATGTTGTTGGGGTGCCAGCTATGACAGTGGGCTACAGGGTTTTCGATGCCAATACGGCTAAGCAGTTTTGGTATGTAGAGGGACATTAAAAATGGAAATGGAGAAATAAAATGAAAACATTAACTAAAGAAAAAGCGGAATCTCTTGGAATTTCTAAATATGTGAAGCGTCCGATTCCAGCTTATGCTATTCAGATTGTTCCTGAAAACAAAGAATGGCTGGAACAGGAGGAGCGATTAGACCTTGATAACTTGACTGTTCAGACCCTTGAAGGTCAATTCAATTTTGGGATTGGTGATTATCTCATCATTGGAAATGACAATGAAGTCTGGACTGTCAAGGAAAAGATTTTTGAAGCAACATATGAGCAAGTCTAGGAATATAGGCTTGCTTCTTATTTTGAAGGAGGAGAGAAGATGGAAACAATGCGTGATACGGTAAACAAGCAGGATTTACTGCATGAAATGAGTGATTATAAAGCTAGGAAGGTGATTCAACAGGCTGTTGATTTGTTGGTTAAGGATGGTTTTTCGTTTTATAAAAATCAGCGAAAAGTTGAAATTCCACAAGAATATATTTATAAAATTTTAGGAAGGAAAATCTACAATGGCACGAATTAGAAAGCGTGGTAAAACCTGGAGTTTTGAAATTGAGCGTAAAGGTAAAGGGGAAAAATCTTACCATGGTAGTGGTTTTAGGACGAAAAAAGAAGCTTCTGATAAGGCTAAGGAGATTGAGCTGCAGCTGGCTAGTGGTCAATTGACGGTCTATGAAAATCCATTGACTTTGGTTGAATTGTTCGATAGCTGGTTAGAGGTTGAAATTCTGCCTCAGAAATTGGATATTGACACGAAGAAACGTTATAAACGGCGGAGGGAAGTGATTAAAAATTACTTTGGGGATATGCTGGTCTCGGATATTGTTCGTTCTAATTATCAAAAATTCATTAATTTTTATGGGGAAAGCTATGAAATTAATGAATTAGGGCGTATGAATGCTAATATTACAAAGGCAGTAGAATTTGCGAAAGCTGACCGGATTCCGATTGATGATAGTTTTTTGAAAAACATTAAATTGAATTCTATTCGGGAACCGAGGCATCCGGATACGAAGTTTTTGCATAGCCAAGATGACTATGAGCGGGTGATGGAATATTTGCGGTTGTTCATGGATTACAGGAAGTCAGTAGTTCCCTATGTGCTGTATATCCTATTTGGTATTGGATTACGGCCAGGCGAAGCTTTATCTTTGACTTGGGCTGACATTGATTTTGACAGGCAGGAAGTTTATACTCATTCCCGTTGGTCGTCTCATAAGCATACGGTTGTTCCTCCCAAAAATGACCATTACTATCGCAGAATTAATCGTAGAAATCCATCTGTTAGAAAAGTTCCTGCAAATATGCAAGTTATGCAGGTGCTGCAGGAGTTGAAATCAATCCAGGAAAGAACCTTGAAAGTACTCAATTTAGAGAATCGAGAGAATTTTGTCTTTTTTCAATATGGAGCAAAGTGGCCTGTGCCTGATGAATCTACTTTAAATAAAGCCTTGAAAAAAATGTTGAAACAGCTGGAGATTGAGCCAATAATGACCGTTTATGGTGCCCGTCATACTTATGGAAGCGTAAAAGTTCGAGAGGGAGTTCCTTTAGAAGCACTCGCGAAGTGGTTTGGTCATAAGGACACAACCATGTTGCGAGAGGTCTATGTTCACCTCCTGCAGGAGACGGATGACGAGTGGGCGGAAATAGAAAAAGGAAAAACACTCGGGCAAACATTCGGGCAAACTCAAAAAACACACAAAAAAAGCCTATTAGAATAGGCTTTTTCAGGGTTTCGCTCTATGCCCCCTGCAGGGATCGAACCTGCGACCCACGGATTAAGAGTCCGCTGCTCTGCCAGCTGAGCTAAGGAGGCAATAGAAAAAGCTGTATTGGTGCCGGACCTTCACGATTTGTATTGAACCCGCGCAATTAAGCAGGTGGGCAACTCGCTCTAACTGAAGCTGCTTCCGCGTGACACGGCTTGCATGCTGTTAGAAGTCTTTTGTTTCCCTAATAATACAAAAAATAGTCGGTCAACACTTAAGTGTGAAGTCGTACACCACAGCGTTTCTATAATTATAATACCATAAATTTTGAAAAATTCAAGAGAAAAATGTGATTTTTTGCAAACGATGTCATCATTTTTTTAAGTCGTCAATCTTATCTTTGGTCATTCCAAGGGCTCGCTCGTATTTGCCATTCTCATTAGGCGTGAAGTAATTGGCGTCTTTTATCTTGTCGGGTAGATAGTCCTGCTTGACCCAATTGCCAGGATAGGAGTGAGGGTAGAGATAGTCCTGTGCGTTGCCCAATTCCTTGCTGCCGGCATAGTGTCCGTCGCGTAAGTGGCGGGGAATGGGGAGGTTTCCATTCTTTCTTAGGTCAGCCAAGGCCTTGTCCATGGCCAGATAGGCTGAGTTAGACTTGGGCGATAGAGCTAGATCGATGACAATATTGGCAATAAGGATACGAGCTTCAGGAAAACCGATCCGCTGAGCTGCCTCCAGAGCTGTAACGGTATGGACTTGAGCGTCAGGATTTGCTAGGCCAATATCTTCGTAAGCGATAACGGTCAAACGTCGAGCTAGGCTAGGCAGGTCTCCTGCCTCAATGAGGCGTGCTGCGTAGTGGAGACTGGCATTGACATCGGAGCCACGGATAGACTTCTGTAGGGCAGAGAGGACATCGTAATGGCCATCCCCGTCCTTATCCATGGTGATATAGCTCTTTTGCAGGCTGTTTTCCATGACATCGAGCGTGATGTGGCGAATGCCCTTGCTATCTTCTGGGGTAGAGAGTACGGCTAGGTCCAGCGAGTTATAGGCGGAGCGCAGGTCTCCGTTGGTAGAGATGGCAATGAATTCCAGAGCCTCATCATCTAGCTCTACTGGAAAATCAAATCCTCGCTCCTTATCCGTCAAGGCTAGCTGAATGGCTGTCCGGATGTCGTCGTTGCTTAGGGGCTCAAGCTCAAATATCTGAACCCGGCTCCTGATAGCAGGAGTGACAGAAAAGAAAGGATTTTCTGTCGTCGCTCCAATCATGATGACCAGACCGCTTTCTAATAGTGGCAGCAGAAAGTCTTGTTTTGTTTTATCCAAACGGTGAATCTCATCCAGTAGGAGAACCAGTCCGCCGGAGAATTTAGCCTCTTCAGCGATTTCTTGCAGGCGCTTCTTGCTATCTACCGTGGCATTAAAGGTCCGAAAGGCGTATTTAGTTGTGCCGGCAATAGCCGAGGCGATAGAGGTCTTGCCGATGCCGGGTGGTCCGTAGAGAATCATCGAGGACAGGCGGTTAGCTTCAACCATACGGCGGATGATTTTCCCGGGTCCGACCAGATGTTGCTGGCCGATAATCTGATCAATATCGGTCGGCCGCATGCGCAGGGCGAGGTTTTCTGGCATAAGATTTCCTTTCTGCAAGTGTTTTTCTTAGCTTTTTGTGTTACTATTGTAGATAGTAATATTTTATCACAATGAAAAGAGGAAATCATGGCTAAGTACGGTTTTTTGGAGATATTGGACGAGGAAATGGGGAAGAGCTTTCCTTTTGATTATGAAATAAACTGGGACAAGAAGAATCACGCAGTGGAAGTGGCCTTTCTCCTTGAGGTTCAAAATCCAGGTGGGATTGAGACGGTTGATGCTGAGGGCAATGCCTCGGCTGAAGATATTTACTTTGAGGAAACCGTGCTTTTCTATAATCCGGTCAAGTCTCGTTTTGAGGCCGAGGATTATCTGGCGGTTCTTCCCTATGAGCCGAAGAAAGGGCTGTCACGGGAGTTTCTAGCTTATTTTGTGGATTTCCTAACCCAAACAGCTGAGTCTGGCCTTGATGCGCTCATGGACTTTTTAGCAGATTCAGAGGCGGCAGAGTTTGAGATGGCTTGGAATGCTGAGGCTTTTGAAAATGGCAGAGCTGACTTGGCTGAGACAGACTTTTATCCCTATCCGAGGTATTAGGAGGCGCTGATGACAGATGAAGAAGGACTAGATTTGCTGCACAAACAGATGGAGTTTTCTGGCTGCAAGATTGCCTTGCTCTGTGATGATAAGCTACTGACTATCTTGCGAGACGATATTTCAACTATTCCTTGGCCCAATATGTGGGAGCTGCCAGGCGGTGGCCGAGAGAACGAGGAGACCCCCTTTGAATGTGTTCAAAGAGAAGTTTTCGAAGAGCTTGGTTTGAAGCTTGAAGAAGTAGCTATTGTCTGGGCTAAGGAATATCAAGGCATGCTTGATCCAGCCAAAACCTCGATTTTTATGGTGGGAACCATCACTCAGGAAGAATTTGCCAGTATCACCTTTGGCGATGAGGGGCAGGCTTATCAGATGATGGATGTGAGCCAGTTCTTATCAGATAAAAAGGTTATTCCGCAGTTGAAGGACAGGTTGAGAGATTATTTGGAGGTGCGAGCATGATTCATATTGAACGGGCGAGAGCTGAGGATTTAGAGACCATTATCGCCATTCAGCGAGCGAGTTTTAAGGCCGTTTATGAGAAATATCAGGATCAATACGACCCCTATCTGGAGGAGCGAGAGCGGATTCGCTGGAAGCTGGTTGAGCGGCCCAATAGTTTTTATTATTTTGTCAAAGACGACGAGAAGATTCTGGGCTTTATCCGCTTGAATACAAATGACGAACAGACAGCAGGCTGGATTGGGACAGTGGCGATTTTGCCAGAGCACCAGAATAAAGGATATGGCTCTGAGGGGCTTGGCCTGATAGAGGAGACATTCTCCACCATTAGGCAATGGGATTTGTGTACGGTTTTCCAGGATAAAGGCATGGTGGCTTTTTATGAGAAAAACGGCTATCATCAGACCCATACGGAGCCCGAAAAAGAGGGCATGGATATGGTCTATATGACAAAGACAACGAAATAAACAAAGAAAGGATTGTTCAGTTAAATTTCTAAACTGAACACGCCCTAAAAACTGTGGCAAAAAGATAAAGTTCTCTTAGACGCAAACGTCGTCAGAGAATTTCCTATTTTGGCTTTGTGTTTTACGGGCTTGGTATTTAATAATGGACACTTGGCAGGAATTAACGATTGAAGTGAAGCGTGAGGCGGAAGAAGCAGCCTCTAATATTCTGATTGAGCTGGGCAGTCAGGGCGTGGCTATCGATGACAGCGCAGATTATCTGGGGCAGGTCGACCAGTATGGTGAGCTTTTTCCAGAAGTTGAGCAGAGCGAGCGAGTCAAGATTACTGGCTACTATCCGGATTCTGTGGATATAGAGGCCGTTGCGGCCCAGGCCAATGAGCGACTGGCTGAGCTGGATGGTTTCGGATTGGAGACGGGAGATATTCAGCTGACTCGGCAGGAACTGGCTGAGGAAGACTGGGCGGATAACTGGAAGAAGTACTTTGAGCCGGCTCGGATCACCCATGACTTGACTATTGTGCCGTCCTGGACGGACTATGAGGGAACAGCTGGTGAGAAGATTATCAAGCTGGATCCTGGCATGGCCTTCGGTACGGGCACTCACCCGACGACCAAGATGAGCCTCTTTGCGCTGGAGCAGGTCTTGCGAGGCGGAGAAACTGTGCTGGATGTGGGTACAGGTAGCGGTGTCCTCTCCATTGCCAGCTCTCTCTTAGGCGCTAAGGACATCTACGCCTATGATTTAGATGAGGTAGCGGTGCGAGTGGCGCAGGAAAATATCGAGCTCAATCCTGGTATGGAGAATATCCATGTGGCGCCGGGGGATCTTCTCCGAGGTGTAGAAATCAAGGCGGACGTCATTGTTGCCAATATCTTGGCCGATATTCTCGTCCATCTGACAGAGGATGCCTATCGTTTGGTCAAGGATGAGGGCTATCTGATTATGAGTGGGATTATTTCTGAGAAGTGGGAAATGGTGCGCGAGTCAGCGGAAGCGGCAGGATTTTTCCTGGAAACGCATATGATTCGGGGCGAATGGAATGCCTGTGTCTTTAAGAAAACGCAGGACATTTCGGGCGTGATAGGTGGTTAGATGCAGCAGTATTTTATAAAAGGAAGTCCTCAGTCCCCTCTGGTGGTAACGGATAAGGATACGGCCAAACATATGTTTTCAGTCATGCGGCTCAAAGAGGACGAACAAGTCACATTAGTCTTTGATGATGGTGTGAAACGGCTGGCTCGGGTGTTAGACCCCGGCCAGCAGAGCTTGGAAATCGTGGAGGAGTTAGCAGACAATACCGAGCTGCCGGTTCAAGTGACCATTGCTTCAGGCTTTCCCAAGGGTGATAAGTTGGAATTTATCACTCAAAAGGCAACGGAGCTAGGAGCCTGTGCTCTCTGGGGCTTTCCAGCTGAGTGGTCGGTGGCTAAGTGGGATGGCAAAAAGCTGGCCAAAAAGAGTGAAAAACTGGAGAAAATTGCTCAGGGAGCAGCGGAGCAAAGCAAGCGCAATCTGATTCCAGAGGTTCGGCTCTTTGATAAAAAGGCAGACTTTCTGGCGGCCTTGGCAGCCTTTGACCGCATCATCGTGGCTTATGAAGAATCGGCCAAAGAAGGAGAAACTGCGGCTCTAGTCCGGGCTCTGTCAGGCTTGGAAACCGGCGCAAAAGTGCTCTTTATCTTCGGACCGGAGGGCGGTCTATCGTCAGATGAAATAGCAGCCTTTCACCAAGCAGGGGCAGTCTCCGCTGGTCTAGGTCCACGTATCCTGCGGGCTGAAACTGCTCCGCTTTATGCCTTGACGGCAGTCAGTGTTTTGTTGGAATTGAGCGATGACAGTCTTTAAAAAGCAAAATCAGCAGCCATTTTGGCTGCTGATTTTTTAATCATTATTGTCTTTCTCGTTTTTTGAAGGTGAAGATTCCTGCAAGTCCGGTCATGGCAAGTCCCAAGAGTCCGAGTGAGGACGTCTTTTCTCCGGTTGCTGGGAGGCTTTCTGCTCCTGCCTGTCTGTGGAACGCTTGCTTGTTTGTGCTAGGGTCAACAGCAGTCAAGACAGGGAAGTCTACTCTACTATGCTGCAGGTTGGCTGCTTCAACTGCGATAGTAGGAGAGCTTGGTTGCTCAATAGGAACCGGTTCAGTTTTCGGTGCGACGTAGACGAATTTGTATTCGCCGAATCCTTCTTGGGCAGATGCCGCTAGATAGACGATGTCTCCGTCAGTACCAATCAAGTTCTTGGCCTTATCAGCTGTCAGGAAGCGCAGGTCTAGTCCCTTGATGGTATCAGCGAAATGCCAGTTTTGATCTGCACTTGGATTGATATTTTTGACAGCCAAAATATAATTGATGATAGCTTGGCGGTTTTCCAGATTGAGCAGACGATTGAGGCTGGCTTCTCGAACACCAGGGAAGTTACCGTTAGACCGGTAGTTGTTGGTCACGACGATAAATTCCTGATTTGGATCAATCTCCTTGCCTTGGTATTTCAGATTACGGACTCGACTGGCATTTGGGTTGGCCAGTTTACCTTCGCGGTCGTATTTATTAGGCTGGGTAATGTCAAACTCATAGGTAACACCGTCGATAACATCAAAGTTATAAGTCCGGTAGTCAGTATTGACCAGATTTTGCGGTTGGCTATTATTTGGATCAATGGTATTGAATTGTCCAGCTGACATTTCCAACCATTCTTTGAGTTGAGCACCGTTGACCTTGAGGATAGCAGTGACATTGTCATAGAGATAGAGGTCTGCTACGTTCTTGATGGCAATAGGACCAGCTGGAATGTCTGTGTAGGCCGTTGCATCCCCACGAGTTCCTGCCTTGAAAGGAGCAGCTGCAGACAGAATGGGAAGGTTGGCTTCAGGCGTGCCAGCCAGCTCTTGCTTAGCATACCAAAGCTGGGCATTGTTGACGATTTGCACAGATGGATCGTCTTTGACCAGAGAGAAGTAACTTGTAATGGGTGCAGTCGTAGTACCGACTTGCTGGCGGACATAGTTGATAGTCCCTTGGTGGGATTCTTTGGCAATGTCAATGACGCGCTGATCTGCTACATTAGACTTGGTATCTACCTTGCGGATAGAGCCCTTGCTGTCAGTGACTTTCCATTTGCCATCGGTATAGTTTAGCTTGAGGTCAATGACGCCCAGATGGTCGCCATATTTTCCAGCCATGGTTACTGGAGTGCCGTTGATTTTCCCGTTGATACCGTCTACACCAGGATATTTTTCGTAGAATCCAGTTCCATTTCCGCTTGGAAATTCTGCGTGGGAGTGGCCCGTTACAACAGCATCCACACCTGGCAGGCTGGCGATTTGATAACCTTCATTTTCCTCGCCTTTTTCATACTTGTCATCTCCGATACCAGAGTGAGAAAGCACCAAAGTGATGTCTGCACCAGCCTTGCGCATCTCAGGAATGATATCTCGAATAGCCTCAACAGAATCGCGAACAACCACTTTTCCTTCTAGGTTTGCCTTATCCCAGTTTAGAATCTGTGGCGGTACAATCCCAGTCACACCAATCTTGACGGTCGTCAAGCGGCCCTGAGTATCTGTAAAGGTCTTTTCGATGATTTTGTAAGGCTGATAGATGAATTTACCAGTCGCTGGATCCAGCACATTTGCATTGACAATAGGCAGGCCAGCTGTCTCAATCACGCGGTTCAGATAGTCCAGACCATAGTTAAACTCATGGTTCCCAAGCGTACCAGCTTCAAAGCCCAGAGCTTGTAAGGCAGCGTACATAGGGTGCTGTTCGCCCTTCTCCACAGGATCCACAATGGCCTTATAGGTTCCCAGCGGCGTTCCTTGTATGGTATCGCCATTGTCGACCAAGAGGACGTTAGGATTTTCTTTCTTAGCCTTCTCGATCAGCACGGCTGTTTTAGCCAGTCCCAAGGTCTCTACTGGCTTGTCCTGATAGTAGTCGTAGTTGACTAAGTTGGTATGGAGGTCGGTCGTTGCCAAGATACGAAGATCGACAGTCTGTCCCTCCACGGGCTTAGTATCCTCAGTAGCTGCTACATTGCGAGCCATAGCCATCAAAGCATCGATATTTCCACCAGCATTTTCTGGGGAAATAGCAGAGCTAGGCTCCGTGCTCTCTGGTGTCGCAGTGGCTTCAGTAGGACTTGCAGCAGTCGTTGGTTTTGCTTCCGCTGCGCTGCTTTCTACTGGAGCAGGATTAGCAGTGACTGCTGGAGTATTCTCATCAGCCTGAACAGCATTTACAATTGCCGCAAGTGCAGCTGCGCTCAAAAGCGCAAGCGTTTTTTGAAGGGATGATTTGGACATAATATCTCCTTTGTTAAAATGAATTTCAGACTTATATTATACTATATTAAAACGCTTTCGGCAATGTTTTTTGGGGGTGGAGTTTCTTAATAATCTATAGCAATACGTACTAAAAGTCTAAATATAGACCATAACATAATAAGAATATAAAAAAATAATAGGTGAATACTTGACAATCATTAACAAAAGAGTTAAAATTACTAACGTAACCTGTTCTATTAAGAACAAATAAATTATGAATAAGGAGTCCAATTATGGCAGAAATTTCATTATCCCCAGAAGAACTCACCTCGCAAGCAGCAGTCTATTCTAATGCACGCGATCAAATTGAATCAGCTATTCAGGCAGTAAATAGTGCTAACGGCGAAATGCAAGCACACTGGAAAGGTAGTGCTTTCAAATCTTATCTTGACCAATATCAACAATTGCATGGTGATGTGGTTAAATTCCAAGAATTGTTGAGTTCTATCAATCAACAATTGGTTAGTTATGCTAATACTGTATCGGAACGTGATACAGCGGATGCAAATAGCTTTGGTTTCAAAGGATAAGAAAACTCTGGAATGGAGGGATGGGATTGCTTCCTATCTCTCTTTATTTTAGTCAGAATTTAGAAATAGGAGAATGGAAATGTCAGATGCATCTTATTACCAAGGATTAGCTAATCAAGAATCTCAAAATCATGATAATGCAATTTCTCAAAAAGCAGCCATAGATGCAAAGATTTCTCGCTTAGAGACGGCCAAATCAGACTTATCCACTCAGATAAATAATTTTCAGACAGGTATTATAGATGCCTTAACGAAAATTAAAGGAGAAGATGGATCTCAGTTTAAAGGAGATCGGAAGACTAAATACGCAGAAAAACATGATTCTGCTAATACTGCTGCTTCAACCAATAAAACAAGCCATGACACAAATTTGAGTAGTATAGATACTAAGATTGAAAGCCTTCAAACAGAGTCGGCCAACTTACAGACAGCAGCAGATACGGCCTATAATAATATGCTTAATTATCAGTCTTTGGCAAATTCAGCTAGTTCAGAATAGAGGATGGGAAGATAAATGGCAAATACAGGAACAGATTATGGTGCTTGGACGGGACTTACTTCTACAGTTAGTACAAGTATCTCTGGGATAGCAGATATGGCAGAGTTAACTTTTTCAGCAACGACAATGACTCCTTTTACGTCTTTTAATGACGAGATTAAGTCATTTAATACAGCGATTAGCAGTCTCAAAACTTTCACGACAACGGATGTAACGCGTATGAATCAAGCAGCTGAAAATAAAGTGACTGATGACCAAAATCAAGCAAATGCTAAATAGGTAAGTTAGCAGAAAGGAATGTTAGGAAATGGACGAAGTAGCTGCGCTTTATGAAATTTCTTTAAACCGACTCTCACTTTTAGAAACTAATGGTGAAATATTGAAACAAGTTGGTTATTCTATTACTCAACAGGGGGGAGCTTTTCGGGAGCTCCAGTTTGCTTTCTTTAATCATAAATCGTCCTATATATACAAAAGTATGTTAGGAGACCCTGTGGAATTCCAATTTGATTGGGCGGTTAGGGAACTAACAATTATGTATATGGAATCAAAAGTAACAATGACTATGTCTCAGTTTAATTCTTGGTTAGCATATACAGACTTACTTCTTTCTTTAGTTTTACCATTGGGAACCTTGGTAGAGTTGCGCCTAGAGAAATTATCTCCTAAATTGGTAGAAATGATGAAGGAAGCACAGATTCCCTGTAGAGCAGTTATCTTAGGTAGAAGAGTGCTTTTGGGTCCTGAAAGCAGAGATTATATAGATTATCTTGTGAGTCTTTATCCGTATGGTCTAAGGCCGGATGTGGAACCGATATATATACCTGCTTATTATATCAAAGAGGTTCTTCAGGAGGGCCATAGTGATGATTTTGATAAAGACTATGTTAAAAGGCAATATCGGGTAGATTATTTTAAACAAAATTTAGTTTCTGAAATATATCATGAATAAAGGAGAACGAGTATGAAAATAGATATGACGGAGGTTAACAACCAGAAATCTGCGCTGACCAATTCCGTTACAAATCTCAATAATCAGATTGATACATCAAAGAACTCTTTTTCTAGCCTAACGGCTTCAAATAGTCTATCAGGAGATGTAAAGTCAGCTATTGATGGCAAAATAAATAATTATCAGCTTCCTCTCTTAACCAACTTTAGTAATGCTCTAAACGTTCTGTCAGCTCAGTATGATAAGACTATTGAGCAGTTCCAATCAACAGTATCAGAGAATGCGTCAGATGCGATAATTGATACGGATTATCTACAAGGATTGTTAGATGGTTTTTCAGATTTGGAGACCAATATTAGCACAGTGAACCAGCAGACTTCAACTATATATAGCTCTATTGCTGATATTATTAGTTTGACTAATCCGGATGCCAGCTTAATTACAACGCCATTATCAGAAGCTAAGACAATATTAACTGAAACAAAGGCGAATATGGAAACGTTTGATGGCTGGACAAGAGGAACTGAGTACGCAGATTTATTGTTATCTCAAACTAAAATTCTTGAAAGTCTATCTAATATAGCTGGTAGTTCGTTTACTTCTGCGGAAGCTAAGAGTTTTTATAGTAATTCGGAATTTCTACAAGGAGTAGTTAAAATTGCTGAGACTGTTACGAATTCAACTCCATTAGAACTTTTGAAGAATATATCTGAAACATTAAACAGTTTTTCTAAATCAGGTTTATCTTGGTGGTCGAAGTTTATCATGGATACCCGAGGTAAACGAGCTATGGCTTCAGGGAAAATTTGGGTTGATGATCAAGGACAACTTCATGCTGATGGCAGTGCTGAAGCTGCGGCGTTTCTGGTTGATTTGGAAACTAGTGGCGGCTTTGAAATTGCAGGCGTCAAATTCAATGCTGAAGGTAAGGCGTTTGTTGGAGCAAAAGCTGCTGCAGATATAAAAGCTAATTTAACAAAAGATGGAATTGACATATCTGCGCATGCTGAAGCTATGATTGGTGTCTCTGCCTCTGCTAGCGGTGGCTTTGCGGTTGGTTCAGGAATTCTGTCAGCGAAAGGGGAAGCTAAGGTAGAGGCAATGGCTGGAGCTTGGGTCAATGCTGATGGTAGTGTAACTTTTGATGAAAAAGGATTGATGGCAAGTGCTTCAGCCTCTGCTAAAGCTGGAGCTGAGGCCAAAGGAAATGTTGATCTTACCTTTGGTGATACAAGTCATGGAATTACTCAGATAAATGCTGGTGCTTCTGGTGAGGCATTCGCAGGTGCAAAAGCTGATGCTAGCGCTAGCTTTAAAGCACATTCAACTGGTGGCGTAGAAGCTAATGCACAAGCTGGAGCGTTTGCTGGTGCACAAGCTGAAGGCGAGGTTCATGCTAAAGCGGCCTATACTACATTTAGTATAGGTGGTAGTGCAAAAGCTGGCGTTGGTGCAGAAGCAAGTGCTGGATTTAAGGCTGGCGAGGGTCACATTAAACTTGACCTAGATATAGGTGCTGCTCTTGGAGTGGGTCTAGGTGGGAAAGTTAAAGTTGATTTTGATTACGATTCAGCAATTAAGGATGTTAAAGATTTTGCTAATTGGATCAATCCATTTAAATAATAGGAGGATCATGTGGACTTTTTAATAATTTTTATTGTCTTAATGCTTGTAATTTTTGCTTTCGTAGGTTGGATAGTTTATTGGGCGATTAGTCATTCCGCCAAAAAGAATAAAGTATACCAAGCCTTCGCTTCCGAGCACGGCTATCAATTTGATAAAGCACAAGGTAATGACTATTACAGAGAATATTCCAAGCAAAAAACAAGTAACGACCTCACACTAAAACTTTTCCAGAATCCGTATGTAGAAAAATACGCGAATTTTAGTCATTATCCATTTGGTCGTGGAAATATGGTAAAAGTTGCCTATGTAATTTCAGGTAACTACAATGGTTCTCAATTTCGGGCTTTCACCTATCATTTTGAGGGAAATGCAATTGAGAACTCTGGTCCTGGCGGTGTTTTCAGCATTGTTATGATTCAGTGCCCTGATGAACCAAAAGGTCAGCTTTCAGAGCAAATGTTTTATGAAAATGGAATGCTCTGTGAATACCTTCGAGAAAATTTGAATGTAGAAACGATTCATGATAGAATTGACGAATTAAAATATATTGCAAAAGGAGTATAATGATATGACTTTAAGAGAATTTCCTAGTGAAGCATTTCCTGCTTTTCCTAATATACAAGTAGATGCTGGGGTAGAATGGGATAACTGGAATTTACCAGGTTCAGTACTCTCTCTGAAAAAAGTAAAAAAAGGAAGTTTCACTTCTAATGTTTTAATAAATGTCAGAACAGTTAGTTTAGATTATGGTTTTGATGCGTATAAGGCTGAAATCCAAGGATATGCGAAAAATCTCGCTGACATTAAGTTTATTTCTGAGGGATTACATGATGTGAACGGTTGTCAGTGGGAAGTGGTAGAGTATGCATACATTGACGAAGACTCCGGCCCACTAGCTCAGTTCCTAGCTGCAACTTTCATAGAGAAAGAAGCAGTGAAAATAATGGTTAGCTTTACTGGAACTGTAGGTATAAAAGATCAAACTCATAATCCAGATTATATAGAAATTCAGAATATTTTTAGGAGTGTGAAAATAGATGAATAAAATGAAAAAAATATTAACTTATATTGCCCTCCCAGTCTTTTTAGTGATTTTGACAGCCTGTGGAAATTCTTCAGATGCACTTCAGGGGGAGTGGAAAGCCCAAACAGGTGCTCAGGAAAATGTTGTTCTTAAATTTGACAAGGATAAAGTTACAGTAGATGGGAAAGAATATGACTATAAGCAAAAGTCTGTTGAGAAAAAAGGTGATATAACATACTATAAAATTGAGCAAAACGGTGAGAACTATACCGTTATTTTCCCAGATAAAGATAAAAATATTGCAGTTATGATTCAGCCATATTCGTCAAAGGACGACTTAAATGGAACGATGCTTTATGCAATGAATAAAAAGGAACAACCAAATTATTCTGAGTATTCAAAAAAATACTCTCAATAGTTTTTTTGAAGAATTAGAATATCTAATACTCTCTAAGTGAATCCTTTTTAACAATGGTGAGAGAAAAGGTTCCGATTGTAAGCAGAGAAGACCAAACTGGTCTTCTCTTTTGGTGTGGTAAAAGAGAAGTTTATCCAAGGTATAATAATCGTTAGACTTTGATGATTGAGCGTTGCTTCTATTGGAGTTAAGAGAAGATTGAACATATAATAATCAAAAGTGTTCCTGATGACTGTTGCACTACTTTCATTAAAAAGTAATCACATAACTTATAGTATATTCCAAAAGCACAGTAAACTCTTAGCTATATTTTTAATAGAAAAGATTTATGTAAAAATTTTCCCTATGAACCATTATTTTATTTTCATTCTCTGATTATTGTGTTATACTAAGAAGCGGAATACCTCTAAGTAGTGTTTTTAAAGTAGTATAAGTATGTTAAAAATCTTGATTTTTTCATTGAAATAACATATTATGTGAATCTATGTAGATGCTAATATACTTATGGTGTTTTATCAGAAGAGTATGTGGTTATGTGCTGAGATTAATAGGCTTGTAATGACTGAAACCAATGATAAACTATTTTGAGAGTAATATTATAGTGATATCTATAGATTGTAATTAAAAAAGACTAAAAGTGTTTACCACTCTATTTTAGTTAAAATTCAGAAAGAGGAAAATAAAAATGTCAGATGCATCTTATTACCAAGGATTAGCTAATCAAGAATCTCAAAATCATGATAATGCAATTTCTCAAAAAGCAGCTGTAGATGAAAAGATTTCTCGCTTAGAAACTGCCAAATCGGACTTATCCACTCAGATAAATAATTTTCAGACAGGTATTATAGATGCCTTAACGAAAATAAAAGGGGAAGATGAATCCAGTTTTAAAGGGGATCGGAAGAATAAATATGCAGAGAAGTACGATTCTGCTAATACTGCTGCTACAACTAATAAAACGAGTCACGACACAAATTTGAGTAGTATAGATGCTAAGATTGGGGAGCTTCAAGCAGAGTCAGCCAACTTACAGACAGCAGCAGATACAGCTTATAATAATATGCTTAATTATCAGTCTTTGGCAAATTCAGCTAGTTCAGAATAGAGGATGGGAAGATAGATGGCAAATACAGGAACAGATTATGGTGCTTGGACGGGACTTACTTCTACAGTTAGTACAAGTATCTCTGGGATAGCAGATATGGCAGAGTTAACTTTTTCAGCAACAACAATGACTCCTTTTACATCTTTTAATGACGAGATAAAGTCATTTAATACAGCGATTAGCAGTCTCAAGACTTTTACAACTACGGATGTAACTCGTATGAATCAAGCGGCTGAAAATAAAGTGACTGATGATCAAAATCAAGCAAATGCTAAATAAGTAATTTGGCAGAAAGGAACAAGATAGATGAATGAGATAAGTGACCTTTATCAAAACTCCTTGCTTCAATTAGGAGTTGATGAGGGTGAAAGAGCCATTTTGGAGCAAGTGGGTCAATCCTTGATTAGTCAAGGAGATGCATTTCGTAGACTTCAGTTGGCAATTGTCAAGAAAGAGTCCTTCTATAGCTACAACAGCTTGCTGGGTACATCTGTTACGATGAAGTTTGATTGGGAGCAGGAAAGAGTAACTCTGGCTTATTTAGGCTCGGAGCTCGTTTTGTCTATGAAAGACTTTAGGATTTGGTTATCTTGTACTGATTTACTGTTGGCTCCAATCCTCCCCTTGGGCAGTTTGGTAGAGTTAGATCGCGAGCTTCTTCCAGAGGGACTAGTATCCGAGATGGAGAAGGCAAAGGTTCCCTTCATGGCTATGATTATGGGGCGGAGATTGCTTTCTGAACCAGACGACCGGGAATATATAGATTATCTAGTTAGCATCTACCCCTATGGTATGAGACTAGATGTTGAACCTTTGTTTATTCCAAGCTATTTGATTTCTCATGTTATCCAAGAAGGTTATAGCGATACTTTGGATCAATCCTATGTAGATCAGCAGTATCGTAAGGATTATTTTCGACATAGGGTTTTTTCCGTGACACATAGTATTGAAGGAGAAGATAGATGAAAATAGATATGACAGAGGTTCATAACCAGAAGACAGCATTGTCTAACTCACAGACCTCGATTACTACCCAGCTTGAGACAGCTAAGACCTCTTTTGTAAGTTTGGTCAATTCAGAAAGTCTCAAAGGAGATGTCAAGGGAGCAATTGATGCTAAGATCAATAACCATCAGGTTCCATTATTGACAAACTTTTCTAATGCTTTAGCCGTTCTTTCTGCTCAATACGATAAGACTATCGAACAGTTTAAATCAACAGTTTCAGAGACAGCAGCAGATGCGATTATTGATACGGATTATTTGCAAGGGCTTTTAGATGGTTTTTCGAGTATAGAGACCAATATTAGTACGGTGAATCAAGCAACGGCAAATATTTATAGTTCCATCTCTGATATTATCAGTCTGACAAATCCAGATGCTAGTACAATAACTACTCCTTTGTCAGAAAGGAAGACCATTTTGACCGATACTAAAACCAATATGGCCAGCTTCAATGGTTGGAAACGAGGAGATGAGTATAGCAAGCTTTTACAAGTTCAAGCGACTGCTCTGAAGGGACTGGAAGGAGCAGGTAAGAGTTCCTTTACTTCAAAAGAAGCACAGGCATTTTATAAAGGCACTGCCTTTATGGATGGAGTTGAGGAAGTTACCAATTCTGTTTTAAATTCGACACCTATAAAGGTGTTAGACTATATTGTAGAAGAACTAAAATCTATTGCGCAATCTTTAGGAATAGAAGGCTTTAAAGCAGCTTCAACTAAGGCTGGAGCAATGGTAAATTCCTTAATTAGAAAATCGGTAGGCCGTAAATTGCTTCAATACGGTGTTAGAGGAGCTAATTTTGTTATGATTAATTCTGGCACTCGTACTGGGACTCAAGCTCTTGCAAGAGCAGCTAAATCTTTTGCAAGAGGAGAAAAGATTGCTGGTTGGGCTACTAAATTTGGTAAATTCATCGGAGGCCATGTAGATGATGTGCGTTTTGTAAAAGATTCTCTAGGCCATCTTAATAAAGATATTCTTAAAGCAGATATATTCAGAAACATGAAATCTGCTGTGTCTCAGAAAGGTCTCGGAGCAGTAAAAAATGTAGGCGCTATCGGTACAGTATTAGCATTGAAAGATGGTTGGGATACATTCCAACAGAATAGGGGGAAATATGGGGATGTTCATGCAGCAGCTGATGGAGTCGCCCATGCGGCAGGTACCTTTAGTGGTGCAGTAGTCGGAGCTCAGGTCGGAGCAGTTATTGGCTCTGCTATTCCAATCCCTGTAGTAGGAACGGTAATAGGAACAGTAGCAGGGACGATTATCGGAGATGCAGTTGGAAAAGGGATTAATCATGTATGGGATAAGTTTTCACACGGAGAGTGGAAGCTACCCAAGCTGTGGTAACGGGAATCCGATAAATATTAGAAAGAGGCTAGAATGTTTTTTATAAGACGTCGTATGTTTTTTAATCAATATGGCGATAAAGCTATTTATTTTGATTGTAAGACCCACGAACTTTTAGAGGCACCAAAGAGTAAACTATTAGATACAGAGAAATCAAGCAGGATGAATCGGCATATTCCTCTATTAGTTGTTCTCTTTATAGCTAGCGGAAGTGGTATTTCTTCCTTCTTTAGTCTATTTTTACAAGGAACTTATAGCATGACAACTTTTTGGAGTGTTATTCTTATTTGGATAGCAGAGTTTACCTTTATTACTATCCTCGTAGAACGCGCCTTGTATCGAAATGTCAACAGAGCACAAGTGACCTCTCAAACGGTTTGTCGGGTGATTATGGAAAAGTCAGACGAAGCCAAGGAAGTGGAGGCAGAGATTGAGATGAGTGAAAAAGATAGCCGCAATGCTACACGCTTGATAAAAGGATTGATTTTTCTAGTCCCCTTGGTTGGATTCTTCTATGCCTATGATTTCATTTTTAATTATAAAGACTTGTTAGGTAATCCTATTGGAGGAGAGATATTTAAAATTGTTGCATCAGGACTTTTGCTAGGTGTTTCTTTTGTATTATATAATCAGAACAATCTTCCCAAAAGTTTTGATATATTGGATTTATTCCGTGCTGGAAAACTTAATGTGATATGTAGAGCTGACGACGATCCAGATGTCTATCTAGAAGTGAGCGTCGGACCGGATGGAGCTATTGTGACAAAAGAATTACATAAGTAAAGAAGAAAGTTTTGAGATGCTTTAAGATATGGAGATTAATTTTTGTTTTAAAGTCAAGAGATGCAATAGTGACTTTTTGATTTCTAGTGAATATTGTTGAACTTTATTGCGCTAAGCAATGTAGAAAAATTGGAAAAACAAGGAGAAGAAAATGACAGATAAAATTTTACCTTTGGGTTCAGTTGTAACCCTCAAAAATGGTGATGATAGCGAAGTGATGATTGTTTCACGAGCTAGTGTAATCGAAGTGGAAGATGGTAAAGGAGGGACTAAGAGTGTCTATTTTGACTACGGTTCAGTAGTTATTCCGAACGGGATGCAGACACCAGACAATTTGTTCTTTTTCAATAGAGAAAATGTCAAAGAAGTTTTATTTGAGGGATATAGAAACGAAGATGAGAAGGCTTTTGAAGAGCATTATGATACTTGGATGAAGTCAGCAGAAGTTCCAAAAGGTTCTATTTAAATAATGATATGAGAAGAATCGCTATATTAGAGCGATTTTTTTCTTGAGATCACTTCGTTTGTGATATAATCGCAGTCGAAATGTCCTTTCAATGTACTTTCTGATGAAAAGATTATGGGAAAGATATTTAGAGATGTTTTGAGTAGCGCAAGAAATAAAAAATACCATTAAATAAAGACAATAGATAACACCCTGAGCAATAATATTTGAATATTAATCGGCGATAAATCAGAAGTACCTTAGGGAAGTAAGACATACCGCAATTGAATCGGGTCAGTATATTTGGATTCAGAGTTATATATCATAGTATCTAAATTTAATTAGGTGCTATATTTTTTGTCACAACAGTACAATCTGCTTGTGAATAACTGTTTGAAAGTTTGAATATTGATACAATTCGTGATAAAATAAGACTAATATTTGAATGAGACTAATCAATATAAAATTTATTAAAGCTTGTTATGATAGGTAAATGTTGTTTAGGAATATTTATAACTTACTTATTGATGCTAAATATTTTTTAAGTCTTTTAAGCTAGAAAGCAGAGATGAAATGTTGAAAAAATCAAGTCGAGTTTTAGTGATATTTTTATTGTTATTGTTTACTGGAAGCACTGTTTATGCTAAGGACGGTGAGTTAGATTTAAAAACAGATTCGATAACGCAAAAAAAGCAACGTTCCCAAGGTAATGAAATTGAGCATATTTATGCGCCCAACTTATTTATGGATAGAATAGAGCAAGAAGCGACGAAATCTAAAACTGATGCTCAGGAAATGCTTAAGACTGCAAACCAAGCTAATTTCAGTAAGAAAGAAGTTCGGAGTGGTGATGGACTCGACCTCCAAGTTTATCGACATGCTCTTTTTCAGAACTATCAGGTTTCTGACAATATTATTGTAGACACAGAGGAATCAGGGGCCACAATGATATGGTCAATTCTTGGTGTAGTATTATTTATTGTAGCAATGATTTTAATTGGAATTTATTTAGGAAGGATTTTTCATGGGGGAAAAATATTTAAACGCAACAATTAGGTATGAAGATAAGGAAATAGATATTCGCTTTTCTAAACTATTATCTTTACAGGGAGTAAAGATGTTAATGTGTTCAAACAATCTAGATAAAACATTATCTATTCATCAAAATAATTGGCATTTAGAGGTTCGAGGAAAGCTTCTAAGAATAGAACAGCATAGAGCTTTAAAGGAATATCCATTAGGGGATGGAGATGTATTGGAGGTAATTATAAATGAGTGATAAAATTGAAATTAAATATAGCAAGGAAAAGGTCAAGGTTATTCTGCCTGCCAGCCATTTTTCTCGTCAAAAATTATCTACAATTGAAAATTATGTGGATGCTTCCGTGACATTAGAAGATAATGGTTTTTTATCACTAATTTATGATAAGCCAAAATATTCTTATAGTCTTAAAGAGCTTATTGCGGAAGAGATGACAGAAGTAAAGCGTTTGGAGTTGGCTCAGAAAATGGAGTCTTTGATATTCTCTGAGCATAATTTTAAGGTACCTTATATCCATCCGAAAAATATATTTTTACAAGGAAGTGTTGTTAAGATTCTTCATTTTGGTTTAGAAGGAATTATGAGTCCTATACCTTATACTTCAGAGACGTTTCTAATGAGCTACAAGGCTTTGGTTGTCTCTATTCTACGACCAAAACTTGATTTTGAATTACTAATAGATGGTATAGCTGCAATAAGAGATTCATTGGTACAGGATATAGCTGCATGTAAGACATATGATGAAGTAATAAAATATGTTAATGAAGCTTATGACAAAGCTTATCAAGAAGAAAAGAAAACAAAGATAGTTGTTTCAAAACGGAGTTGGCGTATTTTTTCTATTGGAATGGGAATTTTTAGCGTTACAACTGTTGCTTTAGGAGCTTTTGCAGCATATTTTTATTTTTGGTCTATCCCAGTTCAGCGTGCGACAGTGGATGCACAAAGTCATTTTATTTCTAAACATTATGATGATGTGGCAGATGATTTACAAAAATTTCAAGTAAATCGTTTAGGTAAAGAAGCAAAATATGTTTTAGCGTCCTCTTATGTTCATTTAGATAACTTGTCTGAGGAGCAGAAATCAAGCGTTTTAAATACAATCACTCCATCTAGCGAGGAAAATCTTTTAGATTATTGGATTTATCTTGGAAGGGGAGACTATAAAAAATCTCTAGATTTAGCTCAGAACATTGGGGATGATCAGTTGACCCTACACGCTTATACTAATTTATATGAACAAACCCGTGAAGATAAGAATATGAAGGGTGCTAAAAAACAAAAAAAATTAAGTGAATATCGCAAAGAAATCGAAGAGCTTTCTAAAAAACTAGGTGTAAAAGTAGGTGAAGAAAAAGATGAGTAGAGAAGATAAGAAATTTTTTCACAATACAGAAAAAGAACCGGTTTCTAATAAAATTTCAGGGCAAATTAAAGTAGTTATATTTGGCAAGCGACTTTCTTTACTCACTTTTATGGAAGGCGACAGTGTTGAAGTGCAAGGACTTTTTTTCAACGTGAATGATAGTAAGGTCTACTCTAATGGAAAAGAATTAACCAGAGGAAAAAATACTATTGAAAATAAGACTGTTTTTGTCCTTGAAGAAGAGAGTGACATTTCTGTTAGTTACATTTCTCCTCCAAATCAAGATTTTATCATTTCAAAAGAGAAAGAAGCAGATCTCCTCATTCACTCGAAAGCCTATGTTTTGTTCTCCAATGGTAAAGTTTATCTCTATCCAAATGGCGGTGTCTTCTATTTGAACGAGCAATTGATTTCTTCTGATATTATTTCTGAATTTAAAAAAGGAGATAGTATTTTTGTAGAGAACTATTTTATAGAGTTTTTAGAAAATCAATGGCAAATTTCATCGTTCTTTGAGAAAGCAAATTTCAATACTCAAAGTGTCCTGTTGGAAGAGAAAAAGTCAATTTATCAATCTAATTTCCCAGTTTATCGTCGTAGTCCTCGAGTACTCCCCACGATATACGATAAACGTCAGAGAATAGAAAAACCTAAAAATCCCCCAACAAAACCTAAAAATGCTATTTGGCGAGCAATTGTTCCGCCTTTAGGTATGGTTGCTCTTTCTGGCTTGGTAGTTGTTCTAATGGGACGAAATGCCATTATGATGTTGAGTATGGGGGGCATGAGTGTTCTTACAGCTGCATTTTCAATTACGAGTTATTTTACTGATAAAAAAGAGTATAAACAAAAGAAGATAACAAGGGTAGAAGATTACGAGGCGTATTTATTAAAACAATTATCCACTCTACATAAGCATTATGCAGAGGAAAAGAATATTCTATTTTATCAGCAACCGAATATCAATACGTTAATTGATATGATTATGCGTTATGATGAACGTCTCTATGAACGCTTACCTTTTAATGAGGATTTTATGACTGTCTCGCTTGGCTTGGGAGATATTGATAGTCAGCTTCAAATTGATTATCAAACGGACTTTTTAACCAAAGACAAGCTGACAATTTTTTCTCAAGATTTGTTAAAGACTTATGAGAAACAAAAAGGTGTTCCTGTTACGACAACACTTGCTCAGAATATTGTTGGGCTGGTTGCTCAACATGACATAGGTCAGTTGTTTATCCAGCAACTTTTATTGCAAGTTGCAGCTTTTCATTCTTATCACGATGTAATATTTGTTAATTTGACTTCGCAGGAAGATTATGATCAAATTTGGAAGAAATGGCGGTTTTTACCTCATTTTCTGTTACCAATGATTAATGTTCGTGGTTTTGTACATGATGATCGTACGAAAGATGCTGTACTTACAAGTCTTTATCAAGTATTACAGTCTCGCATTCAAGACAAGGAACAGAAGGAAAGAACCTTTTTACCTCAGATTGTGATAGTCATTTCAGATGATCGCTTGTTGTCTGGTCATGCTATCAACGAAAGCCTTTCACGAGCAGATTTGGCTTCTTTTGGAGTAACTGTTATTTGGGTAAAAGAAAGTCGTCGTCAATTACCTGAAACGGTAACCACGCTTATTGATTTAAAGAATGGAGATACAGCTACTTTAATCAATAATAGAGGAATATATGTAAACCAAGTTTTTACTCCGTATCCGTTGATAGATGATTATGAAGGTGCTGTTCGTAGTTTAAGTAATCTAGTTCATGAGGAAACTCAAAAAAATGCACTTCCTGATGCAATTACATTCTTAGAATTGTATAATGTGGAACAGGTTGATGACTTAAATATTTCTAGCCGATGGGCTCGAGGAGATACATCGAAGAGCCTTGCTGTTCCACTTGGGGTTCGAGGAAAAGATGATATTGTCTACTTGAACTTACATGAGCGTGCTCATGGTCCCCACGGTCTTGTTGCCGGGACAACAGGATCGGGTAAGTCGGAGATATTACAATCTTACATTTTATCGCTAGCATTAAACTTTAGTCCAGAAGATATTGGTTTTCTCCCAATAGACTTTAAAGGTGGAGGGATGGCAAATTTATTTAAAGATTTGCCACATTTGATGGGCGTTATCACAAACTTAGATGGAGCAGGAATCCAGCGCGCGTTAGCTTCTATTAGAGCAGAGTTGCAAAAGCGTCAACGCCTATTTGGTAGATTTGGGGTCAATCATATTAATGGATATACAAAATTATACAAGGAAGGTCGCTCTGGAATAGAGGGAGATTTCCCTACTGAGCCGCTTCCACATCTATTTTTGATCTCGGATGAGTTTGCTGAGTTGAAGCAAAATGAACCTGAGTTTATGACAGAACTTGTAACAACAGCGCGTATTGGACGTTCCCTAGGGATTCATTTGATTCTAGCTACTCAAAAGCCTTCAGGAGTTGTTAATGATCAAATTTGGTCTAATTCTCGATTTAAGTTGGCACTCAAAGTGGCGGAAAAAGCGGATTCAAATGAGATTATAAAAACACCAGATGCTGCAAGTATTACTCAGCCAGGTCGTGCCTATTTACAAGTTGGGAATAATGAAATATATGAACTTTTTCAATCAGCATGGAGTGGAGCACGATATGCGCCAACAGTGAAAGCACGTAGTGAAGAAGTTGACAATCGGCTTTGGATAATCAATGAACTGGGGCAGTATGAACTCGCTACTACAGATTTGTCTTACTTGGAAGAGACGGTCAGCACAGATGCTAATACTGATGAGACTGAACTAGATGCTGTTGTGGAGTATATTGCTCAACACGCAAAGAATGTAGACCTTTGTATACCAGCTAAGCCATGGTTACCTCCGCTTGATGAAGATATTACGTCACCGGTTTTAACTACGAAATGGACAGAGAAGAAACTTCACAAAGCTCCTTTTGCTCTAATGGATATTCCTTCAGAGCAGGATCAGCGGATGCTAGAGTTTGATTTAGAAGAGTTTAGTCACAGTATCATTTATGCTTCCCCAGGGTTTGGGAAATCTCAAGCACTTCAGACGCTAGTTATGAATTTTGCTCGGCTTAATAGACCAGATCAAATGCAATTTAACCTGTTTGATTTTGGAACGAATGGACTGTTTCCTCTGAAAGGTTTACCGCATGTGGCAGATATTGCTACTCTAGATGATGCCGAAAAGCTATTGAAGCTCCTTAAGAGTTTACAAAAAGAAATACAAAAACGCCGTGATTTATTGGCGGAATATGGAGTTACTTCTATTGAACAGTATGAGCAGAAGACAGGTCAGTATTTACCATTCATTTTAAATATTGTTGACTCTTATGATACTGTACGTGATCATCCACTCGAAAGTTCTGTTGAATCCGCTTTTCATCAGGTGTTGCGTGAGGGCGCAAGCTTAGGTATCTATTTGATAGCAACAGTTCTTCGGAACACTACTATGAAGTTAAGTATGCGAAGTAATTTTGCTACACAGTTTGTTTTGTATTTGGTCGACAAGGATTCTAAAAAAGATCTTATTGGTTTTGATGCTCTAGCTGATCAAGTAATTCCTGGTCGTGGTCAGATTAGATTTGAAGAACCTATTCGTTTTCAAGTATACCTTGCAACAGAAGGAAGTTCCAATCTTGAAAGACTACAGAGTTTAGAAAACGCTATTGAGGTAATGGATAAGTTATGGGATGGCCCTAGACCAGAAGCCGTTCCAATGCTGGCTAATGAAATTACTTTTGAGCAATTTGAAAATGATGTAGCTGTCCAAGAGGAACGGCAAAAATACAATATTCCAATTGGTTATGATAAGGAAACAACGTTGGTTCGCTCTATCGAACCAATGAACTATGAATTTATTCTTCTCATGGATGATACTCCTTCTCAAACATATAGTATTGAGCGTACGATATTATCTGCTTTTTCAGAGTTTTCTGGGAAAGTTGATCGCGTAGTGGTTGATACTGATGGACGTTTTGTTGGTATGAATGAATATTTTGATACTAGAATTGAGGAGGCGAATATTAGCCAATTCCTTGGTGAACTATTAGGAATTATTCAGTCTGGTAAACGTAGAGAGCAACCAATGTTTGTTTATCTTCCAGATATAAACTTAGCTGGTGATAAGATTGTACTGATGGATAAAGATGTAAATACTTTGTTCACAAAATCTTCGTCGGTCAACATTCATTTGATTTTCCATGGTTATCAAAGTGGCATAGTTAGCAAATTCACACCGTTCTTCAAACGGCTTCGCCAAAATGTTCCAATGGGAACGTTTGGTACCATCTTTAACGAACAGAAAGTTGTGCCTGGTCGTACTCAATACAATGAACCGTTGGTTGAACTTAATGAAACACAGTTCTTCGTTGGTAGAAGTGTTCATCGTTTGAGAATTCCGCAAGAAAAATAGGTACATAAAGCTTCCATAATAATTTCTGAATATGCTATAATAGAAGAAATCCTACTATTTGTAATAATTATAATGATTGTAGGATGTATATTATCATAAATAAATTATAAATATTTTGATGATAATGTTAAAATCAATTTAGGAGAAAAATCCATAATGGGTATAAAAAAAGGAAAAAATCACTTGCTTAGGAAAGGCTTGGCTATTTTATGTATAGTAATTACTGCAGGACTTCTTATCTATATGGGACAGTCAGATAGCCTTTCTTTTGTTCTAGGGACTAAAGAGAAGACACATCTTCGTATTGGGATTGTAAATCAAGACGAAGGCGAACAGTTAAATAGCGCTCAATATAATTTTGGAGATGATTTTACAAAATTACTAGCAAAAGATGAGAGAAAAAAAGCAAGTTGGAAAGTCATGTCTAGGGATCAGGCGGAGAGTCAGTACAAAGACAATTCCCTCGAAGCTATCATTTACATTCCTAAAGATTTTTCACACAATATATTGCAGCTATCTAGTTTTAATCCTGAAAAGGCCAAAATTACATATAAAGTAAAAGATTCTGTAAAAAAAGAACAGTCGCTTGAGATGGCCCAGCAGGTTGGAGATTATGTTAATAGTTTGAATCAGAAAACAATTCGTCTGTACTTTACAAGTGTCATTAATAACCTTGATGATGCTAAACTTCAGATGAATACAATTGTTGGTGACGAGTCTGATATCTATGATTCTTTATCTACTTCAATTGTTCAACCTGCTGATAGGAGTATCAAATCAATAGATTCGATCCCTTCAATTGCAGAGAGTGTTCAGTCCTCTAATAGATCATTTGAGCAAGCGACATCAACTTTCAAAACTTCAACTGCTGATTTATTAAAAAGAAATGCCGAATCTTTAATGGGCCAAACAGATCCAATTTTAAAGTATAAGCAAGTTCAATCACAAGTTGCTAATCATAATGCTCAGGTGGCGGGAAACTCTGTTAAGAATCAGTATGATAAAGATAACAAATTATATCTTGACCTTTATAAAAATTCAATAAGTTATTTACATCTTTTTGGGAATACAGAATCACCTACTGAGCCAAATGAACCAGATTCTTATTTGCTTCGTTTAGCTAAGCACATAGAAAGTTATAATGATAAAATAAATCATTCTCAAGAGCAGATTGAGCAATCTCAAAAGGAACTGGAGTCCATTAGAAACTCTCTTGAGGGTTCTCGTGACCAAATTTCCCAGAATTATTTTAATGGGGTGCAGGTTGATACAAGTTCTTTGGGAGATGATAAAGATGCGATTTTAAAAGCTGTTAGTGATGGTGTGGATAAAGATAATGTGAGGCAGGCGCTGGCCAAACAGGTTGTTAATACTTTATCAGATTCAGATGAGTTGCCTGGAGATTATACTAATTATGTAAATAGTACAATTGCTTCTATTAGTGTTAATTCTGGGGATTACGCGACCTTATTTAATAAACTAAAAGAGTTTGGGGCTTTAACAGATGACCAAATTGCTTCTTATTATGCAAAATTAAACTTGTTAGCTAGCTATGCTAGTGTTAAAGGTGCTACTACTGGCTCAATGCCAGGCTATACTTTTATAACGGTAGCTAATGATTCTTTGCCGTCAACAGATGCAAAAACAGTTACAATGGAGCATGTTTACCCTGAGATGACTTCTGAAGGAAATGGGGGTAATAAATATACTGCAACTACTATCCGTGTGACGAATATACAGGTTCAAGGGGCTCAGGGAGCTACGGTAGTTCCAAGTGTTGATAGTATTTCTGAACCTACTAGTCTCCAACTGCAAATTCAGCTTTCTCCTAATTATGGTCTCAATACGGTTGCATTTGATCTTGAGATTGGTAGTGAGAGAATACCTTTACAATACAGTTTCTTTTATGATAACAATAAGGGAAATGATGCATTAATTAAGACAGATTTGTCTAATATTTTTGAACAACTATCTAGAATTGATACCGCGGCAGCTACGATTAAGAACCTATATGGAAGCCCATCTTCGTCCTACGATATTGATATTGCTAATCCAGCAAGTAACTCAGTTGCAAAGATGTATGGGAATATTTCGCCATCGTCTGTAGCGGATAAACTACAACCAGAAGATGTGGACCAATATCGACAGTCAGGGATTGAATTATATGTTAAGTTAAGTGCAGAGATAAATCGACTTCAGAAAAATACCGCTTCTCTTCCACAACTGACAAAAGAAGAATTACCGAATGATTATTTTGCTGCAATTGTTGGAGAACTATCTGATTGGCATCAACAAGCCGTTGACGATTTAAATAAACAGTATGAAGAGTGGAAGAAAAATAGTCCAGAACTTCTGGAAGTTTCTCCAACAAGTTCTAGTGACAGTTTATCTAATAATAGACTTTATACAACTGATGATAGTAGTAATAGTTTGCTAGATATTGTTACAAAGCTTGCATCTAGTACTCGAAATACATCTGATACAATCGCCTCTAATGGAAATGCAATCGGATCTATGGATACGCAATTTAACACTTTAGCAGAGCAAGCTAAAAGGGTCCAAGGAGAAGTGAAGGAAGTTCACCAACAAACAGAGTCGCTTATTAAGAATCAGGCCAAAAATATTGAAGATAGTACTGAGTTTAATAAAAACTTTCAAGGAGTATTATCGAATGCTCGTTCAAACGGAACAGATAACCAAGCTGTTTTGAATTTCTTATCCAATCCTGTTGTAACTGAAAAAACAAGCCAATCTGGTGTTTTATCAAATACTCCAATATGGGTTTACTTACTCGTAATCTTACTTTTAACCAACATTGCTACGGGTCTGACAATTAGAGAGTACGCTCATAGAAAGAAAGAGAAGATGGTTGAAAAAGAAGAAGAGGAACAATTTGAATAGGTAGAATCTTAGCAATAGAAATGCTACTGGAAGGTGTAGAAAGTAATGATGAAACTTGTGTATATCATCTATACTTAGCTTCGTTTATTCAAGTAGTTCTTGAATTATTGGATAAGGCTGTGATAGAAATGTCACAGCCTTATTTTAAATAGATAAGTAAAAGTATAGAAATCTAATCTTAAGATTAAAGTGACAACATAAAAAACGGGAATTGAGGCTCAAATAGCTGACTTTAATGATTTCTCAAAAAATTTATTAAAATTGTTTGAGAAATCTGCTGCTTGGAATATTAAGTAGGTGGACTAAATAAATATTTCGTATAGATTTTGTACAGAAGGCTGTTTCCCTTTCAAATTTTGAGATCAATTTCCCTTTTTGCCTCAAGTGTCTATTTCAAGATTTTAGAGCGGAGTAGTTTTGTATCTCTATGTTTCTTTGCTTGGGTTTTGGTCAACAATTAGTATAACATATAGATGTTTTTTAAGTTTTAGGAGGCTAACTTCAGTTTAGAGCTTACTACCTATTATTGATTCCACTTTTTTGTACTAAAACAAACACAGAACCGTCTTCTAGGTTTTCATATCGGGTTAAAAGTGATAAAATAGTAGGCAGGAATTGGAGAGACGAGATGCCAAAAGAAGTGAATTTGACGGGCGATCAGGTATTGGCCCTTACGAGAAAATATCTGGCTGCGGAGGATGTGGCCTTTATACAGAAAGCTCTGATCTATGCGATTGACTGTCACAGTGGGCAGTTTCGTAGGTCGGGTGAGCCTTATATCGTGCATCCTATTCAGGTGGCAGGGATTTTGGCCACACTCAAGCTAGATGCGGTAACGGTTGCCTGCGGCTTCCTGCATGATGTGGTTGAGGATACCCGTGCGACGCTGGATGATTTGGAAAGAGAGTTTGGGACGGATGTGCGCGTGATTGTGGATGGGGTTACCAAGCTGGGTAAGGTCAAATACAAATCTCACGAGGAGCAGCTGGCAGAAAATCACCGTAAGATGCTGATGGCCATGTCAGAGGATATCCGGGTTATTTTGGTCAAACTGGCAGACCGTCTCCACAATATGCGGACGCTCAAGCATCTGCGCAAGGATAAGCAGGAGAGGATTTCCCGAGAAACAATGGAAATCTACGCACCCTTGGCTCACCGCCTGGGGATTTCCAGTGTCAAGTGGGAACTAGAAGATTTGTCTTTCCGTTATCTCAATGAAGTGGAATTTTACAAAATTTCCCACATGATGAAGGAGAAGCGTCGGGAGCGTGAAGAACTGGTAGAAGAGGTGGTTCAGAAGATTGAGACCTATGCTGGCGAGCGCAATCTGCACGGTAAGATTTATGGCCGGCCCAAGCATATCTACTCGATCTATCGCAAGATGCAGGACAAGAAGAAACGTTTTGATGAGATTTATGATTTAATCGCTATTCGCTGTATCTTGGATACTCAAAGTGATGTTTATGCTATGCTGGGCTACATTCATGAGCTTTGGCGGCCGATGCCGGGGCGGTTCAAGGATTATATTGCCAATCGCAAGGCCAATGGTTACCAGTCTATCCATACGACCGTTTATGGCCCCAAAGGTCCGATTGAGTTTCAGATTCGGACCAAGGAAATGCATGAGGTCGCTGAGTATGGGGTTGCGGCTCACTGGGCTTACAAGAAAGGTGTAAAGGGACAGGTAGACAGCAAAGAATCAGCCATCGGGATGAATTGGATAAAGGAGCTGATGGAGCTGCAAGACCAGTCTAACAATGCCAAGGACTTCGTTGACTCGGTCAAGGAGAGCTATCTAGCTGAGGAAATTTATGTCTTCACACCAGATGGCGCAGTGCGCTCTCTGCCTAAGGACTCGGGTCCCATTGACTTTGCCTATGAGATTCACACTAAGGTCGGTGAGAAAGCAACTGGAGCCAAGGTCAATGGCCGCATGGTACCCCTGACAACCAAGCTTAGGACAGGGGATCAGGTGGAAATCATCACCAACGCTAACTCCTTTGGCCCTAGCCGCGACTGGCTCAATATTGTCAAGACTAGCAAGGCCAGAAATAAAATCCGTCAGTTCTTTAAAAATCAAGACAAGGAGCTATCTATCTCCAAAGGACGGGAGCTCTTGCAGGCTCAATTCCAGGAGCATGGCTATGTAGCCAATAAGTACATGGACAAGAAGCACATGGAAGAAGTGCTGCAGAAGACCAGCTATAAGACTGAAGAGGCGCTTTTTGCGGCGATTGGCTTCGGTGAGATTGGCGCGATAAGCATTTTCAACCGTCTGACAGAAAAAGAGCGCCGTGAGGAAGAACGGGCCAAGGCCAGAGCAGAAGCGGAGGAATTGGTTAAGGGCGGCGAAGTCAAGGTCGAAAATAAAAAAGACACCCTCAAGGTCAAGCACGAAGGAGGTGTGGTCATTCAGGGGGCGTCTGGTCTCCTTATCCGGATTGCCAAATGCTGTAATCCTGTACCGGGTGATGATATTGTCGGCTATATTACCAAAGGACGCGGTGTAGCCATTCACCGGCAGGACTGCATGAATCTCAAGGCCCAAGAAAATTACGAGCAGCGGCTGATTGATGTGGAATGGGAAGACAACAACACGACCAAAGAGTACACAGCTCACATTGATATTTACGGTCTCAACCGCTCTGGTCTCCTCAACGATGTATTGCAGATTCTGTCCAATACCACCAAAAATATCTCAACAGTCAATGCTCAGCCAACCAAGGATATGAAATTTGCCAATATCCACGTTTCTTTTGGTATTGCTAATCTATCCATGCTGACGACGGTGGTGGATAAGATCAAGAGCGTGCCAGAGGTCTACTCGGTCAAGCGGACTAATGGATGATTCTTTTCGGAAATCATTATCGAGCTGTAAGTACCCCTGGTGACTTGCTTAAATCAAAGGAAAAGATATGAAAATAGTGATTCAGCGCGTGAAACGTGCTCAGGTCAGCATTGACCAACAGCTGCGCAGCAGTATTGGACAAGGCCTCCTGCTCTTAGTAGGAGTCGGTCCTGACGATAGTCAAGAGGATATGGATTATGCAGTCAGGAAGATTGTCAATATGCGGATTTTTTCCGATGCTGAGGGCAAGATGAACCTGTCTATCAAGGACATTGACGGAGAGATTTTATCGATTTCTCAATTCACTCTGCATGCAGATACCAAAAAGGGTAATCGGCCAGCCTTTGTCAAGGCTGCTCCGCCAGAGATGGCTAGCAATTTTTATGATGCCTTCAATCTTGCCTTGCAGCAAGAGGTGCCGACTCGGACGGGGATTTTTGGAGCAGACATGCAGGTAGAACTAGTTAATGATGGTCCAGTGACCATTATTCTCGATACGAAAAATCGCTGATAAGAAGCATGAAAAGGAGTTTGAACACTAATGTTCAAACTCCTAATTTTTTTTACTTCTGTAGCAATGAGTGTATAGTTTCCGACAACATTACTAAAAGCCATCAATCATTTCTTGAGGAATGATTTGTTTGATGGTCGTCACTAGCTGATTGATAAGCTTTATGGCTTCAGCGGGCTCAGTGTAGAGTTTTTGAAAATAGGTCTGTATATTTTCTTCAAAATGTTGAGGCAATAGCGTGCAGTTGGTTTTTGCAAACTCCAGCATTCTCTTTTCTCCAGGGTGAGTCTGTTCGTTTAGGGCGAAGAGCAAGTCAAAATAGGAAGCAAAAAACTCACTGCTGCGGTGATTGATACTGAGCAGGTCCTGACGCTTGAGCGCTTTTTCTATTTGTTTGGAGAAAGCTGGCATGGCTTGATCGAGTAAGAGGAGCTGCTTCTTGATAATATTCTTTTTCAGCTCAGCTGGATAAGGTCGTCTGTACTTGTTTTGAAGTGCCTCATAGCGACCATTTCGGTCGTAGATGATTTTACTGTGAAGCAGATTGTGCCACATACAGGTGGTATAGGCATTCTGGGCTTGGTGGTCTAGGACTACAGTCTGGAGGTCTTTATCAAAGCTATCCAGTGTACGGTAAATGAGCTCAATTTCGATCGTGCTCTTTAGCACACAGTCATCCTCTAGTTCCCAAAACTGATTGCCGATTTCCATGTAGGAGCAGTACTTGCTGAGGATATCGCGTCGAGTTAGGGGAGCGATGGAATCTGTCAAGTAGATATAAACATCATAGTCTGAGTCTTTGTCAAAATGCTGTCCAGCACGAGAGCCACCGAGAACGATAGCTTCCACTTGATCTAGCTGGGCAAATTCTTTAAAAAGTTGTTGTGGCATAATTTTTCCTTACTGATTTTTGACATCATTGTAGCAAAATGTAAGCGGGTTGGCAAGAAGGGAAAAACAGCTTTTGGCATGGCACTAAGCCTGCAAAATTGAGACCCCGAGGGGTAGAAAGTGGATGAGCAGGAGCTGGAAGTATTTGACTAAAAAGAAAATTATCTAGGATAGATAGGCTGAAAATTTGACTTTGGGTAATAAAATTTTAGGAGTTTTTCCCTTACTTTAACGCATTGTCAGTTTTCTTTTTTTAATTCAATATCCATATTTTTATATGCTATTTTTCTTAGATTTTGAGATAGGTCTTTAAAGAGTTTTTTGACATCATTTAGTCCAAAAATGAGAAGCATAGCAAGCAAGTGAAAGTGGCAATAGTCTTTGATTTGTTTATGTTTATGATTTCTTTCATTCTTTAGAAATATTTTAGAATTACTTTATAAATTCTTGAAGTTTGTCTTATATAATCATATTAAAGAAAAGAAAGGAGTCTCTTACCATGGGAAATCTAGTTCAACAGATGATGAATGCTGTGATTCAAATTGCTTTGTTTGCTTTTCTTCCTTTTGTTTGGTGGTTGATAAGGGCTAGAAGAAAAAGTCCATTTTTAGAATGGCTTGGCTTAAAACCACTAAAAGATACTGGCAACCGGAAGATCTGGCTGTGGATTTTGTTGGGTTCACTATTTTTCTTGCTTCTTTCGTTTTTGCTACTATATACTACTGTAAAAGGTCTTAAGACAGCGACTTCAAACTTTTCAGGCCTCGGCTTCCAAGCCTTGCCAGCTATTCTGATCTATAGTCTGTTTCAAACTGCTCTGCCAGAAGAACTGCTCTTCAGAGGTTTTCTTTTAAAGAGAATGGCTATCCGCTTATCCTTTGTGGTAGCCAACACCATACAAGCTGCTCTTTTTGGTCTACTGCATGGCCTGATGTTTATAACAGTGCTCTCTTGGCAGCAGACCCTGCTCATCATTTTGTGTACGGGTGGCATCGCTGCCTATATGGGCTTTGTTAATGAAAAGAAATCTGATGGCTCCATTTTAGCAAGCTGGATTATGCATGCTCTAGCAAATGTGATTACGGGTACTTTATCGGCATTTATGCTGATTTGATGACAGGTGAGTAAAGGTTTAGGTGTAAGTCAAACAAAGCTGCTTTTACTGATTTGCAGGGCTGTCCAGTTTCATTTGCTCAAAAACATAAAGGAAGAAGTCTTTCGAAACTTCGAAATGTCCGTATCTTATTTGAGAAGCATACTGGCGCCACTGAGGATGCTGGCGGACTTGGTCAATGGGGCAGTCTTTGACAGGCTGGTAGTAGCTGACATCTCGCCGAAATGGGACAAAGCCTTCAAACATCTCTACTTGGTAGGCAGTGTCATCTAGAATCTTGCCAACTGCTGTAAAGGCCTGCAGCTTTTCCTGACCATTCAGCTGATACTTGGGGCTGTAGTACAGAAGATAGTCCCCCTTTTTCATTCGGTTCAATGGTGCTTTCTTTCCATGGCAGACTTGGCAAAATTCACCTTCTACACCTCTTAGTACATGTTCTTTTGATACGACACCAATCCAAAATCTAGTCATTTTCTGCCTCCAGTTTGATTAAGAGTTGGTTTAATATTTCTGTGTTATTTCCTAATTTTCCAAAGAACGCCTGATCAATGCCTTCTACCAGAGGAAGGGCTTGGTTGACCTTTTGCAGCCCCGTATCCGTTAGAAGTATGATGTTGGCACGGCTGTCCTTGGGATGGACTTCCCGCATGATCAAACCTTTCTTGACCAAGAGGCGGATGATTTGGGATACGGTCATAACATCCATGTCAGAAAATTGTGCAATATCGGTTTGACTCACCCATTCTTGCTGACGCAGAAGCCCTGCAAGAGTGGTCAGAACGACAAATTGGGGATGGGTCAAATCAATCGTTCTCAGTTTGTTTTTTATCAGCCCATGCCACTTGTGGTAGGCACGGATAAAGAGCAGACCGGTTGATTTTTTGTATTCATCCTTGTAGATGGAGTTAAACTGAGATTTTTCCATTAGCTTTCCCTCTAGATATTTTGTAAGTATACTTATTATATTCTGGCATCTTATTTTTGTCAATAAAAACCCAGTTTAGACTAAAAAGTCTGAACTGGGTTTTGTTTATAGTTTTTCTACATAAATCTGCTGGGCAATCATAGGATTAATTTGGATTTCTTGGGTTTCTGTCTTAAGAAAATAGACCTGAGCGAAAGAATCGTATTGGATGAAAGTGATGGTTTGGCCGATTTGCAGGTTGTATTTTTCCAAGTATTTAAGTAAGTCAAAGTCGTCATGCACCCGTTTGATGATATAGTCGCCAGGAGCAGAAGCTTCTTCCAGAGTCAGTTGGTTTTCTTCGTCCAGAAGCTCTCCCTTGGCCGGGATGGTGCCTCCGTGAGGACAGGTCTTGGGGTACTGGAGCATGGCATCCAGACGCTCAACGAAGCGCTCAGAAACAGTGTGCTCTAGGACCTCGGCTTCCTCATGGATTTCATCAGTCGAGTAGCCGAGATGGTTGACCAGAAAGACTTCAATCAGTCGGTGCTTACGGTAGAGGTCAGAAACTAGCCTTAGCCCCAAATCAGTCAGCAAGTAGCCGGCTTTTTTATCCTTGACCAGAAGTTCTTCCGCCAGCATTTTTTTCATCATTTCCGTCACAGCCGGAGGTGAAACTTGCATGAGCTGAGCGATTTCTTTATTGGTGATTTTTTTGTGGCGGCTGCCAATCTCATAGATACACTTGAGATAGTCTTCTTTATTTGGGGTCATCTTGCATCCTCGCTGAACTTTCTATCATTAGTATAACAAAAATCGCTGCAAGAATACAGTGTCTAAGCCTTTCTTTGATGTTTAGATTTTCTTCATTGTGATGGTCGCTGGGGCGGCAGGAAGTATGGTCCTTACAGCATGGATGCGACAGGATGCGTGCCGACAACGCTAGCCATGGTTATTTCTGGAATTACTGGGACAGAAGTGCTTCCAACAACCGTTGCGGATTACCTGTATATCCATACCAATGAATTTAATAAAGATGGATTTGGCACCAGCAGCCGTGGTATTGTCCGAGCTGCCCAGCACTGGGATCTGACGACTGAGACTCTGTTTACAGCTTCTGCAGTCAAAGAAGTGCTTTCGCAGGGGCATCATGTCCTAGGTGCCGTTGGTACCAGCATCTTTGCCCATTATCCAGTCACTCATGAGCTGGTTCTTAAAGGCTATGACAATGGAAAAACCTATGTCCGTGACCCTTATAATGCAGCTAATAATGGCTGGTATCTAGTAGATTATCTCTTTGGAGTCAAGAGCGTAGATCCGACGGATAATATAGAAGGATCCCCCTTTATTGCCATCAAAGGATAAGAAATTCGTGAATAAGAAGACCGCTCGTTGCTTGACGGGCGGTTTTCTGCATTCTATGACTAATATGTTTGTAATCTGTTAAGACTTCATCCTTGGCAAGGTCAGTAAGCGTAAAATTCATTATACAATTATAGCTAGACACACGGTTTTTTGGAAGCGATGGGGACGGGATTCTATTTTTGGACATATTTATGATAAGTGTTCTCAAAAAAACATGTAAATAGTTTGACAAACAAAGCTTTTCTCATTATACTATTAACATATCAGGAGGAAACCCATGAAAAAAATCCAAAAACATGTCATTCTAGGTGCAGCAGTTCTTGCTAGTGCTGGCTTTGCTCAAACTGTGGCTGCAGATACAACTCCAGTGGATGCAAATGCACCTGCAAACCAAGATAAGGCTCTATCTGCAAGTCCAGAAGCTCTTAAACAGCAAACTGAGCAGGTTAATCAAGTGAAAGCGGCTGTTGACCAAGCCAAAGAACAGGTTGCGACTGCTGAGACTAAGGTTGAAACAGCCAAGAAAGATAATGCTGATACAAGTGTACAAAAAATTGCGGAAGCTCAAGCAGCTGTGACAGAAGCTGAGAAGAAAGTTGCTCCAGCAGAAAACGCGGCCAAGCAAGCCCAAGCAGTTCTTGATACAGCTAAAAAAGCAGAAAACACACAGGCAGCTGTAGCTCAGGATGCTCAAGCTCAAGCAGCTAAGGCACAAAACGAGACTCAAGCTGCTCAGGATGCTGTGAATGCAGCCCAAAAAGCTGTGGATAGCAAACTGGTAAGTGAAGAGGTCACGAAGGCAAAGGCTGAGCTTGACAAGGCTAAAAATAACTTAGCTTCTTACGAAGATCAGTTGAAGACAGCTGAAGCGGAAGATGCCAAACGTCAAGCAGTGATTGATAAAGCCCAGGCTGATATCAAAGCAGCACAAGCAGAAATCAAGGAAAAAGAAGCGAAACTTTCGTCTCAAGATCAGGTTCACAATACTTTTACCCTATCGCAAGCTTATATAAATGCAATTAAAAGTAACAATATCAACGGTACAGCTAAATTAACATCTGAGGCACAAGAAACACTTGCTAAAGAAGCAGCTACCCTAAAATCTAGCAACAATTATATTGGTAGTCAAAAAGATGCGCAACGCATGGTTAACATTAATGCTATTCCAAATGATGTTCTGATGGAATTGAATTATTATGCACAAGATTTGATTAATCAAATCCGTAAGCAAGCAGGAACAGCACCAGTAACATTAACACAAAATAGTATTGACTATGCAGCAGCTCTAAGCCAAGCAGCCCGTGAACAAAAATATAAATACCAATCAAAAGAACCTATAACTTCACAAGTAGATGTTCCAAGAAGTGTGGTTGCTAAATTTGGACTGGATCAGTTTGGTCATAGAGTATCAGGAACTAACGAACTCGGCCCTTATCCTATTCTTGCTAGCCAAGAGAATGTCTCTGTTGACTATTTAAAAAAGGCAATTTACGATGATATCAAATTCCAACTGTTTGATTTAGGAGATAGCAGTGCGTATAGGGAGAGAGGGACTATCTATGCCCAAAAGGTAGTGGGGCATCTTGATAATCAGAAGAAAGGTGCATATGTTGCTGTTAACTTTAGCAACAACGGCATTATTAACCGAATTAACTTCCTTCTTTTCCCAAATAATGACGGTGATATTAAAGACCCTTCCAAAATCACACCAGCCTTGATCAATCCAAATGCCAATAATCAAGAGGCAGACGCTGCTCGTAAAGATTTAGCAGCTTCGCAAGCTAAGCTGGACGCTGCTCAACGTACGTTGACAAATGCTCAAAACAAGCAGGAGACAGCCCCATTACTGCGTGAGGTTGTGAAAACTGCTAAGGACAAGTTGGCTAAGGCGGAACGTACTTACCAAGCTGAACTCGAAAATAGCAAGAATTCGGCTTCTGAAGAAACCAAGGCTAAGCTTGCAGTTTTAGCTAAAGCTCAAGCAAGCTTGAAAGAAAAAGAAGCAGCCCAAGCAAGTGCGCAAAAAACAGCTGAGGAAGCTAATGCCAAGCTTGCCGAATTGAAAGCAGCTACAGCGACCGCTCAAGAAAAGGCAACTGCTGCGGCTACAGCTCTGGAAGAGGCTCAACACGCTGTTCAAGCTGCTAAAGACTATGTTACTCGCTTGCAAAATGCCCCTGCTCTTCTAAAAGAAGCAGAAGCGGCTCTCAATGATGCTAAAGCAAACTTGGCAAGTAAGGAAGAAACATATAGAGTCGAAAATGCCAAACTTGAAGCTTTGAAAGCAGCTCTTGCAGCCCTTGAGACAGACGACCCAACCAACCTCGTTTCTAAGAATGAGCGAAAGGTTCTGAAAGTCACTACAACGGGAGTGAAGAAGGGAAAGAAACCAGTTCAGACCTATCAGGCTCCAGCAGCTCTTCCAAAAACAGGTTCTGCTGAATCATCTCTAGCGCTAGTAGGTATGGGATTGCTCTCTATGCTGGGACTGGCTTTTGCAAAACGCCGTAAAGCTTAAGTGAAGTCGTTGACAAGGTCGAATTCTAGATGAATTGTCCAATTGTGAAAAGTTGGACGACTCATTTCAATAAAACTCATACTGAGAGAGGGCCGGTTTGGTCTTCTCTTTATTTATTGAGTGATTTGTTAAGAACATCTTTATTGTTAGTACTCCAAGGATTCATTTTTTGTTCTTTGCTATCATCTGAGTTTGTGATAAAATCTAATTGTTCTATGTAGATTAGATTTTTTATTATAATCTTAACAGTTTTAAACTATTAGAGCTAACTGAAAGGAGGGGGGCGTGTATCCTAAAGTGGTAAAAGAGCAGCTCTTTCAGCAATTGCAATCAATTGGTTGGTCTCGGGCAGCACTGGAACGAGTTTTTGCAGAGATTAGTGTGCAAGGGAAGACATTGACAGAAGAAGGAGATTACTTGCAGGAGGCTCAGCTTTTTGGCAGTCCTTTCTTTCAAGAGCTCTGGCAGGCTGAGGAGACTCAAATCAGCAGGTTAGGAGCTCAGGAGCTGCTGGTTTTGGCTATGAATCTTGTTAATATGCCTGAGGAGCTGAGCGGAGACAAGTCAGAGACAGATCTTTTACTGGCTCGGATTGCTCCAAACCTAACACCTCATGATGACTTTTGGAAAATTTTCTCAAGGACCTTGCGCCAGGCTTTTCCAGCAGATGATTTCAGCCAAAGGGATGGCAATCAAAAGCTCAAAAGGCAGCTACATCAGTTTCGCTATGTCATTTCCTGCCAGCAGTCCCGGTGGGTCAGAGATCACTATCGTCAGGCTGGCATGACTGATGTGGAAGCCTTGGCCTCCTATCTAAAGGATTGGCCAGCGCTGTCTTATAGCTTTCAAGAATCCTCTCGCTTGCATAATAAAGCCTATATTGATAAGATGTATGGTCAGGCTGTCTATCCGGATGGTCAAGCAAGTCAGGCCAATATAAAAATCCTGATTGATTTTCATACAGAGTTTATTTTGGATCAGACAGGTCGTTTTCTCAATATTATCGATCCAGAGGGGGCTAGCCAAAATGGTATTGTGAATGGCGCCAGCTTTAACTACGGTGAGCGCAATCGTCCGGTCAATCAGGCTTCTCATACCCGCTATGACGTCAAAACACCTGCAGTCTGGGATCCTCGCTTTCGCAGGCTTGCCATTGAAAATAGCGGCCGCAAGTTCAAGTCACCTCAGAATAATCGTGGTCCGCTGGGCTATCGTTCGGCTAAGAGCCCTTATGCTCGAAAGGGGCGGAGTGCTTATAAACAGGTAAAGGCAGAGATTGCTCGGTTCAAGAAATTACTGAATCGACCATCCTTTCTCTTGCGTTCTTGGACTTGGTTCCGTCAGTTTTGGCAGAAGTTTTTTGTACAAAAAAATACGGACTAGCAAATCCGTATTTTTATCTCTTACAAGCTCTTAACTGCGGCGATAGCTGCTTCGAAGTCAGGCTCGGTATTGATATTGTCAACATATTCAGCGTAGGTCACAGTGTTGTTTTCGTCCAAGACAAGAACTGCGCGAGCCAAAAGGTGCCATTCATTGATGAGGACAGCATAGTCACGGCCGAAAGAATGATCGAAGTAGTCAGAGAGCATGACAGCATTCTCAATGCCTTCAGCAGCACACCACTTGCCTTGAGCAAAAGGCAAATCAACTGAAACCGTGATAACAACGGTATTGTCCAAGTCAGAGAGTTCTTGGTTAAAACGACGAGTCTGAGTTGAACAGACACCAGTATCGATAGATGGGATGATACTCAGGACTTTCTTTTTGCCAGCAAAGTCAGCCAGAGTTTTCTTTGAAAGATCAGTGGCTGTCAAGCTAAAATCGTGGGCTGTTTCGCCGACTTGCAGTTGCTTTCCAGTAAAGGTTACAGGATTTCCGAGAAAAGTTGTCATAGGAAGTCTCCATTCTTGTTTGATAGCTTCATTGTACAGCGAATAGTGATTTTTTTCGAATAATTTGACCGGAAATTTGAGAGCGACTCCATGTGAAGCTCCTTCTCCAAAAATAAAGAGGTTAGGATTTTGTCTTCCTAACCTTTTATCATTATTTGGCCAATCCTTCAGAAATTTTATCCAGATTGTATTTCATCATGCTGTAATAGCTGTCGCCTTCTTCGCCTTCGTCAGCGATTGAGTCAGTGAAGATTTTAGCGTGTATTGGGATGTTGGTGTCTTTAGAAACAGTCTTCATCGGACGGTCGTCCACACTTGATTCGACAAAGAGAGACGGCACTTTGGTCTTGCGTAGTTTTTCAACTAAGCTTTTAATTTGGTCTGGAGTTCCTTCTTCTTCGGTGTTGATTTCCCAGATGTAGGCCGACGGCACATTGTAGGCCTTAGAGAAGTACTTGAAGCAGCCTTCGCTGGTCACAATCATTTTCTTTTCTTCTGGGATATTGTTGAATTTCTCCTTGGCTTCCTTGTCCAAAGCAGTTAGCTTTTCTACATAAGCTTTGAGATTTTTCTCGTAAGTGGCCTTATTGTCAGGGTCTTTTTCAATCAAACGCTTGGCAATATTTTGCGCATAGATAATGCCGTTTTCTAAGTTGAGCCAAGCATGAGGGTCTTCCTTACCCTTTTCACTTTGCCCTTCAAGGTAAATGACGTCAACGCCATCGCTGACAGCATAGTAGTCCTTGTTTTCTTCCTTATTGGCATTTTTGACCAACTTGGTAAACCAAGCATTGCCGCCGGTTTCTAGGTTGATACCATTGTAGAAGATGAGATCCGCTTGAGAAGTCTTTTTGACATCTTCAGGCAGGGGCTCGTATTCGTGGGGGTCTTTGCCGACTGGTACAATGCTGTGCAGGTCAATCTTATCGCCAGCTATATTTTTGGTAATATCAGCGATAATTGAGTTGGTCGCAACAACCTTGAGCTTGGACGAGTCACTGGACGCGTTCTTCTGATTGGAGCAGGCAAAGAGAGTGCAGACTGCTAGCAAAAGCAGGGATAAAAAACCTAATTTTTTCATGGGATTCCTCCATTAAATTTTATTTTAGTTTAGGTCGGTTTTTAAGCTTTAAATAGCGTTGCTTAGGGGCAATAAAGAAAGAGATGAGAAAGATGAGGGCTGAGGTCAGGACAATGCTGGATCCTGCAGCGACATTAAAGCTATAGCCGATAAAGAGTCCCAGCACAGAAGCCAGAGCTCCCAGTCCTGAGGACAGCAGGATCATAGTTTTCAGACTGTTGGCATAGAGGTAGGCCGTTGCTGCCGGCGTTATCAAGAGAGCGACAATCAGAATGGTTCCCACGCTCTGCATGGCTGTCACAGAGACCAAGGTCAAGAGAATCATTAGCAGATAGTGATAGAAGCTGACCGGCATGCCCATGGCTTGAGCCAGCAGGGGGTCAAAGGAAGTAATCAATAGCTGCTTGAAAAAGAGGATGATGATTAAGAGCACAGCTATTCCGACTCCAATACTAATCCACATATCAATATCCTGAACAGCCAAGATATTCCCGAAGAGAATATGAAAGAGGTCAGTGGAGCTATTGGCAACGCCTATCAGAATTACCCCCAGAGCTAGGAAGGAAGAAAAGGTAATCCCAATGGCTGTATCGCTTTTGATAATGGAATTTCCCTTGATGTAGGTGATAATAATCGAGGCCAAAAGTCCGAAGGTGATAGCTCCAATAAAGAAATTAATCCCTAAAATGTAGGACAGGGCCACACCGGGCAGAACCGCATGAGAGATAGCGTCCCCCATGAGCGACATGCCGCGCAGAATGATAAAGCAGCCGACAGCTCCGGCGACAATCCCAATGACGATGGCTGTGATGAGGGCATTTTGCAGAAAGTGAAAGTCCCGCAGCCCCTGGAAAAATTCTAAAATCATCCTAGGCACCTCCATTCATAAAGAGCTGGGAGCCGTAAGTCTTTTTCATATTGTCCTTGGTAAAGCTGGTCTCGGTAGGACCAAAGGCAATCAGCTCACGATTGAGCAGGATAACTTGGTCGAAATAATCAACCACCTTGCTCAGGTCATGATGGACAATCAGGATAATCTTGCCTGCGGCTTTGAGACTGCGCAGCGTAGACATGATAATCTCTTCGCTGACAGAGTCGATCCCGACGAAGGGCTCGTCCAAAAAGATACAATCCGCCTCTTGAACCAAGCAGCGAGCAATCAAGACCCGCTGAAATTGCCCGCCGGACAGCTGGCTAATCTGGCGCTCAGCCAAGTCTTCTAAACCGACAATTTTCAATGCCTCAGCCACCTTGTTCCAATGGGAACTCTTTAGCCCCTGAAAAAGCTTGAGCTGAGGGTAAAGCCCCAAAGAGACACACTCTTTGACTTTGATAGGAAAATGATAATCAATATTAATCTTTTGCTCTACGTAGGCGACCCTCTGGAGAGAGTTTTGCAGCGGCTTTTGATCCAGCAGAGTCTGGCCTTGGTGGTCAATAATCCCTAGCATGCCCTTGAGCAGGGTAGATTTTCCGGCTCCGTTAGGACCAATAATCCCAGTAATAGTTGGCTCCTTAATGGTTAAAGAAAGGGGCTCAAGAGCCAGCGTATCCTGATAGCTGACAGTCAAATCTTTAATCGTAATCATCTCATACACCTCTATAAGATTAATATACATTAAAATAAAAATTAAGTCAAGTTAATTTTTAATAAAAATCTAAAATTAATATAAGAAATGTTTGAAAAAACAAGTGGATTTTGATAAGGTTATATCAAAAGCATGAAAGTGAGAAGAAGATGACACGACTACAAGATGATTTCTATGATGCAGTTAATGGTGAGTGGGCAAAGACGGCGGTCATTCCTGATGATAAGCCAGTGACGGGCGGCTTCATGGATCTGGCAGATGAGATTGAAGATCTTATGCTCGCCACGACCGACAAATGGCTGGCTGGAGATGGAGTGCCAGAAGATGCCATTCTGCAGAACTTTGTTGCTTATCATCGCTTGGTAGCAGATTATGATAAACGGGAAGCGGCAGGGATTGAGCCTGCGCGTGCTTACATTGATGAAATTCGCAACCTAACGTCTTTTGAAGATTATGCTTCTAAGATTGCTGATTTTGAACTGGCTGGTAAGCCGACTTATTTTCCTTTTGGTGTGGCACCTGACTTTATGGATGCCCGAATCAATGTCCTCTGGGCAGACGGACCGGGAACAATTTTGCCAGATACGACCTACTACACTGAGGACCATCCGCAGAAGGCGGATCTTCTTGCAAAATGGCGCAAGGCTCAGGAAGATTTGCTGGCTAAATTTGACTTTGCTGAAGAGGAAATCAAGGATCTTTTGGATAAGGTCTTGGAGCTAGATGCTGTTTTTGCTCAGTATGTTTTGTCTAGTGAAGAAAGCTCTGAGTATGCTAAGCTCTACCATCCTTATAAGTGGGAAGATTTCAAAGCCTTGGTACCAGAGTTGCCTCTGGCGGATATTTTCACCAAGTTAATCGGTCAAGAACCCGACCAAGTCATTGTGCCGGAAGAGCGTTTTTGGCAGGCAGCTAAGGATATCTATACAGCCGCTAACTGGGATAAACTCCATGCTCTGCTGATTCTCTCTGCAGTGCGGAATACGACACCTTATCTAACAGATGACATCCGTGTCTTAGCAGGTGCTTATCATCGTGCTCTATCAGGGACTCCTCAGGCTCAGGACAAGAAAAAAGCAGCCTTTTACCTGGCCCAAGGTCCCTTTAATCAAGCTGTCGGTCTCTGGTATGCTGGTCAGAAGTTCTCTCCAGAAGCCAAGGCTGATGTGGAGCAAAAAGTGGCGACGATGATTGAAGTTTATAAAAATCGCCTGGCCCAGAATGACTGGCTGACACCAGAAACTCGGGACAAGGCTATTGTCAAACTTAATGTCATCAAGCCTTATATTGGCTATCCTGATGAACTTCCTGAGCGTTACTCTCGAAAGGTTGTAGACGAAAAGCTGACTCTCTTTGAAAATGCTCAGAAGCTGAGCCAGATTGATATTGCTTATAGCTGGAGCAAGTGGAATCAACCAGTGGATTACAAGGAATGGGGAATGCCAGCCCATATGGTCAATGCCTACTATAATCCGCAGAAAAACCTGATTGTCTTTCCAGCGGCTATCCTGCAGGCGCCTTTCTATGACCTGCACCAGTCATCTTCAGCTAATTATGGTGGCATCGGAGCGGTCATCGCCCATGAGATTTCTCATGCTTTTGATACTAATGGAGCGTCCTTTGATGAAAATGGCAGCCTAAACAACTGGTGGACGGAGCATGACTACCAAGCCTTTACCGAGCGGACTCAGAAGGTTATTGACCAGTTCGAAGCCCAGGATTCATACGGTGCTAAGGTCAATGGCAAGCTGACCGTTTCAGAAAATGTGGCAGATCTGGGAGGTATTGCAGCAGCCCTAGAAGCAGCCAAGAAAGAAGCTGATTTCTCTGCTGAGGAATTCTTTACCAACTTTGCCCGCATCTGGCGGATGAAGGGCCGGGAGGAATATATGAAGCTCTTGGCGAGTGTCGATGTCCATGCACCAGCCAAGCTTCGGACCAATATACAGTTGCCTAACTTTGACGACTTCTTTACAACCTTTGATGTCCAAGAGGGAGATGGCATGTGGCGGAGCCCAGAAGAGCGGGTGGTCATCTGGTGATGCAGAAATAAGACGCTTATCGCATCTTGCTCAAATCAAAAATAATCGAGTTCGTTTCAATAGTCTGCTTTTGTTTGCGAAAGCAGACTATTTTGTCAAAGAAAATATAAAGCGTTTACATTTGTCTAGCCTTGTGCTATACTGTAGTTGATAACAAAAAATAAACAAAACATCCAAATAGAATAGATTTCAAAGTGTTTATTAATGAATAATAAAGAAAAGAGATGTTCTTATGGTAAAACGATTCATTAGTTCAAATGCTTCAGAAATTTTGAGTATGACTGCGCCGGAGCTGAAACAGAGCATCAAGGCCAGTGAGGGCCGCGTTATCCTGTCTGAAAACGTAGCTTTCAAAGAATCTTATATTGGCGATGTGACCAATGCAGAGATTGCTCGGTCTTTTGGTGCTGACTTGATTTTGCTGAATGGGATTGATATCTTCCAGCCTTTTGTAGCTGGTCTGGACGCCAAGGAAGATTTTGTTCAGGAACTTCATCGCTTGGTGGGCCGTCCTATCGGTATCAATCTAGAGCCGGTGGACAGTCAGGCCCAGATGGCAGGAGAACGCCTAATTATCGATGAGGGGCGTCAGGCTAGTCTAGCGACCATTCAGCGAGCAGAAGAGTTGGGCGTTGACTTTATCTGCCTGACGGGTAATCCGGGAACTGGTGTCACCAATCAAGCCATTATTGACACCATTCGAGTGGTCAAGGAGAATTTTTCAGGCCTCCTGATTGCAGGTAAAATGCATGCTTCAGGTGTGGATGAGCCGGTAGCAGACCTGGAAGCAATCGCTCAATTTATTGAAGCAGGCGTTGATATTGTCCTAGCACCGGCAGTCGGCAGTGTGCCTGGTTTTGACGAGCAGGACTTGAAGCAGATTGTCCGACTGGCCCATCAAAAGGGGGCTCTGGTTATGAGCGCTATTGGCACCAGTCAGGAGAGTGCTGATGAGGATATCGTCAAGCAAATGGCTATCCGCAACAAAATCTGCGGTGTAGATATCCAGCATATCGGAGACTCCGGCTACGGCTGTCTGGCTCCGGTGGAAAATATCTTTGCTATGAGCAAGGCTCTCAGAGGGCAGCGCCACACCATTTCCATGATTTCACGTTCGATTAATAGATAGTAAAATGAGACAGACTTTTAGGGGGATAAGCTCCTAGAAGGTCTGTCTCTATTTTTTTTATAAAAGAAAGACCGAGATTGATGTCTCGGCCTTTATAGGTTTCCTTTTTTATCCAAAAATTCATGATAGACACAGAGGCTGACTGCAGAGCGGGCAATACTGTATTTAGAGTAGGGGATAATGACAATCTCTGCTTGTTTTTGTTTTGGAAAGAGAGGTACTTCCTGCTCTAACTGAGCCAGGACCTGCTCGGCAATAACCGGATAGGAGAAGAGCTGGCCGTCCAGATAAATCCTTTCGCTATCAATAAGCTGGCAGAGGTTGGAAATGGAAATGGCCAGATAGCGGCAGGCAGTATGAATCAACTCAATGCTGCCCAAGTCTCCTAAGCGATAGGCGATCATCAGACTTGTCAAATCAATGTCATTGACGTCCTCTACAAGAGTCTTTAAGAGCGAGGTCTGGGAAGCCCGATACAGGATAGCTGCTTTATCAATCAGAGCGCTCTCACTGGCATAGACCTGTAGGCAGCCGTGCTTGCCGCAAGGACAGCGCTCGCCTTCAGGATTGATGACAGTATGCCCCACCTCCCCGATAAGATAATTATCCTGACTGTAAATGCTGCCCTTGTACATGTAGGAGCAATGAATACCTCTGGCGACATGATAGACGATAAAATTACTGTCTGTCGGATGATAGTTAAAGAGGCGTTCAGCCAGTGTCAGGCAGTGGGACTTATTGGCAAAGTAGACAGGGAGGTCAAAGGCCTCTTTAATAGTCCGCAGGTTAATCTGTCCCCAGTGGGGATTTTTAGAAATGATAAAATCACTCTCTGAGAGATTCACATGCCCCGGCAGCCCGAGGGCAATCGCTGAGATGGGGTATTGGCTGTTCTTTTTCAGAAAATCTTGAATCAGCCGGATGATTTCCTGGTCAGACGGGCCGCCTGTCACCTCGATCTGATAAGTCCGAATACTGCTTTCTGCAATCTCACCGGTATTGTCAGCGATGACTATGGCCAGCTGTTTTTCAGAAATCTCAAAGCCAAGATAGTAGCGACTACGAGGCGCAATATCTAGCAGGGTTTTCTTGCGGCCTACGCTCTCGTCATTGAGCTCGCCCAGCTCCAGTACCAAGCCTTCCTTGATCAGTTCATTGATGATGCTGCCGGTCGTGGCTGGTGTAATTTGAGTTTCTTTTGAAATGTCAATCCGAGAAATCGGTCGTTTGGCGTAGAGCTGATCCAGAACAGTTGCCCTTAGCTCGTTTTGTTTTCTAGTTCGTGTCATCTTGTTTCCTCTGCTGCTATACTATCAAAAAAAGCTTAAAATCTCAAATGTAAGCGTTGACATAGTACAGAAAAATAGTTATAATGTTTATAGAATATTAATAACATAGTAGAAAATATTCTATTTTTGGATTTTTGTTTATATATTAAAAATAAATGGCAAACGTCGTTGCAGGCTAGGTCAGATTCATAAAGGAGGATGCCGATGGAAACAAAACAGATTATGTTAGTCTGTGCGGCTGGGATGAGCACCAGTCTCATGGTCAATAAAATGCAGAAAGCTGCAGAGGAGCGAGGTTTAGCTGCGACGATATTTGCGGTGCCAGTATCAGAAGCAGAAGACTATCTAAGCGAGAAAAAGGTTGATGTCCTTTTGCTGGGGCCTCAGGTCCGCTATCTATTGGAGGATTTACAGGAAAAACTAGCTTCAAAAGGCATTCCGGTCGATGTTATCCCTATGACGGACTACGGAATGATGAAGGGGGATAAGGTCCTGGATCTGGCAGAGTCGCTCATGAAGTAGGTGCTCCTATGGAAAATAAAGATTCCTTAGAGGTCGCTATGACCCTCATCATGTATGGCGGAGAGGCCAAGTCTTGTGCTATCGAAGCCATTGCGGCAGCAAAAAAGCAGGATTTTGACCGAGCTCAGGAGAGGCTGAGTCAGGCTCAGAAGGCCCTGCTGCAAGCCCATCACGCTCAGGCTGAAATGCTGAGCAAGGAGGCACAAGGAGAGAAGACAGAACTTAGTTTATTTATGGTGCATGGGCAGGATCATCTCATGACCAGTATCGCCTTTGTTGATTTGGCAAAGGAGATTGTTGATTTACATAAAAAATTTGATGAATAGGAGAAATGCAGATGAGTAGTTTGGTTGATAAATGGCAAGCGCGTCTCATGCCTATTGCCAATAAAATCGGCAACCAAAAATTTCTGGTTGCCCTCCGGGATTCCTTTATCGGGACCTTACCTGTGATTATGACGGGCTCTTTCGCCCTCATGGTAAATGCCTTTCTATCTGACTTGCCAGGACAGTTCGGCTGGACCTGGATTTCCTCTACCTTCCAGTGGCTGATTGATATTAACTGGCTGGTATTTAAGGGCAGTATTCCTATCGTTACTCTCTTGTTCCTCTTTACCTTCGGGGTCAATATCGCTAAGATTTACAATACTGATAAGGTGTCTGCTGGTCTGGTAGCTGTTGCTTCCTATATCATTACCATTGGTGGATCAGTTACTAAAACCTTTGAGTTGGCTGGCAAAACACCAGGGCTGAGCAAGGCGATTTCAAAACTTCCAGAGCTAAAACTTGACGGCAGTAACTTGTCTGTGACGATTAACAGTGTCATTCCCGGTGACCAGATTAGTGCGCGTGGTTACTTTACTGCTATTCTGATTGGTTTTGTATCTGTTATCATCTTTTGTAAGGTCATGAATCGTAACTGGACGATTAAACTTCCAGATTCTGTTCCGCCAGCTATCATGAAGCCCTTCCTGTCTATCATTCCGGCTGCGATTGCCATGTATGTCGTGGGGATTGCAACCTACCTCTTTAATCTGGTGACAGGCGAGCTGTTGATTGACTGGATTTATAAGATTCTTCAGGCACCGCTTCTCAGCTTGTCTCAAAGCTTCTGGGCTGTACTGCTCATTGTCTTTCTCAATAAGATTTTCTGGTTCTTCGGCCTGCACGGCGGTAATGTGCTGGCACCAGTCATGGCCAGTCTCTTTGGTGTGACCATGCTGGCTAATCTAGAAGCTTATCAGGCTGGGCATGCGATTCCTTATATGTGGACGGATAATTCTTTCGGTGCTTTTGTCTGGTTTGATGCGATTGGGGTTGCCATTGCCATTCTCTGGCAATCTCGGAACAAGCACTATCGCGAAGTGGCCAAGTTAGGAATTTTCCCAATGGTCTTCAACATCGGTGAGCCAGTCATGTACGGCCTGCCAATCGTTTTGAATCCAATTATGTTTATTCCATACGTCCTGACGCCAATGGTCATGGTAACAGTAGCCTACTTTGCAACCTCTATGGGCTTGGTTGCGCCGGTTACTCAAAACGTTACTTGGGTAATGCCGCCGATTCTCTACGGTTTCTTTGCGACAGCCTTCGACTGGCGGGCAATTATTCTTTCGCTGGTTAATATCGCTATTTCGACCGCTATATATCTGCCCTTTGTCAAGATGGCAGATAAACAGGAGGAGCTTGGATAAATGGCAAAATTTGAAATTAAAGAAGAATTTTACCTGGATGGCAAGCCTTTTAAGATTTTATCGGGGGCTATCCAGTATTTCCGGCTTCATCCAGACCAGTGGCGAGATACCCTTTACAATCTCAAAGCTCTAGGCTTTAATACGGTAGAAACCTATATTCCTTGGGCATTGCATGAGCCTCAAGAAGGTCAGTTTCAGGCAGAGGGCATGCTGGATTTTGAAGCATACTTCAAGTTGGTTGAGGAGATGGGGCTTTATCTCATTGTCCGTCCGACGCCTTATATCTGTGCAGAGTTTGACTTTGGCGGCCTGCCGGCTTGGCTCTTGAGATATCCTTCGATGCGCCTGCGGGTCAATCATCCGCTTTTTCTGGAAAAGGTCAGTCATTTTTATGACTGGCTCTTTCCCAAGCTTCTGCCCTATCAGAGTGATCAAGGCGGTCCTATCCTCATGATGCAGGTGGAAAATGAATACGGGTCTTATGCCGAGGACAAGGCCTACATGCGCAGCATTGCACAGATGATGAAGGTACGTGGCGTTACGGTTCCCCTCTTTACCTCTGACGGGACATGGATAGAGGCTTTGGAGTCTGGAACTTTGATTGAGGATGATATTTTTGTGACGGGGAATTTTGGCTCCCAACCCAAAGAAAATACAGACAATCTACGAGCTTTCATGGAGCGCTATGGCAAGAAATGGCCTCTTATGTGTACTGAGTTTTGGGACGGCTGGTTTAGCCGCTGGAGCGAGGAAATCGTTCGGCGAGAGGCAGAAGATTTGGCCCAGGATGTCAAAGAAATGCTGCAGCTGGGCAGCATGAACCTCTTCCTATTGAGAGGTGGGACCAATTTTGGTTTTATCAGCGGCTGTTCGGCACGCAAGACCAAGGATTTGCCACAGATTACCTCCTATGATTTTGACGCACCCATTACTGAGTGGGGGCAGCCAACCGAGAAATACTACGCTGTTCAGCGGGTGACACACGAGGTCTTTCCAGAGCTTAAGCAGATGGAGCCGATTAGCCGACAGGCCAAGGCCTATGGCAGTTTTCCGCTGCTTGGGACTGCAAACCTGCTGGATGTTGCAGCGGACATCACAGAGGAAATTCTGCTGGATTATCCGCAGCCTATGGAGCAGATTGGGCAGAATCATGGCTATATCCTCTACCGTTCCGATATCAAAAATCAATACCATGAGGAAAGGCTCAAGGCCTTGGAGACTCATGACCGCTGTCATTTCTATGTCAATCAGGAGCACCTAGCTACCCAGTATCGGGAAGAAATCGGTGATGAGATGCTCTTCTCAGCTGATACCGAGCGGATTCAGATTGATGTGCTGGTGGAAAATATGGGGCGAGTCAACTATGGTTACAAGCTGGGCGCACCTAGTCAATCCAAGGGAGTCAAGGGGGGTATCATGATTAACCACCAGTTCCGCAAGGGCTGGAAGCATTATGCGCTTAAGTTTGACCAGGAAATGCTGGCCAAGTTAGACTGCTACTCAGATCCACCGGAAAAAGTCAAAGCACCGACCTTCTATCGCTTTGAAGCGAAGTTGAATGATATCGCTGATACCTTCATCGACTGCTCTAAGTACGGGAAGGGCTGTATTTCGGTCAATGGCTTCAACCTAGGCCGCTACTGGAATGAAGGGCCGATTCACTATCTATATGTGCCGTCTGGCTTGCTCAAGGAAAAGAATGAATTTATCGTCTTTGAAACTGAAAATGTCAAGATTGAAGAGTTGACCTTGCTTGACCATCCAGTCTATAAGAAATGAGGTGTTGCGATGAAATATATGACAGTCGGAAATGAACTGGAAGGAGCTAGTCAGCTGGTTTTGGGCTGCATGCGTCTGGCAGAGCATGCTCCAAAAGAGGTCGTTTCCGTTCTTGAAACAGCATTAGAAGTGGGAATTAATTTCTTTGACCACTCAGATGTTTATGCTGGCGGCCAGTCTGAAGCAAAGTTTGCACAGGCTCTTCGCTCGGCTAAGATTCCCCGGGATCGAGTTCTCATCCAGTCCAAGTGCGGACTGCGGGATGTTCACACCAACTACCATTTTGACTTTTCTAAGGATTATATTATCAGCTCGGTTGAAGGCAGCTTGGAGCGTTTGCAGACAGACTATCTGGATGTGCTCCTCCTGCACCGGCCAGATGCTCTTGTAGAGCCGGAAGAGGTGGCTGAAGCTTTCTCACGTCTGCACCAAGCTGGGAAGGTCCGCTATTTCGGAGTCAGCAATCAAAATCCTTATCAAATTGAGCTGCTGCAAAAGAGTGTGGAGCAGCCCTTGATTGCCAACCAACTGCAGTTTGGTCCAGCTCACACTCCGATGCTGGATGCTGGGCTCAATGCCAATATGCTCAATCCTTTAGCAATCGTTCGGGACGGTAGTGTGCTGGACTATTGTCGATTGCATCATATCACGATTCAGCCTTGGTCACCATTTCAGGTTGACTTGAACCAGGGACTTTTTATGGAGCATCCTAAATATACTCAGCTTACAGAAACTCTGCATGCCTTTGCGTCAGACTATCAAGTTTCTTTTGAAGCCTTAGTTCTCGCCTGGATTTTGCGTCATCCAGCACAAATGCAGCCGATTGTTGGCTCCATGAATCCGCAGCGAATTCGCTCAATGGTGGCTGCTTTTGATATTGAGCTCTCTCGGGCTGACTGGTATAAGATATACAAGAGCGCAGGGAATCCTCTGCCCTAAACTTGTTTTTGCAGGGAGATTATTTGTTATTCAGAATCAATGAAGCCTAAGACCAGCGAATCGGTCTGCATATTTCATTGATTAAGCTAGACTCTGCACCTTATGAAAGGAGAATGATATGAATAATAAGTTTTCTTGGCAAGGACTAGCAAAATCTGCTTCTGCTGCCAAGTATGGGAGCGGCTTGCTGCTATGTGCTTCCCTCTTGTCCTTAGCAGCTTTTACAGCTGTCTCAAGAGTTGAAGCAGAAGATGTTGCGCCTGCCCCTGCCGCAGTGGCTGAAACGCCGGCTTCTCCAGCACCGCAAGCAAGTCCTGAGGCTGAAAATCCAGCTGTGGCTGAACCCCAAGCAGCTCCTGCAAATCAGGTCGAATCGGCTACAGCCGCTAGCGAGTTGCCAGCCAATCAGGTCATGTCCGATGAGCAGAAGCAGCGCGCCATTGCTCAGATGGGAGCCAATCAAGGGGATGTCTGGGTTTGGTCGGAGGAAAATGTCGTTGAAGAAAATGGGGAGCGTCAAAAACGCGGTCCTAATGGCGGTCCTGGCCAATTTAATGGCGGAGCCGTCGTGTTAGGCGGCCGTCCGACATATGACCCAGCGGCTGATTGGTACTACCTTGCTTATAAAGGCGAAGGGATGACTGACGAAGAAGCACAGGCTGTCTTTGACAAGGAACGCGGCAAATGGATGAATGAATTTGATCCTTGGGGCGTTGTGATGGAAATGACGGACAATAAGGCCAGCAATGCTTGGGCGGATATTCGTAACATGCAGGCTTTCGTGCTCCGGAAGGACTCCAATGTTTGGGAGAAAATTGTGGATCACCCTCAAGGAGTTCAATGGGTTGCTCAATTCAAGGGCAATATGTCCAGCTATGTAGAAGATGCCCGGCAGGAAGCCTTGGCTGGCGGTGGAACAGCTATTGAGGTATTACCTAAGCAGGATCGGGTTGCCCACTGGGGCTCTGATCAAGCCCGTGATATTCCGAATCCTCAAAACATTCGGGCTGTTTTAGTTTCCGTAGAAGCTCGTATTTCTGAAAAATCTGACCCTGATGCCAAGCTTGGTATTCAAGTTGGTGGTGACTGGAAGTTTGCTGAAGAAGTGAGTAAGCCGCTCTGGTATCCAGGAGCTGGTCTAGCTGGTATTCAGCGACTGACCAAGGATTGGGCTCGTTACTATTTTGTCAGCCTCACTGGTATTCAAGATGCAGTTGAAGAAAGGGCCATTTCACAAGATGAGTTTATGAAGAGCGTCGTGCCGTTGGCCGATATGGAGCAGGCCTCTCAAAATCAAGCCCAGCAGCAAACTCCTGCAAGCCCTGATCCAAAGAGTAGCCAAGCAGAAAATCTGACCTACAAAACAAGCGGCCAGACGGATCCTCAAGAAGCGTCTCAAGAGTCAACTCTTCAACAAGCTTCTTCCAAACAACTGCCTAAGACCGGCAGCCAAAGCAGTCTATTGACCAATCTGCTTGGACTCGGGCTCTTAGGACTGGGAGCTGGCTTCCTTGGCCTGAAGAAAAAATCTTAGTTTTGCAAGCTAGAGGGAAAATAATCTACAAAAAAGCAACAGCAGATTCTAGCTGTTGCTTTGTGTTTGGTTTAGGTTTTGCACGGCAGGCTGTCCAAGGTTAGGTGCTTGCGCAGCGGGCGGACTGCAGACAGGCTCTTGGTATTTTTGAGTAAAGCGGCATCTTGGGAAGTTGGAGCAGCCCCAAAATTTCTGACCAGCCTTAGAACCTTTGGCTGCTGTGCGGAGCACCAATCCATGCTGGCAGCGAGGACAGATCTTTTCTGCTTCTCTACGCTGTTTATTCTGAGCAATGCTATTAATATGGCGCTCTTTGATGACCTGCTTTCGCTTGGTCAGGGGCAGGAGCATACGATAGAGGTCGTCAATCTGCTCGGGCGACAGGCAGACTGGACTTTGGCAGGCCTGCTGGTTGATTGCCCCAATCACTTGCCAGGTCTGAATAACTTTATGCCTGTCACTGTTTAGATGGATTTCCTTAAGCTGACAGTCATTGCCAAAGACGATATAGGAATATAGATTTGGCGTGTATTGGTTGAGATAGTAGCTGAGCCATTTGAGATGGACTTTATTTTGAATAATGGGATTGAAAAAAGAATGCTTGTAAGATTTTCCACGGCCTCCGGAAAGAACCTGAGTCCAGTATTGCTGATTTTCTGAGCCGAAGATCCAGCCCTTGTAGTTTTTTGACTCAAAAATGTAAATTCCAGATGGATGAATCAGCAGGGCATCAATCTCAGTGGTAGTGCCATCTTCTTTGAAGATATAGAGATTGTACAAAATCTTTTTATAGCCATAGAGCTGGTTCAGGACCTGACCAAGCTGGTACTCTCCTTGTTTTCCCTTGTTATATTTGAGTTCCCAAGGGGCAGTCTGGGTTTGCTGGAAATAGTCAGGCTCTGGGCTTTGGCTGGACGACCAATCCGAGTCCGTATCTTCCCTGTCTTCGAGTAGCTTATAACTGATAAAAAAGACGATGCCAAAGACAGCCACAAATGCGACGAAAAAGAATCCAAACATTTCCTAATCTCCCTTAAAATCCCTAATTCGAGTATAGCACAAAATAAAGGGCGGAAGATTTTTATAAGTGTAAAAACAAGATAATTAAACAATGGTTGTAAATGTGTCTAAAAAACGGAAACCACCCTTTAAAAACTTATTTTCCAAAAACACCTCACAAACCTAAAAAATCATGTATAATAAAAAGACAGAAAAAGAATAGGAGTTATCATGTCTCAGGAATTAATCAGTGTTATCATCCCTGTTTACAATGTTGAGCAGTATTTAGCAGAATGTGTGAACAGCGTCTGTCGTCAGACCTATCAAAATTTGGAAATTATTCTAGTCAATGATGGTTCAACAGATGCTTCTGGTCAGATTTGCCAAGAGCTGGCTGATCAGGATGCGAGGATTCGTCTTATTCATCAGGAAAATCAAGGCTTGTCCGGTGCCCGCAACACAGGGATTGAGCACTCTAGTGCAGACTATTTGATTTTTGTGGATTCGGATGACTGGCTGCCTGAGCAGCATGTTGCCCGCCTCTATGAAAAGCTCAAGGAGTACGATGCGGATATTGCCATTGGTCACCACTGTAGCTTTCGTGCAGAGGATTCAGCCTTCCTCTACTATTCGACAGAGCATTTTGAAACCCTCTATACGCGAGAAGAGATAATCGAGGAGTACCCTAGACGTCGCATGGTAGACGGTGTCTTTCTCTGTGCCTGGGCTAAGCTCTATAAGCGTGAGCTCTTTGATACAGTGCACTATCCAGTCGGCCGAGTGGCCGAAGATGCCTTCACAACTTATAAGCTGTACCTTCAGTCAGAGAAGATTATCTACCTCAATGAACCGCTCTATTACTATCGCTTGCGGCCAAATAGCATCTCCATGACTTGGAATGAGCAGTGGTTCCGAGACTTGATTGTAGGTTTTGAGGAGCAGCTAGCCATTTTGGGTAAGCTGGGCTATGACCTGAGCTTCTACTACAAATACTACACTTTCCTGCTCCAGTATTGTCGCGACAGCGCTGCAGCTGTCGGTATGCAGTCCAGTTTGGTCTATCAGGAAATTGAAAGCAAACTCAAACTATTTGGAGAATAAATAAAACAAGCCACCTTTCAACCGCAGGGCTGAAAGCGTGGCTTGTTTTTTGGCGTTTGAAAATTAAAGACTAAAAATAACAATTAATGTCATGCTTCAAAAAGACATCTTGGTATTCAAATAAGTCTTCAGGGTGCAAGGCCTTGACATCTTCCATGGCATACTTTCGGCCGAGTAATTTGTATTTATTTTCGCCAAATTGATGGAAAGGCAGCAGCTGGACTTGATCGATGGATAGTTCATTAAACAAAGTCGCAAACCGCTCTGCATCTTCTAAGGAGTCGTTAAAATCTGGAATGACAGGAATGCGGAGAACAATCGTCTTTTGATGAGTAAAGGCGTAGTGGATATTCTGAACAATTAATTCGTTTTTTACTCCAGTCACCTTGCGGTGGTTGACAGAGTTATAATGTTTCAGATCGGTATAGATGAAATCAACGTACTGGATGAGATCCACGAATTTTTCATGTTCTACAAAGGCAGTTGTTTCAATAGCGGTATGAATCCCTTTTTCCTTAGCCGCTTTGAGAATGGCCTTGGCAAATTCAAACTGGGCGAAAATCTCTCCGCCAGATAAGGTTAGGCCACCGCCAGATTCTTCATAAAAATCTCTGTCCTTTAGGACTTCGTTGATAATCTCCTCGACACTTCTTTCCTCCCCCATAGTGATGCTTTTTTTGGTAGTAGCATCCAGCATAGGCTCGGGTCTGAATTGCTGTGATTCTGGGTTAGAGCACCAAGGGCAGCGCAGAGGACAGCCCTTGAGGAAAACCGTTGTACGAATCCCTGGTCCATCATGAATACTGAAATGTTGGATGTTGAAAATAATTCCTTTTGTTGTTTCCATACTCAGGCCTCCTTTGGATACAATTATTATAACTTATTTTAGAAAGAAAAACAATTACGAATGAAAGTTATTTTTATTTTATTTTTAAGGCGTCTTTTGTTACAATAATAGCAGAGGTGAAAGAATGGAACGTTTAGATGAAATTGTTAAATTAGTATCTGAATTTGAACGAATCGATGTCAATACTTTGTCTGACCGCTTAAAAGTGTCCAAAGTAACGATTCGCAAAGACTTGGATAAGCTGGAAACCAAAGGTCTGTTGCGCAGAGAGCATGGCTATGCTGTTTTAAATAGCGGCGATGATCTGAATGTCAGGCTTTCCTTTCATTATGATACCAAGCGCCGAATTGCCCAGGAAGCAGCAAAAATTGTTCAGGATAATGAAACCATTATGATCGAATCAGGTTCGACCTGTGCCTTACTAGCTGAGGAAATCTGCCAAACGAAGAAGAATGTCAAGATTATTACCAATTCTTATTTTATTGCGGATTATATAAAACAAACTGATTCTTGTAAAATTATCTTACTGGGCGGAGAATTTCAGAAAGATTCGCAGGTGACAGTAGGGCCTCTTCTCAAGGAAATGATTCGGTTTTTCCACGTAGAACATGCTTTTGTCGGAACAGATGGCTATGATGAAAATCTAGGCTTTACAGGCAAGGATTTGATGCGGAGTGAGGTTGTGCAGTATATGTCAGAGGCATCTGACCAGATGATTGTCTTGACGGACTCAAGTAAGTTTACCAGAAAAGGAATAGTTAAGAGATTCGGCTTCAAGCAGATTGCTCAAGTGGTGACTGACAAGGCGATTCCGAAAGAGGCTGTTGAGCGCTTGAAAGCTGCCGATATCAAGCTGACTCTGATCTAGCAGAGAAGGAGATAAGATGAAAAATGAAAGAAAAAAACTATTGGCAAAAATCGCTTATCTCTACTATATCGAAGAAAGAAGCCAGTCTGATATTGCGGCTGAGACAGGGATTTATCGTACCACTATCAGCCGAATGCTGGCAGAAGCGAAAAAAGAGGGCATTGTAAAGATTGAGATTGAAGACTTTGATACCCGCTTGTTCCATTTGGAAAACTATGTAAAAGAAAAATACGGGCTCAAGGGAATCGAAATTGTCAGTAACTTAGTAGATGAATCTCCAGCAGACTTGGAAGAGAGGTTGGCTCAAGCTGCTGCAGGTATGCTGCGCGGCCTGATTAAAGACAATGATAAAGTGGGATTTTCTTGGGGAAAGAGCTTGAGCCTTTTAGTAGAGCACTCCAGCAGCAAGCATTTGACAAATGTTCATTTCTTTCCTTTGGCAGGTGGTCCCAGTCATATCCATGCACGCTACCATGTGAACACCCTCATCTATAGCATGGCTGGAAAATACCATGGGGACTGCCGTTTTATGAATTCCACGATTATTCAGGAAGATGAGCAACTAGCAAATGGAATTTTAGATTCTAAATATTTTGAAGATCTAAAAAGCAGCTGGCAGGAGCTAGATGTGGCTGTGGTTGGTATTGGCGGGCAGGTTGACACGAGAAATCGTCAATGGCTGGACATGCTGACTTCAGAGGATTTTCTTGCTCTAGAGAGTCAGGATGCTGTCGGAGAAATCTGCTGTCGCTTCTTTAATAAAAAAGGGGATATGGTCTACCAGCATTTGCAAAATCGAACGATTGCCATCTCTTTGGAAAATTTGAAAAAGGTGCCGCTTAGTCTGGCCTTTGCCTATGGCAGTCAAAAATCTGCTGCTATCTTAGCGGTGTTGCGAGCTGGCTATGTCAATCATTTGGTTACGGATGAAGCGACGATTCTAAAAATGCTTGACTTGGATGGAGATAGGAGTTTCTTCACTTCTTGATAGTAGCGGCATCTCAGGTGCAAGAGATTTCCAAAACTAAATTTAGGAATCCTATTTTTTAATAGTGGATTTGCAGCTATGTATGGAGGTGGATTGTTGATTTGAAAAAGCTTATGAAACAAAAATTGACTAGTTTAGCCACAGGGGAGCTAGTCGCTGTGCTAGTATTTTGGATGAATTTTTTCCTGCTCAAAAAATGGATTCTTACTACTAGAGCTTTGATTTCTATTTCTTTCTCCTTGTTTGTACTGAGTTTTATTCTGATACAGGGCTCTGTTTTTTGGTTGATTTTGATAAAAAGGATTTCCAATCCAGGATTTGCTGAAAGATATACAGGCAAGATTTATAAGGTACTAAAGATCTTAGACCTTATTTTGCTGGGTGTGGGAGCCCTGATAATCATTTTTAATTCCAGTGATTTTTCCACATTCATCATCTCTTTAGCAATTTGGTTTTTTGTTGTCATCGAGTGGATTAATTATTTTAAATGGCAATTATCCTACAGTCTGAATCCTGCCGTTTTATTGAAATACATCTTCCAGAGGAAATTGCGGAAAAGTAAAATAGCAAAGGAAATTGAGAAAGCCGTTTAAAAAGATAAGTTTTGGTTTTTTAAAATAGCATATATGAATAAGTAGAAGCGAATAGCTGCTGCTTCTTTTTTTGTGTCGAATCTGCTTATCGTTCTTATCTAATAGAGTGCCTTTGATTCGCAGTTGCATAAAGCTGTACAGAACTGTCTTTTATGGGGGGAGTTTTTATTCTGCACAAATGTGCAAAATAATTTAAATAAGCTAATTTGTTCTATAATATATTGACGGACTGAGATAAAGGTGATACATTCTAGTTACAAACAAAAATAAATCACTTTCAAACAAAAGAACAAGTTTTTGTTAATCATAAAGATAGGAGCGATTGTAACATATGGAAATGATTGTAGCAGATCAAATTATCATGGGTCTTATCTTAGACGCTGGTGATGCCAAGCAGCATATTTATCAAGCTTTATCACTAGCTAAAGATGGTAAGTTTTCAGAATGCGATGAGCAGATTGAGCTGGCAGATAAGGCGCTGTTAGAGGCCCATAACTTGCAGACCAAGTTCCTAGCTCAGGAAGCTGGAGGAACGAAAACAGAGATTACAGCGCTGTTTGTTCATTCTCAAGATCATTTGATGACTAGCATTACAGAGATTAACCTCATCAAAGAAATCATCGACTTGAGAAGAGAATTACAAGGGGAAAAATAAATCATCAGGAGGATGAAAAGATGGTTAAGATTGGTTTGTTTTGCGCGGCAGGTTTTTCAACAGGAATGTTGGTCAACAATATGAAAATAGCTGCAGCTGAAAAAGGGCTGGAAGCTGAGATTGAAGCCTACTCTCAGGCTAAGTTGGCTGATTATGCAGCGGATCTGGATGTCGCTTTATTGGGCCCGCAGGTAGCTTATACTCTGGACAAATCTACAGCTATTTGCGACAGCTGCCATACTCCGATTGCAGTTATTCCGATGGCTGATTACGGTATGCTAGATGGCGAAAAAGTGTTAAACCTCGCTTTGAGTTTGTTGGATAAACATTAAAATCAAGGAGCTTCGTTATGTCTAAAGTGGATACTCAAAAAATCATTGCGCCGATTATGAAGTTTGTCAATATGCGCGGGATTATCGCCTTAAAAGACGGTATGTTGGCAATTTTGCCTCTTACAGTTGTGGGAAGTCTATTCTTGATTGTAGGGCAATTGCCGTTTGAAGGTCTAAATCAAGCCATTGCTGGTGTGTTTGGGGCTGACTGGACAGAACCGTTTATGCAGGTTTATTCAGGAACCTTTGCCATTATGGGGCTGATTTCTTGTTTTTCAATCGGCTATTCTTATGCCAAGAACAGCGGTGTAGAGCCTCTGCCGGCAGGGGTGCTGTCTCTTTCTTCTTTCTTTATCCTTTTGAAATCCTCCTACATACCAGAAAAGGGTGAGGCGATTGCAGATGCGATTGCCAAGGTCTGGTTTGGCGGACAAGGAATCATTGGAGCCATTCTCATTGGTCTGGCAGTTGGCAGTATCTATACGATTTTCATTCAAAAGCATATTGTCATCAAAATGCCAGAGCAGGTTCCTCAAGCGATTGCCAAGCAGTTTGAAGCCATGATTCCTGCTTTCGTTATTTTCTTGCTGTCAATGCTTGTTTATATTATTGCCAAGATAGTGACAGGTGGCGGTACCTTTATTGAGATGATTTACGATGTCATTCAGGTGCCTCTGCAAGGTCTGACAGGCTCTCTGTATGGAGCTATCGGTATTGCTTTCTTTATTTCTTTCCTGTGGTGGTTCGGCGTCCATGGGCAGTCTGTTGTCAATGGTGTCGTAACAGCCTTGTTGCTGTCAAATCTAGATGCTAATAAGGCCCTGCTTGCTGCAGATAAGCTGTCTGTCAGCCAAGGCGCTCATATTGTGACCCAGCAATTTTTGGATAGTTTTCTTATCTTATCGGGATCCGGTATCACTTTCGGAGTAGTCGTGGCCATGCTCTTTGCTGCCAAGTCTAAGCAGTATAAGGCTCTGGGGAAAGTTGCTGCTTTTCCGGCAATCTTTAATGTCAATGAGCCAGTTGTCTTTGGCTTTCCGATTGTGATGAATCCGGTCATGTTCCTGCCCTTCGTTTTGGTGCCAGTTTTGGCTGCTTTGATTGTCTACATGGCTATTGCGGTTGGCTTTATGCAACCATTCGCAGGTGTGACTTTGCCTTGGAGTACGCCGGCTATCATTTCTGGCTTTATGGTCGCTGGCTGGCAAGGGGCAGTCATTCAAATTGTCATTCTAGCTATGTCTGCCTTTGTCTATTTCCCATTTGTGAAGTTTCAGGATAAGATTGCCTACAATAACGAATTGAAAAATGAAGAATAATCTGATTTTGATGGATAAAAACACAAAAGTTTCTTGGCTCAGATGGCACAAATGTGCAAAAAATCTTTAATTCAGTAATCGCCTATAAATGATTGAATTCTAAGATTTTGCATGTTACAATAGTTACGAAAGAAATAAATTAAATTTCATAAGAAAGGTTGTGGCCAAATGATCCAAGTAAAAGAAGTAGAAAAAACAACAATAAAAACAGCCTATTTTGGCAGCTTAACAGAGCGGATGGATAAGTATCGGGAAGATGTTTTAAATAAAAAGCCCTATATTGATGCAGAGCGCGCTGTCTTAGCTACCAAGGCTTATGATAAGCATAAGGAAAAACCAAATGTGTTGAAACGTGCTTACATGCTCAAAGAGATTTTGGAAAATATGACGCTTTATATCGAAGATGAAACGATGATTGTCGGCAATCAGGCTTCATCTAATAAAGATGCGCCTATTTTCCCAGAGTACACTTTAGAGTTTGTACTCAATGAACTAGATCTTTTTGAGAAGCGGGACGGAGACGTCTTCTACATCACAGAGGAAACCAAAGAGCAGCTCCGCAGTATTGCTCCTTTCTGGGAAAACAATAACCTCCGTGCTCGAGCAGGGGCTCTACTTCCAGAAGAAGTTCAGGTTTATATGGAAACTGGCTTCTTTGGCATGGAAGGAAAGATGAACTCTGGGGACGCCCACTTGGCGGTCAACTATCAAAAACTCTTGGCCTATGGACTGAAAGGTTTTGAAGAAAAAGCTCGCGCAGCTAAGGAATCCTTGGATTTGACCGATCCGGCTAGTCTTGACAAATACCACTTCTATGATTCCATTTTCATCGTAGTAGATGCTGTGAAAGCTTATGCGGAGCGTTTTGTTGCTTTGGCCAATCAGCTGGCTGAAAAAGCAGAGCCTAAGCGCCGTCAGGAGCTCTTAGAAATCGCTAGAATCTGTTCTAAAGTGCCGTACGAGCCAGCATCAACCTTTGCTGAAGCTGTTCAGTCTGTTTGGTTTATCCAGTGTATCCTTCAGATTGAGTCCAACGGACATTCACTCTCTTATGGACGCTTTGACCAGTACATGTATCCTTATGTCAAGGCAGATTTGGAAGCTGGACGTGAGACAGAGGCTAGTATTGTGGAACGCTTAACCAATCTTTGGATTAAGACGATTACCATTAATAAAGTGCGCAGCCAGGCCCACACATTCTCATCTGCGGGCAGTCCCCTTTATCAAAATGTGACAATCGGTGGCCAAACGAGAGATAAGAGAGATGCAGTCAACCCGCTTTCCTACCTTGTCTTGAAATCTGTAGCTCAAACTCATCTTCCTCAGCCGAATCTGACTGTTCGTTATCATGCAGGCTTAGATGCTCGCTTTATGAATGAGTGTATCGAAGTCATGAAGCTTGGTTTCGGTATGCCGGCCTTCAATAATGATGAAATCATCATTCCGTCCTTTATCGCAAAAGGCGTTTTGGAAGAAGATGCTTACGACTACAGTGCTATCGGCTGTGTGGAAACTGCTGTGCCTGGTAAATGGGGCTACCGTTGTACAGGTATGAGCTACATGAACTTCCCTAAGGTGCTCCTCATCACTATGAACGATGGAATTGATCCGGCATCTGGTAAGCGCTTTGCACCAAGCTTCGGTCATTTTAAAGATATGAAGAGCTTTGCTGAGCTGCAAACGGCTTGGGACAAGACCTTGCGCCACTTGACCCGCATGAGTGTCATCGTGGAAAATTCTATCGACCTGTCTCTTGAAAGAGAAGTGCCGGATATCCTCTGCTCAGCTTTGACAGATGACTGTATCGGACGCGGTAAGCATTTGAAAGAGGGCGGAGCTGTCTATGACTATATTTCCGGTCTTCAAGTCGGTATTGCCAATCTATCAGACTCATTGGCAGCTATCAAAAAGCTGGTCTTTGAGGAAGGCAGGCTGACTCCGGCTGAACTCTGGCATGCACTTGAAACGGACTATGCAGGTGAGCGTGGTAAAGAAATTCAAGAGATGCTGATTCATGATGCACCAAAATATGGTAATGATGATGATTACGCAGATAAGCTAGTGACAGATGCTTATGATATTTATGTGGATGAAATCGCTAAATATCCAAATACCCGTTATGGCCGCGGTCCAATTGGCGGTATCCGCTACTCTGGAACGTCTTCTATTTCAGCCAATGTAGGTCAAGGTCGCGGTACCTTGGCGACACCAGATGGCCGCAATGCCGGAACACCGCTCGCTGAAGGCTGCTCTCCATCCCACAATATGGACAAGAACGGCCCAACCTCCGTATTGAAATCTGTTTCCAAATTACCGACAGACGAAATCGTAGGTGGTGTTCTGCTCAATCAAAAAGTCAATCCTCAGACCCTGTCTAAGGAAGAAGATAAAGTGAAACTTATTGCCTTGCTTCGTACATTCTTTAACCGTCTGCATGGCTATCATATCCAATACAATGTCGTTTCTCGGGAAACATTGATTGATGCTCAGAAGCATCCTGAAAAACACCGCGATTTGATTGTTCGTGTTGCAGGCTACTCTGCTTTCTTCAATGTGCTTTCCAAGGCGACGCAAGATGATATTATTGGACGTACGGAGCACACATTGTAAAAGAGGTCCAATTTATGGAATTCATGCTTGATACCTTAAATTTAGAGGAGATAAAAAAATGGTCGGAAGTCCTCCCTTTGGCGGGAGTGACTTCCAATCCGACCATCGCAAAAAAAGAAGGAAAAATAGATTTCTTTGAACGGATTCGCGCTGTTCGGGAAATCATAGGAGAAGGTCTAACTATCCATGTGCAGGTTGTTGCCAAGGATTACGAGGGAATCTTGAAAGATGCTGCTGAAATTCGAAAAAAATGCGGCGATGCTGTCTATATTAAAGTTCCGGTAACACCGGCTGGGCTGGCAGCTATCAAAACTCTTAAAGCAGAAGGTTACAAGATTACAGCAACAGCCATTTATACAACCTTTCAAGGTCTATTAGCTATTGAAGCAGGGGCTGATTACCTTGCTCCTTACTATAACCGCATGGAAAATCTCAATATTGATTCAGATGCTGTCATCAGCCAGTTGGCTCAGGCGATTGAGCGGGATCATTCCGCCAGCAAAATATTGGCAGCTTCCTTTAAGAATGTTGGCCAAATCAATCGTGCTTTTGCTGATGGGGCCCAAGCCATTACAGCTGGACCAGATGTCTTTGCAGCAGCCTTTGCCATGCCGTCTATCGCTAAGGCAGTAGATGACTTTGCTGCTGACTGGTCAGCAATTCACAATCAGGAATACATTTGAAAGGCATATATAATGCTCTATCTATAAAAAAGAAAGAGGTGTTCTATGAGAATTTTTGCAAGTCCGTCTCGTTATATTCAGGGAGAAAATGCTCTGTTTGAAAATGCAAAACAGATTCTTCAGTTAGGCAGCCATCCAGTCTTGCTTTGTGATGATATGGTTTACCAGATTGTTGGGGAAAAGTTCAATGACTACCTTACTCGTTATGGCTTTCATGTGCTGCATGTCGCTTTTAACGGAGAAGCTTCTGACGCTGAAATAGATCGGGTCGTTGCTTTGGCTGAAAAAGACGGAGCAGACTTAGTTATTGGTCTAGGCGGTGGGAAAACGATTGACAGTGCGAAGGCGATTGCAGACATACTAGGACGTCCTGTGGTCATTGCGCCAACCATTGCCTCTACAGATGCCCCAACTTCAGCACTTTCTGTTATCTATACAGAAGATGGAGCCTTTGAAAAGTACATTTTCTATAGTAAAAACCCCGAACTAGTCTTGGTGGATACGAAAGTGATTGCTGGAGCGCCAAAACGACTTCTAGCTTCTGGGATTGCAGATGGTTTGGCGACTTGGGTAGAGGCGCGTGCTGTTCAGCAGAAAAATGGCACTACCATGCTGGGACAAAGACAGAGCTTAGCTGGTGTAGCAATTGCGAAGAAGTGTGAAGAAACCCTGTTTGCAGATGGCCTGCAGGCTATCGCAGCCTGTGAAGCAAAAGTTGTAACTCCAGCTCTGGAAAATATCATTGAAGCCAATACCCTTCTCAGCGGCGTCGGCTTTGAGAGCGGCGGTTTAGCGGCAGCCCATGCTATCCACAACGGCTTTACAGCTCTTACAGGCGATATTCATCACTTGACCCACGGCGAAAAAGTTGCCTATGGAACTTTGACCCAGCTCTTATTAGAAAACCGACCTAAAGAAGAATTGGAAAAATATATTCGCTTCTATCAAAAGATTGGTATGCCGACAACTCTGAAAGAAATGCATTTAGAAAATGCCAGCTATGAAGATTTGCTCAAAGTTGGTCAGCAAGCGACGATTGAGGGCGAAACCATTCATCAGATGCCATTTGAGATTTCAGCTTCTGACATTGCAGGTGCCATCCTAGCGGTTGACCAATATGTCAGGGATTTGGATAAATAAAAGCAAAATATAAAACAAGCCACCTTTCAACCATAAGGCTGACGAGGCGGCTTGTTTTTTAATGAGATTACCAGATATAAGGAAAAACTCGGTATCTAACCTTTTGGCAATAAGCTTCGTAATTTTTCCCAAAGTGATTGCCTAAAGCTTTTTCTTCTACTCTAAGTCGAATGCTATATCCTACCACCAGTAAAATAAGACTGATAATGATTGTCAGAGGATTTAGTGATGTAATCGATAGACCAAGGATAGACAAGATACTGCCAGTATAAGCAGGATTTCTCACAATAGCATAAGGACCATGGTCTACTAATTGTTGACTATCGGTTGTCTGAACGGCCAGTGTGAAGTTTTTTCCGAGATAATTGACTGCATAGATTCGCAATGCGAACCCTGCTAGGGAGATGAGAATTCCAAGATAGATAGTGAGGCTGGGTAAGTGGGGGACAAAGTCGAGAAATTGTCCGTTTATCAAAAATAAGCAGCAGATAACACTGCCGATAATGATGTAGCGGCTCCCTTTATCTGCAGAGTCGTTTACATTGTTTGACTTAGTTTTATTTTTAATCCACATTTCTGTGCTAATAAAAATAACAAAGAAAATATAAATGAAAACAGTTTGTAAATTCATGATTATTCCTCCGGCCAGAATTATACAACTTTTAATTTTAGAGGTCAATCAGAGACTAACGCTTTAGAGATGAGTTATAGTTTTTGTCAGTGAAAACTGGATTCCGTCTTTCAAAATCCCTTGAAAATGGTATAATAGAAACAGTACAAAAAATGGAGAAAAGAATGGCTTATTATAATCACAAAGAAATCGAACCCAAGTGGCAGAAATATTGGGCAGAGCACCATACATTTAAGACAGGTACGGACAAGGCCAAGCCTAACTTTTATGCGCTGGACATGTTTCCTTACCCATCAGGAGCGGGGCTCCATGTAGGGCATCCGGAGGGCTACACGGCAACAGATATCCTCAGCCGCTACAAGCGGGCTCAGGGCTATAACGTCCTGCATCCTATGGGCTGGGATGCCTTTGGTCTGCCTGCTGAGCAATACGCCATGGATACAGGCAATGACCCGGCTGACTTTACAGCGGAAAATATTGCCAACTTTAAGCGTCAAATCAACGCTCTTGGCTTCTCCTATGACTGGGACCGGGAGATTAATACAACTGACCCTAACTACTACAAGTGGACCCAGTGGATTTTCACCAAGCTTTACGAAAAAGACCTGGCTTATGAAGCTGAAGTGCCAGTAAACTGGGTTGAAGAGCTAGGAACGGCTATCGCCAATGAGGAAGTCCTGCCAGACGGAACATCTGAGCGCGGTGGTTATCCAGTTGTCCGAAAGCCTATGCGTCAGTGGATGCTGAAAATCACAGCCTATGCAGAACGTTTGCTCAATGACTTGGAGGAACTGGACTGGCCAGAGTCTATCAAGGATATGCAGCGCAACTGGATCGGCAAGTCAACCGGTGCCAATGTAACCTTCAAGATTAAGGATACAGACAAGGACTTCACTGTCTTTACGACTCGTCCGGACACCCTTTTTGGTGCGACCTATGCTGTTTTGGCTCCAGAGCATGCTCTCGTTGATGCCATTACAAGTGCAGAACAAGCCCAAGCAGTAGCAGACTACAAACATTCAGCCAGCCTCAAATCCGACCTAGCTCGGACTGATTTGGCTAAGGAGAAGACCGGTGTCTGGACAGGAGCTTATGCCATCAATCCTGTCAACGGCAAGGAAATCCCCATCTGGATTGCCGACTATGTGCTTGCAAGCTACGGAACCGGTGCCATCATGGCCGTTCCTGCGCATGACGAGCGCGACTGGGAGTTTGCTAAGCAGTTTAACTTGGAGATTATTCCGGTTCTAGAGGGTGGCAATGTTGCTAATGCTGCTTACACAGAAGACGGTCCGCATATTAACTCTGGCTTCCTAGATGGCTTGGACAAGGCTGCCGCTATCGAAAAGATGGTTGCTTGGCTGGAAGCGGAAGGTGTCGGAAATGAAAAAGTCACCTATCGCCTGCGCGACTGGCTCTTTAGCCGTCAACGCTACTGGGGTGAGCCGATTCCAATCATTCATTGGGAAGATGGGACCTCAACGGCTGTCCCTGAAAATGAACTTCCACTTGTCCTGCCTGTAACCAAGGATATCCGCCCTTCTGGTACCGGTGAAAGCCCTCTGGCCAATCTGACTGACTGGCTGGAAGTGACTCGGGAAGATGGTGTCAAAGGACGCCGCGAAACCAACACCATGCCTCAATGGGCTGGTTCCAGCTGGTATTACCTGCGTTACATTGACCCGCACAACAATGAGAAATTAGCAGACGAAGAACTGCTCAAGGCTTGGCTGCCAGTCGATATTTACATCGGTGGCGCAGAGCACGCTGTGCTCCACCTCCTCTACGCTCGCTTCTGGCATAAATTCCTCTATGATATCGGAGTGGTACCTACCAAAGAGCCTTTCCAAAAACTCTTTAACCAAGGGATGATTTTGGGGACTAGCTACCGTGATCACCGTGGAGCACTTGTGGCAACTGACAAGGTGGAAAAACGCGATGGTTCTTTCTTCAATATCGAAACTGGAGAAGAACTGGAGCAAGCGCCTGCTAAGATGTCTAAGTCTCTGAAGAATGTAGTCAACCCAGACGATGTAGTAGAGCAATACGGTGCTGATACCCTTCGTGTCTATGAAATGTTCATGGGGCCGCTGGATGCATCTATCGCTTGGAGCGAAGAAGGGTTAGAAGGCAGCCGTAAGTTCCTTGATCGGGTTTATCGTCTCCTTAACTCTAAGGAGCTGGTCACTGAAAATAGCGGAGCTTTGGACAAGGTCTACCATGAAACGGTCAAGTCTGTCACAGAGCAGATTGAGGAGCTCAAGTTTAACACAGCCATTGCCCACCTCATGATCTTTGTCAATGTAGCCAACAAGGAAGAAAAGCTCTATGTCGAATATGCCAAAGGCTTTATCCAATTGCTGGCGCCTTTTGCACCGCACTTGGCTGAAGAACTCTGGCAGGCAGTCGCTCAAACTGGCGAGAGCATTTCCTATGTAACTTGGCCAACTTATGACGAAAGCAAACTGGTCGAAGCAGAGGTCGAAATCGTTGTTCAAATCAAGGGTAAAGTTCGTGCTAAGCTAGTCGTAACTAAGGACTTGAGCCGTGAGGAACTGCAGGAAATCGCTCTGTCAGATGAAAAAATCAAGTCTGAAATCGCCGACAAAGAAGTTGTAAAAGTCATTAGCGTACCAAATAAACTTGTTAATATCGTTGTGAAATAATTAGTTTGTTTATTGCATTTGCAGGAGATTTCAATCAAGTCTGCATCAGACAATAAAATGCTATTGTTATCAAATACAAAGAAGACCTTGAGTAAATTTTCTCAAGGTCTTTTGTTAGAACAATTCCCAATTAGGTGTTGAGAATTTCTTGGTCTGTGCCATATAAAAATGAGTAAAATGAATTTCCATTGCTAAGGTCATCAAGGTTGCGATGGAAATGACAACAGTTGGATAGGCTGAGAAAAGAAGGGAAAGAATTAGTCCGACAAGGAAGATTCCTGCTTGGAACCCATAAAAGAACTTGTTATAGCGGAGGTAACTCTTGTTGAAGCGACCATTTGACAAGACCGCAGATTGGAAGAGTCCGATACCAGCATAGAAGAAGCTAGTCGCAAAGAGGTGATGGGCTTCAGGGTTTACCAAGAAACTCATAGACACAGTGATCATAATCAAGCCGATGAAAATCGGATAGTGGCTATAAATTAGGAAAATTCCTTTATTCTCCCCTTTCTCATCAATGGCATGGTCAAACTGACCGAAATAGTTCATAAAGAGGTTGACCATGATGATAAAGTATAGGATAGAATGAATGGAAAAATGTTCCAGTGTAAAGAAATCTGCTAGACCCATAATCATCTCACCAAAGGTAATAATGACCAGCAGTGAAATGCGTTCGATGAGATGGGGCAGATTGATTTGAAAATGGGAAACTTTTCAAGTCAATAGGACGGGCATGATAAAGGTTAGGAGAATCCCAGTCATGTAGACATGAATCCCAAGATGAATTGGTAAGAGAGCAGCTAGGTAGACCAGGACAGTTCTGAGACCAGTCATCCAAAGAAACCCCTTGATGCTTTTACGATTGGCCGGCGTGGTAGATTTTCGAAGATATTCAACCAGATATTGGGAAAATAAGGTCAAGGTCAGTGTCCCAATCGTCCAGCAGAAGGCATGGAAATAGGACTGCCAGTCATTAGTAATCATGTTTGATATCAAGAGCAGCATGGCCATATTGACGAACATGACGACCATATTAAAAAGAGAATTTTTCCCATAGCGATTAGTATAGACGGTCTGAATCATCCAACAATTGACCAGAACCAGAAGTGTCATAAGGAAGCCAAAGATAGCATCTAGAGATAGAACCCCATGGTGAAGGTGATGAATGAGGGCAGTCGTTTTGGAAATCGCGTAGACAAAAACCAAGTCATAAAAAAGCTCACTAAATTCCACCCGTTTGTGTTTGATAAGATTTGACATAAGAAGACCTTTCATAGAAATTTCTAACAGTTTATTATAACAGAAAATGGATAGAATGAGGCAGATTGTTTTTTACCAGAATTTTTGGCGTAAATTGTCATTGGCGTGTCAGAATCTGTCATTTTCTTGTCGGATTCTGTATCGTATAATAGTCTCATCAATCAAATGAAACAAAAGAGGAAATGAACATGTCAAACAAAAAAGTTATCTTAGTCACAGGCGCTTCATCAGGTATCGGTTACCAAACTGCTGAACAACTTGCTAAAGAAGGTCATATTGTCTATGGCGCTGCCCGCCGTGTGGATGCCATGAAACCACTTGAAGCCTTTGGCGTGACACCAGTTAGTTTGGATATTACAGATGAAGCTAGCATTAAAGAAGCTCTTAATCTCATCATCAAGAAAGAAAATCGTATCGATGTCTTAGTCAATAATGCTGGCTACGGATCCTATGGTGCAGTTGAAAATGTAACGATTGAAGAAGCTAAGATGCAGTTCGAAGTCAATATCTTTGGTCTAGCTCGCTTGACACAACTCGTTCTTCCTTATATGCGTAACCAAAAATCAGGTCGCATTATTAATGTGGGCTCAATGGGTGGTCGTTTGACATCCTACTTTGGTGCTTGGTATCATGCGACCAAATATGCTCTCGAAGCTTTTTCAGATGGTCTTCGTATGGAAGTGTCTGATTATGGCATTGATGTCTCTATCATCGAACCAGGCGGTATTAAAACGGACTGGGGCTTCATCGCTGCTGACAAACTGGCCGAATCAGCTAAAGGTGGTGCTTATGAAGTAGCAGCCACCAAGGCAGCAGAAGGGATGCGTAAGCAATACTCTGGCAATATGATGTCAAATCCTAAAGTTATTTCAAACGCTATTTCAAAAGCAGTCAACAGCCATCGCCCTAAAACCCGCTACTTAGTAGGTATGGGAGCTAAACCTTTGGTATTCTTGCATGCTATCTTGCCAGATCGTTGGTTTGATGCCCTCATGAAGCGGGCTTCTTAAGAGAAAAAGGAGAAACCCTATGCGTCTGAATCTCAGTCAGCAATATATTGACAATTTAAAACTGATCGGGCTAGATCTGAACATGATTCTGGAACTAGCCAATCTTCCAGATACCACATGGAAGGAAGAGATGAACCTCTCAACTCTGGACTATTACCATCTTTTGATGGCTTTTGATAAGGTAGCCAATGATGAGCAGATTATCGCTATGAGCCGCATCAAGGATATTCAAATGTTCATGCCACCTTTCTTTGCGGCACTTTCGTCAAAAAATGGCCTCGCAGCGATTGAACATTTTGCCAAATATAAGAAAATCACAGGTCCTATTGTTGTCTGTATTGAGACCTTTGATGACTTAGTCCGTGTGAGCTATCGCTATGATTATCCAGGGTTTGACTTGCCTCGTTTCGCTCTCCTCAACGAACAGCTGTTATTGGTCGATTTGGTTCGGACAGGGACAGGAGAAAACATCACTCCAGCACACGTTGGGACTCCATATGTCTATGAAGAAGCGAGTATTGCGGTATTTGGTTGTCACGTGGAAAAAATGGAAGGCAATGAAGTCGTCTTTAAAAAGTCAGATTTGGAGAAACCATTTTTAACTGCCAATAATGTCATGCTAGACTACCTAGAGCCTCAACTCAAAGAGCGCTTGGCAGAAGCCGTGACTAGTGAAAGTTTTACCGGTATCGTTCAGCAAAAACTCTATCAGGCTATCCCAAGTGGGGTCTTTGGTATCGAAGATATCGCAGCGACGCTAGGGATTAGTAGCCGAACCTTGCAACGAAATCTGACGGCAGAAGGCACTAAGTTTAACCAAGAATTGCAAAATGTGCAGAAGCTCCTAGCCTTTGGTTACTTCAAGAATCCTGACATGACAACGGATGATGTAGCCTATCTGCTGGGCTATTCCGAAGTGTCCTCCTTCTCGCGGGCCTTTAAAAAGTGGACAGGAAAGACCATTTCAGAGTATCGAGAAGAGATTCAGAAACACTCCTAAAATTAGAGATATCGATTATAAGCATCAGATAATATCATCTGGTGTTTTTATTTTTTAAAGAATTTCAACTTTTTTCTTGACAAGTGAGTATACACTCACTATAATAGCTCTTGTGATTTAAAAAGTGAGTATACACTCACCTAGGAGGAAGTAAATGAAAACATTACTACATTTACAAGATTTAGTAAAATCTTTTGACCATCAAATAGTTCTGAATCATGTCAGCTTTGAATTGCAGACAGGAGAAATTATAGGATTAATTGGTCCGTCTGGTGCTGGTAAATCAACTATGATTAAGACTACGTTAGGAATGGAAAAGGCTGATGGAGGCGTAGCTTTAGTGTTAAATCACACTATGCCCAATCGCCATATTTTAGGAGATATTGGTTATATGGCCCAGTCAGATGCCTTATATGAGGCTTTGTCAGGTCAAGAAAATCTAGAATTTTTTGGTCAGCTAAAAGGGCTATCCAAAAGAGATCTGACAGCTGAAATTTCCCATGTGGCTCAAGTTGTGGATTTGACAGAGCATTTGAATAAAACGGTATCCGGTTATTCTGGAGGAATGAAACGGCGTTTATCTCTGGCCATCGCACTTCTGGGGAATCCTCAGCTCTTGATTTTGGACGAACCGACAGTTGGAATCGACCCTTCTCTTCGAAAGAAAATCTGGAAAGAATTATTCGCGCTTAGAGATAATGGGGTTGGGATATTAGTTACTACCCATGTTATGGATGAAGCAGAGTTGACGGATAAGGTCGGTTTATTATTAGGCGGAAAAATCATTGCTTTTGATACACCGCAACACTTAAAAGAAAGTTATCAAGTTTCAAGTATTGAAGAAGTATTTTTAAAAGCAGAAGGTGAGTAAAATGAGAACAATAGCGATTGCAAAAAAAGTCATCAAAGAATTACTTCGTGACAAACGAACTCTAGCCCTGATGTTTATAGCACCTGTTTTTATCATGTGGTTGATGAACCTCATGTTTTCAGCTAGTACAACCGTGAATGTCAAGTTGGCAACACAAGATCTACCAACTGGTTTGGTAACGAAAATGGATGAGCTCGATCATGTGGACGTCGAGATTTATCAAGGCTTAGATCAAGCCAAAGAAGCGCTAGTAAATGAAAAAGTCGATGCTGTGATTTCTTATAAAGACGGTGAGTATCAGGTCGACTACGCAAACACAGATGCCTCCAAGACATCTATGATACGACAAGTGTTACGAACAAGTATCGTCAATGAAGGCACCAATCAGTTATTATCTCGTGTCAAACAAGCTCTTCCACAATTGAAATTAGATGCAAAGGCGCCTGAAATCAAAGAATCTTACCAATATGGAGATAAAAATACTGGATTCTTTGCACGTATGATTCCAATTTTAATTGGCTTTGTGGTCTTCTTCTTTGTCTTTTTGATTTCTGGTATGGCGCTTTTGAAAGAACGCACCAGTGGAACACTAGAACGTTTGTTAGCAACACCAGTGAAACGATCTGAAATCGTCTATGGCTATATGTTGTCTTACGGTATTATTGCGATTTTTCAAACGGCAGTTGTCGTCTTAGCAGCAATTTGGCTACTAGATGTAGAAGTTGTAGGAAGTATTTTAAATGTTATAATAGTTAATGTGGTACTGGCTCTTGTAGCACTGGCATTTGGAATTCTCTTGTCTACTCTAGCAAAATCAGAATTCCAAATGATGCAATTTATTCCTCTCGTGATTATGCCCCAACTTTTTTTCTCAGGAATTATTCCATTGTCATCCATGGGAGAATGGGCTCCAACTGTGGGGAAATTTTTGCCATTAACCTATTCTGGTGATGCAATAAGCCAGATTATTCTTTACGGGCACAATCTTGGTGATATTTTGTCAAATCTTAGTGTTTTAATGGTTTTCTTGATCATTTTAACAATTCTTAATATTGTTGGATTGCGTCGTTATCGTAAAGTTTAGAAATCAACATAAATAATGCTAAAAAGGTGTGAAGATTAGATGGATAAGACTGTTTTTGAATCGTTTGAAGATTACTTAGAAGAAGCGAATTACCCTCAAGGAAAGAAAAAAATCATGCAGGCAGCAGTGGATCTCATATCAACCAGGAGTTACCATGGGACCTCAACTCTTCACATAGCTGAGCGTGCTGGACTAAGCCAGGCAACTTTGTTTAAGTATTTTAAGACGAAGGATGATTTACTGACGGCTATTTTACATCCTGTAGTCCCAGGCATTCTCGGTAGTTTTTTTGAGGAACTCTTAGCTTTTGAAACGACAGAAGAGAGGGTTCGTTATCTCGTCCACGATCGTATGAGCTATCTCAAAAAAAATCGTGCTTTGATGAAAATCATTCTGCAGGAGAGTTTTTCAAATAAAAAACTAAAAAATGAACAGATTTTTATCTGGAATGCTATTCAAGATAAACTTCGAGTACTTCATAAGGAATTGCTAGCAGATCCACGTGTAAATCCAGAGTTAACGATTCCTCAAATGGTTCGTATTTGTGTTGGTCCATTGTTGGCTTACTTCGCTCAGCTTTATATCGTTAGCGACAATGGAGAAATAAAAGAGGAAGACTTAGACTTATTAGAAAAACAGATCTTAGGTGGCTTGTGGAGATAATGCTTGCATTGTATTAATGAAGTTTAAGATTTATCTTTGAGGAATATTTTTATTAATCTATTCTTTCTCTTAAATAGTAGAACTTTTCTCATTTTTCGATTTTCTCTTGTATTAGTTCGGGTTTTTATTTATAATCATTATAAATAAAAAAGAAAGAGAAATTTTAAATAGTGGAAGAACATAAAATTGATACGAACTTTAGTGGTCGGCTGAATATATTGCGGGCAGGGGTTTTAGGAGCCAATGATGGTATTATTTCCATAGCAGGTGTGGTTATTGGGGTAGCTAGTGCGACGGACGATGTCTGGATTATCTTTCTGTCTGGTTTGGCGGCAGTCTTTGCGGGCGCCTTTTCTATGGCTGGCGGAGAGTATGTGTCAGTTTCTACTCAAAAGGATACAGAGGAAGCTGCTGTTGCCAGAGAGCGGGAGCTCTTAGAGAAAAATCCAGATATCGCTAGGCAGTCTCTCTATGCTGCTTATGTTCAAAATGGCGAGTGTGAGACTTCTGCCCAGCTCATGACTAACCGGGCTTTTCTCCAAAATCCGTTGGAAGCCTTAGTGGCGGAAAAGTATGGCATCGAGATTGAGGAGTTCACTAATCCCTGGCATGCGGCTATCTCTAGCTTTTTAGCTTTTGCTGTTGGTGCGCTTTTTCCTATGATTACCATTATCCTGCTTCCAGCCAGCGTCCGTATCTGGGCAACTGTTCTAATCGTGGCCTTGGCTCTTTTGGGAACGGGCTACACCAGCGCTAGATTAGGCAAAGCACCACTCAAAAATGCTATGATTCGCAACCTCGTGATCGGACTTTTAACCATGGCGGTCACCTATGCAGTAGGGCAGGCTTTTGCAATTTAGTAATGAGAAGAGTTAAAGTCAGTAGTTTTACTGGCTTTTTAACTGCATCAAAAAATTTGTTTCAAAGATGAAATATTTTTTTAAAACGCTTTCCTTTTAAATGTAAATGTTTTATAATGATATAGTAAGAAAAAGTTTATTTTAGGAGGGCTAATTATGGCTAAAAAAATTAAAGACGTGAATGGGAAGGTTTATGTTCAGAAAAACCCTTTTTATAAAAAATGGTGGTTTATTCTAATTGTTATTTTAATTGGTTATGGTGCTATTAAAGGTGGAGAAACTTCGACAGAATCGCCTCAAACAACATCATCTAGCGAAAAAAGTGAGGTAGTAAAGGCAAGTTCTTCAACTGAAGAAGCGAGTAGTGTGGAAACATCTTCTGAAGATAAAGTAGAGGTTAATTACAAAATAGGCGATTTAGTGAAAGTAGGTGATGTTGAATATATTGTAAATTCAAAAACAACAGCTCAAAATATAGGAGGAGAGTTTGGAAAAAATGCGAATGGAACTTATTTGATTCTGAATGTTACAGTTAAAAATAATGGTTCAAAATCTATTACGGTTACAGATAGCTTCTTTACTTTACTTAAAGGTAAGGCTGAGTATGAGGCCGATAGTACAGCGGGGGTTTATGCAAACGAAGATACAAAATTTTTCTTAACAGATTTAAATCCTGAAAACACAGTTACTGGAAATGTTGTTTTTGATCTAAATCCAGAAACTGTGAGCGACCCTAACTTGCAACTACAAGTCCAGACAGGATATTGGGGAACGCAGAAAGGATTAGTCAGCATCAATTAGTAAGCTAAAAGTTTGCGTCCGTCTTTTACAAAACGATGTTCTTAGTTATCATCTGAAATAAGCGCAGTGTACTTCCTTTTATTCTCTAATTCCAAAGTTCGAGAGAAAGAAGTGCGTGGCACTTCTTTTTTGTGAAAATTTTCTTTATATCAAGAAAACTTTTGGAAAATATGATATAATAGTTGCGTATAAAATATGAAAAGGAGTTTTTGTAACATGGCAAAACTTACTGTTAAAGACGTTGATTTGAAAGGTAAAAAAGTCCTCGTTCGTGTAGACTTTAACGTACCATTGAAAGACGGAGTGATTACAAATGACAACCGTATCACTGCAGCTCTTCCAACTATTAAATACATCATCGAGCAAGGCGGTCGCGCAATTCTCTTCTCTCACCTTGGACGTGTTAAAGAAGAAGCAGACAAAGAAGGTAAATCTCTTGCGCCAGTAGCTGCAGACTTGGCTGCTAAATTGGGTCAGGACGTTGTTTTCCCAGGTGTCACTCGTGGTGCTGAATTGGAAGCAGCTATCAATGCTCTTGAAGATGGACAAGTTCTTTTGGTTGAAAACACTCGTTTCGAAGATGTTGACGGCAAGAAAGAATCTAAAAATGATCCAGAACTTGGTAAATACTGGGCATCTCTTGGAGATGGTATTTTCGTAAATGATGCATTTGGTACAGCTCACCGTGCACACGCATCAAATGTTGGTATCTCAGCAAACGTTGAAAAAGCTGTTGCTGGCTTCCTTCTTGAAAACGAAATTGCCTATATCCAAGAAGCGGTTGAAACTCCAGAACGTCCATTCGTAGCTATTCTTGGTGGTTCAAAAGTTTCTGACAAGATCGGTGTTATCGAAAACTTGCTTGAAAAAGCTGATAAAGTCCTTATCGGTGGTGGTATGACTTACACATTCTACAAAGCACAAGGTATCGAAATCGGTAACTCACTTGTAGAAGAAGACAAATTGGATGTTGCGAAAGCTCTTCTTGAAAAAGCAAATGGCAAATTGGTTCTCCCTGTTGACTCAAAAGAAGCAAATGCTTTTGCGGACTACACTGAAGTGAAAGACACTGAAGGTGAAGCAGTGGATCCAGGCTTCCTTGGTTTGGATATCGGTCCTAAATCTATCGCTAAATTTGATGAAGCTTTGACTGGCGCGAAAACTGTTGTCTGGAATGGCCCTATGGGTGTCTTTGAAAACCCAGACTTCCAAGCTGGTACAATCGGTGTTATGGACGCTATCGTGAAACAACCAGGCGTGAAATCAATCATCGGTGGTGGTGACTCAGCTGCCGCAGCCATCAACCTTGGCCGTGCAGACAAGTTCTCATGGATTTCTACTGGTGGTGGTGCATCAATGGAACTCCTTGAAGGTAAAGTATTGCCAGGACTTGCAGCATTGACTGAAAAATAAGCAGTAAGTTTGGAAACTTTGATCTTGTAGAGAACAAGTACAAAACTGTAATAAGGAAAGACTAGCGAAAGCTGGTCTTTTTCTTGTATTCTCATTGTCCAGCTGTAGGGAAAAGTCCTACAATAAAAATACGTTTTTCCTTGGATGTCTAAATCTGCATAAAGGTAAATAAAACGAGCATAAAATGCTTGCAAAACTGAGAAAAACTTGTTAGGATATAAGATATATATATTTATTCTGATGCTTAAAGAGGGTCAAAATGAGAAAGAAACTTCCGATTGGTGGTTTCCATTACTTTTTGATTTTCTGAAGGCATGAGAAAACTGCATACTGTAAAAGTTAGCAGAGGGAGGAGAAAAATGAAGAAAAAAGAAGTTTTTGGTTTTCGGAAAAATAAGGCTGTTAAAACGTTATGCGGTGCTGTTCTAGGTGCGGCTTTTTTAACGTCAACGATGCAAGCAAGAGCAGATGAAGTAGTATCTGATACCAATAGTCCTATCAATACTGAAATGGTAGGTACTGGAAATGCAGCGACCAATCTACCTCAAGCTCAAGGGCCAGCCAGTCAGGCATCTCAAGAGAGTCAGGCGCGAGCAGGTCAGGCAGATGGCGGTGTGATAGTGACTGTTCCAACAGCTGGTTTAGATGAAAGCGTCAAAAAGGCTCAAGAAGCTGGGCTGACAGTGGTCAAAGACCCAGCTGTTGACAAAGGAGTAGCTCAGACTGCTCAAGAAACTGCAGACAAAAAAGCGGAGATTGCAGAAGATTATGAAGCGCAAGTAACCGATATTGATGCCAAGGTCAAGGAGTACAAAGAAAAAGTATCAGCCTACGAGGCGGAAGTGGCTCGGATTACAGCAGAAAACAAAGCGACAGCGGAACAATACGCTAAAGATTTGGCTGCTCATCAAGCAGAAGTAGCTCGGATCACAGCAGAAAATGCTCAGCTGAAAGCAGATTATGAAGCGGCACTTAGTAAATACAAAACAGATTTAGCAGCGGTTCAAAAGACGAATGCGGATAACGCGGCGGCTTACCAAGCGGCAAAAGCGGCCTATGATGCAGAATTAGCCCGTGTCCAAAAGGAAAATCAAGATAAAAAAGCTCAATATGAAGCAGATTTAGCAGCTTATGAAGCTAAAAAGACTCAAATTGAAGCTGAAAATGCAGCAGCTCAAAAAGAATATGAGCAAAAGCTAGCAGAGAACCAAGCTAAGAATGCCACTATAGCAGCTGAAAATGAAGAAATCAAGAAGCGTAATGCCCAAGCCCAAGCAAACTATCAAACTCAGCTAGCCCAGTATAATGCTGATTTGGCTGCCTATAAAACAAAATTAGCCAAGTATCAGCAAGATAAGGCTAAATATGATGCTGAACAGGCCAAGATTAAGGCTGGTCTGGCTATTGCAGAAACAAAGAAGACTGAAGACGGGCATTTGAGCCGTCCAATTGCGCAAAGCCTGGTTTTCAAATCAGAACCTAATGCTAATTTGTCACTGACTACAACTGGTGAGTTTGTCAGCTATGCTGGTATGGAAGCCGCTGTAAAGAATACTGCAGAGTTTTCTAAGAAATTCTTCCAACTGGACAACTTCAAAGTAACAGATATTCAAAATGCTAACTATCAGACCAACCAGCAGGAAAGCTTTGGTACAGTTGGCAAGTATGCAGGCTACAGTTCTAACGTAACAAGCGGTAAAGGGCCAACTGAATGGTCTTCTGTCTTGTTGCGTCGTGGTGAGTCTGCTACAGCAACCTATACAAATCTCCAGGGGACTTATTATCGAGGGAAAAAAGTTTCTAAAATTGTCTATACTTATACCCTTGATCCAAGCTCTCAATTCCGCAATGATAAGGCCTGGTTAGGTATTTTTAAAGACCCGACAATGGGAGTTTTTGCTTCAGCTTATACAGGAAATTTTGAAGATGCAACCTCTCTCTTTGTGAAGACGGAATTTGTCTTTTATGATGATAAAGGCCAACCTATTAATTTTGATCAGGCTTTGATGTCCGTGGCTTCCCTCAACCGTGAAGCTAATTCTATCGAAATGGCCAAAGATTATACCGGAACTTTCAACAAGATTTCGGGTTCATCAGTTGGTGAAAAGAACGGCCAAATCTATGCGACTGAGTCTGAAAACTTCAAAAAAGATGTTGGCGGATCTCGCTTCACCATGTATAAGAATAGTCAGCCGGACTCAGGCTGGGACACTACAGATGCTCCGAATTCATGGTATGGAGCAGGAGCGGTAGAAATTTCTGGCACGACCAACAGTATGACGATTGGAACAATTTCCTCTTCTGAAGTGTTAGGCCAGCCAGAGGCTACTGATCCACGTAGGGCTGATAAGTTAGCTCCTAAGAAACCAAATATTTGGTTTGCGATTAATGGTGATATCCGAGCGACTGATCTGCCAATTATTACAGTAGAAGAACCGGAAGCGCCCGTAGCTCCTACAGCTCCTGCAGTGCCAAGTGAAGAAGCGCTTAAGCCTTTGGTTCCAGCTCCAACTGCACCAACACCGAAGGCTCTTCCAACACCTCCGGCAGCACCGACTTATGATAAGGAGCCGGAAGCGCCAACTCGTACACCAGAAACACCGGAGCCTAATAAACCGGTAGAACCAACTTATAGCCCGCTACCAACCTCATCAACAGAGCCTGTTTATCAAAAAGAGCCAGCAGCGCCTGTAGCTCCGACTGTGCACTATCATTATCATCTCTTGCGATCTCAGCCGCAGATTCATAAAGAGATTCAAAATGACCAAGGCACCAATATTGATAAGACTCTGGTGGCTAAGCAGTCCGTTGTTCAGTTTGCTCTAAAGACAGAAGCTCTTCCAGCTGGACGCAGTGAGACGACTTCCTTTGTCATTGCTGATCCGTTGCCAAGTGGTTATGAAGTTGACTTAGAAGCAACAAAAGCTGCTAGTGCAGGTTTTGACGTCAGCTATGATAAGGCTGGTCACACAGTGACATTTAAAGCAACTGCAGCAACGCTAGCTACTTATAACGCTGATAGGACCAAAGAAGTTGCTACGCTCTTTCCAACAGTGGTTGGCCGAGTACTCAATGATGGCGCAACTTATACTAATAATTTCACCCTGACAGTCAATGATGCCTATGGTGTTCGCTCAAACGTAGTACGCGTGACCACGCCAGGCAAGCCTGATGATTCAGACAATCCTAGCAATAATTACATCAAACCAACCAAGGTCAATAAAAACAAGGCAGGATTGGTGATTGATGGCAAGGAAGTCTTGGCTGGTTCGACCAATTACTACGAGCTGACTTGGGATTTGGATCAGTATAAGGGTGACAAGTCATCTAAGAGCACGATTCAAAAAGGTTTCTACTATGTAGATGACTATCCGGAAGAAGCACTTGAACTTCGTCCGGAATTAGTCAAGCTAGTAGATGCAGATGGCAAGGCTGTGGCAGGTGTGACAGTGACCCACTACGAGAGCCTTGAAAAAGCCCCTGCAGCAGTTCGAGAGCTCCTTCAAAAGGCGAATGTCACTGTTAAAGGTTCTTTCCAACTCTTTGCAGCAGACGATGACCAAGCCTTTTATGACCACTATGTCGTAACAGGTAAGTCTTTGACGATAACAAGTCCTATGGCAGTCAAAGAAGGAATGGGCCGCACAGGTGGTAAATTCGAGAACAAGGCTTATCAAATTGACTTTGGAAATGGTTATGCGACAGACGTAGTCGTCAACAATGTTCCTAAAATCAGTCCTGAAAAAGATATTACCCTGAGCCTTGATCCGACAAGTGCAGAAAACTTGGATGGCAAGGAACTGACTTTGGGACGGCATTTTAACTATCGTCTCATCGGAGGCTTGATCCCTGCTAACCACTCTGAAGGTTTGACAGACTATAGCTTTGTGGATGATTATGACCAACGAGGAGATGAGTACATGGGTGCTTACAAAACCTTTGCCAAAGTGGACATCACGCTCAAAGATGGTAAGGTGATAAAGGCTGGTACAGATTTGACTGAGTATACAGCTGCGAATGTTGATCTTGAGAAAGGCTTGATTTCTATTCGTTTCAAGGAAGAATTCTTAGAGACTATTTCTCTGGATTCAGCTTTTCAGGCTGAAACCTATCTACAGATGAAGCGGATTGCTGCGGGTACTTTTGAAAATACCTACATTAATACTGTCAATCATGTAGTCTATGCTTCAAATACGGTTACAACAGTCACTCCTAAGGCACAGCATCTGCTTGTTTCAGATGTAAACGATCCAAGAAGAGCCAATCCAACTTCAGCAGCTAAAAAGATTCCTGTTTCTCTTCTGCCAGAAACGGGAGCCAAAGATACAGTCTATCTGCCATATCTAGGTTTAGCAGCCATTATTGGTGCTTTAGGTCTAGGAAAATTGAAGGGTAAAGAAGACTGATAATAGATGAGGCTAGGGAATCCCTAGCCTTTTATCTTTAAAAATACTGCTAAATCTCATGTAGCAAAAGTCTAAATCATTTGTAACATGACAAAAACATAACTCTAAAAAAACTGACATGTAAATATTGTATGATTTTTTTATCATCAAATTATACGGAGAAACACATTTATGAAAAAAACATTTGCTAAAGCGACTCTTGGTTTAACTTCCACAGCTTTTTTGGCGACAATCGGCGCTCAAGCTGTTCATGCAGATTCTTATGTTGTCCAGCAAGGGGACTCTTTTTTTGCCATTGCTAGTGCAAATGGAATGAATCCTTACGAACTTGCTGCCAATAATGGAAAGACAATTTTTGATACGATTAACCCAGGGGATGTGTTGCAAGTAAATGGCACTGCTTTGGCTCAGACTTACAATCCTTACAGCGCTCCAGCTTATAAAGCGACAAGTGATGCTGCTTTGGTATCTGATACTGAAGATGTTGTCTTAAATACGCCAACTGACTATGGCAATTCTTACCCAATCGGCCAATGTACCTGGGGCGTGAAAGAAATGGCTCCCTGGGCAAGCAACTGGTGGGGGAATGCTAATACTTGGGCAATCAATGCTGGTGCTCAGGGTTATGCAACAGGAAATGTTCCAGTACCAGGCGCTATTGCAGTTTGGGATGGTGGCGAATACGGACATGTTGCTTATGTGACAGATGTGCAAAGCGACAGCTCTATTCAAGTCTTGGAAGCCAACTACAATCGCCAAAAGCAAATTAACAACTATCGTGGCTACTTTAATCCGAATGAATTTATGGGTGGAGTTACCTACATTTATCCAAACTAAAGAAATAAAAACGCGGCTGGGACAGATAATGTCTCAGCTTTTAAATAGTCGATAGCTCTTGATGCGCTAGCTGATAGAGCTTTTTCTTTGTGCGAGAAAAGTCCTGAGCAGAAAGAGTTTTTTTGAGACGAAATATGTTAAAATGAAGAGAGGGAGGATTTCCTGGAAGGAGACTAATGAGTTATTTCAATAAGTACAAGTTTGATAAATCGAAATTTCGTCTGGGCATGCGTACCTTTAAAACCGGTCTGGCTGTTTTCATCATTCTACTGCTCTTTGGGCTTTTTGGTTGGAAAGGGCTGCAAATCGGTGCTTTGACGGCAGTCTTTAGTCTTCGTGAGGATTTTGATAAGAGTGTCCACTTCGGGACATCGCGAATCTTAGGAAACAGCATCGGTGGTTTTTACGCTCTGCTCTTTTTCATTGCCAATAGTGTCTTTAAGGAGCAGTATTGGGTCACCCTCCTTTTGGTGCCGGTCTGTACTATGCTGACAATCATGACCAATGTCGCTATGAACAACAAGGCGGGAGTTATTGGCGGAGTATCTGCCATGCTGATTATTACCCTGTCTATTCGGCCGGAAGATACCATCTTGTATGTCTTTGCCAGAATCTTTGAAACCTTTATGGGAGTCTTTGTTGCAATTCTGGTAAATTCTGATATAGATCGGCTGCGAACCATCTTTGAAAAGAAAAAATAAAATCTGTGTAAGAAAATCTAACATTATTTCTTGACATAAGATTTATTTCGTCCTATAATAGTGCGTAGAGAGGAATTTGAATGAAGGAAAAAGAGTTTCGCCGAAACATGGCAGTCTTTCCCATCGGCAGTGTTATGAAACTGACGGACCTATCTGCCCGTCAGATCCGTTATTATGAAGACCAGAATCTGATTACCCCTGCTCGGAATGAGGGCAACCGTCGGATGTATTCTTTGAATGATATGGACCGCCTTTTAGAAATTAAAGATTATATTTCGGAAGGTTATAATATCGCTGCGATTAAGAGGAAATATGCTGAGCGTGAAGCCAAGTCCCACAAGACCATTAGTGAAAAAGATGTCCGCCGTGCTCTGCATCATGACATCTTGCAGCAAGGCCGTTTTGCTTCTTCTCTGCCAACCTTTGGTCAGATGCGTCGACCATAGCTATTTTGTTTGAATTACAAGGAGAAATTTAATGTCTATTACAGCAGCTGATATCCGTCGCGAAGTAAAAGAGAAAAATGTTACCTTTATTCGTCTTATGTTCTCTGATATTTTAGGGACTATGAAGAATGTGGAAATTCCTGCCACGGATGAACAGCTTGACAAGGTCTTATCCAATAAAGCCATGTTTGATGGTTCTTCCATCGAAGGTTTTGTCCGTATCAATGAATCAGATATGTATCTTTATCCTGATCTGGATACTTGGACAGTCTTTCCCTGGGGAGATGAAAACGGCAGTGTAGCGGGCCTGATTTGTGATGTTTATACGACGGATCATGTACCGTTTCTAGGGGATCCTCGCAGCAACCTCAAGCGTGCCCTCAAGCATATGGAAGAGCTGGGATTCAAGTCCTTTAACCTAGGACCAGAGCCAGAATTTTTCCTCTTTAAGCTGGATGAAAATGGCGATCCGACGCTGGAAGTAAATGACAAGGGCGGTTATTTTGACTTGGCGCCGACAGATTTGGCAGACAATACTCGTCGGGAAATCGTCAATGTCCTGACCAAGATGGGCTTTGAAGTAGAAGCTAGTCACCATGAGGTAGCGGTCGGCCAGCACGAGATTGACTTTAAGTATGATGAAGTGCTTCGTGCTTGTGATAAGATTCAGATTTTTAAGCTGGTTGTCAAGACCATTGCTCGTAAGCACGGTCTGTATGCAACCTTTATGGCTAAGCCGAAGTTTGGTATTGCGGGATCTGGTATGCACTGTAACATGTCCCTCTTTGATCAAGACGGAAATAATGCCTTCTTCGATCCAGAAGATCCAAAAGGTATGCAATTGTCGGATACAGCCTACTATTTCTTGGGTGGCTTGATCAAACACGCCTACAACTATACAGCTATTATGAATCCAACCGTCAACTCTTATAAGCGTTTGGTTCCTGGCTACGAAGCACCAGTTTATATTGCTTGGGCAGGGCAAAATCGATCTCCTTTGGTTCGTGTGCCAGCATCTCGCGGCATGGGAACTCGCTTGGAATTGCGTTCTGTAGACCCTATGGCGAACCCTTATATTGCTATGGCTGTTCTTCTTGAAGTTGGTCTTCACGGAATTGAAAATAAGATTCAGGCACCAGCTCCTGTTGAAGAGAATATTTATGTTATGTCAGCAGAAGAACGAAAGGAAGCTGGCATTACAGACCTTCCTTCAACTCTACACAATGCTATCAAGGCTCTAACTGAGGATGAAGTCGTTAAGGATGCCCTCGGCAACCACATCTATACTAGCTTTGTAGAGGCTAAGCGTATCGAGTGGGCTAGCTACGCAACTTTTGTTTCGCAATGGGAAATTGATAACTATTTAGATCTATACTAATGATAGAGCAGGTGGCCTGAAAGTCCCCCGCTTTTTCGTGGAGGAGAAGTAAGATGGAAAAATTTGATGATTTTATTAAGCGGGTTTTTGATGAGCAATATGAAGTCTACTTTGGTCCAGACATGCTTGAAAAACTAGAGCCCAGAGATTATTATCTGACGCGGGAGGAGGATGGTCTGTTGATTGCCTTGCTCCATGGCCAGCAGGTATTAGAAAATGTTCATATCAAGGCTTTGGTGGTGGATAAAGCGTACCAGAAAAAAGGCTTGGGAGCATCTCTATTGTCAGAATTAGAAGAAAAGGCTGCAGAAGCAGGAGCAACTAGTATTACTTTATCCACCAAATCCTATCAGGCCAAGGATTTTTACCTCAAACAAGGTTATGAAATCTACGCTAGTCTAGCAGATGTCCCACAAAAGGGCATTACCAAATATCATTTTATTAAGAGATTAGGCTGAGCTTGTTTCAAATAGATGGAAGTCAATTGCCAAACACCATTAAAGTTTACAAAAAACGCTGGCTTTTACAATACTGATATTGCCTATTTCAACTATCATTTCTTTTCTTAGGAATCATTACAAAATGTGATATAATAAGGGTGAATTGGAAATAGGTAAACTATTTTCATCATTCTTTCAAAAAATATTATATTAAGAAATATGTAAAGACAGATTAGAAAGTGGGAAATCCCTATGTCCTCTTATGAAAAAGTCTCTCTTTCTGAGATCAATCAATCTATTGAGACTCCAAATAACAATCATTTTTGGCAAAATCTAAAAGCATTCTTAGGACCTGGTGCACTTGTGGCAGTTGGCTACATGGATCCAGGAAACTGGATCACCAGCGTGGTTGGTGGTGCCTCCTACAAGTACAGTCTTTTATTTGTTATTTTGATTTCATCCATCATTGCTATGCAGTTACAACAGATGGCTGGAAAGCTCGGTATCGTGACTAGGATGGACCTAGCGCAGGCAACAGCTCATCATGCTCCCAAGTGGCTTCGCTATAGTTTGTGGGTGATTTTAGAATTGGCTTTAATGGCGACAGACTTGGCTGAGGTTCTAGGTTCAGCGATTGCCTTAAATCTTTTGTTTAAAATACCGATTATGATTGCTATCCTTCTAACCGTTTTAGATGTATTTTTATTACTTTTATTGATGAAATTTGGTTTCAAAAAAATTGAAGCTATTGTTACGACCCTTATTTTAACCATATTAGCCATCTTTACCTATCTTGTGGCCTTATCCAATCCAAGTATCCAAGGGATTATTGGTGGTTATTTACCAACTTCAACTTTATTTGAAACACCGTTACCAGGTCATGAAAGTCAATTGACCTTGGCTCTAGGGATTGTAGGTGCGACAGTCATGCCCCATAATCTCTATCTTCATTCCTCTCTATCCCAGACAAGGAAAATAAATCACAAAGATAAGAAGGATGTTCGAAAAGCAGTGCGCTTTATGACCTGGGATTCAAATCTTCAGTTGTCTCTAGCCTTTATTGTAAATTCCTTGCTTCTCATTTTAGGTGCCTCCCTCTTTTTTGGTCATGCATCTGAAATTTCAGCTTTCTCCCAAATGTACAATGCTTTACAGGATTCGACGATAGCAGGAGCGATAGCTAGCTCAATTCTGTCAACTTTGTTTGCTTTAGCCCTCTTAGCAAGTGGCCAGAATTCGACCATTACAGGTACCTTGACAGGACAGATTGTCATGGAAGGTTTCTTACATCTAAGATTGCCTCAGTGGCTTATCCGTATCGGTACACGTATTTTTGCCTTGCTACCTGTGATTATAGTCGCCGTTTTGTTTGGGCATCAAGAAAAAACCTTGGATCAGTTATTGGTCTATTCACAGGTCTTTCTTTCAATCGCTCTTCCGTTTTCAATTTTCCCCTTGATTTATCTAACCTCTAAGAAGTCACTGATGGGAGAATTTACTAATGCCAAGTGGAACACAATCCTAGGTTACGCAGTTTCCATTATCTTAACCATTCTCAATATCAAACTTCTTTTCGATATTTTTTAGAGTGGTTTTGAAGTCAAGTATCGGAAGCGGCGTGAAGTTTAATAAAGAGAAAGAGTAGTGGTTGGTTCATAAAATAAGTACAAAAAAAGAACAGTTGAAATTGTTCTTTCAGATTGAAGACAAAATCCTTAGAACTACAAATTTCTAAGGGCTTTTCTTTGTGTAAAGTCGTATAATAGAGGTAAGAAAAGTTGTGAGGTGTTCCCTATGTTTCACAAAGAAAATCTAGACTACAACCGCAATCAAGTTGGTTTTTACACGCTAGATGAACTCGTTCCGCAAGCCCATTTTCTTCGTCAGGTTGAGCAAGTGATCGATTTTTCCTTCATCTATGACTTAGTCGCAGATACTTATTCTGAAGATAAAGGTCGTCCTAGTTTAGACCCTGTTATGCTAGTTAAAATCCCTCTCATCCAATGTTTCTACGGTATACGTTCCATGCGCCAAACTATCAGGGACATTGAGGTCAATCCCTCCTATCGCTGGTTTTTGGGTTTGAGTTTAAACGATAAGGTTTCTCATTTTACCACTTATGGCAAAAATTACAATCGTCGTTTTCAAGATAAGGAAGTAATCGAGGAATTTTTTCATTATGTCCTATCCATTGTATGGGGGCAAGGTTTGATTGACCCGACTGAGATTTTTATTGATGGGACTCATATCAAGGCCACAGCCAATAACCATAAATATACTCATCAAGTTCTAGACAAGCAAGCTAGGTTTATGAGTGAGCAACTGGAAGTTGAGATTGGCTTAGATCGGAAAAAGTACTGAAAAAAGTCTCTCGGGCCCGCAAAAGAAAGCGAGGCTGAACCGAAGAAGAATTCTACTACAGACCCTGAAAGTGGTTGGTTTCACAAGGGGAGCATAAGGAAGTGTTCGCCTACAATGCCCAAGTAGGATGCGATAAGCATGGATGGGCACTAGCTTATAGTATCGATGCTGGCAATGTGCATGACAGTCAGGCTTTTCTTGCACTTTTTGAACAGTTGGAAAGGCTCCAATCTGACTACCTTATCGCCGACTCTGGCTACAAGACTCCAAGTATTGCAAAATTCCTCCTTGACCAAAATATTACACCTGTATTCCCTTATACTCGCCCTCGTGGAAAGAAAGGGAAGCTTCGCCCTAAGGACTTTATCTATGATGACTACTATGACTGTTATCTTTGCCCTGAAAATCAAGTGTTAGCTTACTCTACAACAAATCGCGATGGCTATCGTGAGTATAAAAGTGATCCTAAGATTTGCGCAATTTGTCCTCTGTTATCCAGTTGCACAGAAAGTAAAAAGAAACAGAAAGTCGTTACTCGCCATATTTGGAGGGAGTATTTAGAGATTTGTGAGGAGATTCGGCATCAAAAGGGAAGCAAGGAACTTTACCAGAAACGTAAAGAAACGGTGGAGCGGCTTTTTGGCACGGCCAAAGAATACCACAATCTACGTTATACGAGAGAAGTAGGTAAGTCCAAAATGAAGGCAAAAGTTGGACTTACTTTGGCATGCCTGAATATCAAAAAATTGGTAAAAATGATGGCGGGGAAGCCTTTTTATTTTTCGCTGAAAACTATTTTGATAAAGATTCCAGCCTATTTTGAGAATAGTAGCGCTGAAGATATAAAAAGACAAACACTCAAACGATGTTTGTCTTCAATCTGAGCTTTGCCCAAGTGGCAAAGCTATTTTTTAGTTGTCTTCGTCTGGTGTAAGCACCATCGGAATAATAATTGGTTCGCGCTCAGTATTTTCATAAAGGAAAGGACGAAGGGCGTTGACGATAGCACCGTTGACAGACTGGATATTGGCATCTTTATTTTTGAGGGCAATGCGGATAGCATTGAAAAGAAGACGCTGACTTTGGCGAATCAAATCACCAGACTCACGCATGTAGATGAAGCCACGGCTGAGGATATCTGGGCCTGCTAGAATCATTTGTGATTCAAAGTCGACTGTTGCGACAGCAAGTACGACCCCGTCTTCTGACAGGTCTTTACGGTCGCGCAGGACAGCAGCACCGATTTCACCAATACGGTTACCATCGACATAGATATCTTGGGCATTGAAGCTACCAGCTATGCGGGCAGAATCAGCTGTCAGAGCTAGCACATCGCCGTTGCTCATGATGAAGATATTGTCTTTTGGAACTCCAGTATCAACGGCTAGCCCAGCATGGACTTTCTGCATGCGGTATTCACCGTGGACTGGCATGAAATATTTAGGCTTGATCAAGCGGAGCATAAGTTTCTGCTCTTGCTGGCCACCGTGTCCAGAGGTGTGGATGTTGTTAATCTTACCATGAATAACCTCTACACCAGCTTCAGAGATAATATTAATCAGCTTGTTAACGCTGGTCGTATTACCAGGGATAGGGCTAGAGGAAAAGATGACTGTATCTCCAGGTTGCAGCTGCACCTGACGGTGGGTACCATTGGCAATCCGAGACAGGGCTGCCATCGGCTCACCCTGACTTCCGGTACACATAATCAGCACTTCACCAGCTGGGTAGTCCTTGAGTTCATTTGGTTCAATGAAGGTATCTTTAGGAACCTTGATATAGCCCAGCTCAATCCCGTTGACAATAGCCTTTTCCATGGATCGGCCAAAGACCGCAATCTTACGGCCGGTCTTGACAGCAGCATCTGCTGCCTGCTGGAGCCGGAAGATGTTTGAAGCAAAGGAGGCGAAAATAATCCGTCCATGAATGCCTTCAATGATCTTCATAATAGACTGGCCGACAACTTTTTCGGAATTAGTAAAGGTCGGAACTTCAGCATTGGTCGAGTCTGATAAGAGGCAGAGAACGCCTTCCTCGCCTAGAGCAGCCATGCGGTGCAGGTCGGCCGGCTCACCGACTGGTGTAAAGTCAAACTTGAAGTCACCGGTACAGACAATCTTACCCTGCGGCGTATGGATGACAATTCCTAAAGGCTCTGGAATAGAGTGGGTTGTCCGGAAGAAAGTAGCTTTCAGATGCTTGAACTGCAGTTCTGTGTTTTGATTGATTTCATAGAGCTTGGCATCGCGCAAAAGTCCATGCTCTTCTAGCTTGCCGCGAATGAGGGCCAGGGCCAGAGGACCAGCATAGATAGGAACATTGGCTTGCTTGAGCAGGAAAGGAATACCGCCGATATGGTCCTCGTGCCCGTGGGTGATGAGGACAGCTTTTACGCGGTCAATATTTTCCACGATATAAGAGTAGTCAGGAATGACATAGTCAATTCCTAGCAGGTCGTCTTCTGGGAATTTGATACCGGCATCCACGATGATGATTTCATTTTGGTATTCAATCCCGTAGGTGTTTTTACCGATTTCGCCTAACCCACCAATCGCAAAAACGCCAACTTCTTTGGGTTTTAAGGTATATGCCATGGGTTAGAACTCCGTCAATTCAAAAGTGCCTGACTCTTTTTCATATTCGAGGTGTTTGTCAGACAAGAGCTCGATAAATTCAATATTGTAAGGGGTATTTTCTTCGATGAGCTTACGAGCCTGAATGCGACCTTCCAACTCGCTGTCAGCTTGAATATCCAAATAGAGGGCGCGTGTCTTTTCACGGCGCGGACTGCGCTCTTTTGTTTCCTGATAAAAAACTTTGTAAATCATAAGATTCCTTTCTGTGATAAGGTCTAAAAAATAAAAGAAGGCAGGCGTTAGCGCATTTCTTCACATGATAAATTAAAAATGATAAATGGAAAGTGAGCGATTGCTGTGACTTCTGATAGGGCTTACTCAAATGAAGAGGCTAAAATGCTGTTTTAGCCTTGTATCTTATGGAAAAGTAAGAGTAATGAAATTGACCTGATGTTTAATTATTATTGTAATTATACCATAGAATGAGCTTAGGAAGCAAGTCGGGACGGTGAATTTCAGAGACGGTTTTTCAGCCAAAGCGGCTTGACAAAAAGAAAAATCAAGCGATGAACATTTGGTCACTTGATTTTGAGGGCTGCTTATTTGGCGAAATAGCCGTGCTTGCGGTACCAATCTACCACGTCAGCTAAGCTTTCTTCGAGAGGGCGATGCTGTCCGCCTAGCTCGCTCTCGGTTTTGGCAAAGCTAAAATTACTTTTGAGATATTCTTCGGCCATGAGATGAGCGAGCTCATTGGTAACCAAAATTGGTTTTTTGGTGAGCCGGTGGTAGAGCTCACTTGCTTGGGCATAGATTTTGACGAAAAGAGGGGAGATCTTGCGCTTGGGGGCGGGAACGCCAGTGATTTTTTCCAGTATTTGGTACAATTCTGTCATGGTCACTTGCCGTCCAACTGCCAGATAGCGCTCCTTTGAGCGTCCGTATTTCATGGCGCGGAGATGAATATCTGCTACATCTCTAGCATCCACCATATTATAGCTAGCCTTTAAGATACCTGGAAGTTTTTGCTCTACAAAATTGATAATCAGCTGCCCACTGGAGGTCGGACCGAGGTCTCTAGGACCCAACATTACACTCGGCAAGATAAAGCAACCGAAAACATCTGAATGCTTGTCCAAGAAATCACGAACGGCCTCTTCACTCAAAATCTTGCTGCGATAGTAATCAAAAGGAGTATCTTTTGAGCGAGACATGCTTTCATCGATTAGCTGATTGGCCTCACCTTCCAGTACGACACAGGAGGAAGTATGGACAAATTGGCGGATACCAGCCTCGTAAGCAGCTTCTAGGAGGTTATTTGTGCCTATAATATTAGTGTCGTAGAGCTCCTGCCAGTGCTTGCCGCCTTTATAATTATCGCGGAAAAAAGCAGCGGTATGAAAGAGGCTGTCGCAGCCTGCTAGATAGTCACGATAGCTTTCGGGCTCTAAAATATCCCCCTTGACAATCTGGATAGGCAGGTCGGCAAATTGTTTGCGCGCTTTTTCCTCGGAGCGAACGAGAGCGGTCACTTGAATGTTTTCTTTTAGCAGAGCACGCACGAGATTATTTCCTAAAAGACCGGTCGCACCAGTCACAAAAGCGTGGGTCATTGTTCTAGCTGGTTTTTGATTTGTAGGGTTTGGGGTCATCCGTTATTCCTCCTTTCGCAAATAGATGATATATCATCTATTTAAGATTTTATATTTTTTAACTAAAATTGTCAACAATTTACCTAATCTAGTGTAAAATAGTATAGAAGTGATTTTTGAAAGGAGAGCAGCGTGGTAGCAGAAGGAATTCGATTTGGCTATTTGTTTAGAAGTGCAGAGAGCTTAGCGACGAGAGAATATGGGAAGTTGCTAGAGCCTTTGGGAATTACGCCCAATCAAAGCGAGGTCTTGCTCGTTTTGGGCGAACATGCTCCGCTGTCTCTCAAGGGCTTGGGGGAATCCCTGATTTGTGAGGAAAAAAGCCCTAGTCGCTTGGTGCAGGCTTTGATTAAAAAAGGCTTGGTCAAGAAGGAAATTTCTAGCAAGGACAAGCGCAGTTCTCGCTTGAGCTTGACTGCTGCTGGAGCGGATTTGCTGCCCAAGATTGCTGAGCAAGAAGCGATTTTTGGAAAACACTTGGCGCAGCAAGTGCCTAATTTGGAGGCTTTTAGCCAGATTTTAGAGGAATTTTTGGTAGATAGTTTCTACGAAGACAAATTAAAACGCCGCTCACTTTGGCGGCAAGAGGAAAAATAGAGGATAAGCATGAAGATTGCAGCTTTTGATACGTCAAGTAAGGCGCTGACGCTCGCGATTTTAGAGGACGAGACCTTGCTGGCGCAGATGACTTTAAATATAAAGAAAAACCACAGCATTACCCTGATGCCGGCTATTGATTTTCTGATGAATAGTCTGGACATGAAGCCGACGGATTTGGATCGTATCGTAGTTGCTCAGGGTCCGGGCAGCTACACAGGTCTGAGAATTGCGGTGGCGACAGCCAAGACTCTGGCTCATACCCTCAAGATTGAGCTGGTCGGTGTGTCTAGTCTGCTGGCTTTAGTCCCAGAGCAGGCGGAAGGCTTGGTCATTCCTGTCATGGATGCCCGCCGCAATAATGTCTATGCTGGCTTTTACCAGTCTGGTCAGGCTGTACGGCCGGAAGCTCATCTACCTTTGGCAGAGGTTTTGGAAATAGCTGTCGCTGCTAACCAGCCGGTCACCTTTGTCGGAGAAACGATAGCTTTTGTGGAGCAGATTGAAGCGGCTCTTCCTCAGGCTGCCATTCAGCCGACCTTACCAGACGCAGCAGCTGTTGGTCGTCTCGGTCTAGACCTGCCAGCCCAGTCCATTCATGACTTTGTTCCTAACTACCTCAAACGGGTAGAGGCTGAGGAAAATTGGCTCAAGACCCATCAGGAATCCAGTGATTCTTACATTCAGCGCCTATGATTGAGATGAGAAAATGGAGCGCTAACTCGGATGTGGACGCGGCAGTTCTGGCAGAAGAGCTGGAACAGCTCTTACTTGCTGTCTATGAGGTCAGCCCTTGGACCGCAGGCCAAGTGGAAGAGGTTCTGCGTTCGGATGTGAACAGTTGTGCGCTAGCAGCAGATGAGAATCAGCTTGTCGGCTTTTTAGTCTGGCAGGAGACAGACTTTGAAGCGGAAGTCCTGCAGATTGCTGTATTGCCTAGCTATCAGGGGCAGAAAATCGCAACAGCCTTGTTTGACTTTTTGCCAGCAGACAAAGAGATTTTCCTTGAAGTTAGGGAGTCCAACAAGCCAGCTCTGCTATTTTACAAAAAAGAAAAATTTGAAGAAATCGCGCGGCGGAAGGCCTACTACCATGCGCCGGTGGAAGATGCGATTGTCATGAAAAGAGAGATCCATGAAAGATAGATATATTTTAGCTTTTGAGACGTCTTGTGACGAGACCAGTGTGGCAGTTCTGAAGAATGAGACTGAGCTTTTGAGCAATGTCATTGCCAGCCAGATTGAGAGTCACAAGCGTTTTGGCGGAGTGGTACCGGAAGTGGCCAGCCGTCACCATGTGGAGGTCATTACGGTTTGCATTGAGGAGGCTTTGGCAGAAGCAGGGATTAGCGAGGAGCAAGTTACAGCGGTGGCCGTTACCTACGGTCCTGGTCTGGTTGGGGCGCTTCTGGTCGGCTTGGCAGCGGCCAAGTCTTTTGCTTGGGCTCATGATATTCCCTTGATTCCGGTCAATCACATGGCTGGACACCTGATGGCAGCCCAGAGCGTGGAGCCCTTGGAATTTCCCTTGCTGGCTCTCTTGGTCAGTGGCGGCCATACTGAGCTGGTCTATGTCAGTCAGGCTGGTGACTATAAGATTGTGGGGGAAACTCGCGATGATGCGGTCGGTGAAGCCTATGATAAGGTCGGTCGAGTCATGGGGCTGACCTATCCAGCAGGCCGGGAGATTGATCAGCTAGCTCATCAAGGAAAGGATATTTATGATTTTCCGCGGGCCATGATTAAGGAAGACAATCTGGAATTTTCTTTTTCCGGTCTCAAGTCGGCCTTTATCAACCTGCACCATAATGCCCAGCAAAAGGGAGAGGTCTTGTCTAATCAAGACCTGTCAGCAAGCTTGCAGGCGGCGGTCATGGATATTCTCATGGCCAAGACTAAGAAAGCACTGGAAAAATATCCAGTCCAGACTCTGGTCGTGGCGGGCGGTGTTGCGGCCAATCAAGGCCTGAGAGAACGCTTGGCAGCTGAGATTCAGGATGTTAAGGTGATCATTCCGCCTCTTCGCCTCTGCGGTGACAATGCTGGTATGATTGCCTATGCCAGTGTCAGTGAGTGGAATAAGAAGAATTTTGCCAGTTTGGACCTCAATGCTAAGCCGAGTCTGGCTTTTGAAACTATGGAGTAAAGGAGAAGAATGCGCGGACAGACATTTAAACAGGGTGCAAAAGCAGCAGTGCCAACAGCTCTGGGGTATATTGGGATTGGCTTAGCCTGTGGCATCATGGCGGCGCCCTATATGAATCCCTTGGAGATGGGGCTGATGAGTATTCTGGTTTATGCGGGCAGTGCCCAGTTTGCCATGATTGGTTTATTTGCCCAGCAGGCGCCGGTCTTGGCCATCGCACTGACTGTTTTTCTTATTAATATCCGGCATCTTTTGCTCTGTCTGCACGCATCAACTTTTTTTCGTAAGTCTAGCTTGATGCAGAATATTGTCATTGGCTCTTTTTTGACGGATGAATCTTATGGGGTCTTGATGGGAGAGCGGGCACATACAGAGGAAATCGCTGCTAGCTGGATGATGGGTAACAATTTCATGAGTTATACTGCTTGGATCTTGGGGTCTATTTTGGGAACTGCCCTCGGTGCCCTTCTGCCCAATCCTGAGAGCTTTGGCCTGGACTTTGCCCTAGTCGCCATGTTTATCGGCATTTTCTCTTCTCAGTTTACAATCATGCTGCGCCGGGTCAAGATAAAGAAGCTCTTTTTCGTCTTGGGCGTGGTGGGCTTTGCCTACTTGCTCCTGACCATGCTGCTTCAAAATTCGCTGGCTGTGCTTTTTGCAACCTTGCTTGGCTGTACAGTGGGGGTGTTTTTGGATGATAAGTAAATATATTTTGCTGGCTATTCTTTTGTCAGCCCTGGTCACTTGGATTCCGCGGGTTTTGCCCTTTATCCTAGTCAAGTACAAGGGGCTTCCGCCCATGGTAGAGCGTTTCCTCAAATATCTGCCAGTTTCCATTATCTTTGCTCTTATCCTATCCAGTGTCACCAATGCTAAAACAGGTCAGTTGCCGAGCTTTAAATGGCTGGATTTAATGGCCGTTTTTCCGACTAGCTATGTGGCTTTTAAGTATAAGAACTTAATTACAACTGTTGTGTTTGGTGTAGTCTTGGTGGCCTTGCTGCGCTATCTAGCTGGATTTCTTGGCTTCTAAAGAAGACACAAGACAGATTGAATCGGTCGATTCGGTCTTTTTTTTGCTAAATTCTAAGAATTATCTGAAAATATAATATTTTATGCTATAATGGAACCAATCAAAATCATGGAGGTTCGGAAATGGCAGAAGCAGGTCATAAGTTTTTAGCAAAATTAGGAAAGAAACGTCTTCGTCCTGGTGGTAAGCTGGCCACAGACTGGCTGATTGAGCAGGGGCAGTTTTCCAGCGATAAGAAAGTTCTAGAAGTCGCCTGCAATATGGGGACCACAACGATCGAGCTAGCTAAAAGATATGGCTGCCAGATTACTGCAGTTGATTTGGATAAGGCTGCGCTGGCTCAGGCTAAGCTTAATGGAGACAAGGCTGGTGTGAGTGAACTCGTCACATTTGAGCAGGCTAATGCCATGAAGCTGCCTTATGATGACAATTCTTTTGATATTGTTATCAATGAAGCCATGCTGACCATGCAGACGGATAAGGGGAAGGCCAAATGTATGGATGAGTACTACCGGGTGCTGAAGCCAGGTGGAGTGCTCCTCACACACGACGTCATGCTCAAACAAAGAGATGAGAATGTCCAGGAAGAGCTGTCACGTGCGATTAATGTCAATGTGGGGCCTCTAACCGAGGGATCTTGGATTCAACTAGCGCGCTCTCATGCTTTTGACCATGTGGACACCTTTGTCGGCGAAATGACCTTGATGAGTCTTCGAGGTATGATTTATGACGAAGGACTGGGCGGCACTCTGAAAATCTGCTTCAATGCCCTTAAAAAAGAGAACTACGGCCAGTTTATGAAGATGTTTAAGATGTTCCAAAAGAATCAAGAAAAACTGGGCTTTATTGCCATGATTTCTCGTAAGTAATTGCTAGCCACTTTGGAAGAACTACGGCGGTTAAAAAAATTTTTAAAAAAGCTTGACCCTGACCTTAGGTCAGGGTTTATACTATAGTGGTAAGGAGGTCTATCATGTACCATATCAAAGAAGCGGCGCAGCTCTCAGGTGTCTCTGTGAAAACCCTGCATCATTATGATAAAATCGGACTGTTAGTCCCCGCCAAATCAGAAAATGGCTATCGGACATATAGCCAAGCTGATTTAGAGCGGCTGCAGGTCATCCTCTACTATAAGTATCTGGGCTTTTCTTTGGAGAAAATAGCAGAGCTGCTGAGTCAGGATGAACAGGCTTTATTGCCGCATCTGGTTAGGCAGTTAGAGTATTTGCAGCAGGAAAGAGACCGCTTGGATACCTTGATTTCCACCTTACAAAAAACTATCCAAGAAGAAAAAGGAGAAAGAAAGATGACAATGAAAGAAAAATTCGCAGGCTTTACCTACGAAGATAATCACAAATATCATCAAGAAGCCGTCGAAGAATACGGTCAAGAAGTCATGTCGGAAGCATTGACTCGTCAAAATGGACGGGAAGAAGAATCTGCCGCAGCCTTCAATCAAGTTTTTCAAAGTCTGGCAGAGAATATGCAACAAGGCTTGCCAGTTGAAGCAGCAGAAAATCAAGAGCAGGCAGCGCGTCTCTTGCAAGCCATTCGTACTTACGGTTTTGACTGCTCACTGCAAGTCTTTGCCCACATCGGTCAGGGCTATGTCCACAATCCAGAATTCAAGAAGAATATCGATCAATTTGGATCAGGAACTGCCCAGTACACAGCAGATGTGATTGCTGCTTATGTGCAGACAAATGTGAAATAAATAGGCTAGGAATTTCCTAGCCTATTTTATTCTACTTCAAGTCATAAAGCCAGTCGTCATCGTCTTTATAGTAAAAGAATTCACTTAAATCGTCTTCTAAAAAAACACGCAGCATATCAGACATGTCACTGGTTGCCAGCTTTAAATGGGACAGATTTTTAAAATCTTCCCACCAGACCTTTCCTTCATTTGAGGATTGCAGTACACCAGAATAGTGCCTTGTCTTATAGAGCAGGACGACATAACGAAAATCTTTATCATCATACCAATCCTTTATGCCGCAAAGTTGAGGCTTGGATATGGTTAATCCAGTTTCTTCTTTGACTTCTCTGATAACTGCATCGGTAAAAGATTCTCCACGCTCTACATGCCCGCCAGGAAAAGTGATGCCTGGCCAGTCAGACTTCACTCGTTCTTGGACGAGAACTTTTTCTCCGTCATAAATCATGCACATATTGACGAATTCTACATTTTCCAGTCGATTCATTTGTTTCTTCCTTTTGTTTTAGATGAATGGTGGAATCTAAACAATCACTCATACTGCAAGCTTCCTGCTACCCAGCCGGTGCAGAGGGCAGATGTGATGTTGAAGCCACCCGTGTGGGCATTGATGTCTAGGACCTCTCCAGCAAAGTGGAGGCCGGGAACGAGCTTGCTTTCTAAGGTTTTAGGATTTATTTCTTTGAGGCTGACGCCGCCCTTGGTAACAAAGGACTTGGCCAGGGACATTTTGCCAGTGACAGGGATTGCTAGTTCTTTGATTTGCTTGATGAGCGCATCTTTTTCGCTGATATGAAGTTGTTTGCCTTTCTCGGGAAAGGGCTGGGCAAAAAAGTCTGCCATTCGCTCGGGTAGGAGGATTTTCAGGCAGTTCTTCAGCGATTTTTCCCGATGTTCTTCTAAAAAGTCCGCCAGATCCTGCTGACTCATTTGTGGCAGAAGATCCAGATAAACGGTTTCGCCACCCTTGACAAAGCTAGACAAGCGCAGGGCTGCCGGACCTGATAGGCCAAAGTGGGTAAAGAGCAGATCGTGGGTGATGACATGCTTGCCATAGCTGAGGGTCACATCGTCCAGCGAAATTCCCTGAAGCGCTTTGTGAGGAAAGTCAGTCATAAGAGGACTTTCAGCAGCTTCCAGGTCAGTCACTGTGTGCTTGAAGTGTCGGGCAATATCGTGGCCGAAGCCTGTCGATCCAGTTGAAGGATAGGACTTGCCGCCAGTCGTCACAATCAATTTTTGGCAGGTCCAAGTCTGGTCGCTGGATCTGACAGTAAAAAGCTCAGCAGTTTTTTTGACGGAGACGATTTCGGTATTGGTGATGACAGTGCCACCCAGCTCTGCAATTTTCTTTTCCAAAGCTTCGATGATGGTGCGGGACTTGTCTGTCGCAGGGAAAACACGTCCGTGGTCTTCAACCTTGAGTTTGACGCCGTTCTCTGTAAAAAAGTTGATGATATCATGGTTGTCAAACTGAGAAAAGACGCTGTAAAGAAAGTGCCCGTTGCCCGGAATACCGGCCATGAGGACATCTAGGTTTCCGTTATTGGTCACATTGCAGCGCCCGCCGCCTGTACCAGCTAGTTTCTTGCCCAGTCGTTTATTTTTCTCGAGGAGCAGGGTCTTCTGCCCGTGGAAAGAACTGGAAATAGCAGCCATCATGCCAGCCGGTCCTCCGCCGATGATGATTGTGTCGAAATGGTTCATTGGTCTTTTCCTTTCGTAGAGAGTGACTTCTATCAGTTAGTCAGAAATCTTGTGCTTCCTTGGTGAGCAGGTTTTTGCTATCTTGCAGACGTTCTTGGAAGAGACTGCAGCTAGGAATATCTAGATTTCTAAATTCATTATATTTTTTCATTTCTTTTACTAGACTAATCTGTCTCATTGTATCATAAAAAAGGGCTAAAAAGATAGGAGTCAGGCTCAAAAAATATTGTGAAATTTGACAGTTAAGGCTTGATATGATAAGATTTAGGTATCTACAAACTAGAAAAAGTTTTTGAGGAAATTATGGCAATTGAAAAGACAGTCAGCGAGTTAGCCGAGATTCTTGGAGTTAGCCGCCAGGCGATTAACAATCGTGTCAAGGCACTGCCGCCAGAAGATACGGAAAAGAATGAAAAAGGAGTCACGGTGGTGACCCGCAGCGGCTTGATTAAGCTGGAAGAGATTTATAAGAAAACTATTTTTGAAGATGAACCTGTTAGCGAAGATGTGAAGCAACGCGAGCTGATGGAAATCTTGGTGGACGAAAAAAATGCTGAGATTGTGCGTCTCTATGAGCAGCTTAAGGCCAAGGACAGCCAGTTGGCTAAGAAAGATGAGCAGCTGCGCATCAAGGATGTCCAGATTGCTGAAAAGGACAAGCAGCTGGACCAGCAGCAGCAGCTAACAGCTAAGGCTATGAATGAGCGTGAAACCTTGCTGTTGGAGTTGGATGAAGCCAAGGAAAAGGTGCAGGAGCAGGAAAGCAAGGGCTTCTGGGCACGTTTATTTGGAAAATAAAAATAAGGTTGGGACATCTGTCTCAACCTTGTTTTAAATAAGAATCGCTTTTTAGCAAGTTTTGTATCGTTCACAAATAAAGGAGGAAAATGAAATCACAAAGACTGGGACTTTTACGTCTCTATCGCAATCTTGATAAAATTCTGTTGCTCTTTTTCACAGTCTTTATACTTATGGAGCTGGCTTGGGTGCCTTTCAACTCCTTTGCAGCAGAGACTCTGCTCAAGCAGACAGGCTATCTCTTCTTATCTTATACGAATGCCCTTAAAGTCCTGACTTCGAATGTCTGGGTTGGCTTGGCCTTTCTAGCGCTCTTTGCGGCCAATCTCTTTGTCGCTTATTTTCAGATTGGACTGATATTTATGGGGCTCCGAAATCTTCTGGACGAGGAAGAACGAAGCGCCTTTCAGTTTATTAAGAAAAGTCTCAAAGACAGCGGCTCGCTGATTCGCTACGCCCGGCCCAGCAAGGTCCTCTTTATTGCACTGTATATGGGCTTTATCTTTCCCTTTCTGCGGCAAATTCTCAAAATCTACTATTTGAATAAAATTCTGATTCCAGAATTTATCGTGACCTATCTCAAGACGGCCTTATGGATGAAATTATCAATCTATGCTTTAGGTTTTCTGCTTTTTTTGATAGCTGTCCGCCTGATGTTTGCCCTGCCAAAGCTCTTTTTTGAGCATTTCCGCCTACGAGATGCGATTAGGTATAGTTTGGAGAAGACCAAGGGGCACCTGATTCGCTATACTTGGCAGCTCTTTTGGATACTGGCTAAGAGCTTTCTCTTCTTTCTTTTAAGCAGCATTCCGATTTTAGTGTTGCAGCAGTATGCGGATGGCCAGTCCAATCAGATAGCCTTGACAGCAGCGGTTGTCAATTACTGCCTCATCAAGCTGGTTTATTACTTCATGGTAGCCTACTTTTTGATTAAGTTTGTGGCTTTTCTGACAGATAGCAAGCTATCTGAGTATCGCTACAGGAAAGGCCTGCCTCTCATGCGTTGGTTTATCCTTTTGGTCACTAGCTCTGTCTTTGCCCTTGAAGGATTTGTCTATCTTAATCTGCCCTTGGAAAATGTCCCTCTGACCATCTCTCACCGCGGAGTTTCGCAGGGAAATGGTGTCCAGAATACGGTTGAGTCGCTAGAGAAAACCGCCCTGCTCAAGCCAGATTATATCGAAATGGATGTACAGGAGACCAAGGATGGCCAGTTTGTCATGATGCACGATGCCAATCTAAAAGCCTTGGCCGGCGTCAATGCCAGACCGCAAGAGCTGACTCTGCAAGAGCTGACGGCTTTAGATATTTCAGAAAATGGACACACCGCCAAAATTTCCAGCTTTGATGCTTATCTCAAACGAGCCAATCAGATGGGGCAGCGACTCTTGATAGAAATCAAGACCAGCAGCTTGGACTCAGACGATATGATGGACCGTTTCCTTAGCCAATACGGAGCCAATATCAAGGTTTATGGCCATCAGATTCAGTCTTTGGACTATCAGGTTATTGACAAGACAGTCAAGTATGATGAGAGCATACCGACCTTCTTTATCCTGCCCTACAATACTATTTTCCCACGGACACAGGCTTCCGGCTATACGATGGAGTATTCGACCCTCGATGAAAACTTTGTCGATAAGCTATGGACGACAGATAAGCAGCTTTATGACTGGACCATTAATGATGCAGACAGCATCGGCAAATCTTTCCGCTTGGGTGTTGATGGCATGATAACTGATGATTTAGAGCTGGTGCAGAGCTCTATCAAGGAATTGCAAAACAATCCCGACTATGCCCTGCTTTTGATGAGTAAGGCAGCAGATTTGCTTAATTTTGTATAGTGGACTAGTGAGAAAACGACTATAAATCAAAAAAGACTGAGATTTTTCAGTCTTTTTTGCTGGTTCGAGTATCTCTTGACTTATGTTTAGTCAAGAGGTAAGGTTATTTATCTTGCTTAAAATGGCAATTTGCCTGCGAAAGCGCCCATTTTCTTCTGAGTAGCATCATCAATCTGAGCCAGCGCGTGATTCAGGGCCTGCGCAGTCATCTCTGACAGAGTTTCTAAATCTTCAGGATCCACAACGGCTGGATTGAAGTCAATGCTGACTACCTTTTTATCGCCTGTCAGCTTAGCAACGACTAAGTCTTGAGCTGATTTGCCGGTAAATTCTGTTGCAGCCAGTTCTGCCTGTCCTTTTTCCATTTGTTTTTGAAGCTTTTGTGCTTGCTTCATCATGCTTTGCATGTTCATCATAAGATTTTCTTTCCTTTCTCTCGCAAGGGCTAAGCCCTCGGTAATCTTCACTCTTCAAATTATATCATTTTTTGGAAAAGTGGCAAGAAGAACATTTCTAAGAGGTTTGACAAAAATTTAGCATTTATAGTAGAATGGTCATGAATCTATATATCAAGGAGAAGACAACTTGAAAAACAAGAAGATAAAAGGTTTGCTGTTGGTAGTGCTCTCATCTCTCTTCATCCTAATTGGCTGCAGCGGCAGCCCAAAAATTCAGGGAAAATGGAATGTACAGGATGCTAGCGGTGAACAAAAGACCATTGAAATAAAAGACAAGACTATCATTGTCAACGAAGAAGAGTATGAGTACACTCAAAATGCAGTTGGTTTTAAGAATGGGGTGAGTTATTATGGCCTGACTCGGAAAGATAATGGCGGAACATTTTCTATCGTCTTTCCTGAGAAAGATAAAAACACTGCTATTATGTTAATTCCTGATTCAGACGATGACTATCTCACAGGCAGTATGCTCTTTGCTATGAACCGCAAGGAAAAGCCAGATTATAAAAAATATGCAGAGAAATATCTCAATCTACGATAAAAGAAAAGGCGCTGAATTTCAGCGTCTTTTAGGTTTTATTAAAGTAATGTCATAGTCGGCAAATCCAGACTAGATTGCTCCAAGTCTACCGTCAGCTGATAGTCGGTCTTATCACGAACGGTATGCTCAAAGTCTGTAGTGTAGAGGACGAGGCGCAGTTGGTCGCCTTTTTTCATTTTATAGATGGTTGGTTGCAGTTCAAAGGAGAATTCTAGCCATTGATCAGGAGTGACTTCTTCGACAGTCAGTAGGTTGGTCCGGTTTTGTAGGTTGATGAAGCCTTTGGTGATAACGCGATGAGGCGTTTCAGTATGGGGGAGTTCAACCAGATTGTCCAGCATATAGTAGCGGCCGTTATCCATGACTCTAGGCTCAATAGGAGTAGGAATCGGTGTGAGGCGTTTAGCTGGTCCGAAGTCCAGTAATTGAGCAGAAATCAGTCCTTTATCAGTGCTGGATTTGAGGCGAAGATTGAGCTGGCTCGCTCCGTTGAGAAAGAGGTCCTTTTCCAAGGTCCAGTCCAGAGTAATCTGGTTGACCTTACCGTCAAAGAGCTCAGTCTTAAAGCTTTGGTAGTTTTTGGCAAAACGATTATAGTCTTCTTCTGGATATTGATTTTGGATAGATTGGCAGTCTTGGCCTAGTTGAAGATGAAGATTCTGCTCTTGTCCACCGAAGTCTTCCAAGGTCAGCCAGTTTTGAGCTTGGCTGTTGTCCTGCCAGATGACTGCTGACAGTTCGAAGTCTGATTGACACCCCAGCAGTTTCTTGCTCAGCAGAGCATTGATAGACTCACGGAAGTCGATGGACTGCCAGTTGTTCATGTATACATGGGCACCGTTATGGAAGAAAAGATGCTTTTTGATGTGGGGCGGTAAGGCTCGGAACATATTATAGACATGGAGGGGCTTGACATTCCAGTCTTGAGAGCCGTGGGTAAAGACGACTTCGGCCTTGACCTTATCTGCATGGAGCAGGTAATTGCGATCATGCCAAAATTGGTTGTAATCTCCGGTTTGCCGGTCTAGGTCTTTGCGCTGCTGCTCTAGGCTTCGCTGATAAGCGTCGTTGTTACGCAGGTAGTCACCAGCCCTCAGGTTGCGGGAGTAGGTCAGTTCGGTCAGGGATTCAAAATCCTCTCCTGGATAGCCGCCAGGACTAGTGACAAGTCCGTTTTCGCGGTAGTAATTATACCAAGAAGAAATCCCAGCTTCAGCGATAATGACCTCCAGTCCATCTACGCCAGTCGTTGCCAGTCCGTTGGACATGGTGCCCAGATAGGAGATACCGGTCGTAGCCACTTTTCCGTTGGACCAAGTGGCCTTGATTTCCCGTTGGCGAGTGTGGTCGGTGAAGGCTCGGCAGCGGCCATTGAGCCAGTCAATAACGTTCTTATAAGCCTCGATCTGCTGATAGTCACCGTTGGTCATCAGGCCTTCAGAATCTTTGGTTCCTACGCCAGACACATAGAGATTGGCAAAGCCGCGAGGCAGCAAGTAATCATTGAGCGTGTAGGTACCGATATGGCCCAGTTTTTCCTCAGCTTCAGAGACTTCTTGGGCAAAATCCGGCGAATCTAGCTGGAGCAATTTGAGCTCAGGATCTTGTACTGTGATTTGATGAGGTTCTTTTTTTACTAAGTCCACATTCATGTCGTGGAGAGCCTTGTCGCTTGCGGGGTCGTTGGTTCCTTGATGATAAGGAGAAGCGGTCATAACTGCAGGAATTTGTCCTTGATAACAGGGCCGGATAATGCTGACCTTGATGAGATCCGGATGGCCGTCTTGATCAGTATCCACGCGTGATTCCACGTAAACTACCTCTCGGATAGCATCATGGCTGGAAAAGGTTGCTAGGCTCTTACCGTTGAAGTAGCGGTGGGTATTGTCCTCAGGAATCAACCCCTCGCTGACTAGCTTATCAACCAGCAGATTGCCATTTTTTGTCCGAGTGTTGAGCAGCTGGTAGAGATTTTCCAACAAGTCTCCAAATGTAATGGGAAATCCTGTTTCTTTGCGAAAGGCCTCAACATCTGTAAAATCAATAAAGAGCGAGAACTCAAGCAGCTGAAAGGCTACAGTGTAAAAAACAGACGCCGTCAGTTCTCTGTCAGACTGGAAAAAGCTCAGGAGATCTGTTTGGCTGTCAGCAGCCCAGGATTTCAAGGGATAATCTGTATTTTTATAAGTGAAAAAGCTGGTGCGGAGAAAATCTTCAAGATTTTCCTTATCAGAGCGATTGTTGTCATAAAAAAAGCCTAATTCAGCTAATTCTATCAACATATTTTCCCGATTCGTTCTTGCATAACTATACTGATTAAAACGCATATTCTTCCCTCTTTTTCTTATTTTTATTAAAAATGATCTTTACATTATCCATTATACTTGATAAAATAGACTTTGTCTAAAAAATATTTAAGGAGTATCACTAAATGGATTTCGAATGGGTCGTTAAATACGCCACAGAATTTTTAGGAACAGCTATCCTCATTGTCTTGGGGAACGGAGCTGTTGCCAATGTTGAATTAAAAGGAACTAAGGGACATCAGAGCGGTTGGTTAGTCATCGCTGTCGGATACGGTATGGGGGTTATGATTCCAGCTTTGATGTTTGGTAATGTGTCCGGTAACCATATCAACCCTGCCTTTACTTTGGGACTTGCTGTCAGCGGTTATTTCCCTTGGGCACAGGTTGCACCATACATTGCAGCGCAGATTTTGGGAGCTATCTTCGGACAAGCCTTGGTCGTTGCGACCCACCGTCCTTACTATCTGAAAACAGAAAATCCTAACAATATCTTAGGTACTTTCTCTACTATTTCTAGCCTAGACCATGGCACACCTGAATCACGTAAAGCTGCCTTGTTTAATGGTTTTATCAATGAATTTGTTGGTTCTTTTGTTCTTTTCTTTGCTGCTCTAGGCTTGACAAAACTTCATTTTGGTGCAGAGCTAAAATCAATTATTGAGTCAAATGTTCAGCAACAAGCTTTACAAGCGGCTCAAGTTGGTCAAAAAATAGCAGAAGCTGATTTGGATAAGGCGGTGCATAATACCTTTGCTCAAGCAACCAATGCTTCATCAGCAGTCGCTCACTTGGCACTTGGTTTCTTGGTAATGGCTTTGGTAACCTCACTGGGAGGCCCTACTGGACCAGGACTGAACCCAGCTCGTGACCTCGGACCTCGTATCCTCCACTTCATCCTGCCAGAATCTGTTTTGGGCAAACACAAGGGTGATTCAAAATGGTGGTATTCTTGGGTTCCAGTTGTGGCACCGATTCTTGCAGGTATCACAGCGGTTCTCTTGTTTAAAACAATCTACGGATAAGCACATAAAATCAGAGTTGGGGGGATTTCCTCAACTCTTTTTTCGAACGACAGAGAAGGTAAAGATGCAGATGCAAGTTTGGCAATTTTATATTTATTTCACTGTCTCTAAGGGGCATTGCTCAGACCGTTTACCAATAAATCCAAGTCCTTCTTGTTTTAAAAATTGTTTATTTGCGCATAATTTCTTGTCAAAAAGATGAAAATCCATTACAATAAAATGGTTTGGAGGAATTATGAGCGCGAATCATATTATTAGAATTATCCCTGTATTAAAGATAAATAATCGTCATTTAAATCAAGAATTTTTTGTAAATCAGCTGGGCATGAAGGCCCTTTTAGAGGAAGCTGCTTTTCTGTCCTTGGGAGATCAGACTAAGACAGAGAAACTGCAGCTGGAAGAATCACCCAGTATGCGGTCGCGGCGAGTAAAAGGTCCTAAAAAATTAGCCAGAATCGTTGTCAAGGTTGCAGATGCTAAAGAAATCGAGTCGCTATTGGCTCAAAAGCCTGCTTGGACTAAGCTTTATCGGGGAGAGAAAGGTTATGCTTTTGAAGCTCTGTCACCAGAGGGTGACCTAGTTCTCCTGCATGCAGAAGAGAATAGAGCAAATCTGCAAGAAGTAACGGCGGCGCCTGAATTTGAAAAGCAAGAGGACTTTATCGGTCTTAGTCAATTTGAGATAGAGACAGTAGAAATTCGTGTGCTTGATGCCAATGCTGCCCAAGAATTTTATAGTAAGATTGAAAATGCGCTGGATTTCCTGACCTTTACAGAAGCAGAGGGACAAGACTTGCAGGCAGACAATGCCCTAACTTGGGACTTGACTATGCTCAAAGCTCAAGTCAATCGTTTAGAAACCGCTGCGCTGCGTCCTATCTTTGAAGGACACGAGGTCTTTGTACCTAAGTCAGATAAGTTCCTGTTGAGTCAGGATTCTAGTAAGATTGAATTGTGGTTCGAAGCATGACTCTAGAAAAAATCATCAGCAAAATCAAAGAACAGCTGAAAGACGGTATCTATCCCGGTGCTAGTCTGGCTTTGTATCAAGCTGGCCAGTGGCAGGAATTCTACTTTGGTCTAGCTGATCCGCAAGAAAAAAAGGCCACTCAAGCGGGTTTGGTCTATGACTTGGCTAGCGTCAGCAAGGTGGTCGGAGTTGGTACTCTGGCAGCCTTTTTATATGAGCAAGGCAAGCTGGAGCTGGATTTGCCCTTGCAGCATTACTATCCGGCCTTCCATCAAGAAGATGTGACCTTGCGTCAGCTCTTGACCCACACATCAGGACTAGATCCCTTTATTCCCAATCGTGATCAGCTGGCAGCTCCTGAGTTGAAAGCAGCGCTCAATCATTTGACAGTGCTTGAAGATAAGACCTTCCGCTATACGGATGTGAATTTTCTGCTCTTGGGCTTTATGTTGGAAGAGATCTACGGTAAGTCCTTGGATCAGATTTTTCAAAGTCAGATTTTCCAGCCTTGGGGTTTGACTGAGACAGGTTTTGGGCCAGTTCCAGTAGCTGTGCCGACCGTTCGCGGTGTCCAGGATGGTCAGGTTCATGATCCTAAGGCGCGTGTTCTAGGCATCCATGCTGGTAGTGCTGGCTTATTTTCAACTCTCAGGGATTTGGAAGTATTTCTGGAACATTATCTGCAGGATGACTTTGCGGCCAATCTGACCCAGAATTTTTCCAAGGAGCCTGGCAAAAGACGCAGTCTAGCTTGGAATCTGGAGGGCAGCTGGCTGGATCACACTGGCTACACAGGAACCTTTATTATGTATAATCGCAAGGAGCAAAAAGCGGCTATTTTCCTATCCAACCGGACCTATGAAAAAGACGAGCGGGCTCAATGGATCTTAGATCGTAACCAGCTGATGGACCTGATAAGAAGAGAACTTTAAAAGACTCCGGCTGCAAGCCCCGGAGTTTTATTGTGTCTGCCTATATAAATATCGGTCTCTAGCCCCAGTGATTTTCTCTTAATAAAAATCGCTTTTTTTGCCAAAGTATATTAAAATAAGATAGAGAGAATCTACAGATAAGAGAAGACTATGACAAAAGAAATCGGTGTCGGCAAGGCACACAGTAAAATTATTTTAATGGGAGAGCATTCGGTGGTCTATGGCTATCCGGCTATTTCCCTGCCTCTTAATCGTATCGAAGTGACCTGTCAGGTCTTTCCGTCTGAGCGGGCCTGGACCCTCTACGCCGAGGATACGCTGTCTATGGCCGTTTTTGCCTGTCTGGAACATCTAGGTCGGCAGGGAGCTAAGATTCGCTGTCAGGTGGAGTCCATGGTCCCTGAGAAGCGGGGGATGGGGTCTTCAGCTGCGGTTAGTATTGCAGCTATTCGGGCGGTCTTTGACTACTTTGAGGAAGAACTGGATGACCAAACACTGGAGATTCTAGCCAATCGGGCAGAGATGATTGCTCATATGAATCCCAGCGGCCTTGATGCCAAGACCTGCCTTAGCGATGTAGCTATTAAATTCATCCGCAATTTCGGTTTCAGCGAGATTGAGCTAAATCTGGATGCCTTTTTAGTCATTGCAGATACTGGTATTCACGGTCATACCCGCGAAGCTATCCGTACTGTAGAAAGTCAGGGTCAAAAGGCTCTGCCCTTGCTTCAGGAATTGGGGAATTTAACGAAAATCCTTGAGAAGGCTATTTCTATCAAGGACCTGATGACAATGGGGCAAGCTATGACCAAGGCTCACGAGAAGCTAGCCAAGCTAGGAGTGTCTTGCCAGAAAGCGGATGAGTTGGTAGCGGCAGCTCTTGAAATGGGAGCTTTGGGAGCTAAAATGAGCGGCGGTGGTCTGGGCGGCTGTGTCATTGCTCTTGTAGGAGAAAGAAGTCAGGCGGAGGCCTTAGCCGCCTTATTGAGAGAGAAAGGGGCCATTAACACATGGATCGAAAGTCTGTAAGTGTCAAATCCTATGCCAATATTGCAATTATCAAATATTGGGGGAAGAAAGATACAGAAAAGATGATTCCGTCTACCAGTAGTATCTCGCTGACACTGGAAAATATGTATACCGAGACGCAACTGAGTCCTTTGCCGGATACAGCGACTGGAGATGAATTTTATATTGACGGTCAGCTGCAAAGCCCAGCAGAACATGCTAAAATCAGTAAGATTATTGACCGTTTTCGCTCTCCAGAAGATGGTTTTGTCCGAGTTGATACCAGTAACAATATGCCAACAGCAGCGGGTCTGTCTTCCAGCTCCAGTGGTCTATCAGCCCTAGTCAAGGCCTGCAATGCTTATTTTCAGACGGGCTATCAGACGCAAGAGCTGGCTCAGCTGGCCAAGTTTGCTTCAGGGTCCTCTGCTCGGTCTTTCTTTGGTCCGCTAGCGGCCTGGGATAAGGAAAGTGGGGCCATTTATCCAGTCAAGACGGATTTGAAATTAGCCATGATAATGCTGGTTCTGCACGATGAGAAAAAGCCTATTTCCAGCCGCGACGGTATGGAGCTCTGTGCTAAAACTTCCACGATTTTCCCCGATTGGATTGCCCAGTCTGCCTTGGATTATCAGGCCATGCTTGGCTATTTGCAGGACAATGATTTTGCCAAGGTTGGTCAGCTGACGGAAGAAAATGCTCTTCGGATGCATGCTACAACAGAAAAAGCTTATCCGCCGTTTTCTTATCTGACAGAGGAGTCTTACCATGCTATGGATGCTGTCAGAAAGCTGCGGGAGCAGGGCGAGCGTTGCTACTTTACCATGGACGCAGGGCCAAATGTCAAGGTGCTCTGCTTGGAGGAAGACCTAGACCATCTGGTTGCTATTTTTGAGAAGGACTACCGGCTTATCGTCTCCAAAACAAAGGACTTGTCAGATGAAAGCTAGTGCAAGAGTCCAAACCTGCGGCAAGCTTTATCTGGCGGGTGAATATGCAGTGCTAACGGCCGGTCAGCCGGCCATTATCAAGGCCATTCCCATATATATGATTGGAGAAATCCAGACAGCGCCTGACTATCGCTTGACATCAGATATGTTCGAACACAGCGCTAACCTAGAGCCAGACCCTGATTATGCCTTGATTCAGGAGGCGATAGGGGTTATGAATGCTTATTTGCAGGACTTAGACTACCAACTTCTGCCTTTTTCTCTGAAGATTAGCGGCAAAATGGAAAAAAATGGGAAGAAGTTTGGGATTGGCTCCAGCGGTAGTGTGGTTATTCTGACTCTCAAGGTTATGGCAGCACTTTACGAGCTTGACTTAGAGCTAGAGCTACTCTTTAAGCTGGCTTCCTATGTTCTCCTCAAGCTCGGAGACAATGGTTCCATGGGAGATCTAGCCTGCATTGTCTATGAAGATCTGATTTATTATCGGTCTTTTGATAGAGAGCTGGTCCGCAAGCGTATGGACAAAGTTGATTTACAGCAATTACTAGCAGAGGATTGGGGCTTTGAAATTCGCAGCATTAAGCCTGGCTTAGCCATGGATTTTCTAGTTGGCTGGACCAAGCAGCCAGCGATTTCTAAGGACTTGGTCAATCAGGTCAAGTCAGCTATTTCAGAGTCCTTTTTGACAGACAGTAGGACACAGGTTGATGCTTTGGAGAGAGCTTTATTAGCAGGAGAGAAGCTTGCTATTCAGTCTAGTCTGGAAAAGGCTAGCCGGCTCTTAGAAACGCTCAGTCCAGCTATTTATACAGACAGGCTGAAAGTCTTAAAAGAAGCGGCAGAGGGACTGAACTGTGTGGCTAAGAGCAGTGGTGCCGGCGGTGGCGACTGCGGGATTGCTCTCAGCTTTGATGCTACATCTAGCAACCAACTGATTCAAGCCTGGCAAGCAGCTGGCATTGAGCTATTATACAGAGAAAGGATGGGCCATGATGAGCCAGAATCGTAAGGACGACCATATCAAATACGCTTTAGAGCAGCGTCCGGGTTACAACAGTTTTGATGAAATGGAACTGGTTCACCGTTCTTTGCCCAAGTATGATTTGGCGGAGATTGATCTATCTACTCACTTTGCTGGTCGTGACTGGGAGTTTCCCTTTTACATCAATGCCATGACTGGCGGCAGCCAAAAAGGCGGTCAAATCAATGAAAAGCTGGCTCAAGTAGCTGAAAGTTGCGGCCTTCTTTTTGTAACTGGCTCTTACAGCGCGGCCTTGAAGAATCCTTCTGATCCTTCCTATCGGGTGGCGGCTGGTCGGCCTAATTTATTGCTGGCTACCAATATCGGCTTGGACAAGCATTATCAAGCCGCCCAGCAGGCAGTAGCTGATTTGAAGCCCCTCTTTTTGCAGGTCCATGTCAATCTCATGCAGGAATTGCTGATGCCAGAGGGCGAGCGGGAGTTTCGCTCTTGGCTCCAGCACTTGACTGATTATAGTCAGCGACTGGATCTTCCCCTAATTCTTAAAGAAGTTGGCTTTGGCATGGATCGCTCTACTGTTGAAGAAGCGCGCTCCTTGGGGATTCAGACTTTTGACCTTTCTGGTCGGGGCGGCACTAGCTTTGCCTATATTGAAAATCAGCGGGGTGGCAATCGTGACTACCTCAATGATTGGGGACAATCTACTCTGCAGAGCCTGTTGGCGCTTCAGCTATTGCGCGATGAGGTCGAACTCTTGGCTAGTGGAGGTGTCCGCCATCCTTTGGATATGATCAAAGCCTTGGTCTTAGGAGCCAAGGCGGTCGGCCTCTCTCGTACCATGCTGGACTTGGTGGAAAATCACTCAGTGGAAGAAGTTATTGATATTGTAGAAGGTTGGAAATCAGATCTGCGTCTCATCATGTGCGCCCTATCCTGCCGAAACTTGCAAGAATTAAAGAATGTTCCCTATCTACTCTACGGTCGGCTAAAAGAAGCTCAGGAACAGATTGACTAAAAAGCATAAAGACATACAAAAAAGGCCATCAAGGCCTTTTTACTTGTCCTGTTTTCGTAAGTCAGTTAGTATTTCTTGAGCAGCAGCGAGGTTGAAAGTCTTCATGGCTGTTAAGCGATTGGCTACAGCAGCAATTTCTTCGCCTTGGGCTCCAGCTTGTAATGCTAAAGATTTGGCTTGCAATTTCATATGTCCGGCTTGGATGCCAGTGCTGACCAGGGCTTTGAGGGCAGCGAAATTTTGTGCCAATCCGACCGATACGATGAGGGAAGCCAATTCCTTGGCTTGAGGCTGCCCCAGCAAGTCAAAGCTGGCTGCCACTGCTGGATTGAGGCCGATGGAGCCTCCCTTAGTTGCAATGGGCATGGGCAGGGTCATCTGACCATGAAGCTGGCGTTTGTATGGGTCTGCCGTCCAAGTAGAGAGGCCACGGTAGCTTCCTTCTCGGCTGGCATAGGCGTGAGCACCGGCTTCCACAGCCCTCCAGTCATTTCCAGTAGCCAGCACCAAAGCATCAATACCATTAAAGATACCTTTATTGTGGGTAGCTGCCCGGTAAGGGTCGACCTGAGCTAATTTGCTGGCCAGCTGCATCTTATCCGCAAGAAGTTCTGCCTCAGCCTTATCCCGACTGAGAAAGCGATAGTCGATGACACAGCGGGCTGTTACTAGGCTATCTGTTGCATAGTTTGACAGGATAGCCATCAGACTCTTACCGCCAGTCAGATCTTCCAGAGGAAGGGTGAGGGCCTCCAGCATGGTGTTGAGCATATTGGCTCCCATAGCTTCCTGCGTATCCACAGATAGATAGAAAATGAGGAAGTCTTCCTTTGGCTCCAGCCAGAGATCTCTAGCTCCGCCCCCACGGGCAACAATTGATGGATAGGCTTGGTTGGCCTGCTCCAGTAACTCTTTCTTTTTTTTGAGAACATTTTTAATAGCTTGGTCTGGATTATCAACCTGATAGAGGGCGATTTGCCCAATCATCTGGCGTTTGTGAACCTCGGTCTCAAATCCGCCTGACCGTTTGATAATCTTAGCCGCAAAGCTAGCCGCTGCTACAACAGATGGCTCTTCTGTCACAAAAGGAACTTGATAGCTTTTGCCATCCACCAAAAAGTCTGGCACTAGAGAGTAGGGCAAGGCTAGAGTGGCCAGTACATTTTCACTCATCTGGTTGGCCGTTTCCAGAGGCAAAGTCTGCTGACTGTCTAGCAGCTGCCAATGTTCATCTTGTAAAAGTCCCTTTTCTTTCAGCATCTGCAGCCGTTCAGCAGGAGTTTTTTTGGAAAATCCAGTCCAGTTTACTTTCATGATGATTTCTCAACTTTGATGTACTTGCGCTGGTGCTCTGCAATTTCTGCCAGAGCAAAGCTTTGATTTTCATAGCCGGAGAAGCTGGCATTTCCCTTTTCATCCAGCTCAGCTTCTTCAAAAAAGATGCGCTCGTAGTCTGCGATGGAAAGAGCCTGACGCTGGTCTAATTCCTCTAGGCGTGTCTGGGATAGATGCTTTTCATAGCCCTCTACCAAATTGGCACTAAAGATTTCAGAGACAGCTCCGCTGCCATAACCAAAGAGAGCAATCCGATCGCCAGCCTTGAGGTTGTCAGAGTTTTCTAAAAGAGACAGGAGGCCTAGGAAGAGGGAGCCTGTATAGATATTTCCAACCTTTTGACTGTAAAGAATGGAGGCTTCAAAGTTCTTTCTAAGCTGATCTTGCTGCTCTTGAGGCAGGCTTTTATCCATGATTTTATTGAGGCCTTTAAGGGCAAGTTTTGGATAGGGCAGGTGGAAGCAGTAGGCCGCAAAATCTTTGAGAGCTAGCTTGTGGCGCTTCTGGTACTCCATCCAAGTTGTCTTTAAGCTATCCAGATACTGCTGGGTTGAATAGAGCCCGTTGACATAAGGTGTTGTCGAGTAATTTGGGCGCCAAAAATCCATGACATCGCGTGTCTGGGCCACATTATCATCATTGAAAGCGAGGATACGAGGATTGCTGCTAATCAGCATAGAAATAGCTCCTGCTCCCTGAGTTGGTTCGCCAGGTGTGTTAATGCCATACTTGGCAATGTCACTAGCTAACACCAAAACTTTGCTGTCTGGATGTTTTTCGATATGGAGCTTGGCATAGTCCAGTGCAGCAGTTGCCCCATAGCAGGCTTCCTTGATTTCAAAGCTTCGGGCAAAAGGTTGGATACCCAAAAGGCCATGGACAAAAACGGCTGCTGCCTTACTCTGGTCAATCCCTGACTCAGTAGCCACGATGACCATATCAATCTTTTCTTTGTCCTCTGCTGTCAGGATGGGCTCTGCTGCCGCTGCTCCCAAGGTAACAATATCCTCAGTCAGAGGAGCAATGCTTAGTTCCTTGAGCAAGAGTCCCTTGCTAAGCTTGTCTGGGTCAGTCCCACGGGCTGCCGCTAAATCATTTAATTTTAAGACATAATTACTGGTCGCAAAACCGATTTTGTCGATTCCGATTGTCATTATAAGACCTCTTTAAATCCTTTTATTCTAGTATATTCCGAAGACTATTTTACCATACTTAGGAATAAAACTCTTACAAAAACATCTAATCTCAGCTAAATCAGGCTTAAGTTGTATTTTCCAAAATAAAAACAGCAGATGGCTCTACTGTTTGTTTGCTGTGAGTTTGGTTTGGCGCTTTTTTAAATAGTGATAGAGCTTGAGTACGACAGTGCCGCTGGCCATGCCGATCGAGATGACCAAGGCCAGAATGACTACCAGAGTGGCGTGAATCATGGCCTGGCTGTAGTCACCAGTGACAAAGAAGGCAGTTGTCCGATAGGAAATGTAGCCTGGGACCAAAGGCGCTAGAATGGCCAAAATAAAAACAACAGCGGGCGTTTTATAGATGATGCTGAGGATTTGGCTGACGCAGGAACCAATGATAGCAGCCACAAAGGTTGCTATGATGACGTTGGTCGGTCCTTTGAGCAGAAGGTAGAGTAGCCAAATAGCCATGCCCAGCACTCCGCCGGGAATCAGCATACTGCGCTGGACATTTAAAACGATTAAAAAGGTAATGATAGCCAGTAGGCTGGCAACTGCTTGCAGTAAGAAAGTCAAGATTGTCATAGGCTTATTTCATAATAAGGAGGGCGACAGAGGTACCTGCACCGAGAGCAAGAGTGATGAGGAGCGATTCAAAGAGCTTGCTCATCCCAGAGTTGATATGGTTGGTCATGATGTCACGCACAGAGTTGGTCAGAGCAATGCCGGGCACAAAAGGCATGACAGAACCCGCAATAATCAAATCATCTGTGGAGTTAAAACCAGAATAGCGTGTCCAGATATGAGCCAGCAGTCCAAAAACGAAGGCTCCAGCAAAAGCTGTCACAAAAGGAATGCGGATATATTTGTCCACATACAAAGAGAAGGCAAAGCCAAAGAAGGTAGCAATGGCAGCCCCCAAAGCATCGTAGAAATTTCCACCAAACATGATGGAGAAGAAGGGAGCACTGAGCGTTGCTGCTGCAATCAGCTGCTTGTTGTTATAGGGCAGTTCCTTAACTTTGAGGCGATTCAGCTCATCAAAAGCCTCTTGAAGGCTGATTTCTCCTGTTACCAACTGACGGGAGACCTGATTGACATCGCAGACCTTTTCAATGTTGTAGTTGGTCTTGAGATTACGTTTCATCCGTGAAACATTTGTATTTTCAATCGAAAAGAAAATAGCCACTGGCATTGCTAAGGCATTGCAGTTGATGATCTCTTGTGAATGTGCGATGCGAATCATGGTGTCTTCTACCCGATAGGTCTCGGATCCGCTCTGTAGCAGCAGTGTCCCCGCCAGCATGATGACATCTACCGCCAGATTGAAATCTTTGGCTTCTTCCCTGATACCTTTCTCTGTCATTTCCCTAATCCTTTTCCTAGTATAGCAATAGAACCATTATACCATAAAGCCTCTTAAAAATATCATCAAGTTAGCAGCCATTTGGACTCATAGATACAAAAAAGAAGATTGGAGATTTCCAATCTTCTTTCAAATGGTTTGTAAGTCTTTAGTCGTTTATTAGCTCAAAGCATCGTCCATAGAGAGCACTTCGTGGAAGACACGTTGAGTCAATTCAGTCTTTTGCTCTGGAGTCAAGTACTTAGTATTTACACAGTAACCTGAGATACGAACGATAACATCTTCGCCAGACATAATCTTCTCGTAAACATCCTTCAAGTCCATAACGTTCAAGTTAACGTGTTGTCCACCGTTTTCAAAGTAACCATCAAGGATTGTTACCAAGTTGTCTACTTGTTCGTCATGAGTCTTACCAAGCGCACGAGGTGATACTTGAGTTGTCAGGGAAATACCGTCAGCTGCGTAACTGAAGTCCAAGCTAGCAAGAGAGTTAAGGTTTTGCAACCAGCCACCTTTTGCTTTGTTAGATGGGTTAGCACCTGGTGAGAAGAATTCCAATTTAGACAAGTTTACGCTGCCATCTTCGTTGAGGTACACTCCTTTATGGACTGGTGAGTTACCAGTTTGTTTAGAGTAAGCAACGTTAGATGTGATAGTCAGAAGAGACACAGTAGCTTCTGCATTCTTATACAGTTTGTGGCTGCGCAGACGAGTTGTGTAAGCTTCAACCAACCATTCAGCCAATTCGTTTGAGCGAGGATCATCTTCACCCCAACGTGGGTAATCACCGATTGTTTCGTAATCGTAGATATAGCCGTTTTCGTCGCGGATTGGCTTAACAGTTGCATACTTGATAGCAGACAAGGTATCAACAGTGTTGGCAAATCCACAGATACCGAATCCCATGTTAGCGCGTTGGTAAGTTGGCAAGAAGGCCATTTGAACAGCTTCGTAGTTGTACTTGTCAGTCATGTAGTGGATGATGTTCAAGGCATCTACGTAAGTGTCAGTCAACCAGTCCAGAGATTTTTCAAAGTTCGCTTTAACTGATTCGAAGTCAAGAACTTCGTCACGGATAGGCTCGATGTCAAATACCTTGTAGTCTTTATGAACATCGTCGTAACCGCCGTTGAGACCTGTCAGAAGGGCTTTCAGTACGTTTACACGAGCACCAAAGTATTGGATGTTGTGGCGTTGTTCTTCATTTTCAGGGTCAAGTGGAGACACACAGCAAGAGATACAGCTCATTTCACCGTAACCGTCTCTAGCCATTGTTGTTACACCTTCGTATTGGATAGAAGAGTGCTTGTGGCTCATGTGCATACAGTAGCGACGGAATGAGTATGGAAGTTTATCAGTCCAGAGAACAGTCAAGTTTGGCTCTGGAGAGTTACCAATGTTGTCAAGTGTGTTAAGGAAACGGTAGTCCATCTTTGTAACACGGTGACGGCCATCATTACCCATACCTGCCATAGAAGTAGTGATGAAGGTTGGGTCACCAGAGTAAAGTTGGTCGTAAGCTTTTGTACGAGCAAACTTCACTGTACGAAGTTTCATAACGAAATCATCAACAAATTCTTGGATTTCTGATTCAGTGTAAGTACCGCGAGCCAAGTCACGTTCAGCATAGATGTCAAGAACGATAGGCACACGTCCAAGAGAAGTAGCAGCACCGTTGATAACACGGCAGACAGCCATGAAGGCGATGTTAGTCCATTGGATAGCTTCTTTAACGTCAAAAGCAGGACGGCGAACATCTACTCCGTAAAGGTCACCAAGTTTTACAACTTCACCAAGTGCTTGGTATTGCAGGTTGATTTCTTCGCGCAGACGGATTGTTTCTTCGTCAATATCAGTCAAACCATTCCAGTCGCGAACTTTTTCAGCCATGAGGTAGTCAGCTCCATAAAGAGCAAGACGTGCGTAAACCCCGATGATACGTCCACGTGAGTAAGCATCTGGAAGACCAGTTACAGTGTGGGCGTGACGAGCACGGCGGATGTTAGAAGTGTAAGCACGGAAGATACCGTCGTTTACTGTAGTAACATATTTAGTAAAGATTTCATGAACAGCAGGATCTGGTTCGTATCCATTTTCTTTCAAAGTAGTTTCAGCCATGCGGATACCACCTTTTGGCATGAAGTTCAATTTGAAGAGTTCGTCGTTTTGGATACCGTAAATCAGTTCGTTGTCCTTGTCAATGTAACCAGCGTCGATATCAGCGATAGATGCTGGACGAGTGTCCATTGGGAAACGAGTTTCTTCGTAGTGAGCTTTTGTTTCTTCTACGATTTTCTTGATGTGGAGTGAGCGCTCAGTAGGACCTGCCAAGAAGCTTTCATCTCCATCATAAGGTGTGTAGTTAGCTTGAACGAAGCGAGAAACACTTGCTTTCTCTTTCCAGTCTTCACCTTTGAAGCCTTCCCAAGCTTTGTCAAAAATATCTTGAGCTTCAACAACTGTTTTTACAACCATTTGATTTTCCTCTTTATTCTAGCAACAATAAACTGTTACATTTATGAGTAAAGTATATCATACGGTAATCGGTTTCACAAACCATTTTCGGCAGAAAGAAAGACTTTCTTTTATAATACAGAAAGTAAAAAGTCTCAGATGTGTACTATAGATTTGAAAAACATAACTCTTTTCAAATATTTTGGAAAAATGGGTAAAAAAGTTATAATAAAAGTAATTAAAATGTCATACAAAAATTACTGACGAAGAATCTTACTTTTAAAATACTTTTTACAAGAATAAAAAAACTGTTTCAGATTTATTTGAGCAAAAAGGGCCGACTTTGTGAAAGCTCATAAGCTGAAATTTATGGCAGGAGAAAGGAGGAGGCATGCTGATTTTTCCACTGATTAACGATACATCTCGGAAGATTATCCACATTGATATGGATGCTTTTTTCGCTTCGGTGGAAGAGCGGGATAATCCTAAGTTAAAGGGGCATCCGGTCATCATCGGCAGCGACCCACGCTTGACTGGAGGTCGTGGTGTCGTCTCCACCTGCAATTATGAGGCCAGAAAGTTCGGAGTTCATTCGGCTATGAGCTCCAAGGAAGCCTATGAGCGCTGCCCGCAGGGGATTTTTATCTCGGGGAATTACGAAAAATATCAGGCGGTCGGCTTGCAGATCCGAGAAATTTTCAAACGCTATACGGACTTGATTGAGCCAATGAGCATCGACGAGGCTTATCTGGATGTAACGGAAAACAAGCTTGGGATTAAATCCGCAGTCAAAATAGCCAAGCTGATTCAGCACGATATCTGGAATGAACTCCATCTGACAGCTTCGGCAGGCGTTTCTTATAATAAGTTTCTGGCCAAGATTGCCAGCGACTATGAGAAGCCTCATGGTCTGACTGTTATTCTACCTGAGGAAGCTGAGGCCTTTCTGGCGCCTATGGATATTGCTAAGTTTCATGGGGTAGGCAAGAAAAGCGTTGAAAAACTGCATGAAATGGGAGTTTATACTGGTGCAGATCTGCTCAAGATACCGGAAATGACCTTGATTGATAAGTTTGGTCGCTTTGGTTTTGATCTCTACCGTAAAGCGCGTGGCATCAGTAATAGTCCAGTCAAGTCCAATCGCATCCGTAAGTCAATCGGGAAGGAGCGAACCTATGCCAAACTGCTCTATAGTGAGGAGGATATCAAGAAAGAGCTGACCCTGTTGGCACAGAAGGTAGAAAATAGCTTGACTAAGCATGATAAGAAAGGACGAACCATCGTTCTGAAAATCCGCTATGCCGATTTCTCCACCTTGACTAAAAGGAAAAGTTTGAATCTTGCCACTCGAGACAAGGAGCAAATCGAGCGAACTGCGCATGAGATATACGATAGCTTGGAAGAGCAACCACGAGGTATCCGTCTGCTAGGACTGACAATGACGGGGTTTGAATAAAGATAAAGGCTTGGTTCGTTACCGGGCTTTTTTAGATATAGCTTTTAGTATGAGAGAGTTGCTTGTGACGAGTTTCTAAGTTGTCTGATGATTTTCATTGACTAAAAATAATCTTTTTTGAAAAAATACTGGACAAAGTTTTCTGTGTCTGTTATACTAGGTCTATAAAATAAAAAACCGTCTAGTCGGTTTTTTGAAAAGAAAGGAGCAGAAATGAAGAAATCTGTAGTAGAAAAAACAAGCGAGCACATCCTCAAGTTGAATCAGGAGATGGATCGGCAGCTGGAAGGTCAGAAAGAGTTTTTGCAGCAGCATGCAGAAAAGCTGAAAAAGATGTCACAGGGTGAGAATGGCATACGCTATTCTAAGTGGGGAGTCAAAGCTGGATATGCTGTCCTTGCTGGTGGCTTGCTGACTTCTGTCTTTAGCCCTTGGCGAGGACTGGGTATTATGGCAGTAGGGGGTCTGAGCCTTGCCTCCAATCTCTGGCATATCCGGCGATTGCAAAATCAAGAAAGGAGCAAGTAGCAGAGAAATGGCCTGTCTTAAGCATCAGAGTCAGGACAACTTAGAAACTAAAAGCAGCAGGTAGTATCTAGACGATGCTGACGTATCTTTTAGCACCAATTAGTCCATATTTGCTTTTTATTTTAGGCAAGGACTAAAAGACTACGTTTTCTATTTGGCGCAGGTCTTTATTTTTTATAACAAAACAAACCGAATGGTCGGATTTTAAAAATCTGCGTTTCAAAACAGGCAATCATCTGAAAGACTGAGAGTAAAGGATGCCTTTGTCCAGTTTTCGGATGACTTTTCACTATTCTACATTTGATAAGGAGTTATCGTATGAACAAACAAACACATGTAGAGCCAGAGACAAGGCATATCCTGCCCTTTCTGGCCTGGACTTTTGGCATTACCTGGGGAGCCTGGCTGCTTCAGTATATTTTAACCGCCCTGAAGCTGACCAGCGGGGCTGAGCCTTTGGGCCTTGCTCTCAATTTCATCGGGGGCTTCGGACCGACCTTGGGAACTTTTATCAGCCTCAAAATTTCTCATCCCAAGAAGATGCTGGACTTTATCTTCTCCCATGCTAAGGGCTGGTGGATTTACATGCTGGTCTTCTGTCTGGTTCGGGTTTTGACCCTTTTTATCGCTAATCCAGCCTTGCCGCCCCTGAATGCCATTCTGATGTTTCCTCTGGGCTGGACCTTTGTCACCTTTGTTGGAGGCGGGAACGAAGAGCTGGGCTGGCGGGGCCTCCTGCAGCCGGCTCTGGAGAAAAAATTCTGCTTCCCTCTGGCAACTGTCATCACGGCTCTGGTCTGGGTGGCCTGGCATCTGCCCCTCTGGCTGATTCCGGGAACGAGTCAAAGTCAGATTTCTTTGCTCTTCTATCTCTCCTTTGGTATCTTGCTCTGTTTCTGTATGGCGGTTCTCTACAAGCAGACGGCCTCTGTCTTTGCCTGCATGGTCTTTCACGGCTGCATTAACTTTGCTCAGGCGACGATTGTCGGCAGTGCTACAAATGGCGGAAGGTATCTCAGCTTCCAGGCTGCTAATCTGCTCATGACCGCTCTGCTGGTCGGCTGGTGGTATTGGAAGGGCAACCGGAAAGGAGTTCAGAAAGATGCAGGCTAAAAATCTTGGCAATCGCTCTTCTGCCAAAGAAAAAGGAGTAATCATATGAACACACAAACACATGTAGAGCCAGAGACAAGGCATATCCTGCCCTTTCTGGTCTGGACTTTTGGCATTAGCTGGGGATCCTGGTTGATTCTGTATATTTTAGCCGCCCTGAAGCTGACCAGCGGGGCTGAGCCTTTGGGCTATGCTCTCATTATCATCGGTGGCTTCGGACCGGCCTTGGGAACTTTTATCAGCCTCAAAATTTCTCATCCTAAGAAGATGCTGGACTTTATCTTTTCTCATGCTAAGGGCTGGTGGATTTATATGCTGGCCTTCTGTCTGATTCGGATTTTGACCCTTTTTATCGCCAATCCAGCCCTGCCGCCTCTGAATGCCGTTCTGATGTTTCCTCTGGGCTGGACCTTTATCACCTTTGCTGGAGGCGGCAATGAAGAGTTGGGCTGGCGGGGAGTGCTGCAGCCGGCTCTGGAGAAAAAATTCTCCTTCCCTCTGGCAACTGTCATCACGGCTCTGGTCTGGGTGGCCTGGCATCTGCCCCTCTGGCTGATTCCGGGAACGAGTCAAAGTCAGGTTTCTTTGCCCTTCTATATTTTCTTTTGTATCCTGCTCAGTTTCTGTCTGGCGGTTCTCTACAAGCAGACGGCCTCTGTCTTTGCCTGCATGGTCTTTCACGGCTGCATTAACTTTGCTCAGGCGACGATTGTCGGCAGCGCTACAAATGGCGGAAGGTATCTCAGCTTCCAGGCTGCTAATCTGCTCATGACCGCTCTGCTGGTCGGCTGGTGGTACTGGAAGGGCAATCGGAAAGGAGTTCAGAAAGATGCAGGCTAAAAATCTTGGCAATCGCTCTTCTGCCAAAGAAAAAGGAGTAATCATATGAAAACACAAACACATGTAGAGCCAGAGACAAGGCATATTTGGCCTTTCTTAGCTTGGACCTTTGGTATCAGCTGGTCTGCCTGGCTGGCTTCGGCTTTCCTGAGGATTCCTATTATTTCTCAGGTCCTAACCATCGCTGGTGTTTTTGGCCCGGCCATTGGAGCCAAACTGGTCTTAGGAAAATCGTTCAAGGAGCTCTTGGCTTCTATCGGATCGGCCCGAAAAAGGACTTGGGTCCATCTCTTGATTTTGACAATTCTTTATACCCTTTCCATAGTCTTTTGGAGCCCGCTCCTGCCTGGTTTTAGCCCCCTCAGGATTGCTCTGCTTTTTCTCATGACGACTTTTCTGACAGGCGGCAATGAAGAGATTGGCTGGCAAGGTTTTCTGCAGCCGACTCTGGAAAGACTTCTGCCCTTTCCGATAGCGACTGTAACAACCGGTCTGATTTGGGCTGTCTGGCATCTGCCCCTCTTCTTTACCCCCGGCAGCAGTCAGGCAGGGACTTCTTTTCTAGTCTTTACTGCCGCCTGCCTGCTCGCCCGTTTCTGGCTGGCGGCTCTTTACAAGGTCAGTCAGTCCATCCTTTACTGTGTTCTTTTCCACGGGGCCATCAATACCATTGGTGAAGGCATTTTCCTGGGGAAGGGGACGGAAAATCCGCTCTTTTTCCTAGGCTATATCTTGATGGCGGCTTACAGTATCTATCTTTGGTATCAAAGGGATCAGCAAGACAAGGCTTAAAGATATTTTTATGATTTTGTATTTCTCCGGCTTTTTTGGTAGAATAAAGCTATATTAGAAACAAAGGGGAACAGAATGGCGCAGCGAAAAGACAAATCCCAGGCCATGAGAGAAAAAATTTTAAATACAGCAACCCAGCTCTTTATCCAAAAGGGGTCCGAAAAGACCAGTATGCAGGATATTGCTCAGACGGCGGGCATCTCCAAGGGGGCTATCTACCATCATTTCAAGTCAAAAGATGAGATTGTCCTTGCGGTGTTGAGGAGCCGGCAGGAGCTGATGGAAGAAGAGATGAAGCAGTGGCTCAAGGCTACGGAAAATCTGACTGGCAGGGAGCAGCTGCAGACCATCCTCAAGTCTAATCTGGAAAGTCAGACAGCCCGGGCTACGGACGGCATTGTGGGTGAGTATGAGAAGGACGCGGGCTTTATTTTGACCATGATGCGGGACAATCTGCGGATAGGCGCCCCTGTGGTCAGTGACATTATCAAAAAAGGGATGGCAGATGGCTCCCTTCAGACCCAGTATCCGGACCAGGCTGCAGAAGTTTTTCTGCTGCTGGTGAACTTCTGGATGCATGGGACCGCTTTTGAAAGTGAGCCCGAAAAACTGCCAGAACGTTTCCATTTTCTGCAGTTTATGATGACCTCGGTCGGTCTGGATATCTTTACTGACGAGCTCCTGCAGCTCTTTAGCCAGAAAAATAAGGAATAAAAAAAGGCTGGGACAGAACTAAAAAATTTAATTCTGTCCCAGCCTTTTTATTTATGTGCTGAATATACTGTGGATATCTTCCTCGGTCAGGCCGATTAGGGGGTCGATTTTCAGGAAATTTTCTTCTGTCAAGACATAGTTTTCCACAGGTGTTTTCATTTTATCCACAGGAGTGTGGATAAGTTCCTGTGGGGCTTCTAGGTCAGCAAAACGCTCGACCAGATAGGTTTTACGGGCGGTGCCGGTGTTTTTGACGGCATAGTCAAAGGCTACTTTTTCCCCAAGCAGGATCAGCTTGCTCTTGGCCCGGGTAATGGCTGTGTAGATGAGGTTGCGCTGGAGCATGCGGTGGCTGCTGCGGGTGATAGGCAGGATGACCACGGGAAACTCGCTGCCCTGAGACTTGTGGATGCTCATGGCGTAGGCCAGGCGGATCTTGTACCATTCGCTGCGCGGGTAGATGATTTCATTGCCGTCAAAGTTGATGGTCAGCTCGTCCTGCTTGGAGTCGGTGTATTTGCCAGGCAAGAGGTCGGTGATGTAGCCTAAGTCACCGTTGAAGACATTGCTTTCAGCATCATTGACCAAGTGGATAACCCTATCTCCTTGGCGATACTGACAGTCGGGAGTTTCAAAGGTCAATTCATCTTTCTCTACAGGATTGATGAGATTTTGCATAAGATTGTTAATCTGGTCAATGCCGGCTGGCCCCCGATACATAGGTGCTAATACCTGAACATCTTGAGCTGGGATACCGCTGCGAATGGCTGCGCTAGCGATTTTCTCAATCATAGGCGGGATATGCTCATTTCTAGCTTCAAAATAAGAGCGGTCCGCTTTTTTGTCTGTAAAATCTGCTGGTAAAATACCCTTCTGAATCTGGCTAGCCAGTGTAACGATTGTAGACTCTTCGCTCTGCCGATAGATGGTTTCCAGCTTGGTCTGTGGAATAGTCGGTATCTGCAGCAAATCTGCCAGAACCTGACCGGGACTGACAGAGGGCAGTTGGTCTGCATCTCCGACAATCAAGAGTTTGGTCTGAGAGGAGATATTGCTGAGCAGCTGATTAGCCAACCAAGTATCCACCATGGAAAATTCATCCACAATGATAAAATCAGCATCTAGATAATCATCCAAATGACTGGTATCATCATCGCCAGTCATCCCCAAATGGCGGTGGATAGTGGCACTAGGAAGACCGGTTAATTCGTTCATGCGACGAGCAGCACGACCAGTGGGAGCCGCTAGCAGAATCGGCAGATCATTGACCTTTCGCAGATCCAAACCGCGAAGCTGGGCGTAGACTGCGATGATACAGTTGATAACGGTAGTTTTTCCAGTACCCGGTCCGCCGGTTAGGATAAAGACCTTCTGATTGATAGCCTGGCGGATGGCTTCTTTTTGGATACTGTCATAGGAGATGCCGGAGTTCTCCTCCACTTGCTGGATAGCCGCAGTAATTTTATCTGCGTCAAAGCAGTCTTGCTCTCCTTTTTCCAGCAGACGGACCAGATTGCTTTTTATTCCTTGTTCAGCAAAAAATAGGCTGTTTTCAAAAATCTTGGTCTCTACATTTTGGACCTTATCTTCCTCAATCAGATGGGCCAGCTCATCAGCGACTAGACTAGGGTCCAGCTCCACTTGGCGTGAGCTTTCTAAGAGCTCGATGGTATGCTCTAGTAAATCACGAGCTTCAACATAAGTATCTCCCCGCTCCATAGACTGGGTCAGCAAAGTATGGACAAGGCCAGCCCGAAAACGCTCAGGGGCATCACTTTGGATGCCCAGTTCTTCTGCCAAGTGGTCAGCGATTTTAAAGCCGATTCCCTGAATATCCTCTACCAGCTGATAGGGAAATTTTTCGACAATATCCAGCGTTTCTTCCTTGTAGGTATCCTGGATTTGAAAAGCCAGCTTGTTGGGAATGCCGTAGGCTGCCAGCTTGGCTAGTACCATCTCAGTTCCGTAGTTAAGTCTGAGCTTGGCGACAAAGGCCTCGCGGTTCTTAGCTGCCAAGCCGTTTATTTGAGTCAGCTTTTCCGGCTCTGCTAAAATCTTATCAATGGTGTCCTCGGTATCTTCTCCGTAGAGTTGGACGATTTTTTGAGCAGTCTTGACCCCGATGCCCTTGAAATGGTCGCTGGAGAAGTATTTTACTAGGCCATTGCTGCTGGGTTTGGCACGCTCATAGCGGGAAATTTTCAGCTGCTGGCCATATTTTGGGTGCTGGACAAGACTGCCCCAGAAGCTGTAGTCTTCGCCTTCCATGACATCTGCCATAGATCCGGTGACAATGATTTCAAAATCTTCAAAATCCTCGGCATCCGTATCCTCAATATCTAAGAGCAGGATGCGGAAAAAGTTGCTGGGATTTTCAAAAATAATGCGTTCAATCGTTCCTGAAAAGTAAAATTCCATAGTTTATAGGTTCTTCTTTTAAAACGAACCCAGTTGACGTTCAACTGAGTTCGATATGCTTAATAGGTCTTAAAAGGCAGCAGCGGCCAGAAGCGGAACTTAGCTTCGCCCTGGATTTGTTCTTTTTGGAAGGTGCCGACTTGGCGACTATCCTTGGAAACAATCCGGTCGTCACCCAGAAGCAGGTATTCATCATCCAGAAGCTTGATGTTGAAGACAGGGCTGCCTTCACTATCAACAGTGAAGGCTTGAGCCTGAGCTGCGAGTTTTCTGAAAAACACACCATTGTCATCATAATCATCCCCAGTATAAGTGGATTGGAGCTTGTCTTCTTTAAATTTTTTGATGTAGTCTGTCAGGTAAGGCTCGTCTGTTTTTTTGCCGTTGATGTAAAGAGTATCATTTTCATACTGAATAGTATCACCCGGCATACCGATAACCCGCTTGACAATCTCCTTGGTCGTTCCGTCATTATCTGTCTCAGTGGCGACAACGATATCAAATCGGTCAATTGACTGATATTTAAGCACAAGTAGATATTCCCCATTGGCCAGCGTAGGGTCCATAGAGTGGCCATCTACCTTTACAGGGGACCAGAGATAGAGCCGTGATAGGATAATGATAGAGATAAAGATGATAAAGAGCCCCCATTCTTTGAGAATGACAACGGCAGTATTTGATTTTTTCATAGGTTACCTTTCTAGAAGTTTTTGTGCTTTTTCAGTATTTTTAAAGTGAAGTTTAGCAGAATGCTGCAGACCGGCCATTCCATAGGTTTGAAGAATCTGGCTGGCAACTTGGTCGCTCTTGCTTCCGGCTCCGCTAGGCAGGGTATAGCCTAACTCTTGACTGAGATTTTCTAGATTTTCCAGAAAGAGGTCACGAGCGATAATAGAGCTGACTGCAACAGCTAGGAACTTTCCTTCAGCCTTTTCAATCAGACTTACCGGATTTGGGAAATGATTTTTTTCCTGCTTTAGGTATTTATTGTAGTTTTGCTGGCTGGTAAAGGCATCGATGACGATTTTTTCGGGATTGATGCCTTTTTGCAGCAGTAGGTAAATAGCTTGATTATGTAAGGCTACCTTGACAGAGACGGCGTTGTAGCCAGAAGCGATGACTTCATTGTACTTCTCTGGCGATAGGAGCAGAGCTTGATGAGCAATCTTTTCTTTCAAGACAGGAGCTAGTTGGCGAATCTTGCTATCGTTCAAGGTTTTAGAATCACCGACACCCAGTTTTCTCAGAAAGTCGTGCTGGTCTGGAGTGACGAAAGAAGCTACGACGGCTAGACCTCCAAAGTAGGAGCCGTTTCCGACCTCATCCGTCCCAATGAGGGCAAAATTCTGAGAAGCAGGACTATAACTGGATTTGCCTGCTTGATGGCCAAAAAAGCCAGCGTAGTGAGCAGCTTTTGCCCCTTGAAAGAGAACTTTTCCGGAGCTAAATACACTGACCGTCGCCTGATCCAGCCGGAAGAAATATTGAATATGTGGGTTCTTGCTGGGAGCCAGCTGGCTCTGATATTTCTCAACAAAAGCCTGAATTTCTTGCTGTTTGGGACTGAGGGTGATACTTTCCATACCCCCTATTGTACCATAAAAAGGAAAAGTCGAAAGTCATAAGATTAAAAATCTTACAAAAATTTTGTAGGAAAGCACCACTGCTTGCAATGTCAAAAAAGATGAAAAAGAGAGTCCTTGTCTAGTTCCAAGTGTTTTTATAACTGACAAAGGGCTTCTTTTTTGATATAATACAATGAGGTGATTTTATGGCAAATTTGAATCGATATAAATTTACATTTGGAAACAAGACCTTAACTCTAACAACAGAACACGATAATCTCTTTATGGAAGAAGTAGAACGGGTAGCAAAGGAAAAATACAAGGCTATCAAAGAGCAAATGCCTGCAGCAGATGATGAAGTCCTGGCGATTTTGCTGGCGGTCAATAGCCTATCTACCCAGCTCAGCCGCGAGATTGAGTTTGATGACAAGGAAAAAGAACTAGAAGATTTTCGTCACAAAATGCTCAGTGAGCTGAGAGAAAAGTCGGGTAAATAGAGGAGAAATAATGCTTTCTATTATTATTTTACTAATATTAGCCTGGAGCTTTTATATTGGCTACTCGCGTGGTATTGTTCTGCAGGGCTATTATGCTGCTGCAACCATGGTTTCTATGCTGGTGGCTGGAGCTTTTTATAAGAGCTTGGCTAAGTTTATCAGCCTCTGGGTGCCTTATGCCAGCGCGACTCAGGGCTCTTCGACCTATTTTTTCCCTAGCTCCCAACTTTTTCACTTGGACCAGGTTTTTTATGCTGGTTTGGCCTATCTCATTATTTTTACGGCTGTCTACATCCTTGGGCGCTTTTTCGGGATTTTTGCGAATCTGATTCCCTACCCCAATAAGCTGGACACCAAATGGTACAATGTGACCAGCGGAGCCATCGCTGTTTGCATCTCTATTTTTGTTTTGGGAATGTGCCTGACTATTTTAGCGACGGTGCCGATGGAGATGGTTCAGGAGCGGCTCAACAGCAGCTTCATGATTCGCTTTATTGTCAAGTATACACCTATCACATCCAATATCCTCAAAGATCTCTGGGTGAATCAAGTTATCGGATAAAAGACGACTCAGTTGGCCTGCTAGCTGGGTTCTTTTTTACTAGAAAAGAAAATTATGAACACAAAAATTTTAGAAACCTTAGAATTTAGCAAGATTAAAGAACTGTTTGCTCCCTATCTTTTGACTGAGCAGGGGCAGCTGGAGCTGGGCCTGCTTTTGCCGACCAGTAAGAAGGAGACGGTAGCTTCAGCTTTTCTGGAAATGACAGATATGCAGCAGATTTTTGTGCAGCATCCGCACTTTAGTCTGGCTGCGACTCAGGATATCACTGCCTTGACCAAGCGCTTGGAGCTGGAAAGCGACTTGAATATTGAGGAGTTTTTGGCCCTCAAGCGCGTCTTGGCTGTGACTCAGGAGCTCAAGTCCTTTTATGAGGACTTGGAAAATGTGTACTTGGAAAAGCTGGACCGTCTGTTTGAGAACCTGGCTGTGTTCCCTAAGCTGCAAGGAAGTCTGCAGGCTGTTAATGATGGCGGCTTTATCGAAAGCTTTGCCAGCGAAAGTTTGAGCCGTATCCGCCGAAAAATTCAAGAAAATGAAAACCAAGTGCGGGAAATTCTGCAGGAGATTCTCAAAAACAAGGGAGAGATGCTGGCAGATCAGGTAGTGGCCAGCCGGAATGGCCGCAATGTGCTGCCTGTAAAAAATACCTACCGCAACCGCATTTCTGGTGTGGTTCACGATATTTCAGCCAGCGGAAATACCGTCTATATCGAGCCTAGAGCAGTTGTCAATCTCAACGAAGAAATTGCCAGTAGTCGGGCGGACGAGCGTTATGAAATTCAGCGGATTTTGCAGGAATTATCAGACCTCTTCCGTCCCCATGCAGCTGAAATTGCCAACAATGCTTGGATTATCGGACATCTGGACCTGGTGCGTGCCAAGGTCCGCTTCATGCAGGAGACGGGAGCGGTGGTGCCAGACCTGTCGGAAGAGCAGGATATCCAACTGCTCAGTGTCCGCCATCCCCTGATTGAAAATGCAGTGGCTAATGACCTGCATTTCAGGCCTGATTTGACAGAGATTGTCATTACGGGGCCTAATACGGGTGGTAAGACCATCATGCTGAAGACCTTGGGCTTGGCTCAGATCATGGCTCAGTCAGGTCTGCCGATTCTGGCAGACAAGGGGAGTCGCGTCGGGATTTTCAGTCAGATTTTTGCAGACATTGGTGATGAGCAGTCCATTGAGCAGAGCCTGTCGACATTCTCCAGTCACATGACCAATATCGTCTCTATTTTAGAGCAAGTTGATAGCGAGAGTCTGGTTCTGCTGGATGAGCTGGGAGCTGGGACGGACCCGCAGGAGGGTGCAGCTCTGGCTATTGCTATCTTGGAAGACTTGCGGCTGAGACAGATTAAAACAATGGCGACGACCCACTATCCTGAACTCAAAGCCTATGGGATTGAGACGGACTGGGTGGAAAATGCCAGCATGGAATTTGATACAGATAGTTTAAGGCCAACCTATCGCTTTATGCAGGGAGTGCCTGGCCGCTCTAATGCCTTTGAAATCGCTCGGCGTTTGGGCTTGGCAGAAGTTATCGTTAGCCATGCCCAAGAGCAGACCGACACAGACAGTGATGTCAACCGAATCATTGAGCGCCTAGAGGAGCAAACTCTAGAAAGCCGCAAGCGCTTGGATAATATCCGTGAGGTGGAGCAGGAAAATCTCAAATTTAACCGAGCCCTCAAAAAACTTTACAATGAGTTTAATCGAGAAAAGGAAACTGAGCTCAATAAGGCGCGATTGGAAGCCCAGGAAATCGTTGATTTGGCTTTGTCAGAGAGTGAGAGCATTCTCAAAAATCTCCATGATAAGTCCAGTCTTAAACCGCATGAGATTATTGAAGCCAAGGCTCAGCTTAAAAAGTTGGCACCAGAAACCGTTGATTTATCAAAGAATAAGGTGCTCAAGCAGGCCAAGAAAAATCGGGCACCCAAGGTGGGAGATGATATCCTAGTCACAAGCTATGGTCAGCGGGGAACCTTGGTCAAGCAGCTCAAGGACGGCCGTTGGGAAGCCCAGGTCGGTCTTATCAAGATGACTCTAGAAGAGCAGGAATTCAACTTACTCAAGGCTGAAAAGGAGCGGCAACCTAAGCGCAAGCAGGTCAATGTGGTCAAGCGGGCCAATACTGCTGGACCGAAAGCCAGACTGGATCTGCGCGGCAAACGCTATGAAGAGGCCATGGAAGAGCTCGATGCCTTTATCGATCAGGCCCTCCTCAATAACATGGCTCAGGTGGACATTATCCACGGTATTGGGACCGGGGTCATCCGTGAAGGGGTGACAAAATACCTCCGCCGCAACAAGCACGTCAAGTCCTTCGGCTATGCCCCGCAAAATGCTGGCGGCAGCGGTGCAACGATTGTGATATTTAAGTAGGAAGAATAAAGAAAAATGGCTGACTAAGCCATTTTTTGTGCTATAATGTAGGCGTAAAATAGATTGGAGGAAGAAGCCATGAAATTTAAACACGTATCAGATTCCTGCACGACTATTTTGGTGGGCAAGAAGGCCAGTTACGACGGTTCAACCATTGTGGCTCGTACGGAGGATTCACAAAATGGGGTCTTTACACCCAAGAAATTTATCGTAGTGGAGCCACAAGACCAGCCTCGCCATTATCAGTCAGTTTTGACATCCTTTGAGATAGATTTGCCGGACAATCCAGTCCGCTATACGGCAGTGCCAGATGCAGTTCCCAAGGATGGGATTTGGGGAGCTGCTGGGATTAACAGTTATAATGTTGCTGTCAGCGCAACGGAGACGATTACGACCAACAGCCGTGTGCTGGGGGCTGACCCTTTGGTAGAGTCAGGTATCAGCGAGGAAGATATCCTTACGCTGGTTCTTCCCTATATCAAAACGGCTCGTGAAGGGGTTCTTCGTCTAGGAAAAATCTTAGAAGAATACGGTACTTATGAATCCAATGGGATTGCTATCTCAGATGTCAATGAAATCTGGTGGCTGGAAACCATTGGCGGCCACCATTGGATGGCGCGGCGCGTACCAGACGATGCCTATGTGACCAACCCCAATCAGCTGGGCAGCGATTATTTTGAATTTGATAATCCTGAGCACTTCCTCTGTCATCCAGATCTCAAAAAATTTATCGAGGAAAATCATCTCAATCTGAATTATTCGAACGAGGGTTTCAATCCCCGCTATGCTTTTGGCAGCCAGAAGGATAAGGATCGTCATTACAATACGCCGCGAGCTTGGGATATCCAGCGTTTTCTCAATCCAGAAGCGGAGCAAGATCCAAGAAGTTTCTTCATTCCTTGGTGTCGTAAGCCTTACCGCAAGATCACGATCGAAGATGTCAAGTATGTCCTGAGCAGTCACTATCAGGATTCGCCTTATGATCCTTACGGAGCAGAGGGGGACCACCACAGCAGACGGGCCTTCCGGACTATTGGGATCAATCGGACTAGCCAGACAGCCATCTTGCAGCTGCGCCCTAATCAACCGCAGGAAACAACGGGCATCCAGTGGCTATCCTACGGCTCCATGCCTTACAATACAGCAGTTCCTTTCTTTACTCAAGTCTCGACAACGCCAGATTACTTTGCCAACACGACAGACAAGGTTTCGACGGATTCTTTCTACTGGGCTAATCGACTCATTGCTGGGTTGGCTGATGCTCATTTTAGCAGTCATGTCGGAGACTTGGATGATTATCAGGAAAAGACCATAGCCTGGGGTCATGAAATGATTGGTCGGGTAGACCGAGCTCTGGCCAAAGGCGAGGATGTGGACTTTGAAGCTGAAAATCAAGCCATGAGCGACAAGGTGCAAGAAGCGACAGACCAGCTCTTGGAGAAGGTTCTCTTGGATGCCAGCAATCTCATGACCAACCATTTCTCACTGAGCGACTAAGGGCTACCCGTAGCAAATATTTTTCTTTCTCTTGCTTTTGTTGTAAAATGTTATCAAAAGTAAGCTATTCAAAGGAGAAGATTTATGGTAGCAGCAGTTACAGATGCAACATTTGCAGAAGAAACAAAAGATGGATTGGTTCTGATTGACTTTTGGGCAACTTGGTGTGGTCCATGCCGTATGCAGGCACCTATTCTGGAGCAGTTAGCAGAAGAAGTCCATGAGGACGAACTGAAAATCCTTAAAATGGATGTGGATGAAAATCCAAATACTGCCCGCGAATTTGGCATTATGTCCATTCCGACCCTTTTGTTCAAGAAAGACGGTCAAGTCGTTAAGCAAGTCGCAGGTGTTCATACCAAAGACCAGCTCAAGGCTATTATCGCTGAATTAAGCTAAGTAAGAAGCCTCTGAGCTTCTTTTTTGTGTCAAAAAACGTTTACATGCTTAAAATTTTTATAAAATATTGACAAAAGACGAATGTTCTTTTAGAATAATAGAAAATTAATAATCAACACCGAACGAAGTTTTTCAGAAAGAGGCGGGCGCTTCTGACTGTGAAATGGACGGAACTCTGGAGAGACCAGGAATGGCACCGAAGGGGCAAGGCGGTTTAGAACCGCTCAAACTCTCAGGTAAAAGGACAGAGCTAAGAGGCAGGGATTTCCCTACTCCAGCACATCCAGAGTACATGTTTTGCATGTGCTCTTTCTTTTTCTCGGTGTGAAAAGGAGCTTATATCATGTTGGAAATATTGAATCAATTGGATTCTTTTGTTTGGGGTCCTCCCCTGCTCATTTTGCTGGTTGGTACTGGTATCTATCTCAGTCTGCGTCTGGGCTTGCTGCAGATTTTTCGACTTCCGCGTGCCTTTCGCTTAATCTTTGTATCAGACGAGGAGCATCAGGGTGATGTCTCTAGCTTTGCAGCTCTCTGTACGGCTCTGGCTGCGACTGTGGGAACGGGAAATATCATCGGAGTGGCAACGGCCATTAAAACCGGTGGACCGGGGGCACTCTTCTGGATGTGGGTGGCTGCTTTCTTTGGGATGGCGACGAAGTATGCCGAAGGCCTCTTAGCTATCAAGTACCGCCGCAAGGATGCTCATGGCGCTATGGCGGGCGGTCCCATGCACTATATCCTATTAGGAATGGGCGAGAAATGGCGCCCGCTGGCCATCTTTTTTGCGATAGCTGGTATCTTGGTGGCTCTCTTGGGGATTGGGACCTTTACGCAGGTCAATTCCATCACAGAGGCCATGCAGAATACCATTCAGCTGCCTCCAGCTGTGACAGCTTCTATCTTGGCTATTTTGGTGGCTCTGGTTATTTTCAGCGGTATCCAGTCTATTGCTCGAGTATCGACCAAGGTTGTGCCCTTTATGGCGGCTATTTATATCTTGGGGACTGTGACTGTCTTAGCGGTCAATCTCGATCGTCTGCTGCCCACTCTCCAGCTGGTCTTTAGCTCAGCCTTTAGCCAGACGGCTGCTGTCGGCGGTTTTGCCGGTGCGACCATCCAGATGGCAATTCAAAACGGGGTCGCGCGTGGAGTTTTTTCCAATGAATCTGGTTTGGGATCAGCGCCCATTGCAGCGGCGGCAGCTCGGACTAAGGAACCGGTAGAACAGGGCTTGATTTCCATGACCGGAACCTTCATCGACACCTTGATTATCTGTAGTTTGACAGGCTTGACGATTTTAATCACAGGGGTCTGGGATGGCAATCTCAATGGTGTGTCCCTGACTCAGGCAGCCTTTGCGAGTGTTTTTGCTAATTTTGGTCCGGTCCTGCTTTCAGTCTTTCTAGTTCTGTTTGCCTTTACGACTATCTTGGGCTGGAACTACTATGGTGAGCGCTGTTTTGAATTTCTCTTTGGGGTGCGCTATATCCGCGTTTATCGTCTGCTCTTTGTCCTGATGATTGTCCTCGGTGGTTTTGTAGGTCTAGAGGCGGTCTGGATTCTTGCAGATATTGTCAATGCCCTCATGGCCTTGCCAAACTTAATCGCTCTCCTAGCGCTTTCTCCTATTGTCATCAGTGAAACGAAGAAATATTTTGACCAACATCGAAAGAACTAATCTGCTCACATAAAAAAGCCTCTAGCTTTCCGTAATGATGGAAGTCTAGAGTTTTTTTGTTGAAATTAATAGCGTTTTTCTTTTGGCCAGCCGCTCATCTCGGCCACGGCTGTAAAGAGAACGTCAGTAGAAGAGTTGAGGGCGGTCTCGCAGGAGTCCTGAATGACACCGATGACAAAGCCGACGCTGACTACCTACATGGCCAAATCATTGGAAATCCCAAAGAGGCTGCAGGCGACCGGAATGAGCAGGAGAGAACCGCCAGCTACGCCGGAAGCCCCGCAGGCAGAAATTGCCGCTACAATACTGAGAACTAGAGCCGTTCCAAAGTCAACCCTGATGCCCAGCGTGTTGACAGCAGCCAAGGTCAGGGTATTGATAGTGATGGCAGCCCCTGCCATATTGATAGTAGCCCCCAGAGGAATAGAGACCGAGTAAGTCTCTGGATTGAGCCCCAGATCCCGACAGAGTTTCATATTGACGGGGATGTTTGCCGCTGAGCTGCGCGTGAAAAAGGCAGTCACACCACTGACTCGCAAACAGCGCCAGACCAAGGGATAGGGATTTTTCCGCAGCATGATAAAGGTAATCAAAGGATTGATAATCAGAACAACAATCAGCATGCTGGCTATTAAGGCCAGCAGCAGGATACCATAGCTTTTTAGAGCCTGGAAACCTTTGCCGGAAATGGTCGTGTAGACCAGGCCAAGAATCCCAAGAGGGGCTAGGTTGATAATCCACTCGACAATCTTAGAAGTGATATCTGCCAAGGTTTGCAGCAGTTCCTTGCTATGGTGGCTAGCTTCTCGCATGGCAATTCCAAAGATGACAGCCCAGGACAGGATACCAATGTAGTTAGCGGTGATGATGGCGTTGACGGGATTGTCCACCAGCTGAAGCAGAAGATTGCTGAGGACTTGTCCGATTCCATCTGGCGGAGAAACCTTTTGGGAGGATGAAGCCAACTCTATACTAATGGGAAAGAAGAAGTTGACTAGGACTGCGACCAAGGCTGCCGCAAAGGTCCCTAGAAGATAGAGCAAGACGACTGTTTTAATATTGCTCTTTTGCCCTTTCTGCTGCTGAGAAAGGGCATTTGCTACCAGAGCGAAGACTAGGAGCGGAGCGATGGCCTTGAGGCCGCCAACGAAGATTTGGCCCAGAAGTCCAATGGCCTGTGCTTTGGGGAAGATGACAGCCAGCAGGACACCAAAGCCAATATCGATGGAAATCCGCTTGATTAGATTGGTTTTATTCCAAATAGTGATGAAGCGATGGACTATGTATGTTCCTTTCTTGTCTTAGATACTTATTTTATTATACGATAGAAAGGGGGTGAAAGCAATGCTAGGTCGGACTAACCATTCTATGTCCGCGCAGATTGGTCTTTGTGGTATAATGGTAGTAATCTTTTTGGAGGTAGCCTATGTCTAAGACCGGAAATGTCTTTTCCCGTTATATCCAGCAGTTTGACTGGAGCAAGATTGCAGATGACCTTTTTTCCAAGCTGGTCTCTTTACTTCTGCTTTTTATCTTATTTTACATAGTTAAGAAAATCCTGCATTTGTCAGTGACCAAGATCATTGCCCCCTCTCTTAAGCTATCCAAGCAGGATGTAGCCAGACAGAAAACCATTACTCGGCTGATTGAGAATCTGCTTAATTATGTCCTGTATTTTCTCTTGATTTACTGGGTTTTATCCATCTTGGGTCTGCCGGTTTCCAGTCTTTTGGCTGGTGCGGGAATTGCTGGTGTAGCTATTGGAATGGGGGCTCAGGGCTTCCTGTCGGATCTGGTCAATGGTTTCTTTATCCTTCTCGAGCGACAGTTAGATGTCGGTGACAATGTCCGCCTGACTAACGGTCCTATCAACATCGCTGGAACAGTAATCAGTGTCGGGATTCGGACGACACAAGTGCGGGACGCGGACGGAACGCTTCATTTTGTTCCAAACCGCAATATCATGGTTGTTAGTAATCTGTCTCGTGGAGATATGCGGGTTCTGATTGATATCCCCATTTATGCCCAGACGGATTTGGACGAGATTTACCGCATCATTTCCAAGGTCAATGAAGAAGCCGTGCCAGAACATCCAGAGATTCTCAAGGAACCGAATATTTTGGGGCCACAGATGGCTTCAAATGGCCAGTTCAACTTCCGTATCAGTATGATAGTGCAGGGAGGCATGCAGATTTCTATTTACCATATCTTCTACCGTCTTTACCATGAGGCGCTTTTGCGAGAGGGGATTGAGCTTCCGACGCTTGGACCTCTTTCAAAAGGCAAGTAATTATTGATTAGAAAGGTCCATATGAATCAGCGAATTCAGCAGGAGATTGTCAGTGAGGACAATCTTGTTTACCGTTTAAAACGTCCTCTCCACAAGCAGGGGCTCTTTTGGGCAGCTCTGGTGTCTGGTATTATCATCTTTCTTCTGGCCTTACTCAGCATTCTCCTCGTCATCACTACGATTGGCCTTATGGAGGAAAATGACCATCTCAAGTCCCTCACAGGTTATCATAACTCGCCTTTAGAGACCTATTCCAGCCATGCTTTTGAGAAAACAGTTGAATTTTCCAGCGGACTCAAGATGACAGTTCATTCGGCAGTAGAAGACAACAAGAGAGTCATGAGCGATGAGTCAACAGGAGTAGCTATCGTTGCGACTATCACGGTTGAAAACACTTCTAAAAAGCCCATTCTGGTCAGTCCTTATGACTTTGGACTTTATGACAAGAAGGAAAATGTCTATATTTTGGATGGCTCAACCTTTGACAATACACAAATCGGCACCAATCTGGCGCCAGGCAAGTCAGTCCGTTTTGACCTAATCTTTGACGGGGAAGGCGGCGATGAGGATACCTATACCGTGACCTACGAAAATGCTAAGTGGCAAAAGGAGAAAAACAAGACACAGAAAGAGAAAAAGAAGGAGCAATAGGTATCCTATTACTTTAATGTCTTTGCTACTTTCCTCACTAGATTTGAAAGTGGATGCAGCAAATTGAATAGATAAAAGAAGATTTGAGACGAAAATTTCAAATTTTTTTCTTGACTCTGACCTTAGAGGAGGGTGTATACTGGTGAAAATTAGAAAAGGAGATTACAATGAAAATCAATATCATTCGTTCAGATAAAGTTTATCAAGAGATGCTAGAGATGCCTTTAGAAAAGAGAGAGGGTTGTTTTCGAGCTAAATTGTTAGCGCCTTTTGCTCCCAAATACCAAACTCAGCACATTCCTCTGAAAGCGAAGTATCCCGGAGGATTTGATGCTTTGTTCCTACTTGGCTTTATGAATCAGCTACCCAGCACTCTGTCAGAAAAGGATAGACCGGCTATTGATGCTCTGAGCTCTGATCAACTCTGGCAAAATTGTCAAGATACCATCAAGAGGAGTATCGGTCTTTTTGAGCAAGCTGGCTATGATTTAGAGGTTGAGGATTACTATTTTACTATTTTGTTAGGCAATCCAGAAAAGCCCATGCTACAGCTCAATAAGGGTTACAGCGGAGATGGAGGAATTCCAGGCTACCTCATGCTTAGTCTGCTGCCAAATGACTATACTTTACCACGTGTGCAGGCTGCGTTGGCTCACGAGTGCAACCATAATGTCCGCTTCCAATTTATCAAATGGAACCAGCAGACGACACTAGCAGACTGGGTAGTTAGTGAAGGATTGGCAGAGTCCTTTGCTGCTGAACTCTATGGCAAGGAGCTCATTGGACCTTGGGTCACTTCAACTAGTTCCGAGCAGTTAGAAGAGATTAAGCCCATCATCTCCAGTCAGCTTCAGCTAACAGGGATGGCGGAAATGGCTCCTTATCTCTACGGTGATGAAATTGCAGAAATACAGGGGCAAATACCAGTCGGTATGCCTTATGCTGCAGGCTATGCTTATGGCTATCATCTGATACAAGCCTATCTGAAAAAGACTGGCAAGAGCATTATTGAGGCCACAGTAACACCGACAGAAGAAATTTTAGAGGCGACTAAAGACTTTTGGAAATGACACTTTTACTTGAAAATCTGTCAAAACTTGATATAATGTAGGTGATTTCTGGAGGTATCAGTATGCATTATAAAAGAATTGAATTAAAAGTCACAAATCAAGGTATCCATGAGCGCAAGATTTTTCAAGGTGTTAAAATTTTCAGCCGCAGCAAGCTGTCCAAAGATCAGAAAAGCATTCTAACACAGAAGCTTTACCTGACACCCAAGCAAAACATTGTTTACTATCAGCGAATAGATGTCAACTATGACCAGAACTGGCATCATAATAAGGACTATTACGAACTAGCTTATGACCAGTTGGACAGAGAAACTGTCTTTAAGGTTTGCCAAGATTTTGACGAACTAAGTCCTTTTCTGGAGACTGAGCTGCTTGAGAAGCTAAAAGAAAAGCAGTCAGCAGGCAAATTTTTTGAAAAATTAGATATATAAAAATCCGACTGCTTATAAAAGCAGTCGGATTTATTCTAGTTTGATAGTGCTTAAACAATACCTTGCGCAATCATAGCATCTGCCACGTTTTCGAAGGTAGAGATGTTAACACCAACCAGATAGTCTTTGCTAAGTCCGTAAGTTTCAGCGGTAGTTTTAGCTGTGTTGAAGATGTTTGTCATGATGTCCTTGAGATGGCCAGAGTATACTGACATCTATTCATCTGATGAGAGGGATTTTATCATCCAGATATTCATAGCTGGGTGGCCGGCAGCGTTAGAAAGTGGTTGTTGCAGTGATGTAAAACCATAGTGCTGATAGATGGCCACGGCCGTAGCCAGTTCAGTAGTAGTTTCTAGATAAAGCTGTTCATAACCTGCTAGACGGGCTTCCTGGAATATCCGCATTATCAACCGGCTGGAATAACCTTTGCCACGACTATTTTTAGTGACATACAGTTTTTGTAATTCAGCAATCTTATCAGACACAGGTGCAAAGCCACCACAGCCAACGAGTTGACCTTCATCTTCCAGAACAAAGTAAGCTGCCCTCTCTTGCTGTTGATAATAGTCGGCCAAATGATCTAGATGAGAATCAAAGTAGACAGTTCCTGGTTTGTCAAGCCCGAATTCTTCTAGGCTAGCTCGAATGAGCTGCGCTACAGCTGGATTGTCTCTCACTTCCATTGGCCGTAAGTTCATCATTTGTCCTCCGATAGGATGTATCGACTAGTTAAACAATACCTTGGGCAATCATAGCATTGGCTACGTTTTCGAAGGCAGCGATGTTAGCACCAGCTAGGTAGTCTTTGCCAAGTCCGTAAGTTTCAGCGGTAGTTTTAGCTGTGTTGAAGATGTTGGTCATGATATCTTTAAGACGTCCGTCAACTTCTTCGCGAGTCCATGACAGACGAAGGCTGTTTTGGCTCATTTCCAGAGCGGATACAGCTACACCACCAGCATTGGCAGCTTTGGCTGGTCCGTAGAAAATACCATTTTCTTTGTAAACTGCGATAGCATCCAGGTCGCTAGGCATGTTGGCACCTTCAGATACACAGATAACTCCTTGAGCAACTAAGCGTTTGGCAGCTTCGCCATTGATTTCATTTTGTGTCGCACATGGCAGAGCGATGTCGTATTTCTCAGCGTAAGTCCAGACAGAACCTTCATGGTAAGTAGCGGTTGCTTTTTCAGCAGCATATTCTGTCAAGCGAGCGCGGCGTTTTTCTTTAACATCTGTAAGGAGATCGAAGTCAATACCATTTTCATCGATAACATAACCGTTTGAGTCAGATACAGAGATAACAGTTGCACCGAGTTCAGTAGCTTTTTGGAGAGCATATTGGGCTACGTTACCAGAACCGGAAATCACCACCTTCTTGCCAGCAAAGCTTTGGCCGTTAGCCTTGAGCATTTCTTCTGTGTAGTAAACCAAGCCATAGCCTGTTGCTTCTGGACGGATCAAGCTGCCGCCAAAGCCAAGAGGTTTACCAGTCAAGACACCAGCGTCGAATTGATTGAGGCGTTTGTATTGACCGTATAGGTAGCCGATTTCACGTCCGCCGACACCAATATCACCAGCTGGAACGTCAAGAGATGGGCCGATGTGTTTTTGCAATTCAGTCATGAAGCTTTGGCAGAAGCGCATCACTTCAGCATCTGTCTTGCCTTTTGGATCAAAGTCAGATCCACCTTTACCACCGCCGATTGGCAGGCCAGTCAAGACGTTTTTAAAGATTTGCTCAAATCCGAGGAATTTCAAGATCCCTTGGTTTACAGTTGGGTGGAAACGAAGTCCGCCTTTATAAGGACCAACTGCTGAGTTAAATTGTACGCGGTAACCACGGTTGACTTGTACGTTACCTTCGCGGTCTACCCAAGGAACACGGAAGCTGATAACGCGCTCAGGCTCAGTAATACGCGCTAGGATGTTTTCTTCAATGTATTCTGGGTGTTTTTCAAAAACGGGCTCCAGAGTATTGAGAAACTCTTCAACAGCTTGGAGGAATTCTGCCTCGTGTCCGTTGCGGGCTTTTACGGTCTCGAAAGTGCTTTGGATATATTCTTTAGCAGTTGTCATCTGTCATTCTCCTTTAAATAAAATAGTAAACCATCCTGCCGGAAGCTGCTTGCAGCTTGTGTGACGAGGATGTGTTTAAATTTTTAAAACAGGCATCTTTTAGATGTCATATTTTGTTACATGAAACATTATAGCAGACTTTTTTTCTCTTGTAAAGAAAAAAGTTGAATTTTCTAAAAATTTCCACAATTTATTTTCTGAAACATTCCAGAAAATAGCTGAGCGAACTGGATGTTTTCCGAACGTTAGTCAGGAATTGCCGGTTAAAAAAACGAAAAAGTGGAGTTTGGTGATATAATAGAGGAAATGAGCTAAAGGCACTCGCCTTCAGAAAAAAAGGAGCGTTTTACTATGGTTTCGACATCTACACAGATTGCTGGTTTTGCATTTGACAACTGCTTGATGAATGCAGCTGGGGTTGCCTGCATGACAAAAGAGGAACTGGCGGAAGTCAAAGATTCTGCTGCGGGAACCTTTGTGACCAAGACGGCAACGCTGGAATTTCGTCAGGGAAACCCAGAACCGCGCTATCAGGATGTTCCGCTGGGGTCTATCAACTCCATGGGCCTGCCCAACAATGGTTTGGACTACTATCTTGACTACCTGCTGGAACTCCAGGAAAGCGAACCAAATCGGACTTTCTTCCTCTCTTTGGTAGGTATGTCGTCAGAAGAAACCCACACCATTCTTAAGAAAGTTCAGGCAAGTGACTTTAAAGGCATTACTGAGCTCAATCTCTCCTGTCCCAATGTCCCTGGCAAGCCACAGATTGCCTATGACTTTGAAACGACGGAAAAAATCTTGTCAGAGGTTTTTGCTTATTTCACCAAGCCCCTAGGAATCAAACTGCCTCCTTATTTTGACATCGTGCATTTTGACCAGGCCGCTGCGATTTTTAACAAATATCCGCTCAAGTTTGTCAATTGTGTAAACTCTATCGGAAACGGCCTTTATATAGAAGATGAGTCAGTGGTTATTCGTCCGAAAAATGGCTTTGGAGGTATCGGAGGTCAGTACATCAAGCCGACTGCTCTGGCCAATGTCCATGCCTTTTATCAACGCCTTAAACCGGAAATCCAAATCATCGGAACTGGTGGTGTCCTGACTGGCCGCGATGCCTTTGAGCATATCCTCTGTGGAGCAAATATGGTGCAGGTAGGAACAACCCTTCATAAAGAAGGGGTGGCAGCCTTCGAGCGCATCACTGAAGAACTCAAGGCTATTATGGAAGAAAAAGGCTATGAAAGCTTAGAAGATTTCCGAGGGAAATTGAAGTATATTGAGGAGTAATCTTCTATATAAGTGTTGTTGTGATTTGAAATGAAGAACATGGCTGGGTTGATTGTCATTAAGACCCAGCTTTTCATATCAATTTGAAGAAAGTTCCAATCAAATTGCTATAATTTCAACTTCTTTTATGAGAAAATAGACGCAAAGAAATGAGGTGTTTTTTATGGCTGAAATTTATTTAGCGGGCGGATGCTTCTGGGGATTGGAAGAGTACTTTTCTCGCATAGAGGGTGTGGAGAAAACGACAGTTGGCTACGCCAATGGACAGGTGGAATCAACCAACTACCAGCTGATTCATCAGACGGACCATGCAGAGACGGTTCATCTAGTCTATGACGAAAAGCGGGTCAGCCTACGGGAAATCCTGCTCTATTATTTCCGAGTCATTGATCCTCTGTCGGTCAATAAACAGGGAAATGATGTAGGACGTCAGTATCGGACGGGCGTTTACTATACCAATCAAGCCGATAAGGCGGTCATTGAGCAGGTCTTTGCTGAGCAGGAAAAGAAGCTGGGACAAAAGATTGCTGTTGAGCTAGAGCTTTTGCGCCACTATGTCCTAGCTGAGGACTATCATCAGGATTATCTCAAGAAAAATCCTGGTGGCTACTGTCATATCAATGTCAGTGATGCCTATCAGCCCTTGGTTGATCCTAGCCAATACGAGAAGCCTACAGATGCGGAACTAAAAGAGCAGCTGACGGAAGAGCAGTACCAGGTGACCCAGAATAGTGCGACAGAGCGTCCTTTCCATAATGCCTACAATGCCACTTTTGAAGAAGGAATTTATGTTGATGTGACGACTGGAGAGCCCCTCTTTTTTGCTGGTGATAAGTTTGAGTCTGGCTGTGGCTGGCCTAGCTTTAGCCGGCCCATTGCCAGAGAAGTTCTGCGATACTATGAAGACAAGAGCCATGGTATGGAGCGTATCGAAGTGCGCAGCCGTTCAGGGAACGCCCATATTGGGCATGTCTTTACTGACGGACCAGAAGCAGCAGGCGGTTTGCGCTACTGTATCAACTCAGCAGCCTTGCGATTTATTCCAAAAGAAAAAATGGAAACAGAAGGATATGGCTATCTGCTGACCTTCATGCAGTAAAAGGGCATAAAATCAACTCAAATGCTTCAATCAGTCATATATTTTTTTTATCACGGCGATAAATTATTTATATAAGCCAAGTCTCCTTGAACATGGTAAAATGAGAAGTAATCTTATAAAATAGAAGATTTAGAATTTTATTCATTAAAGGAGAATAAATGATGAATTTGAAAAAAATCTTTTCAATCGGCTTAGTAGGCCTTGCAGCCTTGGGTTTGGCAGCTTGCGGAGGCTCTTCTAGTAAGGAGAGCAAATCAGCAGACGGACCTGTAACCGTCAAGGTTGGGGTAATGAGCCTGAGTGATACAGAAGAAGCGCGCTGGAACAAGGTTCAAGAGATTCTTGACAAAGAAAATGCAGGCGTTAAATTAGAATATACGCAGTTTACTGACTACTCTCAGCCTAACCAAGCTCTGCTTGACGGTGATGTGGATATCAATGCTTTCCAACATTACAACTTCCTTGAAAACTGGAACAAAGAGAAGGGAGCAGACCTTGTGTCTGTTGCGGATACCTATATCGCTCCTATTCGTCTCTACTCTGGTACAAAGGACGGCAAAAATAAATACACAGATGTGAAAGACATCCCAGAAAATGGTACAATTGCTGTTCCAAATGATGCGACAAATGAGAGCCGTGCTCTTTATCTTCTTGAATCAGCTGGCTTGATCAAGCTTGATGTTAAAGGTAAGGAACTTGCGACTGTTGCCAATATCAAAGAAAACAAGAAGAATCTGACAATTTCTGAGTTGGATGCTTCTCAAACACCAGCTTCTCTGACTTCAGCAGATGCTGCAGTTGTCAATAATACTTTCGTCCGCGAAGCAGGTATTGACTACAAGAAGGCCCTCTTCAAAGAAGAAGCCAATGAAAACTCAAAACAATGGTATAACCTGATTGCAGCGAAACCAGATTGGAAGAAATCAGACAAGGCTGACGCAATTGAAAAAATTATCAAGGCTTACCACACTGATGAAGTGAAAAAAGTTATCGAAGAATCATCAGATGGTATGGATCAGCCAGTTTGGTAATTTTTTACCGGCAGAAGGTCATTGTATTGAATAAATGAAATGATTAAGAAGGGCGGAGATTAGCTTCTCCAGCCCTTTATCTGCTATTATGGTCATTTAGTTTAACAGTATCTGGCTTTGGGTCAGGTCGGTAAAGATTGCGGCTTGTGGCATCGCATTTCCCTAGTCAAGCGACAGGCGGAAAGCAAATTAAAAGGCTATAGTGGCTAAATCTCATATTGGACAAATCAAGGAGTGAATCGGAAATTATGGGCAAAGAAATTATCAAATTGGATCACATTGATGTCGTTTTTAATCAAAAAAAGCAAGACATTAGGGCCGTAGAAGATGTGACCATTCATATTAATCAGGGAGATATTTATGGAATTGTAGGTTATTCTGGTGCCGGGAAATCTACTCTGGTCCGTGTCATTAACTTGCTGCAGGTGCCGTCTGCCGGTAAGATTACGGTGGATGATACGGTTTTCTATGATCATCATCAGGTTCAGCTTACTGCGGCTGAGCTACGCCAAAAGCGTAAGGATATCGGGATGATTTTCCAGCATTTTAACCTCATGGCACAGATGACGGCTAGGGAAAATGTTGCCTTTGCGCTCAAGCATTCTCCTTTATCAGCTGCTGAAAAAGAGAAGAAAGTTCATACGCTTTTAGACTTGGTAGGCTTAGCAGATCGGGCGGATAATTATCCTGCCCAGCTGTCTGGCGGTCAGAAGCAGCGGGTGGCTATTGCGCGGGCCTTGGCCAATGATCCCAAAATCCTAATCTCGGACGAGTCCACATCCGCTTTGGATCCTAAGACCACCAAGCAGATTCTGGCTTTATTGCAGGATTTGAATCAAAAATTGGGTCTGACTATTGTCCTCATCACCCACGAAATGCAAATTGTCAAGGACATTGCCAACCGGGTAGCAGTTATGCAGAATGGCCGACTGATTGAGGAAGGCTCAGTTCTGGATATTTTCTCTAATCCCAAGAATGAGCTGACCCAAGACTTCATTACGACAGCAACGGGTATCAATGAGGCCATGATCAAAATCAACCAGCAAAAGATTGTGCAAAACCTGCCGGAAAATTCCATTCTGGCACATTTGAAATACTCAGGTGTGGTAACAGACACAGCCATTATAAACGACATTTACAAGCAGTATCACATATCTGCCAATATTCTTCACGCCAATATTGAGATTTTAGACCATGTACCGGTCGGAGAAATGGTCGTTATCTTATCTGGAGAGACCAAGCAACTGGCGGCGGTGCAGGAAAGTCTGCGCGAAGCAGGAGTAGAGCTGCATGTTTTGAAAGAAGGGAGTAACTAATGCTACAGCTGATTCAACAATTTATGCCCAATGTTTATAGAATGGGCTGGTCTGGTCAGGCTGGCTGGGGAACAGCTATTTACCTGACTCTGTATATGACCATCATTCCTTTCTTTATCGGAGGGATTCTAGGCTTTATCGCAGGTCTCTTGCTTGTCTTGACAGGGCCGAGAGGTATTTTGGAAAATAGACTTGTCTTTTTCGTCCTAGACAAGGTTACCTCTATCTTCCGGGCTATTCCTTTCATCATTCTCCTAGCCCTCATCAATCCTTTTACTCGGATTATTGTGGGAACTGGGATTGGACCGACTGCGGCCTTGGTGCCTCTTTCACTGGCTGTTTTTCCTTTCTTTGCCCGTCAGGTTCAGGTGGTCTTATCCGAACTAGACCGAGGAGTCATTGAGGCGGCGCAGGCTAGTGGAGCAACTTTCTGGGACATTGTCGGTGTTTACCTGCGGGAAGGTCTGCCGGACTTGATTCGGGTGACGACTGTTACGCTCATCTCTCTGGTTGGTGAGACCGCTATGGCCGGAGCGATTGGAGCTGGTGGACTAGGAAATGTTGCCCTGACTTATGGTTATCAGCGTTTCAATCATGATGTGACCATTCTTGCGACTATTCTTATTTTGCTGCTCATCTTCTTTATTCAGTTTGTTGGGGATTTCCTGACACGGAAGATTAGTCATAGATAATGATTGACAACTAGAGCCTTAGCTGGGGCTCTTTTTTATGCCATAATTTTATAAAAAGACTTGCACAATTAGATTAGGCTTGTTATAATAGCTAAAATCTTTTGAAACCAAGTGTTGGGAAAGTGAGGATATGGCGGATGAAAGCTTATACAAATGTCAATCTGGTGACCTGTGACAGCGCATTTCATGTTTACCGGGACGGGCTGCTAGTGGTTGAGGACGACCGCATTGCCTACTGTGGTCCCTATGAAGAAAACTGGCTAGGGAAGTGCAGTGAAAGAGTAGATTATGAAGGTGCTTGGATTATGCCAGGGCTGGTCAACTGTCATACTCACTCGACCATGACCTTGCTGCGCGGGATTCGTGATGACAGCAATCTGCATGAATGGCTGGAGGATTATATTTGGCCAGCAGAAAGTCAATTCACAGCGGATTTAACGACCCAGGCTGTCCAGCTGGCTCTGGCTGAAATGCTGCTGTCAGGAACAACGACTTTTAACGACATGTATAATCCTCAGGGAGTGGATATTGACCGGATTTATCAGGCTGTGCGGCAGTCTGGTATGCGCTGCTATTTCTCACCAACCCTCTTTAGCTCAGCCGCGGAAACGGCAGAAGAGACTCTGGCTCGTACTCGGACCATTATTGAGAAAATTCTCTCCTATAATGATGAAGATTTTCAGGTTATGGTGGCGCCTCATTCCCCTTATGCCTGTGACGAAGCTTTGCTCAAGGGCAGTCTTGAGCTAGTGCGTGAGCTGGACTTGAAACTTCATATCCATGTAGCGGAGACACAGGAAGAAAATAAAATCATTCTGGAGCGCTATGGTAAACGGCCTCTGGCTTTCTTAAAAGGCCTGGGCTACTTGGATCGGCCAGGCCTTTTTGCTCACGGGGTTGAGCTGAATCCGTCAGAGATTGCGGATTTGGCGGCTTCTCCAGTCAGCATCGCCCACAATCCTATCAGCAACCTCAAGCTGGCTTCCGGTGTAGCTCCGGTGACCGACTTACTAGCCGCTGGGGTGACCGTTGGCCTAGCTACAGACTCTGTCGCTTCCAATAATAATCTGGATATGTTTGAAGAAGGTCGAACAGCTGCCCTCCTTCAGAAGATGCGAGCAGGAGATGCGACTCAGTTTACGATTGAGCAGGCCTTGAAAGCTTTGACCATTGAAGGAGCCAAAACTCTGGGCTTAGAGAAGAAAATCGGCAGTCTGGAAGTGGGCAAACAAGCCGATTTCATTGTCATTCAGCCTAAGGGACGACTTCATCTCTATCCTTTGGAAAATATGCTGTCGCACCTAGTGTACGCAGTCAAAGGCAGCGATGTTCAAGATGTCTACATTGCAGGACAGCAGGTTGTCCGAGACGGGCAAGTGCTGACCGTTGATGTAGGAAGTTTTGGGTAAGAATGAAAGCCGATTTTCAGCTCGGCAATCAGCTCTTAGAATTGAAAAAATAGAAAATGAAGCAGGAGAATGGTGGAAGAATGCCGCAATTTAGAGATTGTAGCATGCTTCTCCCCGATCCTGTTTTTTGCTTTGCTTTCCTTTTGGCGGTAAAAATAGTACAATATAGTAAATGTTGATGCACTATTATCAAGCAAGAAAAAGCGGAGAGATGTGATGAATAAAAAATTTCTTTGGGAGAAGATTCAGACTTTTTTTCAGGAACTTTGGGAAAAGATATCAGTTTTTGCTGCGGAGCATACTCTCCTGACAGATGCCTACCAAGCTTGGCGGGATTGGATTAAGAAGTTGCCGTTTCCTCGTCCTAAGTTCTTTCAAAAACAGCTTAGCAATCGCCAGTTTGTCGGAGTGCTTTTGACAGTTGTTGGGCTGTCGGCTGGCTTAATTCTGCTGTCAGAGCATTTACCTGACTTCAGCTTTTCCTTCTCTGCAAAGAAAGAGCAGCAGTCAGATTCCTCTCAGAATCAGACGGTTCGCATCATGGCAACTGGGGATTTGCTTTATCACGATGGCCTTTATCTGAGCGCTCAGAAGGAAGATGGCACTTATGATTTTTCTGAGAATTTCCAATATGCTAAGGAATGGCTTCGGCAGGGAGATTTGGTCTTAGGGGACTTTGAAGGCACGATTCGGCCGGACTATCCCTTGAATGGCTATCCGCTTTTTAATGCTCCAGAAGCCGTAGTTCCAGCAATCAAGGATGCTGGCTATCAGGTGATGGACCTGGCCCATAACCATATTTTAGACTCTGGCTTGGAGGGAGTTTTCACTACAGCTCAGGCTTTTGAAAAAGAGGGAATCACTCCCATCGGTGTTTATCCACATGAAAGTCGCAGTCAGGCACCGCTCTTGATAAAGGAAGTCAAAGGTATTAAGATTGCACTGTTGGCTTACTCCTATGGCTACAATGGAATGGAAGGGCTTCTCAGTCAGGAAGACTATGATAATCGCCTGTCCGATCTGGATGAAGAAAAGATGCGGGCGGAGATTGAGCGGGCAGAAAAGGAAGCAGATATCACAGTCGTCATGCCTCAGATGGGGATAGAGTACCAACTGGAGCCAACAGAGGAGCAGATGACTCTCTACCATAAAATGGTTGACTGGGGAGCAGATATCGTCTTTGGAGGCCATCCGCATGTGGTTCAGCCGGCGGAGATTTTAGAGAAAGACGACCAGAAGAAGCTGATTATGTATTCTATGGGGAATTTTATTTCCAATCAGCGCATCGAAACCATGGAGGAGATTGAAAATGCTCATTGGACTGAGCGCGGAGTGCTGATGGATGTTACCATAGAAAAGACATCAAAGGGCACGCAGATAAAAAGTGCTCAGGCTCATCCGAGCTGGGTCAGCCGAGTTGAAAAAGGCACTACTTCAGCAGACGGTCTACCTTTATACACTTATCAGACCTGGATTTTGGACGACTTTGTCGAAGGCGGCAAGTATCGAGACAAACTGGACCAAGAAACCAGAGCACGGATTGATACCGCCTATCAGGAAATGAATTCTCATGTTGGACTGAATTGGCCAGGGCAATAAATTGCTTGAATATGAGTTTAGCCAGATTGGATTTTCCAATCTGGTTTTTGCTGTTTTAAAATTGAGGACTTTGTTATAATTAAAAAGGATTATAGAACTGTTAATGAATGAAACTGACTGCTTTCGAGCTCGTCTATCATTTTGATTTATTTTATTAGAAAGAAAATGAAATGCAATTTGGTTTGTGGATACTTTTGTATGTTATACCCATGTTTATCTTGTTTTTGTTGCTAGTGTGCTCCCTGGTCTTGCTGGTTTTCTGCCTGTTTTTGCGGAGAAATTTCTTCAAGGAAAAGCAAGGGCGCTATTTGCTGCTAGCTATCTTTTTGCTGGGGCTTTTTATTCTTCTGGTGAACTTGCTAGTATAGAAACGATGAGGTCGTAAGGAGAACGATCGAAACACTTAGGTCTTAGCTGACTTATATGTAAAAACATACTATTATTTCTGTCTTTCTTGTGAAATCAGCATAAAAAAACGAATACCCTCAACTTATTTTGATTAGCAGGTATTCGTTTTTTATTTTCTATTTAGAGTTTCATTTCTTCCGATACTGGCTTGGTGTCATTTGGTAGTATTTTTTAAACTGGCGGTTAAAGTTGGACAGATTATTAAAGCCTGCTTGGCTGGAGATTTCCAGTACAGAGAGGTTAGAGTGTTGCAGGAGTTCGGCTGCCTTGCGCAGGCGGAATTGGATTAGGTACTCAATGCAGGAAACACCCAGATGCTTCTTGAAGAAGTTCATGAAATGGGTGGAGCTGTAGCCACAGATGCCAGCCAGTTGGTCAATATTCAGGTCTTCTTGGTAGTGGGCATTGATGTAGTCGATGATGGAGCGAATCTTTTCTTCTTTGCGATACCCTTCTGGTGACAGGTCTTTGGAAATGACATAGCCATTCTCAAAGAGTAGGTAGAAGAGCTGGTTGAGCTGGGCTTTGAGCTGAAACTCGTAGTAAGATTTGCGGAAATAGCCTGTTTCCATAGCTGCTAAGAGGAACTGGCGAATCTCCGCATAGGCTGTATCATTGGGCTTGATCACATGAGTCAAGTCCAGCTGACCATTGTAGAGGGGCTGCAGATAGTTGATGCTGGCCTGATCCATGGCAGAGTAGCCCATCAGATCCAGATGAAAATTAATGGCGTCCATATAATGGCGCTCGTCGTTGATGGGATGGATGGAGTGCAGGGCATTAGGGCGGATCAGGATAATATCACCTTTTTCGCTGTTAAAGTAATCATCGTCAATATGAAATTGTGCTTTTCCTTCGTGGACATAAATCATTTCAACATCGGTATGCCAGTGAAAAAGAATATCTGGATGACCATTCTCAGTGATGGTGCGGGTCAGAGAATAAGGGGTTCCTTGGTTTTTAAAAACAGTATTTTTATGTAGTTGGCCTAAATCAATCATGGGGACACTCTTTCATAGAATAGTACAATTTATTAAGATAATTGTGTTAGAAAATATGTTTGACAACTATTATAATATAAATACAAAAAAAACGAAAGCGAGAAAATGCAAATGGGTAAATTTCCGCAGAATTTCCTCTGGGGCGGTGCAACTGCAGCCAACCAGTATGAAGGCGCCTATAATCTGGATGGAAAAGGCCTGTCTGTTCAGGATGTGACTCCAAAAGGCGGAGTGCCAGTCAAGCCAGGTGACCGCAATCCTTTGATTACCGAGGGGCCGACAGCAGATAATCTCAAGCTGGAAGGGATTGATTTCTATCATCGTTATAAGGAGGACGTTGCTCTCTTTGCAGAGATGGGCTTCAAGGTCTACCGGACTTCCATTGCATGGTCTCGGATTTTCCCAAATGGAGACGAGCCGGAGCCCAATGAAGCTGGTCTGCAATTCTACGACGATCTCTTTGATGAGCTGGCTAAATATGGCATTGAGCCGCTGATTACCCTGTCTCACTATGAAACGCCCCTGCATTTGGCGCGTCAATACAATGGCTGGGCCAACCGCGATTTGATCAGCTTCTACGAGCGCTATGTCCGCACGGTTTTTACCCGCTATAAGGACAAGGTCAAGTATTGGCTGACCTTTAATGAAATCAACTCTGTTCTCCATGCGCCTTTTATGAGCGGTGGCATTGCCACGCCATCTGAAGAACTATCCAAGCAGGACCTCTATCAAGCGGTCCATCATGAGCTGGTGGCGTCTGCCTTAGCAACGAAGATTGGTCATGAGATCAATCCTGATTTTAAGATTGGCTGTATGGTTCTCGCCATGCCGGCCTATCCCATGACACCTAAACCTGAAGATGTTCTGGCAGCTCGGGAATTTGAAAATCAAAACTACCTCTTCTCTGATATCCATGCGCGTGGAAAATATCCAGCCTATATCAATCGTTTCTTCAAGGAGAATGGGATTGAGATTCAGTTTACGCCGGGCGATAAAGAGCTTTTAGCTGAAAATACTGTAGACTTTATTTCCTTCTCCTACTACATGAGTGTGGTTGCGGCTCATGATCCGGAAAATTATTCTTCCGGCCGAGGCAATCTTCTAGGTGGCATCCTAAATCCTCATCTGGCTAGCTCAGAATGGGGTTGGCAGATTGACCCAGTCGGCCTGCGCTTGGTGTTAAATAGCTTTTATGACCGCTATCAGCTGCCTCTCTTCATCGTGGAAAATGGTCTTGGTGCTAAGGATGTCTTGGTGGATGGTCCAAATGGCCCAACGGTTGAAGATGACTACCGCATTGATTATCTCAAACAGCACTTGCAGCAGGTAGGAGAAGCGCTGGAAGATGGCGTAGAACTGCTAGGTTACACAACTTGGGGCTGTATTGACCTGGTCTCAGCCAGCACGGCAGAACTCAGCAAGCGTTACGGCTTTATCTATGTTGACCGCAACGATGACGGTAGCGGAACTCTAGCCCGCTACAAGAAAAAATCTTTTGATTGGTACAAAGAAGTCATTGCGACGAATGGAGACAGTCTCTATCAGGATTGAATGACTTAAACAAAATAGAATGGCTCCTTATAAAATAAACCAAGTCCTATCTGGCTTGGTTTTTTCTATTTTTTAAAATGGGAATTGGCTGAATCCTCTTGATTTTAAAAGCAAGATGAGAAAAGGCAGTGTTTCGAGGGAATCTGTCTCTATAAAAAAATAAGAATTTATTCGCAAAATTGCAGATATTTGAATCCGTTTACAAAAAAACAAAGACACCTCAAATAAAATATGGTATAATATATTAAGAATATTTACTTCAGGAGGGGAAATCATGAGTAGGAAAATCCGTTTCATTTCTCTGCTTACTCTGTTGATTTGTTTTCTGATGGGCTGCAGTCTTTTTCAAAAGAACGGTGGAGGTCCGGGAGAGCAAGGCAGCCAATTTTCGGAAAGTGTTCGTAAGCTGAGAGAAAAATACAGCAAAAATACTCCTTATGATGTCCAAGAAAAGGTCATTCAGATCAAGGAAAATGAGCCTATTACATTTCCGACAGAGGTACAAAAGCCTAACGATTTTGAGACACTGCCACATGAAGGACAGACTGAGTTGATTTCTTCCTTTGAAATTTATGGAGACAGCAACTTACGAGCTATTTTAGGGGGTGACTTTAAGATGAATGATAAGCGGCAGATAGTGATTGAGCCAGCTTATCATTTCTCTGCGACTAGAGTGGAGGCAAATGGAGAGCATACGGAATATGGTCTAGCCAAGCAAGGTGAGAGCTGGGGTGTTTTTGATACGCTCTATTTGCTGCAACGGGATGATGAGCGCACAGGTAAAAAGCTTAAAAAGCCAAAACTTTGGATTGTTAAGATAGATAAGAAAGGGCGTGACAAGCTAGCTCTGAAAACTAAGAGCAGCCTGCTCGGAGATGGTCGCTTGCAGCTAGAATGGACGGAAGTACCGGGAGCGGACTCTTATTCCATTATAAAAAGAGAGTATGTGACCATGCCTGGCAGTGATACTAAGACAGGTCTTTACAACTATAAAGAGGTCGACAGGGTCACTTCGACAGTGTATCGGACAGATTTGCCTACCCACTATGATAGCCGCAACGGAGGCCGTTCTGGTGATGACCCGATACTTGCCAGACAACGGTTGCTGCAGGCTTACGACCAGGATTACAGTAAGAAAACGGTTGAGAAAAAGCCTTATGAACTCCTTGTTGTTCCCCTTAAAGACAAAGAAGCTTTAGGAACTATCAGCAATCCTATCTCATCTGATAGCTTTGCGAAACTGATGCCGAATCAAATCGATTTTCGGACTTTTTCTGACCAGGTTTCCGCCCTGAGGCAGAAAGGAAACATTCCTGAAGAAGCACCGCTGCAGATGATGGATGGCCAGATTCAGAACTTTCCAATCGTCTATGAAAAAATTGAAAAAGAAGGCCGGGATGTCAGATGTCTGGTCTCTATCAAGGGCATGCCTACTGTCAAAACGGACTTTTTCATTGAACAGGCCAGTGTCGAAGAAGTGCAGCCTGTTGTAGATAGGCATAATGAAAAGGTCAATAAAGAGGAAAGCAAGTCGGGTGTTTCAGAGAAATATATCAGCGTAGAGCAGGCAGACTTGGATCTCAAGGGTAAAACAGTCGTTCATGATGTTAGTGACATTGAGGAAAGAGTGGCAGCCAGAAGTGCAGCGCAGGAATATTTTGCCAAGGCCCTTCTGTCCGATGCTGAATATGTTGATTACAGTGAGTTTCCAGAGCTGAGTGAAGGAGATGTCAGTGAATTGCTTCACGATGTTTTAGAGCAAAATCCAGTCATTCAGCAGGGAGTGGTTCCTACCATTGATGCTAAGCAACATGTGGTAAGTTTTAAATACGATGCTAATGAAACAGCCAAATATAAGAAGGCCCGCAAAAAGGTCAAAGAGATTGTCAAAGACATCATCAAAGACCAGATGAGCGACCGAGAAAAGATTGAGGCGATTAATCAGTATATGATTGAGCATATTAGCTATGATAAGGCTGCTTACCAAGGCTTTTTGAATTACAAAACATCTATTGAGAATAAAGAATCAGAAGAAGCTATTTCAAAAGCGTTTAAAGATATGCAAGACGGTATTCGCAAGTATGAATCTAGTTTTGATATTACTGGTCCGCTATTTGAGGGTAAGGGAGTCTGTCAAGCTTATGCTGTAACCTTCCAGGCTCTTGCTCAGGAAGCTGGTCTCGAAACCATGTATGTGAGTGGAAATACAGATGATTTTGACCCGCATGCTTGGAACTTCGCAAAAATAGATGGTCAGTGGCTGGCCTTAGATGTTACTTGGAATGACTCTGATGGAGACAGCAATAAAACAGAAAATGAATACTTGCTATTGGCCATGGATAATCCACTCTACGCACAGAGCCACTATGCCTTTGACAGATACGAAGATGCTATTAAAGAATGATGCTCCAAATAGAAGCAATCTTTAAAAGATGCCTAAGCCTTGTAAGGCAAGGAAGAAGCCAATCAAAAACCCTGAGATAACAGTATCTCAGGGTTTTTTCTATGCTTTTATTTCTTCCAGCTTTCGACTTCTTTTTGATGGTTTTTGATCCACTCTTTGGCTGCAGCTTCTGGTGAGCTGCCTTCGTTAATCTTAAGCATGACTTCTTCCATGTCCTTTTGAGTCCAGTTGAAGTTGTCTAGGACCTTATTGACTTCTGGTAAGTCCTTGTCTAGATTTTTCCGAGTCATAGTGTGGATAGCTTCCTTACCGCCCATGGTTCCCTTAGGATCCTTGAGGTATTTGAGGTCGTATTTGGAGAACATCCAGTGAGGTGACCAGCCGGTTACGATGATATCTTCTTTATTCTTAATAGCCTGATCCAGAGCAGTGGTCATAGCTCCTGTTGAGGAAGAAGAAAGATTCCAGCCACTGAGATTGCTGTATTCTTGCATAGTCTTCTCAGTCGCGGTCATGATACCAGCGCCGGGCTCAATACCTGTGATGGTTTTCTTGGCTTGGTCTGACAGGTCTTCGATGGAGTCAGCATCCATATAACTTGGTACGACTAGCCCTGTCTTAACGCCCTCAAGGTTTGGCCCCAAGTCCACTAGCTTATCCTTGTACTCCTCATAGAGAGCAGCATGGGTAGTTGGCAACCAGGCAGAAACCATGGCATCGGCTTCGCTATTAGCAACGGACTTCCACATAACGGCATTGTCCAGCGGTGTGATGGTGACATCGTAGCCCATTTCCTTGAGAGCTTCTGCTACGACATTGGTTGAGGCAACTTCGGAGTCCCATTCAACATAGGCAAGGTTGACTTTTTCTTTTTTGCTCTGCTGAAGCTTGGTTACTTGATTTCCGACAAAGGCTGTCAAGATGACAGCAGCCAGAGCAGACCAGAGCATAATCTTGTTGCGTTTTTCCTTGGCAGTGACCGGTGATTTTTTAGCCAGAGGCTGGTTGAGCTTCTGGGTCAGGCGGTCAATGATAATGGCCAGGATAACCAGAGATACCCCATTGACAAACCCGGAACCGATGTCGGCATGCTGCAAGGCAGAGAGAACGCCGCGGCCCAGTCCTGGTGCCCCAATCATAGAGGCAGTAACGACCATAGACAGAGCTAACATGATGGTCTGATTGACCCCAGCTAGGATAGTATTTTTAGCTAGAGGCAGCTCAACTTTGAAGAGCTTCTGCTTGCCAGTGCCCCCGAAGGAGTCTGACGCTTCAATCAGCTCGGTCGGAATCTGACGAATGGCTAGATTGGTAAAGCGGACAGTCGGTGGCAGGGCAAAGATGACAGAGGCAAAGACCCCAGGCACCATACCGATACCGAAGAAGGCCACGGCCGGTATCAGGTAGACAAAGGCCGGCATGGTCTGCATAAAGTCCAGCAAAGGCTTGATAACTGCTTCGACGCGGTTGCTCTTAGCCATCCAAATCCCCAGTGGAATACCGATGATAATGGAAATGGCACTGGAGACGATGACCAAGGTCACAGTGCTCATAAGATTTTCCCAGAGGCCTTGGTTGTAAACAAAGAGCAGACCTATGAGGGTGAGCAGGGGCAGTCCCAGCTTACGCTTGGAAATCAAATAGGTAAAGATAGTGATGACTGCGATAAAGAGCAAGGGCGGAATGAAGAGCAGGGTGTCTGTCATTCCATTCATGATGGCATTTCCGATAGCTTGAAGGACCGAGAAAAGCCCGGAGAAGGTATCTGTTACCCAGTTAGTAAAGGACTCAACCCATTGAGAAACGGGGATTGGCTGTTGTAAAATATTCAAAATGCGAACCTCCCTTATTCTTCAGATTCAGTAGTATTGGCCAAGGCTTCGATGACTCGACCTTTGATAATAACGCCGACTAACTTGTCCTTATCATCTACAACGGCCAGAGGTGCTGGTGAATCGTAAATCAGCGGGAAAATATCAGTAATCAGGGTTTCCTGAGTGACCTTGCGGACGTTCTTATCAATCACTTCAGCCAGAGCTTGATGTTGCTTACGGGCATCTCGGGCGCCTTCGGCAGTCAGACTGCCCTTGAGATGCCGCTTCCTATCCACAGCCAGCAGCATACTGACCTCTTCTTTTTTCATCCGATTAAGAGCCACAGTTGGTCCGTCGATGTCAATGTTGGTAGTCAGTGGCGTTGTCATGATATTCTGAGCAGTCAAGACCTTGGAGCGGTCCACATCTTCAACGAACTCTCGAACGAAGTCGTTGGCTGGATTGGTCAGGATTTCCTCACCGGTGCCAATCTGCATAATCTGACCGTCAGCCATAATAGCAATACGGTCACCGATACGCAGGGCCTCATTGAGATCGTGGGTGATAAAGATAATGGTACGCTCATGCTCTGCCTGCAGATCCAGCAGCTCATCCTGCATTTCGCGGCGGATGAGGGGGTCTAAAGCTGAGAAGGCTTCGTCCATGAGCAGAATATCAGGATTGTTGGCCAAAGCTCGAGCTAAGCCAACCCGCTGCTGCATCCCACCGGAGAGCTGATCGGGGTATTGGTCCTTGAAGGACAGGAGACCGGCATTGTCTAGAGCTTGTTCAGCTAGGCGCGTGCGCTCTTCCTTATCAACACCTCGAACTTCCAGACCGAACTCAGTATTTTCCAGAATGGTCCGATGTGGAAAGAGGCCGAAGTTCTGAAAGACCATATTGAGCTTGTGGCGGCGAACGTCACGCAGCTCTTCTTCGTTCATCTTGGCCACATCTTGGCCGTCGATGTAAATGTCGCCTGATGTCGGGTCAATCAATCGGTTGAGCAGGCGGATAAGGGTAGATTTCCCACTACCGGACAGTCCCATGATGACAAAAATTTCTCCGATCTGAACTTCAAAGTTTACATCGTAAACTCCGACAGTAGCACCGGTTTTTTCTAAAATTTCCGTTTTGCTTTTGGCTTGCTGCACCATTTCCAGTGCCTGCTTTTGCCTTTTACCGAAAATTTTAGTCAAATGTTTTACTTCTAGTTTATTCAACGTATTTCTCCTTTTACAAAAGTGACTACATGTTTATTTTGATAAGTTGTCACTTAAAAGACCATCACAGTATAACATCGTGTGGTCACTTTGTCAAACCCAAAAGACCGTCAGACCGGCATTTTTCGACTATTATAAAAAAGGAGGATGATTTTCTAGAATATTTCTGAAAGTCGCAAAAGGCTTGTCAGACAGCGGATTCGCCTGTCTATTCTGCTTTTTGACAAAGAAAAAACAAGCGCTGTTTCACTTGTTTGTTTCAATTTCATTAAAAAATAAATTATGCATCAAACCGACTGATAATTCGTTGCCAACAAAGTAGATGGTATTGCCGGCTTCCAGCTTGGTATAAGGACCAGGCGAGATTAGGAGTTGGTCTCCCTGCTGGACTGCGACAATGGTAGCGCCAGTCGAGTGCCAGATATTGAGCTCATTGATAGATTTTCCTAGGTTGATGGCGTCTGCTGAGAGCTGGAGCTCGTAGGGATTGAAAGGGAAGCGCTGCTGGACATCTTTAGTTCGGCTGAGAAGCTGATTGAGCAGCTGGGAAAAGTTGGCAAATTCTTCCTCTTGGCGTTGGATGCTCTGGTGGAGCTTGCTTTTGAGGTCCTGCAGAGAGTTGACATCTTTATAGGTCTCAAGGAACTGCTGGGCTTTTTCCTTGGAAGAAATGAAGGCTCCACTGCCGTGGCGGACTTCCATGATTTCCAGGTCTACCAGCACATTAATAGCCTTGCGGGCTGTCTCAGGTGAGACATTGAAGTTGCTGGCTAGGGTAGAGCGGGCATAGATCTTGCTTCCGATGGGATATTTGCCGTCAACGATTCGCTCGGCAATGGCGACGGCAATCTGCTGGTAGCGTGGGAATGCGACTTCTTTTTTGCTCATGAGGACCTCCAATTTACAACAGAAATATAGCTATGATTATAATATAAAACTGGAAGATTGAAAAGTGCTCTTTGTAAAATCGACTGTCCTATCCGCCTCTTCTTACCTTTCTTTTTACTTTTTTAAGTAGTATAATATGTCTAAAAGTCAGAGGTTTTCTGGAAGGGGTGAGGATATTTATGTCACAATTTATCTTGGTATTACTGGGCTTTTTGGCGGTGCTAGTGCTTGTCATAGTCTCTGCTATTCGGAGAAAGCTTCGCTTTAAGAAGCGTTTAGCTACTGCTTGGGGAAGTCGTGAGCGGGTGGATTGCCGGCCAGACAGTGAGTCCAGTCTGTATGAGTCTTTTTTGCTAGACGAAGAAGCTGGAACCTATGATAGTCTGGTGGACGACCAGACTTGGGGAGATTTGGACTTTTTTGATGTTTTTCAGGATATTGATACAGCAGCCCAATCCAGTCTAGGTTCAGAGTACCTTTACAGCAAACTTCGCCTGTTGCATTTCGAGGCAGATCAGGAATTTGATGATTTGCAGGCCAATTTGACCCAGCATCCAGAGGTGCGCATTCAGCTGCAGCTGCTTTTTTCTGAGCTTGGCAAGAAAAATCACAATCAAGCTAAGAAACTGATCTATAAACCAGCTCAGGCGAATCACAAGGGAAGTTTTTACCTGTTTTTGGCTGCGATTCCGCTACTTTCCCCTTTACTCTATTTTATCAATCCTAGTCTGGGATATATAGTTCCCATCATCAGCATGGCCTTTAATATCGTTTATTCCATGGCCACGCGCTGGTCTCTAGAGATGAAGTTAGACAGCATGGGCTATCTGGTACGGATCTTCTATATTGGTGAAAAGATCGCCCGCCTGCCCTTGCCCCAGCAAGCTTCTCTAAAAGAAGCGGTGGCTTCTTTTAGCCGAACACGGCTTTTTGGAGAAGTCTTTCGGCCCCAGTCGGGTGCCTCTGAGCTGGAGATTTTCTATCTCTATATCAACTCCGTCTTGCTGATACCTCAGTTGGCTCAGGCCTATATCTCCAATCGTCTGGTCAAGGCCAATCAACAGGCTAGGCAAGTGCTGGAGATTCTAGGTCGCTTAGAGGCAGCGATTGCTGTACTTAACTACAAGGAAAGCCTTCCGATTTATGCGAAACCTAGCTTTACAAGCTCAGCTGGGATGAAGGGCAAGGGTCTCTATCATCCACTCTTAGAGCGACCTGTTAGCAATGATTTGGACTTTTCTAAGAATATGATGATTAGTGGCGATAATGCTTCTGGAAAATCGACTTACCTGAGAATAGCAGCTATCAATGCTATCTTGGCTCAGGGGCTAGGCTTTGCTTGTGCAGAGAACTTGACCTTGCAGCATGGTCATGTCTTGAGCTCAATGGATGTGACCGATGACATCGGCTCTGGGGATAGTTACTTTATCGCCGAGAGCAGGGCTATTGAGCGCATGATAGATTCCTTGGAAGAAGAGGGCTTGCACTACTTTTTCATCGATGAGCTTTTTAAGGGAACCAATACTGTTGAGCGGATTGGTGCAGGACTAGCAATCATTGATTGGCTAGCCCAGAAGCCCTGTCTTTACATGATTTCGAGCCATGATGTGGAGTTGGTAGCAGCCTCTGGTCAGCTCAATGCTCAATATCACTTTGACAGTCAATATATAGCAGGAGAGATTGTCTTTGACTATAAGATTAAGCAAGGCAGCGCTTTGACCAAGAATGCGGTTAATACACTAGAGAGCCTGAACTATCCAGAAGAGATCACGGATACAGCCAGGGAGATAATCACCGCCTACGAAGCCAGCGGCAACTGGAGCTTGCTGGGAAAGGGACAGTCCAAATTGGATGACAAAGATAGAAATGGATAAAAAGATGACTGTAAAGATGATAGCGACAGACATGGATGGAACCTTGCTGGACGGACAGGGACAGCTGGATTTGCCACATCTGGCTACTATTTTAGATGAGCTGGATAAGAGAGACATTCGCTTTGTGGTGGCTACTGGCAATGAAATTCCACGGATGCGTCTGCTATTAGGAGATTTGGTAGAACGAATGACCTTGGTAGTCGCCAACGGAGCCCGGATTTTTGAAAAGAACCAGCTAAGCATGAGCAGCTTCTGGGAACCTGGATTGATTAGGGATGCGCTGGCTTACTTTGCTGGGCGTGAAAAGGAGCTTCAGCTGGTTGTGACTTCTGAAAGAGGTGGCTTTGTCCAGGAGGGTACAGAGTTTCCCTTGATTGAAAAAGTCATGACCAAGGAAATAGCCCAGTTTTTCCACAAGCGGATGAACTTTGTGCCAAGCCTTCAGGATTATCCCTTTGACAAGGTCTTAAAAATGAGTATGATGGTAGAAGAGGCTGCAGCAGCAGAGCATGCTCGTCTGATTAATCAGCATTTTGCTGGCCGATTGAGCGCTGTTGCCAGTGGTTACGGTGCGATTGACATCCTCCAAGATGGGATGCACAAGGCTTGGGGCTTGCAGCAGCTGATGGCTAAGTGGCAGATTCAAAGCTCAGAAATAATGGCTTTTGGGGATAGTGAAAATGACATAGAAATGCTTGAATTAGCAGGTATTTCTTACGCTATGGAGAATGGCGATGAGCGGGTCAAAAAGATAGCGGACTACCTAGCGCCAGCAAATACAGAAGCCGGTGTTTTACAGATACTTGAGCAATACTTAGAAGAGGAAAGGGAATAATGGCAGTACAATTACTAGAAGAATGGCTTCTCAAGGAGCAGGCAAAATTGCAGCAAAACTACAGAGAGCTCAATCAACTCTCTGTCAAGGAGCCAGACATCATCTTTATTGGAGACTCCATCGTAGAATACTATCCGCTTCAGGAGCTCTTACAGACGGATAAAAGACTGATTAACCGTGGCATTCGGGGCTATAAGACTGATTTGCTTTTAGAAAACCTAGATGCCCATCTCTTTGGGCAGGCTTTGGATAAGGTCTTTATCCTGATAGGTACCAATGACATTGGCAAGGCGATACCTCAGACAGAAACGCTGGCTAATTTGGAAGCCGTTATTCAGGAGATTTCTCGTGACTATCCTCTGGCTCAGATCCAATTGCTGTCGGTCCTGCCGGTCAATGAAGCTCCCGCCTACAAGAGCACGGTCTATGTCCGCAGCAATGAAAAGATTCAGGCTCTCAATCAGGCCTATCGCCAGCTGGCTAGCGCCTACATGAATGTCCAGTTTATTGATCTCTACGATACCTTTCTGGACGAGGGAGGCCAGCTGCGCCCAGACTACACAACAGATGGTCTCCATCTGACCATTGCTGGCTATACAGCCTTGTCCAAGGTTTTGCAGGAGACGTTATAGAGATAAAAATAGGGAGCAAAAAAAGCCCAATCAGACAAATCTTCAAAGGAAGATTTGTTTTTTTTTAAAACTTTTTGTTTACAAATGTAAATCTTAGTGGTAAAATAGCATCATAAGATTTACAAATGTAGATTTAGAAAGGAGAGGTCATGCAAATTTCCAATGCGGAATGGCGCATCATGAAGATTATCTGGATGGAAGGCAAGCAGACCAGCACGGATTTGATCGCCGTCTTGTCCGAGCGCTTTGACTGGTCGAAGTCGACGGTCAAGACTCTCTTGACCCGCTTGGTGGAGAAAGGATGTTTGACTAGAGAAAAATCAGGCAAAGCCTTTGTTTACTCGGCTTTGTTGAAGCAGGACCAGAGTTTAGACTTGGTCGTTGAGGATGTGAAAGACAAGGTTTGCTCCAAAAGGATTGTCCAGGTGCTTGAAAACTTGATTCAGGAGAGTGACTTTACGCTTGCAGATCTTAATCAGCTGCAGCAGGTCCTGGAAGAAAAGAAAGCAGAGGCTGTCGAAACAGTCCCTTGCAATTGTATGTAATAGAAAGAAGGAAATTCCATGTTTGGATTGTTGATTAGTATTGTTTGTTTACTTGTGGTTGCTTTTATTGCTTGGTGGTTCTTTGCAGAGCATGAAAAAGTAAGCGGCCACGCTCGTCAGAAATCAGGTTATCAAGAAATTGAAGTCGAAGTCATGGGGGGCTATTCGCCTGAAACGATTGTCCTGAAAAAGAATGTTCCAGCCCGGATCATCTTTAATCGCAAGGATCCATCTTCATGTCTGGCTCAAGTGATCTTTCCAGATTTTGGCGTTCATGAAGATTTGCCTTTAGGTGAAAAACATGTCATTGAAATTACGCCAGAAAAAGCGGGCGAATATGGGTATTCATGTGGAATGAACATGATGCATGGTCACATGATTGTGGAATAAAGGAGTAGGTATGGTAGAAAAACAAAAAGCAGTTGTGGAAAACGGAGTGCAAAAGATCCGTATTACAGCAGAAAAGGGCTATAGTCCCAAAGAATTTCAACTTCAAAAAGGGATCCCTGCTGAAATCACCTTCCATCGGGTCAATCCTTCCGGCTGTTACAAGGAAATTTTGTTTGAAGATCAGGGGATTTTAGAGCCTTTGGAAGTCGGTGTGGATAAGGTGATATCCTTTACCCCGACAGAAACAGGGGACTTCGAGTTTTCATGTGGAATGAAGATGCAAAAGGGTTCCTACACGGTTCTGGAAAAACGCCGTCGTGTCTTAAGTTTACGGGATCGCTTTTGGATTACTAGTATCTTTACCCTTCCTTTATTGATCTTGATGATCGGGATGATGGCAGGATTTGTATCCCATACAGTCAGTCGCTGGGGGACTTTTCTAGCGACAACGCCGATCATGTTGGTAGCAGGAGTTCCTTTTATCAAGAGTGCCTGGGCCTCATTTAAGAAGCACCATTCCAATATGGATACCTTGGTAGCTCTTGGAACCCTGGTAGCCTATGTCTATAGTGTATTTGCCCTTTTTACTGGTCAGCCAGTATACTTTGAGGCTGCGGGTTTTATCATCTTCTTTATCCTCTTAGGGCAAATCTTTGAAGAACGGATGCGTAACAATGCCTCCGAGGCTGTGGAAAAGTTGTTGGATTTGCAGGCAAAAACGGCTCAAGTTCTCCGTGATGGGAACTATGTCGAGGTAGCGGCAGAAGATATCCAAATTGATGACTTGATTCGGGTCCGTCCTGGGGAAAAGATTGCGGTTGATGGGACGATTGTAGAAGGAAGTACGACCATTGATGAGTCGATGGTGACAGGTGAAAGCTTGCCTGTGGAAAAATCAGTTGGTGATGCAGTTATCGGCTCCACTATCAACAGCAATGGGACCATTCTCTTTAAGGCTGAAAAAGTCGGTAGTGAGACCCTCTTATCTCAAATTGTGGACTTTGTCAAAATGGCCCAATCCAGTCGTGCTCCTATTCAAGATTTGACGGATAAGATTTCAGGTATCTTTGTTCCAGTGGTGACGATTTTGGCCATTGCGACTTTCTGGGTTTGGTCCGTGCTTCTGGGCGCGTCGCTTCAAGAGGCCATGCTCTATGCAGTCTCTGTCCTCATTATTGCCTGTCCTTGTGCCCTTGGTTTAGCAACCCCAACAGCCCTGATGGTCGGAACCGGCCGTAGTGCCAAGATGGGCGTTCTGATTAAAAATGGAACAGTTCTTCAAGAAGTGCAAAAGATTCAAACCGTTGTGTTTGATAAGACAGGGACTATTACCATTGGCCAACCACTTGTAACCGATGTTGTAGGAGATAAAGCGCGTGTCTTGACACTGGCTGCTAGTCTTGAAACTTTTTCAGAACATCCACTAGCCCAAGCGGTGTTATCCCAAGCAGAAGAAAAAGGTTTGGTGTTATCCCCTGTGGAAAACTTCCAAGCGATTGAAGGAAAAGGGGTCCAAGGTCAGATCGACCAGCAGTTGGTGACCTTGGGAAATGGCAAACTTCATGACGGGACAGCGATGGATCCGGAGCTTGAAAAACGGATGGTAGAGTTGCAAGAGCAGGCCAAAACAGTGATCAGTTTGTCTGTGGATGGGCAAGTGATTGGCTTGATTGCCATTCAAGATGCTCCGAAGGCCAGCTCAAAAGAAGCGATCAAAAAGCTCAAAGAACGGGGCTTGAAAACGGTCATGTTAACGGGGGATAATGAACGGGTGGCCCAAGCTATTGCTAAGCAAGTGGGAATTGACACCGTCATTGCTGATGTCCTTCCTCAAGAAAAAGCTAGCGCCATCCAAAAACTGCAAGAAGCTAGCAAGGTCGCCTTTGTTGGAGATGGGATCAATGATGCTCCAGCTCTCTCGATCGCGGATGTGGGGATCGCTATGGGATCTGGAACGGATATTGCGATCGAGTCCGGTGGCATCGTGCTCACGCAAAATGATTTACTTGGCGTTGTGCGCGCCTTTGACATGAGTCAAAAGACCTTCCGCAGGATCTTACTCAATCTCTTCTGGGCCTCTATCTACAATATCCTTGGGCTTCCAATTGCTGCTGGAGTCTTTGTAGGACTGGGATTGACCCTCAATCCAGAACTAGCAGGTCTTGCTATGGCCCTTAGTTCTTTGTCTGTTTTGACTAGCTCGCTGCTTCTCAATGTTGAGAAAATTGATTAAATGAAATAAAAAGTGATACAGAATTTTGTATCGCTTTTTGTTCGATTTCCTACAGCTACAAGTCTTAGAGGTGCATGCAAATTATAATAAAATATCCTATACTAATATAGTTTGTGAAATTTTCTCAAAAAAAGAGCATTGTGTTATGTAATAGTTCTATATCATCTATGAGCATATTCTTATACAAGAGCGAAAAAACATGATAAATTGATAGAGTAAAGTTGCTTGAAGCGTTTTCATTCACAAGTGGAAATGTTTTCAATAACTGAAAAATTATTTTATTGAAGGGGAGTTATTATTATGACTCAAGGAAAAATTACTGCATCTGCAGCAATGCTCAACGTATTGAAGACATGGGGCGTAGACACCATCTACGGTATCCCATCAGGAACACTCAGCTCACTCATGGATGCTTTGGCTGAAGACAAAGATATCCGCTTCTTGCAAGTTCGCCACGAAGAAACTGGTGCTCTTGCAGCGGTGATGCAAGCTAAATTCGGCGGCTCAATCGGGGTTGCAGTTGGTTCAGGTGGCCCAGGTGCGACTCACTTGATTAACGGTGTTTACGATGCAGCTATGGATAACACTCCATTCCTTGCTATTCTTGGATCACGTCCAGTCAACGAACTCAACATGGATGCCTTCCAAGAATTGAACCAAAACCCAATGTACAACGGTATCGCTGTCTACAACAAACGTGTCGCTTACGCTGAGCAATTGCCAAAAGTAATTGACGAAGCTTGCCGTGCTGCTGTTTCTAAAAAAGGTCCTGCCGTTGTTGAAATTCCAGTAAACTTCGGTTTCCAAGAAATCGACGAAAACTCATACTACGGATCAGGTTCTTACGAGCGTTCATTCATTGCTCCTGCCTTGAACGAAACTGAAATTGACAAAGCAGTTGAAATCTTGAACAAGGCTGAGCGCCCTGTTATCTACGCTGGATTTGGTGGTGTTAAAGCTGGTGAAGTGATTACTGAATTGTCACGTAAAATCAAAGCACCAATCATCACAACTGGTAAAAACTTTGAAGCTTTCGAATGGAACTATGAAGGTTTGACAGGTTCTGCTTACCGTGTTGGTTGGAAACCAGCCAACGAAGTAGTCTTTGAAGCAGACACCGTTCTTTTCCTTGGGTCAAACTTCCCATTTGCTGAAGTGTACGAAGCCTTCAAGAACACTGAAAAATTCATCCAAGTGGATATTGACCCTTACAAACTTGGTAAACGCCATGCCCTTGACGCTTCTATCCTTGGTGATGCAGGTCAAGCAGCTAAAGCGATTCTTGACAAAGTAAACCCAGTTGAATCTACTCCATGGTGGCGTGCAAACGTTAAGAACAACCAAAACTGGCGTGATTACATGAACAAACTCGAAGGTAAAACTGAGGGTGAGTTGCAGTTGTACCAAGTTTACAATGCAGTTAACAAATACGCTGACCAAGACGCTATCTACTCAATTGACGTAGGTAACACAACTCAAACATCTACTCGTCACCTTCACATGACACCTAAGAACATGTGGCGTACATCTCCACTCTTTGCGACAATGGGGATCGCCCTTCCTGGTGGTATCGCTGCTAAGAAAGACAATCCAGATCGCCAAGTATGGAACATCATGGGTGATGGTGCATTCAACATGTGCTATCCAGACGTGATCACAAACGTTCAATACGACCTTCCAGTTATCAACCTTGTCTTCTCAAATGCTGAGTACGGATTCATCAAGAACAAATACGAAGACACCAACAAACACTTGTTTGGTGTAGACTTCACTAACGCTGACTACGCGAAAATTGCTGAAGCTCAAGGAGCTGTTGGATTTACAGTTGACCGTATCGAAGACATCGATGCAGTCGTTGCAGAAGCTGTGAAACTCAACAAAGAAGGCAAGACAGTTGTCATCGATGCCCGCATCACGCAACACCGTCCACTTCCAGTAGAAGTACTTGAACTCGATCCAAAACTTCACTCAGAAGAAGCTATCAAAGCCTTCAAGGAAAAATACGAAGCAGAAGAACTCGTACCATTCCGCCTCTTCTTGGAAGAAGAAGGATTGCAATCACGCGCAATTAAATAATTCCTCTCGCCGAAAATCAAATGTAAACTGTGTCATCTTAACCTTGCCGTACAGCAGTACTGCCTGCGGTTCGATGTCTTGTTTATAACTTGATTTTCTTAGAGCGGAACTTGAAAAGAACGGAGCAATCCGGTCTTTTTATGGAGGATAGTAAATGAATTTAAATCAATTAGATATCATCGTTTCAGATGTTCCTCAAGTCTGTGCTGACTTGGAGCGTATTTTTGATAAAAAGGCAGACTATGTTGACGACAGTTTTGCTCAGTTCACGATTGGCAGTCATTGCCTCATGTTGTCCCAAAATCATTTGATTCCTTTGGAAAATTTCCAGACAGGAATCATTCTTCATATCGAGATTGAGGATGTAGACCAGAATTACCAGCGGTTGAAAGAGCTTGGTGCTGAGATTTTACACGGCCCAGCTGTAACTGATTGGGGTACGGAATCGCTGCTAGTTAAAGGCCCTGCTGGTCTAGTGATTGATTTTTATCGAATGAAATAGGATGCGTAGTCATTTGAAGTTAACCTTAGAGGAAGGAATAGCGAGATTGTGTCTCGACGAACAGAAATGTGATAGTACGGCATGTATAGTAGTAGATAAGGGAATTTGAAATTAGTTTGTACTCGATTAAAAATTATTAAAATGTAGAACTTTTCTAATATTCTGATTTTTCTTGAATTATTATTTTAATAGTTATACAATGTATTTAAAATAAAGCAAAGATAAAGAGATGGTAATATGAAAGTTATCACGATATATCTTAAGGTATGATACTGAAGATGGTAGTGTATATTTTAATATCAAAAATAATCATTCATTTTTGATTACGAATGAATTGAAGAAGAATATACAAGAAAATAAAACAACGGAAAGTGAATATATTGCCTATTTTGGAAGAGAATAAACATTTACTTGAAGAAAATGAGGTAAACAAATATTTAAAACAGATAGAAGATAGGAATAATGAGATTGTAATATTTGTTAAATTTATATAATAAAAATGGAGAGGAGTGCTAGCCACTCTCTTTTTCTAGGAGGGCATTGTGAATAAAATATTTCACTATCTGGACAAGAAAACGAAGTTTTATACTATCATTGGCGCACTGGCAAATGGAGGTTTGGCTCTTGCTCAACCCTTAGTCGTATCACAAGCCTTGTCCTTAAATCAAGGAGAATTGACTTATTCTAAAATTATACAGTTTGCTGTTTTTGGCTTTACAGTATACTTTGTCCTGTATAGCTTAATGCTCTTTTGTAATCATACACATAATGTTTTTCGTCGTGAAATTCAAATGAATATGAGGGCAGATTTATTTGGCAAGCTGATGACAAATAAAGATTTTAGCGAAGATGAAAAAATCACCATGCTCACACAAGATATGGAGTATTTGGGGGATAATTACTTAGAAAAATACGTCAATATCATTTGCTGGAGCTTTGTTGCATTACTAACAGCGATTTATATTATTTCGCAAAATTTGTTGCTAGGTAGCATTTTTGTCTTTTTCACTATTTTGCGTCCTATTCCTCAGTTCTTGATGAATAAAAGACTCAAACATACTGGTGATGACATGGCGCAAGGCAGAGTAGATGTTCATAATCAAGTATCTGATAGTATCCGAGGAGCACATACTCTACTCATGAACCAAGCAATTTCTGAAAATCAGAACAGATTTTGGAAGATTAATCTAAATTATCAACGAGCAATTCAAAAATTTTGCTTTACCCATAATATTATTTTCTTTTGCAACGGTTTCATGGTCTTTTTGAGCCAAGTTTTACCACTTGTTTTAGGTTTTTACTTTGCTATGGCTGGGCAGAAAGTGTCAGTGGCAAGTCTTGTTGCCATGTACATCGCAGCAGGTCAACTAGTGAGCCCTATTCAGACTATTATGTATGATGCTGTAGATATACAAGGGGCCAAAACGACAGCTGATAAGATTTTTGGAATATTAGAAATTGGAGATGTAAAACAGATAGATAAAAAAGATGCGCAAGAATTGCATGCCCTGCACATTAAAAATTTAAGTAAATCTTATGGTGACAGACAGCTTTTTACTCACTTAAACTTGGATGTTCAAGCAGGTCAGAAAGTTTTAATCAAAGGACCGAGTGGTTGTGGTAAGTCAACCTTGTTCCGACTCATTACTGGAGAAGAAATAGCAGATGAGGGAGAAATTATCGGCGTGACAACTGTTAATGAATGTACATCAAGTTTTGTATCCAGTATAGGAATTATTAACCAACACCCATTTCTCTTTAATGATACAGTGCGTTACAATTTGACCTTAGGACAAGAATTTTCTGAGGAAGAGCTGCTTGCTGTTTTGAAACAAGTCAAACTGGATTTTGAATTGACGGGTGGGCTGGATTTTATTATCAAGAATAACGGGGAGAATATTTCTGGGGGACAAAGGGTGCGGATTGAATTGGCACGCTTTCTTCTTCGTAGAAAAAATCTGTTGTTGGCTGATGAAGTAACAGCAACCCTAGATAAAGAAAACGCCCTCATGGTACGTGAACTACTATTTTCTCTTCCTGTTATGATGTTAGAAATTGCCCATCATATTGATGATGAAAGTAGATATCAACAAGTTGTAGATTTAGGAAAATATTGATTCTGGCCCAAAAGTCAGTTTTATCATAAAAAGAAGTAAATATTTCAGCAATAAAAGACCCAGTATCAAGATTTTTCAGCACATAAAAATATTTGTTTTTCTGCTTATAACTATTTTTCCTAACTTCACTCTTATTTCTTATCACAAGATTGTGATAGTTTACATCTTTATAACAAAAGTTTTAAAGACTTGATTGTTTTGAAAGAAGATTATAAAATAAGATTCAGCAAAAATGAAAGAGGCTTTGAAAATGTCTGAAAAACAAATGAAAGTTTTGGGTTGGGTAGCGACCTTCATGTCTGTTATGATGTATGTGTCTTACTTCCCACAAATCATGAACAACTTGGCTGGTCAAAAAGGAAACTTCATCCAGCCCTTGGTTGCAGCGATTAACTGCAGTCTCTGGGTCTACTATGGACTTTTCAAAAAGGAAAGAGATATCCCTCTTGCAGCAGCCAATGCACCCGGGATTGTTTTTGGCCTAGTAACGGCTATCACGGCTTTGATTTAAAAGGAACAGAGAAGACTGGTTTTCAGTCTTCTTTTTTTGTTTAAGGAGAGGGCAATTGCTTTTTTTGAGAGGATAATTTTTAAAAAATGATCTGATCAACTTAAATAGTAGAATAGTATCAGTATGTAACAATATTTTATAAGAAAAGGTTTACATAATGAGCTATAATATAAGTAAATGAACAAGCAAATAAGAAAGCGAGTAGAAATATGACTGAAAAACTGACTTTTCCGGATGGTTTTTTGTGGGGTGGAGCGACAGCTGCCAACCAATGCGAGGGCGCTTACGATGCGGATGGTCGCGGGCTGGCCAATGTAGACGTGGTGCCGATTGGTGAGGACCGTCTGGCCATCATCACGGGTAAGAAAAAGATGTTTGACTTTGAGGAAGGCTATTTCTACCCAGCTAAGGAAGCTATTGACATGTACCATCGCTTCAAGGAGGATATTGCTCTCTTTGGCGAGATGGGTTTTAAGACCTATCGTCTGTCCATTGCTTGGAGCCGGATTTTCCCTAAGGGGGATGAGCTGGAGCCCAATGAAGCTGGCCTGAAATTTTACGAAGACCTCTTTAAGGAATGCCACAAGTACGGTATTGAGCCCTTGGTGACCATTACTCACTTTGACTGTCCCATGCACTTGATTGAGCAATATGGTGGTTGGCGAAATCGTCTCATGCTGGAATTTTACGAGCGTCTCTGCCGCACTCTCTTTACCCGCTACAAGGGATTGGTCAAGTACTGGCTGACCTTCAATGAAATTAACATGATCCTCCATGCACCCTTTATGGGGGCTGGGCTCTGCTTTGAAGAAGGGGAAAATGAGGAGCAGGTCAAGTATCAAGCAGCCCATCATGAGCTAGTCGCGTCAGCCATTGCCACCAAGCTGGCTCATGAGATTGATCCGGAAAATAAGGTCGGCTGTATGTTAGCGGCGGGTCAAAATTATCCTAACACCTGTCATCCACGCGATGTATGGGCTGGTATGGAGGAAGACAGGAAAAACTATTTCTTCATTGATGTGCAGGCGCGTGGCGAATATCCCAACTATGCCAAGAAAGCTTGGGAGCGCGAGGGCATCACTGTCGAAATGACAGAAGAAGACCTGCAGCTGCTCAAGGAGCATACGGTGGACTTCATTTCCTTCTCTTACTACTCTAGCCGGGTAGCTTCGGGCGATTCTAAGGTCAATGAGCTGACCGAGGGCAATATCTTTGCTTCTCTCAAGAACCCTTATTTGGAAGCTTCTGAGTGGGGCTGGCAGATTGATCCGCTGGGCTTGCGTATTACGCTAAATACCATCTGGGATCGCTATCAAAAGCCCATGTTTATCGTGGAAAATGGTCTGGGTGCAGTGGATACTCCAGATGAAAATGGCTATGTGGCTGATGATTTCCGGATTGACTACTTGGCGGCCCATGTCAAGGCCATGCGGGAAGCCATCAATGAGGACGGCGTGGTGCTGTGGGGCTACACGACCTGGGGCTGTATCGACCTAGTATCAGCCGGCACTGGCGAGATGAAGAAGCGCTATGGCTTTATCTACGTGGACCGGGACAATGAAGGTAAGGGGACACTCAAACGTTCCAAGAAAAAATCCTTTGATTGGTACAAGGAAGTTATCGCGACTAACGGAGCATCTGTGAAATAAACTAAGGCTGAGATATGAATGTCTCAGCCTTTTTCCTTAGCCCTCAAGGGCGAAAGTAATACTTCTAAAAATGATTTTGCAAAAAATTTTAAACATTTTGAGCCTCCTTTTTATAGCACATGCATTTCTTATTTCTTTCTATTTTAAAGTTCGATTCTCAAATATCCTTCAAGTAATTCTAAAATATTTCTAAAGTTTTTCGAATAGTCCATCTTTTATTGACTTAGCCTCTTATCCTTGCTACACTAGTGATAGGAAATTTCTGGAGGCGAGTGTTTATGGCTCATATTTTACTCATCGAAGACAACAGTGATATTCATGAAATTCTAAAAGAACTTTTTCAGAAGGAACACACGGTTTATTCCGCCTATTCGGGGACGGAGGGCATTTCGCTGTTTGAGCGGGAGGAGATTGATTTGGTCCTTTTGGATATCATGCTACCGGGGAAGAACGGTGATGAAGTGTTGAGGGAAATTCGCAGCAGCAATGCTACGGTGCCAGTGGTCATGCTGACGGCCCTTGGTGAGAAAGCGCTGGTTAGCCAGTACCTGCTGAATGGTGCTAATGATTATATCGTCAAACCTTTCAATCTGGATGAGGTTTTTGCCCGTATTACCGTGCAGCTGCGCAGCCAGCAGGCTTTGACTGGCGAGGAAGAAGGCCAGTCCTTTAAAAATATCCGGCTGCTCAAGACTACCTTTGAGGCGGTCTGTGGAGAGAAAAGCGTCCGTCTGAGCAAGAAAGAATATCATATCCTCCAGCTCTTGCTCCGTCATCCCAAGAAGATCTACACCAAGGAAGAGCTCTTTGAGCAGGTCTGGGAAGAGAGCTATCTGCCTGGGGATAATACCCTGAATACCCACCTCAGCAATCTACGTAAGAAACTGGCTCAGTTGGACCCAACAGAGGAATACATAGAGACTGTTTGGGGACTGGGTGTCCGGCTCAAGGAGGACTGATATGTTGGTGTTAGTGATTTTATTTGCCCTTATCAGTCTGTTTCTGGCTATTGGTTTCGTACGCTATCATCTGGCGGTCAAGGATGTGGCTCAGCAGATTCGTCGGAAGCGGAAGACAGGGAGCCAGAATCGTCTGGCTCCTGCTGCTCATGCCCCCAGTATTTTGGAGCTGACAGAGGAAGCAGAGCTGCTCTTTGGGGAGCTAGATAAGACGACCTTTGTCGTCCAGCAGGAAAAGAAGACGCTGGATATGGCTATCAGTAATATCGCCCATGATATCCGCACCCCTCTGACCATTGCCAGCGGCTACACCCAGCAGCTGCTGAAGGATGATAGTCAGGAAAGTCAGCAGCTAATCAAAATTGCAGATAGTCTGGGAATGGTGTCCAAACGGCTGGAAGCCTTGATGGAGTATCGCCGGCTGATGGAGGGAGCCATACGGGCCAATGTCCAGCCAACAGATATATCTCAGCTGGTAACCCAGCAGCTTTTTACTTATTATGATGCCTTCCAGAAAGCTCAGATTGACCTGCAGGTAGAGCTGGCTGAAGGTCTAGAGCTAGAGACAGACCCAGAAATTCTGGAGCGCATTGTCCAAAATATGATAAGCAATGTCCTCAAGCATGGCCGTAAGGCTGCCAGCATTTCTCTGAAAAAAGAGGGCGAGCATTGTATCTTTACCGTCAAAAATATCGTCCAGCAGCCTATCCAATATCTGGATAAGCTGACCAATCGCTTTTATTCAGAAAATCTATCCAGCAGCGAGGAGTCTTCTGGTCTGGGGCTTTACATCACCCAGCAGTTAGTCGAAATCCTAGGCGGGGACTTGACAATGAAAGCTGAGGACGACTGGTTTGAACTAGTTGTGACTTTGTAAAAAAGACTTGAAAAAGCAAAATAAGGAAGGCTCAGCTCTATCAGCTAGCCTCAAAATCCGCTCATAAACCTCAGCTAATTTTCGAATTGGCTGAGGTTTATTTTTAGATTAAATCACAGAAAGGCATGATAAATATGCCTTTTTGTTTTGTGATTTGAAAAGCAAGTCATCTCAGCGAGGTCATTTTACCGGTCAAGGTGAAAAATCAGCCAACTACTCTAAACCCTTGATATAACTGACTTGCAACTGACAGTTGACAATGATTCCAAGTTCAATCCCCCAAAAAGCAACTAGATTTTTTCTTTATTCCAAGTCCAGTCGCTAGAAAGGCAACTGGCTTTTTTGTTAATCTGAAAGCAGAAGCCGAGTTTTTGATTTCGGAATGAACGAGTCGCTGTCTTTGAAGATTTGGATCAAAAACTTGAGTTTAATTATATTATAAGGAGGTATTCTCATGAATACAGAAACAACTATCAAACCACAACCAAAACTAATTTTGCCGTTCCTAGCTTGGAACTTCGTCTGGACATGGGGATTCTGGCTGCTGGACATTATCCTCAAAAACCTTTGGCCAGACAGTCCACCTACAGCCTATCTAGCTCTTGAAGCTATTCTAAATGGTATTGCTATGTTTGGGCCTATGCTGGCCAGCCTAATCGTACTGAAAAAGAAAGGCTTCAAGGCCATTTGCTCCTATCTCTTTTCAGGCAAGAAAGAGACCTGGCTCTACTTGCTAATCTATGGTGGCGGTCTGACCACCTTCTATGCCCTAGCTTCTGGCGGCAAGCTGGTAGACGGCGCTTTAGTAAGATTTCCTTGGTTTTTTATCTATTGTATTGTCCTATCGGGCGGGATTGAAGAATTCGGCTGGCGTGGCTTCCTACAGCCGGCCTTAGAGAAAAAGTTTTCTTTCTTTGTCTCTACCTTGATGACCGGTATTATTTGGGCCATCTGGCATATTCCCCTCTGGTTTTACGATCGCTTTTATGATCGAAGTCAGGATCTTTTCTCAGTTTTTATCATTTTCAGTATCCTTCTCTCCTTCTGGCTTGCTGCACTTTATAAGAAGACCCAGTCTGCTATGGCTTGTAACATCTTTCATGCACTCTCCAACACCCTCATCCCGACTTTTGTTGGAATAGTTCAAGCTAACAATCAATTGGATTTTTCTCAAGTCAATCCCTTCTTTTACTTTGGAGGTGTGATTCTCCTGACGCTTTATAGTATCTATCTCTGGTATCGGACGGATAGGGAGGAAAAAGCTCTTCCGTCTAAAGAAGAAATCTAGCATTTTATGAAGAGGTGACAATCAGACTTTGCAGTCTCTCCGCCTTGTGCTATAATAAGTGTCAATGAAAGAAAGTATAAAAAATAAGAAAGAATAGGTAAAACAATCCATGAATCTATCAGACAGAATCCAGTACCTGCGGAAAGCGCGGGGCATTTCGCAGGAGGGGCTAGCCGACCAATTCGGTGTGTCCAGACAGGCCGTTTCCAAGTGGGAGAGCGAGCAGAGTATGCCTGATTTGGATAAGATCATTTCCATGAGTGACTATTTTGCGGTGACCACAGACTATCTGCTCAAGGGAATTGAGCCTGTAGTACAGAAAGAGGAAGAGCAGTCAATCAAGCACAGGAGAATAGCCAGCAATATTTGCTATCAGCTCTCTCTTGGCTTTATCGGTCTGGGCATCATCCTCTCCATTATCCTAGCTGATTTTCTCAAGATTAGTGTCTTGCTAACGCCGGTGCTGATTGTTCAGGGAGTAGGGCTGCTGGTGTGGGGAACGGGCCGCAATCTATCCGAGGTAAGACCTTCTTTTCAGGTTAAGCTAGCCTTGATTTTATTCTTGCTTTTTGTTCCCCTCGGATTTCTATCTAATGTTCTTTTTCCTCTGGGCAAGATCTTTCCATATCCGACCAGTCTGGCAGCCAGTCTTACCTTTGTCACTTTCTACCTTATCCTAGGAGTCTGCATCAGTCTGTTCTTGAAAAAGCAAGATTGGAAGCAGTGAAAGAAAGCCGATAAAGAGGGCTAGACCAGAAAGGGTGAAATCCGCTCATAATCCAATCAAAATCCGCTCAAAAAAACTCAGCTAATTTAGTGATTAGCTGAGTTTTTATTTTACAAATCTCTCTTCTTCAGTGTAGCCAGTCCTGCTAAGCTAAAGACCGTGATCAGACTGAGAGCAAAGATAGCTGTTTTGATGATGACACCTGGTATTGAAGCGTCTCCGTAGACGAACTCCATCTTGATAGCCTTGAACCATTCATTATTGGCATCAACCATTTGACTAGGGAGGCCGAGTAAGATGTAGGTCATGATATAGGTGATAAAGACGACACTATAGTTTCGAGTCAAGTAGAGGACAAAGCTGGTAATGCAGTACCAAGCATAGGTACAGATGACCTGCATGACAAAGAGTATTGCGAATTGTCCCCAGAAATTAGCTGGCAGGGTTCCCATATTACCGCCGGTTCGGACAAATTCGATGACAATACCTAAAATGTAGAGCAGTATGAACTGCATAGGCAGTAAGCTACCGATAACCAGTGCTTTAGAGAAGTAATACTGGGTCCGAGTCTTGCCTGTAGTCAGGTTATTGTGATAAAGTTTGTCATTGAGATCAACACCGAGAAGCAAGCTAGTCATGACATTGCAGGCAATAAAGATCATGCCAATGTTGTAGGAGACGACATCTATGGCAAAAAAGATACCGTTGTCGGAACTGACGACTTGGGAAGTGAAAATGGCGAGGAGAATTCCATTGATGCAGAAAGCCTGCACTCCCCAGAATCCTACGGAGCGGAAGAGACGGTAGTAATCCGCCTTGATACTATTAAACATGAGTGTTTCCTCCTTGTTGGTTGATTAAGTCTGTAAAGTATTTTTCTAAGTCTTTGTGGGCGTAGTAGATTTCCCCGATTGGGATGTCGGCTAGGACTAATTCCTTGGCAATCTTGCGAATTTCTTGTACCTTACCGGAAATATGCAGCTCATCTTCCTTGTTGCTTGGTCTGAGCTGGTAGCCTAGCTTGTCTTGCACTAAATGAGCAGCTTGCTTGAGATTATCCGTTTTGAGGATGATATAGTCGCCGCTTTCTCGATCAAATTCTTCCTTAGACAGCTCCTTGATGAAATGCCCTTGATTGATAAAACCAAAGCGAGTTGATACTAGATAGAGCTCGGACAGGATATGGCTGGAAATGATGATGGTGATGCCTAATTCTTGATTGAGGCGCTTGACCATTTCTCTAAATTCCTGAATCCCAACGGGGTCTAAACCATTGATGGGTTCGTCCAAGATGAGCAAGTCGGGACGCCCCAAAATGGCAATGGCAATGCCCAACCGCTGTTTCATCCCTAGAGAGAAATTGCGGAATTTCTTCTTTCCAGTATCGGTCAGGCCGACATATTGCAGGGTTTCTTTGATGACTTTGTCAGCATTTGGGATGCCCCGGTCGGTACAGTAGTAGCGCAGGTTTTCATAGGCCGACATGTGGGCATGAGCTACAGGGGTCTCGATAACAGATCCAGTATGGCTGAGGGCTTTGGTCCATTCCTGTTGGTTCTGAGAGCCCAGAACAGATACGGTTCCTCCGCTAGGATAGATGACTTGCGTGATGATTTTGATCAGTGTGGTCTTACCAGCACCGTTTTTTCCGATGAGACCGTAAATCTCTCCTTTCTTGATGGAAAGACTGACATCTTTCAGAGCATACTGATCACCGTATTTTTTAGTGAGTCCTTTCACTTCTAAAACATTTTGCATGATGTTTCTCCTTTAATTACTTTGTTTATACTTTTAGTATACAAACTAAATTTCAAATATTTCTCAAGAAATTCTAAAATATTTCTAAAGAAATTTAAAATTGAAAAAATTAAAATGAGCCAGTCAAGAACTAGCTCATTTTCTACTATAAATCCTTTTTGTGGAAAGTATAAAGACTTGCTGTGGTGAAGATTGTTCCTAAAAACAAGGCGATTAGAACAATTCTCAAGGTTACACCGTTACTTTGAAGCGTCTCAAAATCAAAGCTCATGGTGAAATGCTGCAGCCATAAAGATTTGGGATAAAATTGAGTCAGAGCTCCGGTTAAGGATGCGCAGAAAAGGTAACCTCCCAGAGCAGCAATCATAGATTTACTCAGATAAAGAATAAAGGAAATAATGGCTGTCCAAGCAATAACGGTCAGGCACTGCACAAAGAATAGAAGAATAAACTGAAGCAGGAAGGTGGCGGAAAACTCACCGATACCGTTTAGAATGGCCGCTAGGATAAAGTTGATGCTATAAAAGAGAGCCAACTGCAGGAACGTTAAGCAGACCATGACTAGGGCTTTAGAGACGAAGAAACTGGTACGGGAAACGCCGCTGGTTAATGTATTCTTGTAAAGCTGCTTGTTCAGATCTGTCCCGATGACGACCATAGAGAGGATAATGATGATAAAAGTATTATTACCGATAGCGTTGGACACCGCTTGTATAAGCTGGACGGCATTTAATTTGCCAAAGACTGCGCTCAAGGTCGTCAGTAGAAAGATGAATTCGGTAATCCAAACAGCCTTGGAACGAAAGAAACGGTAAAAATCTGCTTGAAAAGTATGTAACATGTTTTTTTCTCCTTACTGGACTAAATCTGTAAAGTATTTTTCTAAATCTTTGTGAGCTGCATAGATACCATTGACATGAATGTTGGATAGGACCAACTCCCTGTTGATGTCATTTAGTTCCTGTTCTTGGGCGACAATGTGCAGTTCGTCAGATTTATCAGCTTCCTTGAGCTGATAGTGGAGCTTGCCTTGGATGAGATTGGCAGCCTGGTCTCTATCGCTGGTTTTGAGGACGATATAATCTTCGCTGGCTCGGTCAAAGTCGTCCTTGGTGAATTCTGCAACAAGCCGTCCTTGGTCAATCACTCCAAACTTGGTGGCTACCAGATAAAGCTCAGACAAGATGTGGCTGGAAATAATAAAAGTAATCCCTAACTCTTGGTTGAGTCGCTGAATCATCAGTCGAAATTCCTTGATGCCAAGCGGATCGAGGCCGTTGATGGGCTCGTCTAAAATCATGAGTTCAGGCTTGCTTATAAGGGCAATAGCGATTCCTAGACGCTGCTTCATTCCTAGCGAAAAGTTACGGAATTTCTTTTTACCAGTATTGCTCAATCCGACATAGGCCAGGGTTTCCTTGATGAGCTGGTCGGGCTGGGCAATCTGGTGAACCTTGCAGTAGTAGTTGAGGTTTTGATAAGCAGTCATCTGATTGTAAGCGACCGGTGTTTCGATGACGGTTCCTATCTTACGCAGGGCTTCATTCCATTCCTTAGAGTTCTGCGAACCAAAGACAGAAACGGTTCCGCTGTTGGCATGAATGAGCCGGCTAATGGTCTTGAGAAGAGTAGTTTTGCCAGCCCCGTTCTTGCCAATCAGTCCATAAATATCGCCTTTCTGGATTGAAAGACTCACATGATCGAGGGCGTATTGCTGGCTATATTGTTTGGTAACTTGCTTTACTTCTAAAACAGTTTGCATGGTATATTCTCGCTTTCTTAGGTTTGATTTTAGTATACAAGCTAGACTTCAAATATTTCTCAAGAAATTCTAAAATATTTCTAAAGAAATACAGAACCAATCCAAAAGCAATAAAAAAGCAGTCAAAGGGCTGACTGCTTAAATTTATAAGTCCCTGTGCTGAAAGGCTTGGTAACCACCTAAGAGAGAACCAGCTAGGATAAGGAATAAGAATAGTTCAGAATTTATCTGAGGGAAAACGATAACGAGGCTAGACTGAAGCATAATCAGGGCGAAAAAGACCAGATAACTAGCTAGGGTGGAGCGGGTCAGGTAGAGGAGACAGGTAACTACGGAACTGCAGGTCATAATAAAGAGAAAGGAGCGAAAGAAAGACAAGGAAAAGCTCCAGAAAAAGTTCTTTGGCATAGTCCCAAGTCCATGGAAGAGGCTCCCAAAGATAAAGGCTGCGGCAAAGGCTGTTACTAGTTGAAAGATGATAATTGTGATAAGAACAGCTATTTTGGATAAGTAAAATTCTTTCCGAGAAACCCCGCCAGCTAATATATTGTTGTATAATTTTCTAGTCAGGTCACGACCTAACAGAAAGATAACGAGCACAAGGACAGTAATCATGACAAAGGGCAGGAAATCTTTAGCAAGCTCCTCGAGAGCTTCAAATCCTGTCCAACCTTGGATGACTATTTCTTCTGGATCAGAAGACGTAGAGATATAAAAATTAAAGTTTCTTTCACCAAGAGAGCTGATGAAAATGAGAAAAAAGAGCAGCCCTTCTATTAGCCAAAAAAGCTTGGAGCGGACAAGCTGGTATAGCTCCGCCTGAATGCTATGTAACATGAAATCTCCTCTGAATGATTAAGATTGTTCCTACTTTTTATAAATTTTTCTTTTTGAAAACCATCAGCCCGCCACCCATAAAGAGCAAGGTGACCGTTACCACTGTCAGGATAGCTTTGATAACAGCTCCGCTATCTGCTGCCATATCTGTGTTAAAACGCATGGTCAGATAGAGCAGCCATTCATTGTCAGGGTAAAAGATGAGGGGAATAGTCAGTAAGGTACCGCCAAGGAAATAGGTCAGAAAGCTAGATACAATCGAGTGGCTGGCATAGAGTATAAAAGAAATGATGGCAATCCATGCAACCGTGCTGAGAAATTGAATGAAGAGAGCAGCTCCCAACTGAGGCAAAAAAGAGCTGGGGGCGCTGCCAATTCCGTTGGACAGACTAGCGGTCACAAAGGAGATAGATAAAATCATCAGGAAGTGAAAGGCTGCGATGCTAACGCAGACAAAGAATTTAGAAAAATAATAGCTGAGCTTAGAGATGCCGTAGCTCAGACAGTTTTTATAAAGTTTCCGAGACAGGTCCACTCCAAGGACCATACCGATACCAATGATGGTGAAAAAGAGCAGACCGTCTGTATTGCCTGCAAAATAGTCCAGAGCTTGAAGTCCGGTTAGTTTTCCTAGAGCTTGAGTAGCAGCCTCATTTCTGGAGATATTTGCTCCAAAATGAATATTTGCTTGGAAGAAAGTTGCTGAGAAAATCACACAGACTAATAAAAACTCAGTAATCCAAAAGCCTTTTGAACGCATGAGCCGGTATAAATCGGCTCTAATGAAATCCATCATGATAAGCCTCCCTTTGTCATTTGACCAAGTCTGTAAAGAAGTTTTCTAGGTTTTGTCGTGCATAGTAAATCTCCTGCACCGGTATATCTGCAGCCGCAAGTTCCTTGACAATCTTGCTAATCTCATGCGAATGGGTAAAGATATGAATCTCGTCAGAAGCATTGACCACCTTGATACGATGCATGAGCTGGTCGTGAATCAGCCGGCTGGCTTCTTCCAACTGCGACGTTTTAAGCACGATATAGTCTTCGCTCTGCTCTTCAAACTCCGCCTTGGAAATCTCGCGAATCAGTCGTCCTTCCTCGATAATGCCGAAGCGAGTCCCCACTAAGTAGAGTTCAGACAGGATATGGCTGGAGATGATAAAGGTCATGCCCAACTCCTCGTTGAGTCGCTGCAGCAGCTGGCGGAATTCCTTGATGCCGACTGGATCCAGGCCATTGATAGGCTCGTCCAGTATCATCAGGTCGGGTCTGGTAAGAAGCGCGATAGCCAGACCCAGCCGCTGTTTCATCCCGAGTGAGAAGTCGCGAAATTTCTTCTTGCCGGTATCCGTCAAGTCCACGTATTCCAAGGTTTCACGGATGACCTTGTCCGCATGGGGAATATGGCGGAGCTTGCAGTAGTAGCTGAGATTTTCATAGGCTGTCAGGTGGTTGTGAGCGACCGGTGTTTCGATAACCGAACCGACCCGTTTGAGACTCTGCGTCCATTCTTGATAGTTCTGAGAGCCAAAGAGGGAGACATTGCCACTGCTTGCTTCCAAGAGCTGGGTAATGACCTTGATCAGAGTGGTCTTACCGGCCCCGTTCTTGCCAATCAAACCATAAATATCTCCTTTTTTTATCGTCAGACTCACATCGGTCAGAGCGTACTGCCGGCCGAATTTTTTGCTGACTTGCTGTAAAACTAAAACATTTTCCATGATCAAGTCTCCTTTTCATGATGTTGGGAGAGAAAACTCCTCTTCTTATTAACTAGTATAGCGCCAAACCTTCAAATATTTATAAAGAATTTCTCAAATATTTCTAAAGTTTTTGATGATGATTAAAAGCAAGTGGCAAATTGTGGAACTCTTAATCCTCAATCTCCAGCTCGTAAAGCCCTCTGACTGCATTGCAGGCGTAGATTTTCTTCGCTTGAGCCAGATCAGCCAGAGTCAGAATCTTCTCAGTAGCTCGACCCTTATCTAATAACTGCTGACGGTAGATGCCCTTGAGCAGGCCTAGTTCAGCTGGAGGCGTGTAGAGTTTGCCGTTTAGCTCCAGTAGCAGATTGCCGATAGAAGTTTCCAGTAGCTGGCCTTGGGCATTGTAGTAAATCTGTTCTTGCTGCTCCAAGGTCAGATGTGGCCGATGGCTGGTTTTGAAATAGGTAAAAGGCTGGGCTAGATTGGCTGTCTGCTCTACCAGTTTTGCCTTTCTGAAAGTATCCGTCAGTGGCAGTAGAGGAGTCGTTTCTAGCTCAATACTACCGTCTTTTTTTAGAGCTATACGCAGCCTGTAATCCTGTCCTTTATCCAGCTGAGCGCAGGTTTCTTCTAACACTTGCTTCAGTTTGTCTTGGTCAAAAGGATAGGCGAAGTATCTGGCTGCTTCTGTCAGCCTTTGCAGGTGTTGGTCTTGCAAGGTCAACTTTCCGTCTGTCACTTTTCCAGTCGAAATTAGGTCGAATCGCGGATTTTTCCGATAGAGGACGGCAGATTTTTGCTGGGTTTCGATGTATTCGGATTTCCAGGTGCTGTCCCAAGTGATGCCGCCGCCAACGCCATAGATGGCTTTTCTTCCCTCCAGCTGAATGGTGCGGATGGCGACGTTGAAAATCCGTCTCTGGTCTGGTAGACAGATACCGACTGTACCGCAGTAGACCCCGCGGGCAGCTTTTTCTGTCGCCTTGATGATAGCCATGGTCGAAATTTTAGGGGCGCCTGTGATGGATCCGCAAGGAAAGAGCGCCTTGAAAAGCTCTGCCAGTCCGATTCCCTCCTGCAGCTGGCTTTTGATGGTAGAGGTCATCTGCCAGACTGTAGAGTATTGCTCGACGCTGCAGAGACGCTCAACCCGCTCGCTGCCTGTTTGAGAAATACGGTTCATGTCATTGCGGAGTAAATCGACAATCATCATATTTTCTGCTCGGTTTTTAGCATCCTGGGCCAGCCATGCAGCCTGCTCTCTATCCTGCTCTAAGGTCAGTCCCCGATTGGTAGTTCCTTTCATCGGACGAGTTGTCAGTTGACCTCGGTGCTCCTCGAAAAAGAGCTCGGGACTGATGGACAAGATGGCGGTCTCGTCATGCTCTACATAGGCATTGTAGGCTGCATTTTGCTCAACGACTAGCCTGTTGTAAATAGCCAAGCTATCCTCAGGATTGAGCTCCGCGCGCAGCTGCATCGTGTAGTTGACCTGATAGGTATCGCCCTGGCGGATATGATGATGAATAGTCTCGATAGCCTTCTGGTACTCTTGCTCAGAAGTCAGCCCCTGCCAAGCTGCTGGCATTTCCACTTCCTCATAGGTCAAGGGAATGGAAGCCTGCTCGGCCTTATCGTGGATAGTAAAGTAGAGGAGGTATTCTTTCTGGAGCGGAGCCGAATGAACTTGGAATTTTTCCTCGAAGGCTGGCGCTGCTTCATAGCTGACATAGCCGACAGCGTAGTATCCTTTCTCCTGCCAACCCTCAATCTCTGTCAAAAGTTCCTCCACTTGGTCAAGACGGCGAGTCTTTAGCTCCTTGATGGGATTCGTAAAAATCAGGCGTTGGCCCAACTGCTTAAAATCAATAATTGTTTTCTTGTGCATAAAGTTATTTTATCATAAGATAATTTGAATGAAAACGGATTTATCGGATGTGACAATCATTCTTTTATAATGGTTGACAGATTAGAAAGTGGCTAGGTATACTATGTTTAAAAAAGAAAGAATGAGATTTCTATGAAGTCAAAGAAATTGTTATTGGTAAATGGAATTACTGGAATTTTAGGAGGCCTCATCATCCTTTACGCTTCTTCTCAGAGATGGCACTGGGAAATAGTTGCTTTAGTTCCCAAAATGGTCGAAAAGTCTGACTGGGGCGTCCTGATCATACTGATCAGCTTGCTGTTTCTTTGTCTTTCCCTGGCTGGAATGGCTCATTATAGTGAAGAGCCAAGAGTCAATAAGATGAGCCATAAGCTTCTCTTTTTCGCCTTTCTTGCAGGAATCATTCCATTTTTGGGGAACTTGGCCGGCGTTCTAGCTATCATATCGGGGATTTTTTATCTTCAAGATGTACCCAAATTCAAGAGCGATGACAAAGCTGACTAACCCATGCTTCCTTCTGCTCGAAAGCCCTCGAAAATTATGATAAAATAAGGAAATGACAAAACCTTAAAAGGAAGCCTTATGAAAAAAATAAATGAATCCTATAAACTCATCGTCTTTGCGGCGATCGCTCTGGCCCTGGTTCTCTATATCGGGAACATCTGGTCTGGCCTGCAGAGTCTGACTTCGGTTTTTTCACCCATTATATTGGGTGGAGTTCTAGCCTTTATCTTTAATGTCCCGATGAAAAAGCTGGAAGACCTTCTAGAAAAATGCCGAGTCCCTCAGAAGTTGCAGCGCAGCCTGGCCTTAGTTTTAGAGGTGCTGATTTTAGTTCTCATTATGACGGGGATTGTCTCCATCGTCGTGCCGACTTTGACCACAGCGGTCAATCAGCTGAGCGAAACAATCGGCAAGGTAGCGCCTCAGGTAGCTAAGTGGCTGCAGCAGTCTGGTTTGCTTTCCTCTAGCCAGTTGAAAGATTTGACCAAGCAGCTGCAAAACAGCGACATTGTCAACCGAGCCATCTCTCTTCTAGGCAGCCTGACAGGCAATATCTCTGCCATCTTTGGCAATTTCTTCTCTGTCATCATGTCTATCTTTCTCATGTTTGCTTTCTTGAGCAGCAAGGAGCATTTGCAGACAATTACTAGCCGTCTCTTGCAGGTCCTGCTTCCTGAGAAGGCTGTGAAACGCCTATCCTATGTCGGTTCTGTCATTGTTGAGACCTATGATAAGTTTCTGATGGGGCAGATGATAGAGGCCGTCATTGTTGGGATTTTAGTCTTTATCGCCTACTCTCTGACAGGCCTGCCTTATGCTGCCTTGACAGGAGTTTTGGCCGGAGTGCTCTCTTTCATTCCCTACATCGGGCCTTTCTCAGCTTGTGCTCTGGGAGCTATCTTTATCTTTACCGACAGCCCTTGGAAAGCCCTCCTTTCTATCGCAGTCTTTCAAGGAGTGCAGCTGATTGAGGGCAATGTCATCTATCCGCGCGTGGTGGGCCAGTCCGTCGGACTCCCAACTCTCTTTACCCTAGCCGCAGCCCTGATTGGGGGCAACCTCTTTGGCTTGGTCGGCATGATTTTCTTCACGCCTATCTTTGCAGTTATCTACCGCTTGGTTAGAGAGTTTGTTGTGGAGAAGGAAGAGAAAAAGCGTTAGTAAAAGAATGAAAAGAAACCAACGAGATTTTATTCTCGCTGGTTTTTCTTTTTCTAAGGTCATAACTTCTACCTATAGCAAACAATAATTACAGTCAATGGTGCTTCTAAAATGGGGATTTTGGACTGGTTGACGAGACAGGTTATAGTTTAAAACTATATCAAACTCTGGGAAATTCCAATTATACAGAGGGGGGATTTTCTGATAAGATAAAATCAAGAAAAATTTTGGAGGACGTTTATGTCAACGACTATCATTGGTTTCCCACGTTTGGGCGAATTCCGCGAATTGAAATTTACAACTGAAAAATACTTTAGACATGAAATCTCAGCAGAAGAGCTTCTGGCTGCGGCCAAAGAGCTGCGCGCTAAGCACTGGAATATTGTTAAGGAGAAAGGAATTTCAGAGCTTCCGTCTAATGACTTTTCTCATTATGACAATGTGCTGGATGCGGCTTTTCTCTTTAACGTGGTGCCGTCATCTGTGCAAGGGTTGGAGTTGACTGACTTGGAGCGTTATTTTGCCTTGGCTCGTGGTTATCAGGGCGAAAAAGGGGATGTCCGCGCCCTTCCGATGAAGAAATGGTTCAACACTAACTACCACTATATCGTTCCTAAATTTGAAAAAGAAACCCAAGTCAAATTGGCTGGACACAAGATTTTTGATGAATTTGCGGAAGCTAAAGAGTTGGGCTTGGTAACCCGTCCAGTAGTGGTCGGACCATTCACTCTCCTACAAGTGTCTGACTTTGAAGACGGTGTGGTACCAGCTGACTTTGTTGATGCTCTGGCTACAGCCTATCAAGAAGTCTTTGCAAAATTAGCAGAGCTGGGCGCAGAGCGTATCCAGTTGGATGAGCCAAGTTTGGTCAAAGATTTGTCTGCAGAAGAAAAAGCTCTCTTCTTGGACCTTTATAAGAAGCTTTTGGCAGACAAGAAAGGCTTGGAAGTCTTGATTCAAACCTACTTTGGCGACATTCGTGACATCTATGCAGACCTTGTAGAGTTGCCAGTAGATGCGATTGGTCTGGACTTTGTCGAAGGCAAGAAAACTCTTGAGCTTGTCAAAGGTGGCTTCCCAGCTGATAAGACTCTTTATGCAGGTATTGTCAATGGTAAGAACATCTGGCGCAACAACTATGAAAAGAGCTTGGCTGTTCTTGAGCAAATCCCAGCTGAAAACATAGTCTTGACAAGCTCATGTTCGCTGCTCCATGTGCCATTTACGACTGCTAACGAAGAATTTGAACCAGCAATCTTGAACCACTTTGCCTTTGCGGTGGAAAAATTGGATGAAATCCGTGACTTGGATGCTATCCGTAATGGCGGTGGTGCAGAAGCACTTGCTGCTAACAAAGCTCTCTTTGCAGCAGAGCGTGTTGGGCAAAATGCAGAGCTAGCTGCTCGGATCGCTGGCTTGACAGATGCAGACTACACTCGCCTGCCGGTCTTTGCAGAGCGTGAGGAAATTCAGCACAAGGCGCTCAATCTGCCACCATTGCCAACTACGACAATTGGTTCCTTCCCTCAAACCAAGGAAGTCCGTGCCAAACGTTTGGCTTTCCGCAAGGGCGAGCTGTCAGCAGAAGACTATGACAAGTTCTTGGCTGAGCAGATTGATGAATGGATCAAGTGGCAAGAAGAAGTCGGCTTTGACGTGCTGGTGCACGGTGAGTTCGAGCGTAATGACATGGTTGAGTACTTCGGTCAAAACCTGTCAGGTTACCTCTTCTCTAAGAATGGTTGGGTACAATCATACGGTATGCGTGGGGTGAAACCACCAATCATCTGGGGTGATGTGACTCGTCTCAACCCAATCACTGTGAAATGGTCTAGCTATGCACAAAGCCGTACAGACAAACCTGTTAAGGGCATGCTGACTGGACCTGTAACCATCCTCAACTGGTCATTCCCACGTGAAGACATCTCTATCAAGGATTCTACCCTTCAAATCGCCTTGGCAATCAAGGATGAGGTGCTTGACCTTGAAGCTGCTGGCGTGAAGATTATCCAAATCGACGAGGCTGCTCTTCGTGAGAAATTGCCACTCCGTCGCAGCGACTGGTATGAAGATTACCTTGACTGGGCAATTCCAGCCTTCCGATTGGTACACTCAACTGTAGCGCCAGATACGCAAATCCACACTCACATGTGTTACTCCGAATTTACTGATATCATCCCTGCTATTGACAACATGGATGCGGACGTGATTTCCTTTGAAGCAAGCCGCTCTAACTTGGAAATCCTGGATGAGCTCAAGGCTAAGAACTTCCAAACAGAAGTGGGGCCTGGAGTTTACGATATCCACTCACCACGCGTGCCAAATGAAGGGGAAATTGACCATACGATCGAAGCTATCTTGGCTAAGGTGCCAAGCAGCAAGGTCTGGATCAACCCTGACTGTGGTCTCAAAACTCGTGGTATCCCAGAAACCAAGGCTAGCTTGGAGCGCTTAGTAGAAGCAGCCAAAGCAGCTAGACAACATTTGCAATAATCCTCCTGGAACCTCAAAAGTTTATCTTGATGGAGGAACATACCAAAATTGAAGCAGAGCTGACAATCCTGCAGAAGCTGTTCTTCTAGGATTGTCCTCGGCTATCACTACCATAATTGAAAGGAACTTTTTGTTATATGGTTCGTCGTCACACACCCAGTCTCTCATTTGAAGTATTTCCTCCCAATCCGGCAGTAGGCAATGATAAGATTTTTCAGGCGTTGAGAGAGATGCAAGATCTGGCTCCTCACTTTATCAGTGTGACAGCCAGCAATAATAAGTTTGACATTGAGGAGACGACGGTTCGTTTGACGGAGTTCATCGCCAACGACCTCAAGATTCCGACGATTGCTCACTTACCTGCGGTCTATCTGACCAAGGACATGGTGTCTAATATCTTACAGTCTTTAGATCGGGTTGGTGTCCATCAGATTTTGGCTTTGCGAGGGGATATTTTTCCAGATGTAGCGCCTAAGGATGATTTTACCTATGCGACTGACTTGATTGAATACATCAAGACAGAAGCACCGCACTTTGACATCATCGGAGCCTGCTATCCGGAGGGCCATCCGGATTCGCCTAATCAGATTTCGGATATTCAAAATCTCAAGAAAAAGGTGGATGCTGGCTGTTCTAGTCTGGTGACTCAGCTTTTCTTTGACAATGAGCGTTTTTATGATTTTCAGGACAAGTGTATTTTAGCGGGTATTGAAGTGCCAATCCATGCCGGGATTATGCCGATTCTCAATCGCAATCAGGCTCTGCGCCTGCTTAAGACATGTGAGAATATCAAGCTGCCAAGAAAATTCCGGGCTATTCTGGATAAGTACGAACATGACCCAGAGTCTCTGAGAGCAGCTGGTCTGGCTTATGCTGTGGACCAAATTGTTGACTTGGTGACCCAAGATGTAGCGGGCATACACCTTTACACTATGAATAATGCTGCAACAGCCTACCATATCTATAAGGCTACCCATGCCCTCTTTAATCATAACCCATCCGTCCAATCTTTTTAAGATGAATGAAGAAACCACTAATCAGATTCATTTGCTGTTTAGTGGTTTTTGTTTTATAATAAGGGTAAAAGTTTTATCCAAATCTAAGGAGGGGCTGATGGAGCATTCACTGACCTTGGTTAAGTCTATGCAGTTTGGCCAAGAAGATTGTTTTTTTGCCTTCTGTGGTTATTCAAAAACGGAAGCCCATCATAGCTTTGGGCCGGCTGTCCGGGATGTTTATGTCATTCACATCGTACTGAAGGGACGGGGGACTTACTCCGTGGGCAATCAGCGCTATGATTTGCAGGAAGGGCAGGGCTTTGTGGTGCCGCCGAGTCAGTCGGTCTTTTATCAGGCTGATGGAGAAGAGCCTTGGTCTTATGTCTGGATGGGACTGGGTGGGCATCTCTTGCCTCGCTATCTGCAGGATCTGGGCTTACAGTCTGACCAGTGGTCTTTTGAGCTGACTTCTTTGCAGGAATTTAAGGCCTTGGTCTTTGAAAGTTTGGCCTATGAGGGCAGCGGAATAACAGCTGAACTAGCTCTGCAAAGGCAAGTTTATCGCTTTTTAGAACTCTTGTCCCAGCGTCTCAAGCAGACCTCTTTAATCACGGAAAGCCGTCGGATCAATCCTTATGTCCAGCAGGTCTTGGAACTACTGAGCAGTCATCTGCCAGAAAGTTTATCTGTGCAGGAGTTGGCGCAGAAATTGGCGCTGCACCCTTCCTACCTATCTCGGCTTTTCAAGGATGAAGTAGGCAAGGGGATCAAGGAGTACAGCAATGATTTGCGACTCAATATGGCAGCTGATTTGCTGACGGGCAGCCAGCTTTCGGTGGAAGAGATTGCCAATAAGACAGGCTTTGCCGGAACACAGAGCTTTTCAAAAGCCTTCAAGAAGGCGCGCGGCCAGTCGCCTTTGAACTTTCGCAAGGCTAGCTCTCATCTGGGGCAAGAGCTGTAAAAAGTCACATTTGGATAAATAATACTAGAAAGAAAGGCTTACCAAAAGGGGTGGCCTTTTTTATAATGAAAGTGGAAGTTTGACTGCAGACTGTGAAAGGAGAAGACCATGAATAAGGCGAGTATTTGGTTTAACGAAGAGTGCAGGCAATTTCATCTGACTAACGGTGAGATTTCTTATATCTTTCGGGTTTATGAGGATGGTAAACTCTTGCAGCTTTACTACGGAGCGGTGGTACCAGAGCGGGATTATTCTTATTTGGTGGAGCTGCAGCATCGGCCCATGACGACCTATCGGAAAGAAGGAGATTTACGCTATTCTTTGGAGCATGTGCGTCAGGAATTTCCAGAATACGGCACGACAGATTTTCGTCATCCCGCTATCTGTCTGCGGCAGGAAAATGGCTCGCGTATTACTGATTTTGTCTATGTCAGTCATCAGATAGTAGATGGTAAGCCTGCTTTAGAGGGGGTGCCCGCTACTTATACAGAGACTCAAACGGAGGCTAAGACTCTTATTCTAACCCTACGAGATGAGGTGACAGAAGTAGAAGTTCAGCTGTTTTATACGATTTTTGCTGATTGGCCGGTTATCACTCGCTCCAGCAAAGTGATTAATCAAGGCAGGGAAACTTGCTACTTGGAATCCCTAGCTAGTCTGTCGCTTGATCTGCCAGATGCTGATTATGACTGGCTGCAGTTATCAGGGGCATGGGCTCGGGAACGCCATATCAAGGAGCGCCCGCTTCAGCAGGGGATTCAGTCTATTGAGTCAACCCGCGGCATTTCCAGTCCCCACCACAATCCTTTTGTGGCTCTTAAGCGACCGGAAACGACTGAATTTTCAGGTCCAGTACTAGGAACGGCCTTGGTGTATTCAGGTAATTTTCTCATTCAGGCTGAGGTGGATACCTATGATGTGACCCGGTTGCAGCTAGCCATCAATCCTTTTGGTTTTGAGTGGAAGCTGGCTGCAGGCCAGTCCTTTACCAGTCCAGAAGCTCTGCTAGTATATTCTGAGCGGGGCCTCAACGGCATGAGTCAAGTCTTTCATCAGCTATTTCGTCGACGCCTAGCTAGGGGCTACTGGCGCGAGCGAGCGCGTCCTGTTCTCATCAATAACTGGGAAGCTACCTATTTTGACTTTAGTGAGAATCAGCTGCTGGAGCTTGCTGAAAAGGCTCAAGATGTAGGAGTGGAGCTCTTTGTGCTAGATGACGGATGGTTTGGCCAGCGGACTAACGATCGCGCTGGGCTGGGGGATTGGTTTGTCAATCCAGAAAGGCTGCCGAAGGGGCTGGGCTCGCTAGCAGAGCGTATTCACGGTTTGGGCATGCAGTTTGGTCTTTGGTTTGAGCCGGAAATGGTCAATAAGGACAGCCAACTCTACCGAACTCATCCTGACTGGCTGCTGGCAGTGCCAGATAGACAGCCCCACCATGGTCGGAACCAGTTTGTTTTGGACTATTCTCGGCCGGAAGTAGTGGATGAGATTTTTGAGCGTCTGTCAGCGGTTATCGAGGAAGCGCAGCTGAACTATATCAAGTGGGATATGAATCGTCCTCTGACGGATGTCTTCTCAGCTGCCTGGCCAGCTAATCAGCAAGGAGAGATTTTTCACCGCTATGTCTTGGGTGTTTATGACTTGTATGAGCGTTTGATTAGTCGCTATCCGAGATTGTTATTTGAGTCCTGCTCTTCGGGTGGAGGCCGCTTTGATCCAGGTATGCTCTACTATGCTCCGCAAGCTTGGACCAGCGATGACTCGGATGCGATTGAGCGCTTGAAAATCCAGTATGGGACCAGTCTTCTCTATCCGCTTTCATCCATGGGAGCCCATGTCTCCATCGTGCCCAATCACCAGACCAATCGTCTGACTCCGTTGAAGACGCGGGGGAATGTCGCCTTTTTCGGTTCCTTTGGCTATGAGCTGGACCTTAATCAGCTAAGTCCAGAAGAATTGGCTGAAGTCAGGGAACAGATAGCTTTTTACAAGCGCCATCGAGAGCTGATTCATAATGGAACTTTTTATAGACTGCAGTCGCCATTTAAGGGAGATGGACAGACAGCTTGGATGCTTGTCAGTCAGGATCAGAACACTGCACTTTTAGGAACTTTCAAGGTCCTCAATCAAGTCAATCGCTCTCATCAGCGCTTGCAACTGAAAGGACTGGCTGCGGATAAGGTCTATCGGCTGGAGGGGCGTACCTATACGGGGGCTGAGCTTATGCGAGTTGGGCTGGTCACAACGGACGCTTCCAGCGGTCAGCTTTTAGAGGATTCTGAGCAAAAGCCGAGCTATGACTTTGATTCCAAACTCTGGCTGTTTGAAGCAGAAGATGAGTAGATAAGCTGGGTAATAAAAAAAGCAGAAGGAACAAGCTGATTAAAAGCTGTCCTTCTTGTTTTTTCTCTGAGAGAAAAGGATAGTACCATTATCTCTGATAATTCTATAAGAAAAGGCTTTCAAAAAGATATATAATAGGATGAAGAGTTCGTAAAATAATATTGGCCAAAAGTGAGAGAATTTGTAAAAAATGAAGAAAGCATTCGGCAAATGCGAGGAAAATCATGAGAAAAAGGGGCTTTATGACGAGAAAAATCATCTTTCTGGATGTGGACGGTACCATCATCGACTATGATAATCATATACCGGAGTCTGCTGTGGTCGCCATTCGCAAGGCACGGGAAAAGGGCCATCTGGTCTATGTCTGCACAGGTCGCAGCAAGGCTGAGATGCCGCCGGAAATTTGGGATATTGGCTTTGATGGCATGATTGGGGGCAACGGCTCCTATGTGGAGCATGAGGGGGAGGTTATTCTGCACCAACTGATTCCGCGAGATGTCGCTAAAAGGCTAGTCGACTGGCTTCAGGAGCGGGAGCTAGAGTTTTACCTAGAGAGTAATAACGGTCTCTTTGCAAGCAAAGGCTTCCGCGAAGCAGCACGACCAGTGCTTCGGACCTATGTACTTGGAAAAGGTGTCAATCCAGAAAAAGTAGTAAATATGGAGGCTGAAGAAGCTCTTCATGGCCTGGTTTATGGTGGGGAGATCTACCGGGACGACCTGAACAAAGTCAGCTTTATTCTCAGAAGCTATCAAGACCATCTGGACTCTAAGTCAGCTTTTCCTGAACTTAAGGCAGGTACTTGGGGAGGAAAGGACGAGCATGCTCTCTTTGGTGACTTGGGCGTCAAAGACATTACCAAAGCGCATGCCATTGAGCTTCTCCTGAAGCATCTGGATGCTGACAGGGCAGATACTCTGGCTTTTGGCGATGCCAAGGTTGATATTCCTATGCTGGACTATTGTCAGGTCGGGGTCGCTATGGGAAATGGCGGAGCGGAAATCAAGGCCATGGCTGATCTGGTGACAGACTCGGTCAGCCAAGACGGTCTCTACAAGGCCTTTGAAAAGTTAGAACTCATCTAAAGGAGAGATGATTGATGGCAAAAACACTTTATCTGATGCGGCATGGGCAAACGCTTTTCAACCTACGCCATAAGGTCCAAGGCTGGTGTGATGCTCCTCTGACAGATTTTGGTATTTATCAGGCCAAGGTGGCAGGGCAATATTTTAAGGATGCCGGTATTACATTTGATGATGCTTATAGCTCTACTCAAGAGCGGGCCTGTGATACCTTGGAATTGGTAACGGACGGTAAGATTCCCTATAAGCGTGTCAAGGGACTCAAGGAGTGGAACTTCGGGACCTTTGAAGGGGAAAGCGAAGACCTCAATCCACCCCTGCCTTATGGAGATTTCTTTGTTACCTATGGGGGTGAATCACAAGATCAAGTGCAGGAGCGTATGGCAACGACCATTCTTCAGCTCATGCAGGAGACGGATGGTCAGTCTGTGCTCATGGTCTCCCATGGCGGAGCTATGGCCAATTTTGCCAGAGCTTGGCAGAAAAACTGGTGTCTGGATGATTTGGGTCACATGACCAACTGTGGTATCTTGAAGTTTACTTTTGAAGATGACCAATTTTACCTAGAAGAGGCCATTGGCCACGATTTTAGCGATTGGGAGGGAAAATGAAAGATTTATATTTAATGCGGCACGGCCAGACTTTTTTCAACCAAGAAGGCTTGGTGCAGGGAGCTTGCGATTCTCCTTTGACAGAACTGGGGCAGGATCAAGTCCGGCAGGCAGGAGCTTATTTGCAAGAGCGGGGCATTCGTTTTGGACCTCTCTATTCGTCCACTCAGGAGCGAGCTTCTGATACCTTGGAACTTGTCTCTGGCCGGACCGACTATACTCGCCTTAAAGGCATTAAAGAATGGAACTTTGGTCTCTTTGAAGCCCAGCCTGAACGCCTGCAGCCGAAATTTCGACCAGGAGCCACCTCATTTGAAGACCTATTTGTTCCTTATGGTGGAGAAGGAGTGGACCAAGTCGGTGAACGCATGTTGGTCACTCTGACGGAGGTCATGGAGCAGGCAGAAGCAGAGCCAGTCTTAGCTGTTAGCCACGGCGGTGCCATGTGGGCCTTCTATCTCAAGATTGCAGCGCAAGCCTTGGATCCTAAGGTGCGCTTTGGCAACTGCGCCATCTGCCATTACCATTATGAGCCGGGACACTTTAAGCTGGCAGAAGTCATTGATCCGCTAACGGGTAGTGTGTATGAATGTGAATGAAGACTCAGAATGATTATCACTAGAATAAAAACCTCAGATTTTTCTGAGGTTTTTTGGTTTATACTTGGCTGTAGGTTTCACGACGACTTAGTTTTGTATCTTCTTTTTTGCTGGGTATTGGCTGTGCCTGGATTTCTTTATTCCACTCACTTCGAGTAAAGACCATGGAGAGTAGTGCCAGAGCCGCAAAGGCTGCTCCTACGTACCAGTAGGGCATATCCAGCGTCGTTGAGCGACCAGATAGGTTGACGATGCCACGGAAGAGCATGCCGGCTGTCATAATGGCTACAGCTGAGTTCCAGAGGTTGAGGCTGAGCCGAGAGAGGTTAGGGATGACCTTCATAAAGAGTAGAAGGAAAATGCCGCCCGCTAGAGGAATGACAAAGAGATAATGGATGTGGCTAGAAGTCTCGCCGAAACTGAAAGATTCATAGATTCTGCTGAAAGCAAAGAAGAAAATAGTTAATAGTGCGTAGATAAGGGCCGTTTTTCTAAAACGTTTTTTGCTGGGATTAGTAACCGATGTAGACAATATCACTCACCGACCTTTCTGAGATAGTATTTCCGTTGGTTGTAGGTTTGTTAATGACCTGACCGTTAAAGTAAAGTGTAGAGGAGCCGCCGCCATCAAGGTTATAGGCGGTCTTAACACCGTAAGATTTCATGATTTCTGCCATCTGGTAGAGGGAAAGTCCCTCGCTTTCTGAGGTGCGTCCGTCTGAAACGATGATGATGTAGTGGTTTTCATCAATGATACCGATAGCAGTCCGAGGATTGGAAGACATAGACTGGCCGACTTCGGAGTTGGTATCAACGGCAATCTCACCATTTTCTACAAGAGATGGGCCGAAGGCCAAGAGATTGACCACGCCGTCTTTGACTAGTTGATCAGCAGAGACTTGGTCTTCATAGATAATCTTGAAGGAGCCGTCTTTGTAAATAGCCAAATCACCATTGCTAGAGTCTTCTCGGACGGTATCGCGGTAGACGACGCCATTGCGGATGACATAGCCAGTCGTATTGGCTCCATAGTAGTCACCATTGACCGCTAGGATGGCATTGTTGTTGGCGGCCGTTTCCGAGGTCTTTGCTGTGACATTGTTTCCGTAGGTGTTTTGGGCAAAGGCTGTTTTCAGGTATTCTGATGAGCTGACGGTCACATCAGCGATGTAGACTTGGGTGTTGCTGACGGTCTTTTCAGTTAGCGTGACCGAGATGTTGTCGTCTGAATAGCTGGTATCCGTCACAGTTGCTGTTTCCGCAGCCTTGCTGGCAGCCTCGGCATTGGACGACGAACTCGTACTTGAAACCGTGGAAATGGTCTCTGCGATGACAAAGGTTTTCAGCATGGAGTAGCTGAAGGAAGCTGTCAGAAGCAGCCCAAAAATGGAGGCGTAGGCATAGCGTTTCTTTAAAAATTTCATGATGCGGTGTGTGTCCTTTCCTTAAAAATAAATCTCTTTTGCACCATCCAAGAGGCAGTGAAGAGCAAGATGCCGACGATGATTTTGACAATCAGAAGGTTGAGACCAAAGACAGCATAGAAGAGGCGAATCAGCAGTGTATCTAGGATAAAGAGCACTACAGCTAGGCTGAAATAGCCAGTTCCTGTCTTGAGTATACTGTCGTCGTTCTTAAAGACCAGCTTTTTATTGGTCGAATAGTTAAAGATTGAGCTGGTTACGCGGGCAATCCCGTTAGCTAAAAGAATTCTCAGGCTGGTCGGCACAGCAGCTAAAAACAAGAGAGCCAGTGCGTAGACGATGTAGTCGACGACGAAACTGCTGAGAGAAGTCAGAGCAAATTTAAAAATATTTTTATAAATCATGAGCCCATCCTGAATTGGCCGGAAGTGCGAGCCTTGATTGTCATTGATATAGACCGTCTCAATTAGCACTTCCAAAATGGGATATTCCTTGCTGGCTTCTAAGAGCATGTTCATTTCATACTCATAGCGCTGGCCCTCTACCTTTAGCATAAACGGAATCATGTTGGTCGTAAAGGCTCGTAAGCCTGTCTGAGTATCGGAGACACTCACGCCAGTTTGGACTTTGAAGAGAGCCCGAGTCAGACTGTTGCCGAAGCGGCTACGCAGAGGCACCTTGCCAGTAAAGGCGCGTGCTCCCAGAATCAGCCGATTGGGATTTTCAGAAGCCTTGCTCGCTACACGGAAAATATCCCAGACCTTGTGCTGGCCGTCCGCATCTGCTGTTACCACCGTTCCATATATTTTCAGTGCTTGGATAAAGGTAAAAGCAGTTTTCAGCGCTTGCCCTTTGCCTTGATTGACCTGATGACGGAGCACGGTCGCGTACTGCTCTGCCTGCACAAAGACTATCTGGCATTTGGAAGAGCTGCCGTCATCGATAACAATGATATGAAAATCACTCTTATGGTGAATTTTTTTTATCAGCTTAATAAGATTATAATCAGGCTCATAGGCCGGAATCACTAGGTAATCCATATCCATACCTCTTTCTTAGATGATTTGTAGAAAGTATACAGACTGCGGCTTAAAAATTCCTAATATAAGTTAGTTTTAAGAAAATGTTAACATTTCTTTAAGGAAAGAGCATGGGGAGAATAGGATAGAAAGGCTGGTGGGGATGGAGCCGGATAATACATAACTATCTTAAATGAGTCTTAAAAATTAGGAAAATAAATATGAAAACACTCCAACTTTTTATTAAAAAACTATAACATTGTACCAAAAATATTAACAGTATAAGAAATATGCGTTATAATATTAATGGTATTACATTATAGAAAGGTTGTCTTATGAAAAAATCATTTCGTAAAGTTGTTATAGCTTCGGCTGTCATACTGAGTGCGATGGCTTTTCAACCTCATGAGGTAAAAGCTTTCGATTTTGGCGGAGGTTTTAGTAGTTCTAGTTTTGGAAGTTCTTTCTCAGCCTCTGATTATGCGCCAATCAGTTCTAATTCTAGTTCAAGCTTAAGCAACATCAGCACAAGCGACTACCGTCCGATTAGCACACCGTCGGTAAGCGAAAGTGTCAGCAACGTTAGTTCAAGTGACTATCGTCCGATTAGCACACCGTCGGTAAGCGAAAGTGTCAGCAATGTTAGTTCGAGCGACTATCGTCCGATTAGTACACCGTCGGTAAGCGAAAGTGCTAGCAACATCAGTTCAAGTGACTATCGTCCGATTAGTACACCGTCGGTAAGCGAAAGTGTCAGCAACGTTAGTTCGAGCGACTATCGTCCGATTAGCACACCATCGGTAAGCGAAAGTGTCAGCAACGTTAGTTCGAGCGACTATCAGCCAATTAGTACACCGTCGGTAAGCGAAAGTATCAGCAATGTCAGTTCGAGCGACTACCGTCCGATTAGCACATCGTCGACAAGTGAAAGTGCCAGCAGTGTTAGTTCGAGCGACTATCGTCCAATTAATACACCATCAGTAAGCGAGGACGCTAGCAATATCAAACCTAGCGATTACAAACCAATCAGCGATTCATCTGTAAGTGCTTCAGACAGCTTGGCGGATTCTGTTGATTATAAGGCGATTGCTGGGAAAGATGATACTGTAACGACAGACAGTCTTGCTAAAAAAGGTAAAGATGATGCCTTGAAAATGGCTGATTCTAAAGTGGATCAATCTACTACAGACGCTTTGGATGCAGTAGATTTTACCGAAAAGGCCTTGGAGTCTGCCAATACCGGAGCTCAAAAATCAAGTACAGGAAGTAGTCGCTATAACTTAGCTGTCTCACCGGAAGTTGAAACAGCTTTAGATTCCTTGTCAGAAGAACATAGAAATCAGTTTATTAAAGCGTTGAAAGACTATGGTTATGGTCTGAATAATTCTGAAACGTCGGCTACCACAACTCCAGAGTATAGTTTAAGCTCAACTTCCTCAAATAAAAAGGGAAAGTTAGATTTTACTCCTTATGGTCAGTCTACTCTCACCGATAGCCAAGGTCAGCCTACATCGGCTTATCAAGACTTGTTGGATCTTGCAAATAGTAAAGAAAGTCAGCCTCTATTTAATCAATCCGCAAGTAATGACTATCAGATCAAGAAAGGTGATAGCTTAGCCAAAATCGGCAATCTCCATTATCCAGATGATAAGGAAAAAGCTGCAGCAGCTTCTATGCTGGCTCTTCAGGATTTGCATGGGCAGAATAAGCTGAACATCAATAATAAACAAAACCGTATTAATCTGACACCTGGCGATAAGGTCAATGTAGATTTATCTAACTATACATCAGAAGAAATCAGTGCGTTAGCCAAAGGATTTAACAAAATCCAGTCGGCAGAAAATAAAATTGATACTTTCCGTCAGGCTCAAGAAGAAGCTAAGGCCTTGGCGCGAGCTCAAGAAAGACAAAACAGAGCTTCTCAAGTAAGGAAAATCTGGCAGGAACAACCAACAAATGCTACTTCCAAACTAAGCGATTTGCTCCAGCAAAATACTGATTCAGCCAGTGAAAGCAAAAGTCAAAAGATTGCTAAAGGATGGGCAAACCTGAGCGCACCTACGAAACTGAACCGATTTGGTCAGCCAAATTATCAAGCGGCTTACCAAGAGGCAAAAATTCGTCCGACAACTCTAGAAGAGGTAAGGCCGGGTGCACTCAGCCAATTTGTCAATAAATACCTTCTTGCAGATCCTAGTGCTTCGAATAAATATTTAGCCGAAACGAAAGTATCGCCAAAGGATTTTAGTCTAGATGCATTTGAAAAAAGATCCAAAATTAGCCATGAAGCTGGGAAAGCAGCCTTTAAGGAATATTATAATGATGCTGTTACTGGACTGGCTTCTTTGGCCGATTTAAGCTTTGATGGAATGAAAACTACGGCTCATAAGGCTGGGTTAGTCAATCTATCTAAAGATGAATTGAACGAAATTTATAATCGCGATTCTGCTGTATGGCAAGGGATTATTGATAAATGGGATTCAACCTCTGCACCAGAGATGTTATTAGGAGTAAGCAGATATGTAATGAATCTTGCGAGTCAAGTCTCTCCTGGCTCCCGCGAAATTAACTCTATTTCAAATTTCATGGCCGGAGACGGTTTTGCTCAAAAAAATCAGCTTAAAACTACCTTGGAAGCGGCAGAGTTTGCCTTACCAGCGTCGAAAGCATCTATAGCTGGAAAAATTGCAAAAAATGGTGTTGGTAGTGCGGCACATGCCATTGCTTCTAAAACTGGTAAAGTCTTAAATACAGCGGAAGGTTTTGGAAAGAATCTATTTGATGCTACTAAGAGTAAAGTTGATAATTTTGGTGAAAAATGGTTCCCACAACCTTCAATGGTGACACCAGAAGGTTTAGTGCTTGATGTTTCAAAACCTTCTCATTCTAAATCAGCGCCAGCTTACCTCAGTAAAAAGACTGATTCTAATCTTGGTTTAACCAATAACAAAGATGGAGTTGGAGGTAAAAACAACCTAAATAATACTATAGCTCAGGAAGTCGGTCAAAGTCTGAGTACACATGGTAGTGATGTAGCAAAAAGTTTTAAGGGGACAGGAAAAGGTAAAGGAATTTACGGACCATATTACGAAGAGGCTGTTAAGCGTCATGCTGAGAGTCCGAAATGGTACGCTAATCCTGATGAATCAAGAATTGTTTCAGGAGAAGAACTCGCAAATGCTCGTGCTGAATATAGACAGATGCTCCAAAGTGGTGAATTACCTAAAGGACATCATCGTCAAGGGCTAGCATTTGGAGGTGAAAATGTTCCAGAAAATATCCAGTTCACAGGCGAAACAACTATTAGAAGTTCAGAGTTGGACAAATTAGACCTTAGTTTTTATCATAAAAATGGATATGGTAAGAAAAATCCTAAGATATTGAAAATGCACCAACAAGAAAGTGGTTTGTATTTGTTTGGTAATAACCCGAAACATACAGAGGTCACTAATTTCCAAAATAAGATATTAAAATGGCAAAAAAAACATGGTTTAAGATAAATTAGCTGTTAAAAATCTTTTTTATTTAAATTTAAAGAACTAGTTGTTTAGTTAGTGGAATGTGAAATATCCATTAAATACGGATTTGTAGATTAGACAATGTTCATTATTAAAGTACATAAAATATAGCTTCCTTGTACTTTTAACTTAATGACATGGCTAAAAAATAGTTTTCTTTTATTATAAACCACCTTCGGGTGGTTTTCGTGTAGCTAGAAAACAGTTTAATTTTTCGCTTTATGTTATAATAACTCTGCCCAAATTAGAAATTCAGGGGGTAAAAGGCTTATATATTAACTTACATAAAAAAACTAAATATAACAAGGAGAAATCTGAAAACTTGAAGATAGATTTAAGAAGACGATTAGTGTGTATTTTCTAAGAATATAAACCTACCAGATAATTAAGCTAAAAGGAGAGCGATGATGGGGAACAAATTGTTGATGACAGGAATGTACTTTGGCGAAATCAGTTCTAGTACGCTAGCGGATTTAAAAAGCAACTTACTTTCGACAAGTAACGAAAAAGAATGCATCTTACTTATTGCTGAAATCTTAAAAAAAGGAGATTTTACGGTGAAAAACTTGTTGATTGACCTGATGAATCAAAGTCAAGATGAAGTTGTGCTTAATCTTTGTATTAGATTATTTTGCTCGGTATGCACAAATGCTGATTTAAGAAAGATTGATAATTTTCATTTTTTAATCAACGCTTCAGAATTTACGGTATTTACTTTTGTTATGGGGGCCGTAGGAACAATGTCTTATGAAGTAATTCCGTACCTTCTTACTCTTTGGAAGGAGTGGGAAGACACAGAAACTGAAGTGGAATTTGCAATTCAAGATGCTTTAGATAATTTTCTAAACTACCGCTCTATTTTATCTAATGATGCGACAATAGAAGAAGTTGGGAATTTATATTTGGATGTAGTTGAGGATAAAAATTTAGCTTATTATTACTATAAATCTTTCTTGGCTTTTCCTGGTTTATTGACTAAAGAAATTATGCAAGCTCTATATAATGCGGCTCAAAAGGAAGAAAAATATCATCTCTATTCTCAAGCATCCTTACTTTCTATTTTTACAGGAGAGAAAATTCCAGTAAATACCCGAACTATAATTTCTAGACATGAAATTGATTTAATGATAAATTATATTGAAAGTTTGTCAGGAAAAAATTGGGTTGAAGGAATGAAATATTTTTATGGTTACCCGGTTGAAAGTTTATAGCTTAGCTGATAGTCTTACTCAAGAAGCAAATAGTATAGCTACGGAGTTAGAAAGTTTCATAATTGAAGACAGCCCTATGCCTCGTCGCATCCTATTTGATGAAAATTAGCATTAGATAAAGACGTCTTTATGATAAGCAACCAAAAAAACGACCATAACGGTCGTTTTTTGGTATTATTCCACTTCCAATTCATCTTGGTCAATTTTATGGGCTGTTCGGTAGGCTTGGTAAAAGATAAAGACAGCCAGAGCCGTCATAGCCGGTACAATGATTGGGATATCTGTTTCGATAGCAGTCAGCGGTGAGTTCCAGAAGAAGTGGAGAACGAAGGCTGCTAGGAAGTAGAAGAGCCCCACTCGGAAATAATTTTTCTGAGTTTTGGCATAGCGTAGCATGAGAGCTAGACCGAGAGTGGTTAGGGCGGTGTAGAGCCAGTGAGAGGCGACGCCGCCAGTGATACGGCCTAGGATACCAGAGATAGTGAAGGAGAAGCCTTCGGGCAGGTCAGAGAGGATATAAGAGAAGTCCTCGCTAATCTGAAAGCCCATGCCGGCCGTTATACCCAGCATCAAGAAGGATTTGAGCTTTTTGACGGGGACTAGATAGACAGCGAAGGCAACTGCCAACAGCTTGAGTGGTTCTTCAACCAGCGGAGCTGCGATGGCATTTTCTAGGTCACTGAGCAGAGTATTTGGGAAGCTGGTGCTGACCCATTCGTGGATATAGGTGTTGGCCAAGCCAGAGGTCCAGCCTGAAATGAAAAGGCCGCCTAGCAGAGCTATCCCAAGGCTAAGTGCAGGCGTCTGCCATTTTTTACCCAGTTGGCGAATCAAGAGTAGGGCAGGGACGATATAGAGCAGAGCCAAGAGGGCTGACAGTCCGACAATTCCATAGGAAGTACCTGACATACTGCCAGTGGTATAGGCTTGTGTCTCGTATTCTAAGCCAATCGCGCTCAGAAGGAGAAAAATGAAAAGAACAATATTTTTCTTCATAAGTAACTTTCTAAAATTTTATTTTCATCCTAGTATAACAAAAAAATCCTAAATAAAACCAATTTAAAAACTGGAAATTAAGGGTTAGTATAATACTTTACTTGCCAAACTGTCTCTTTTTGTTTATATTAGTTCTATAAGGTTTCTTGGAGGCGTTTGCATGTCGAAAAATCTGTTGAGGTTGAAATTGCTGGGAAGTCCGAGTGTCTTTCTCAATCAGGAGGAAGTCTTTTTTCCTTTTGCCAAAATCAATGCTCTGCTTTATTATCTCCACATCAATGGAGCAGTCAATCGGGAGGAGATTGCAGGAATCCTCTGGGAAAACAAGGATAATCAGACCGCCAAAAAGAATTTGCGCAATACCATTTATCAAGCTAACAAGTTACTAGGTGGGGAATGGATTGTCGCTCCCAACCGGACTGTGCTGTCGCTTAATCCCGAGTGTATGATTGAAAGTGATGTAGAACGCTTCACGGATCATCCTGCGGAGCATCTGTCGCTCTATCAGGGGGATTTTCTGCAGGGCTTCTATCTTAAGGACAGTGAGGCCTTTGATTACTGGGTGTCTAAGATGCGGACGCGATATGAGCAGCTTTATATCCAAGCCTGCTACCAACAGCTGGAAACAGAAAAAGACCAGCTGGATTTGGAAGAGGCTGAGCGGAATTTGCGCCGCTTGATCAGCATTGATGAGTTTGATGAGAAGAACTACCATCTGCTCATGAAGCTCTATCAGGATAATGATCGGCCTGGTAAGGTGATTGAGACTTATTATAAATTGGTCAATATTTTGGATAAGGAACTGGGCATTAGTCCTACGGAACCTATCCAGCAACTATATCATGAGGTGCTTGCCAAGGACCGGAGCGAGCGCAAGACTAAGCAGTTTCTGCGCAATACGGACCACTTTTTCGGGCGGGTTGATGAAATCAAGCGCTTGGAATCTTACTTTTCTAAGGTGATAGAGACTCAGGAGGCGCGTGCTCTTGTCCTAGTCGGTGGTACTGGTATCGGAAAGCGGACAGTGACTCGTCAAGTACTGGCCAATCAGACCAAGTATTTCCAGATTGTCATGGCTGAGTGCTTTAAGGAAGAGATGAAGGCAGAGCTGCAGCCTTGGCGTGGCTTGCTGGACGGCCTGGGCGACTTGGTTATTCAGCACCAGATTCTTTCTATCAGCCAGTGGCAGGTCATTTTGGAGAGTTATTTTCCTATTTTGACAGGCGGCACTTCTGGTCGTCAGTTGGATGCGGACAAGCTGGCTCAGTTTGTGGTGGATATTCTGCAGAAGATTTCTAAGAAAAAAGCTTTGATAATCTTAATTGAGGACTGTCACTGGATGGATGAGGCCAGCGTTGCTGTCTTGGAGCAAGTTATGAATCATTTGACCGGCTATCCTGTGGCCTTTGTGCTGACCAAGCATCTGAGCACCCCTTCTTATTTGGAACATTTTTTCAATCACCTGCTGGTTCGCAATAAGCTAGGCTTTATTGAGCTGCAGCCGCTGAATTTTAAGGATAGTGCAGCTTACTTGCAAGCCCAGACAGGTCAGTTAGCCATACCTGAAGAAGGCTTTGAGGATATTTATCGGGTCAGTCAAGGCATCCCTTTCTTCCTATCGGAATACGCTGAGCAGCTCCTGCGAGGCGAGAAGTTTCATCCGCTGACCCCGGCCATCAAGGCTAAGCTGTCTCTGAAGCTGGATTACCTGAGCAGTCAAGAGGAGGAGTTGGTGGACTGTCTGGCTTGCTTTAGGGGTCCTGCATCGGTTTCGCTCTTAGCCAGGCTATTAGGCCTGCCGATGGAAGAAGTGGTCGAAATCACTGAGGAGTTTGGACAGAAGGAGCTCTTGATAGAAGAGGAGCAGGGCGAGGAATTGGTAGTGTGGTTCAGCCAGGAGCTTCTGAGAATCTACGCCTATGAGCGTTTATCGCTTGCCAAGAAGCGAATGCTGCATCACCAGATTGCCCAAGGTATGGAAGACCAGCTGGGAGACTCTCTCTATCATGCCCAGCTGCTCAATGAAATCGCCTATCACTACAAGCTGTCCAAGCAGCCGATTAAGTCTCTGGAGTACGAGCTGCATTATCTCGAGGCTACTCTGAAGTTTCATCACGAGCTCTTTCCGATTTACTCGCGGGAGTTTGGCTTTATTGAAAAGACGGATGATAGCAATCAGTCAGCGGTTTTAGACCAGTTTGACCGTATCCGTCGGGAGATAGAGGGCTTAGAGAGAAAACACCAGAATCACAAGGATTTTCAGCTATTGGTTCTCCGCTTTCTCTATCTAGAAGGGCGCTATGCTATCCGGACAGGGGATTACCAGCAGGGGATGGACAATATCCAGCAGGTGATTGCTTCGGCCAAGGAGCTGCAGCAGATGGATTTTCTCCTAGAAGGCTATCGGCAGATGATTTACTACTGTATCCAGACGGAGAATATCCCTGAGATGCGCTACTATACGGAGCTGGCTCTGGATGCTTCGGTCCAGGCCAACAATCACGAGGCCATTGCTATCAACCTCCGACTCAAGGGGCTCTATCATCTCATGATTGGAGATGAGGAGCAGTCGCTTCACCATCTCTACCAGTCTATTGACTGTTTCAGCTTGACGGCTTCGCTGCGTTCCAAGTACTCGATTCAGATTGCGGCGGCTCTAGACTATCTGGCGGAGATTGAGCAGATTCGCGGAAATTTCACGACTGCGCTGACCCATCAGAAGGAGGCTATTAAGCTGACAGAAAATAAAACAGCAGAGCCTTCGATTTTTGCTTTCTACATCGGCTTGGGTATGACCTATTATCAGCTGAAAGATTATGAACAGGCGGAGCGGATTTTCCTCAAAGCCAAAACAGCTCTGAAGTCCCTTAGCTTTCCTTGGAAAGAGACCCAGTTGGAAGTGTATTTGGCCTTGATTGGCTGTGAGAAGAGAGATTATCAACCGGTGCTTGATCTTCTGCGGAAAAAGGATAGTCTCATTAGTCGCTATGGCAATCCGCGGGACAAGGGGCTGATTTACTATCTGATGGCTGTGATTAAGTATCGCCTGCTAACTGGCAGCTTGCAGGAAGCAGACTTTGAAGACTTGCTGGATCAGGACTTTGAGACCTACTATGAAACGGCCAAAAGCCAGCTCAATCCCTACCGAGACCGGCACCAGCTAAAGGAATTAGAAAACTTACGCCAGAGTTTGTCTCAGGCATTAAACCCACAATAAAAGAGGATGAACATAGATTCCATCCTCTTTTAATGTTTGTAATGAAGTTTTTAAATGTCCATCAGTCATGTGCTTGCGCCCAGACCTGGGTCAGGTAAAAGACAAAGCTGGCAGCCAGATTAGCCGTATGGTTGTCTATATCGTGAGGTGGAGAGACTTCGACGATATCAAAGCCGATTAGTTTACCTGACGCGGCGATGTGCTGGAAGACCAGAACAGCTAGATTGGGATCCACACCGAGAGACTGAATGGCACTAACACCAGGAGCGGCGCCAGCTGCAAAGCAGTCAATGTCAATGGTTAAATAGACCTGCTCCTTGCCAGCCAGAAAAGTATCAACCGCCTTGCAGACTTCCTTGTAACCCATTTGGTACATATCCATTCCAGTCAGAAACTGGATAGCCTTGGATTTTGCCACAAAGTCAAAGAGAAAGAGATTGTTATTGTGCTCCTGAATCCCTAGGATAAGGTAGTTAAAGGCTTGCTTCTGATCCAGAGTGTCATCGAACATCTGGCGAAAACCGGTACCAGAGTTGGGACCAGTCTGGTCATAAGGCCGCAAATCAAAGTGGGCATCCATATTGATAACGGCCAAGTCTTGGTCAGGATTTAGTGACGACTTAAGTCCCAGATAGTGGCCATAGGCTGTTTCGTGGCCGCCCCCTAGGACAATAGGCCGGAGATTGAGCTCTCGCAGGCGTTTGACTGCTCGAGCCAAGCTTTGCTGCAGCTGCTCCAGAGAGCGGTTAGGGCCGTCAATATCGCCAACATCAAAGACGCGGACGTTTCTGCCCAGATGCCAAGGAAGTTTGGCCAGCTGAGTTCGGATAGCTTGTGGCCCTTCGACAGCCCCTACTCGGCCGTGGTTGATATAAACCCCTTTGTCACTCTTGAAGCCAATCAAGGCAAAGTTGACCCCGTCAAAGGGTTTTAAGTTGGGGTCATTTAAGTCCAAAAACTCAATAACCATCCCCCATTTGGCAGCATATAAATCATCATCCAGTCTCTTATGATAATAGCTGTTATCTAGCTGATAGTAATCTTCTAACATGATTTTGTCCTTTTCCATAACGATACTTGCGACTTTATTATAAGAGTTTCCACAAAGCCTGTCAATGGCTTTTGGCGGGAAAAGAAGCCCAGCTGCATGAGAGTGGGCTTCTTAGGTTAGCTTTTTTACAGAGTCATCAGCTTTAGAATTGAATGGTCAAGTCCACAGCCTTTTCAACTGCTGCTAGGAATTCTTCGTTTTCAATCAGCTCAGAAGCCTTGTTGAGCTCTTCGTAGATTTCAATGTCCTTATCAAACTCGATAAAGCGGACATGCTGACGGAAGAGGTCGTAGGCTGGCTTAGTTCCCTTGCCCAGTTCATGGTTTTCTGGTTTCAGATCCAGAGCTTGGCAGGCTGCCATGATTTCTGTTGCCACGATGCGGCGAGAATTCTTGAGAATTTCAGCTGCCTTGCGTGCTGCAGTAGTCCCCATGCTGACAAAGTCTTCTTGGTTTTCACAAGATGGGATAGAGTCGACGCTGGCTGGATGAGACAGAACTTTGTTTTCAGAAGCGAGCGAAGCACAAGCATACTGGGTAATCATAAAGCCAGAGTTGAGTCCTGGGTGTTTGACCAAGAAGGATGGTAGCTTGCTCAGTTGGCTGTTGACCAGACGTTCAACACGACGCTCGGATACATTACCGATTTCAGAAATAGCGATGCCGAGGAAGTCGAATGGCTGTGCCATTGGTTCTCCGTGGAAGTTACCGCCTGAGATGACGTGGCCTTCTTTTGTGATGATTGGGTTATCTGTAACTGAGTTAATCTCAATCTCAACCTTGGTCTTGACATAAGCGATAGAGTCCTTGCTGGCACCATGAATCTGAGGAATACAACGCAGGGTGTAAGGGTCTTGGACCCGTTGTTGAGTGGCTACGGTTGTATTTCCACTGCCTTCCAGAAGGTTGCGGATATTGCGGGCTGTAGCCAGCTGTCCGCTCTGAGGTCGAATAGTGTGTAAGTCTTCTTCGAAAGGACTGGTAATACCATTGTGGACTTCCATGGAAAGAGCGCCTGCCACGTCTGATAGCTTAAGCAACTGGATGGCATCGTAAGTAGCCAGAGCTCCGATACCTGTCAGGACAGTCGTGCCGTTAATCAGTGCCAGCCCTTCCTTAGCTGCTAGAGCAATTTTTTCGATCCCTGCTTTGTCCAGTGCTTCTTGTCCAGAGAGTAATTCACCTTGATAGTAAGCGCGCCCCAGTCCTAGCATAGGCAGAACCATGTGAGCTAGCGGTGCTAAGTCACCAGAGGCACCGAGAGAGCCCTTTTCTGGAATGTAAGGGACTACGCCTTTATTGAGCAATTCCAGAAGTTTTTCGACAGTAGAGAGACGAATGCCAGAATAGCCCTTTACCAAGGAATTAATCCGGATTAGCATGATAGCGCGGACGGCATCTTCAGGTAGAGGATCGCCATAGCCTGAAGAGTGTGTACGGATTAGGTTTTCTTGCAGCTGCGTCGTATCTTCTGGTGAGATGCTGACATTGCAGAGAGAGCCGAATCCAGTTGTAACACCGTAGACCACCCGCTTTTCGCGGACGATGTCATCCACGATTTTGCGGGAAGCTTCTACAGCTTTTTTAGCTTCTTGGACAATTTCGCAGGTAGCTCCATGACGAGCTACTGCGATGACGTCTTCTAAAGTAAGGTGTTCGCCATCCAAATTAATTACATGTGTCATAAGATTCATTCTCCTTCTTGTTTAAGAACTTTATTTTTACAAATCAGTACTATATAGATAAAGTATACTGCGCTGGCGATAAGGACACCGATGAGGCCGTACACATAGTTCATTGGGTTTTCACCCCAAATCATGACGAGGCTGACTAGAACCGCCAAAATTGGAATTACTGGACCAAATGGAACGCGGAAGACCACTTTTTTATCCGGATATTTCTTTCTTAATACTAGTACAGCTAGAGCAGTTGGGATGTATTGGAAGAAGCGGAAGACCACGCTGAGAGCTGCTAATTCTTCAAATTTACCAGAGAAGAGCAGGACGATGGCCAGGATTCCTGAAATAATAATGGCAACTATAGGGGCATTTTTAGAGTTGGTTTCTGCAATTTTCTTAGGAAGCAGACCTTCATTTGCGATAGCTGCACCATAACGTGGGACCATGATAGATTCCCCGATGTTAAGTCCAGCAATAGAAATCAGCGCTCCGATAGAAACAATCCATGCTCCAACAGGGCCAATCATTTCGACAAAGGCGTCTTGTACAGAAGCATCTGTTTGCAGGATACGGCTGCCTAACATGGCGATAGTTCCTGCGATAATCAGCATATAGAGAACAGAGACAATACTGATAGAGCCCAAAATAGCTCGAGGTACATTCTTTTCCGGATTGCGCATTTCACCAGCAACGATAGACATGGTTTCAAATCCGATAAATCCGTAGAAGATATAAATGGCTGTACTAGAGATAGCTTTCATGATATCTACGCCAGGTTCTAGCTGAAGAAACGGAGTGAAGTTTCCTTTGTCAATTCCTCCTTTGATGAAGAAAATCGCACATAGACTGAAAGCGACAATTGGGATGAGCTTGGCTACGGTTGCGGTCAAGGTGAACATTTTGGAAGTCTTAAGACCTGATATATTCATTAGACTGAGCAAAATAATCAGGCTCACACTGAGCAGAAGTTCATAGGGGGCAAAGGATTTAAAAGTGATGACAAAAAGTCTCGCAAATCCTGCTGCCATAGCAGACCAAGCGATGATGGTAACTGCCCAGCCTAGGAAGCCAACATTAAATCCGACAAAGTCTCCAAAGGCCGCTTTGGAATATTGGAAAGCTCCGCCGTTTTTATTAAAATAACCAGCAGTTTCTGCCAAGCAGACGGCTAAGAGAATAACGAGGAGGGCAGTTCCAAGCATGACAGCTAGAGAGGCAGGACCAAGTCCTTTATAAATCTTTTGCGGTAGGAGGAAAATCCCTGAACCGATAACGGCATTGATACCATAGAGGGTTGCACCGGAAAAGCTGAATTTTGCTTTTTCCTGTTCTTGTTCTTGTGCAGTGAGTTTAGTTGCATCCATAATAATGTTTCTCCTTTAGAGATATGGGATCCTTTCCAAGTAAAGATAGAATGGTGACAAGGCATCATGGTATCTTTACTTAGTAGGGATGTGGGTCAAACCAGCCCATATAGCAAGGGGAGCGCCCTTTGGCTGGTTACTCGAAAACATTATTTGCAGCTCAGTTTCCTGAGTCTCTTTTTCCACTATCAGAAGCTGCTCTGCCTCTAGGTTAAGTGCTGGCAGGTTTGTTCCCGTCACCGTCAAATCACCTAAGGCATAGATAAATTGAATTTCGTCATCTCGGCTAAGCTCTTGCCCATTCGAGATGGCAATCAGCTGTCCCTGATAATGGTCGCTGTAGATTAAGTTAAAGTCGGTACAAGTCCCCCGACTTGTGATAGAATCATTCCCTTCAAAGGCGTAGGGAGTAAAGGGAGCTAGAACCGTTTCCTCCTGCCGGCTGGCATTGTGGAGATAAAGTGTGTGGTCCAGGCTCATGAGAATGCGGTGAAAGCCGCTGAGGTCAGAAAACTGACTTTCGGCCAACTCCACAGTTGCTGTCGAGAGTCGATAGTCAAAGTTCCGCTTGCCATAGTGGCCAGTTGGCGGGGAAAGATAAAGCTGTTTTGTCTTTCCCCCCGACCAATCGGAAACTTGAAAATCGTTTGCTCTTAGAAGGGTTACATTTGTCATTTTTTGTATTTATTAGAACAAACCGCTGATATTGCCGTCTTTGTCGACATCAATCTTTTCGCTGGCTGGTACCTTAGGCAATCCTGGCATGGTCATAATCGCACCAGTCAAAGCAACGATGAAGCCTGCACCAGCAGAAACTTTGAGCTGGCTGATAGTCACAACAAAGTCTTTAGGCGCACCTAGCTTTTTAGCATCGTCTGAGAAGGAGTACTGAGTCTTGGCCATACAGATAGGATAGTTGGAGAAGCCCAGCTCTTCCAGTTGTTTGAGCTCGCGTTTAGCAGTAGGAGTCAGGCGAACGCCCTTGCCTCCATAGACCTTAGTAACAATTTTGTTCAGCTTGGTCTCGATGGAGTCCTCTTCATTATATACAAATTGGAAGTGATTGTCTCCTTCGGCCAGTTCCACGACTTTTTCAGCCAATTCTTTGCCACCAGCTCCGCCATTGGCCCAGACATCAGAAATCACGACGTCAACTCCGCGTTTTTGGCAGGCGTCATAAACTGCTTGCAATTCTGCTTCGGTATCCAGCGGGAATTTATTGATGGCAACGACTGCTGGCAGGCCATAAACATCTTGAATGTTTTCCAGATGTTTTTCCAAGTTTGGCAGTCCATCTACAACGGCTTGGACATTTTCTTCAGCTAGATCGCTCTTAGCCACACCACCGTGCATCTTGAGAGCGCGGATGGTAGCAACTAGAACTACAGCTGCTGGACGAAGTCCAGATGTACGACACTTGATATCGATGAATTTTTCAGCACCCAGGTCAGCACCGAAACCAGCTTCTGTAACTGCATAGTCGGCATATTTGAGAGCCAGCTTGGTAGCTAGGACACTGTTACAGCCATGGGCAATGTTGGCAAAAGGTCCACCGTGAATCAAGGCTGGCGTGTGTTCCAGAGTTTGAACCAAGTTTGGATGGATAGCGTCTTTGAGCACAGCAGCCATAGCGCCACCAGCTTTCAGATTCTTAGCAGTTATTGGCTTACCTTCAAAGCTGTAGCCGATGATGATTTTTTCCAAACGGTTCTTGAGGTCAGTGATATTTTCTGACAGACAGAGAATAGCCATAACCTCAGAAGCAACTGTAATGTCAAAACCATCTTCACGTGGAACACCGTTAACCTTGCCCTGCAAGCCATCTACAATGTGGCGCAGTTGCCGGTCATTCATATCCACTGCCCGCTTCCAAGTGATGCGGCGAGAGTCGATACCTAAGGCATTGCCATGGTGGATATGGTTGTCAATGAGGGCCGCCAGCAGGTTGTTGGCAACACCGATGGCATGAAAGTCACCAGTGAAGTGGAGGTTGATGTCCTCCATGGGTACAACTTGAGCGTGCCCACCGCCAGCAGCTCCTCCCTTGATACCAAAGACAGGTCCGAGTGAAGGTTCCCGCAGAGCGATAACGGCTTTTTTGCCGATAGCAGCCAAAGCATCGACCAATCCGACAGAAGTCGTGGTCTTGCCTTCTCCGGCTGGTGTCGGGGAAATAGCTGTCACGAGAATCAGTTTACCGTCTGGTTTGTCTTTTAAGGCTTCCAGTTGGCCGGCACTGATTTTTGCCTTGTAATTTCCATAAAGAGACAAGGCATCTTCAGCAATTTCTAGCTTTTCTGCTACCTCTTTGATGGGCTTCATTTGAACCGAATTCGCAATTTCAATATCTGATAAAACCATATTGTTACCTCTTGAGAAAAGGAAGTCCATTCCTAGAAAGAGTGGACTTCTCTTCCGTTTATCTATTAGACAACTTTCAAAATTTCTTGATAAATTTCATCTGCTAGAGCGCAGCCTTTTTGTAGGAGCTCTTCACCCTTGCTGCGGTAGTCTGCGACGAACGCTTCATCCTTGACACCTGACAGGTTGATGAGGACATTGAGCCAAGCCCCTTGCAGGCCAGCCTTAAGGTTGAGAGCTGCTACACCTAGGTCGCTGGCAGCATTGGTATTGGACTTGCCGACAGCCTTTTGAGTCGTTTGCAGGGCAGCCAAGATATCTTCCATCATACCATAAGGTGACTTGGTCGCTTCCTTGAGAGCTTTCTGCATCGCTTCACGACGGGCAGCCTTGTCTTCCTCTGTTTCCTTAGGCATATCAAAGACGGCGGAGACCAGATTGAAGGCTTCAGTGTCCTTGTCAATAGCTGCGAGCAGGCTTTCTTGGAGGCGGGCACTTTCTGCATGCACTTGAGCAATTTCTGCTTCAAATTCTGCGTATTTTTTCTTGCCAAGGGTTAATTCACAGACCATCTTAGTCAGGGAAATACCGTTCGCTGCTGAAAGAGCAGCGGCAGAGCCACCTCCTGGTGCAGGAGCATCTGAGCCTAGGACTTGGGCAAATTCTGTCAAGCTTAAATCTACTAATTTCATAGGTTTCTGTCCTCCTAGCCCAGCAAATGGTTTTCCAGAACTTGTTTGCCATAGTCAAAGTCTTCGATTTGCAGATAGTATTCTGCTGCGTCAATCAAAGCTTTAGCTGGTGCCAAACCAATGACTTCTGAGCCTAGGATACCAACTCCGTAGCGTTTGGCTTCAAAGCGAACAGTTTCAAAGACACGATAGAGTGGGAATTTTTCCAGATTGACCATGTTGATAGAAACCTGAGCGATGTTACGGTCTTCCAGCATAACGCCGATGGCTTTACAGTGCTTGTAGCCACCGCTTGATCCACGGATAATTTTGGCAATATTGTTGGCAATTTCCAGATTGTCTGTATCCAAGTTGATGTTGTAGGCGATGAGCGGCATTCTAGCGCCGACAGCAGTAACACCAGCAGTTGGGTGAATCTTTCTTTCACCGTAGTCAGGTGCCCAGTCAGCTTCCAAGAGTTTTTCAGGCATGCCTTCAAACTGACCTTTACGAACCTTAGCCAAGTTCTTACGCTCAGGACGAGTCGCTGCATCTTCATAGAGGAAGATAGGGATACCGAGCTCACGGTTGATCCGCTCAGATACAGTCTTCGCAATTTCTACGCATTCCTCACTTGTGATGTCCTTAATCGGTACAAAAGGCAGGACATCAGTTGCGCCCATACGAGGGTGTTCGCCCTGGTGCTTGGTCAAGTCAATATTTTCAGAAGCATATTTGACCAAACGAAAGGCAACTTCCTGAATGTTTTGATCATCACCGACCAAGGTAAAGACGCTGCGGTTGTGGCTGGCATCAGAAGAGTGGTCCAAAAGTGTTACGCCTGGCACGCTCTTAGCTGTTTCCACTAGGCCATCAATAACCGCTTGGTTGCGGCCTTCAGAAAAGTTAGGAATACATTCAACAATTTTTGACATAAGATATTACCTCGTGTTATATGTTATTAAAATTACAAAGTGAATAAAGTGGAACTTCCAGCTGAGCTAGATGTGAGATCTAGCTCAGTTCAGAAGTTGGGGGACAAGTTTTTCCTATTCGAACAATTTCTTAACAGATTCTTTGACCAAATCTTCGTCAGTTAAGTACGGAATGGTGATGTGGTCAGTTCCTTGGTGGAGACGGTTGTACTCGATAGCTGTCTCAATAGCATGCTCATTGCGAGCCCAGTTACGACGTGCAACTCCGCCGATGGTATCCCAAGCGATAGCAGATTTGATGATTTCATCAATGCGTTCGCTGCCGTCCAGTACCAAGCCAAAACCACCGTTGATAGACTTACCGATACCAGTTCCACCACCGTTGTGGAGAGCTACCAAACTCATACCACGGGCTGCATTACCAGCGTAACATTGAACCGCCATGTCGCAAGTAACATTAGAACCATCCTTAATATTAGAAGTTTCACGGAATGGAGAGTCCGTACCAGATACGTCGTGGTGGTCACGGCCGATCATGACAGGGCCAATCTTGCCTTCGCGTACTAATTCATTGAACTTGAGGGCGATATTGACGCGTCCCATACAGTCTTGGTAGAGAATCCGAGCCTGCGTTCCAACAACCAACTGGTTCTTTTCAGCATCGCGGATCCAGTTGTAGTTGTCGCGGTCTTGGTAGCGGCGGTTAGGGTCGATGACTTCCATAGCTGCGTGGTCAGTAGCGACTAGGTCTTCGTGCTTACCGCTCAGACATACCCAACGGAAAGGACCATAACCATAGTCAAAGAGCATTGGGCCCATGATATCTTCTACATAAGATGGCCAGATGAAACCGTCTTTGTCGTCAAAGCCATTCTTAGAAATTTCCTTGATGCCAGAGTCATAGACTGCCTTCATGAAGGCATTACCATAGTCGAAGAAGTAGGTGCCGTTGCTAGTTAAGGTCTTGATCGCCTTGAAGTGACGTTCTAAGGTTTGGTCAACCAGCTTAGCAAAGGTTTCCTTGTCTTCGGCTAGAAGGCGAGTCCGTTCTTCAAAGCTGATACCAGCTGGACAGTAGCCGCCGTCATAGACATTGTGGCAAGAAGTTTGGTCAGACAGTAGATCTACATGGATATTGTTCTCGTTGACATATTCTAAGAGATCTACGATGTTACCATGATAGGCGATAGAAGTGGATTCGCCAGCTTCCAGAGCTTTTTGAGCTAGCTCGATTGCTTCTTTTGGACTTTCGGCTAATTGGCTAATCCAGCCTTGGGAATGACGAGTTTCAATCCGAGATTGGTCTACTTCAGCTACGATTGCCACAGCTTTAGCAATTTCGGCCGCTTTCCCTTGAGCTCCACTCATGCCGCCCAGACCAGAAGAGATGAAGAGTTTGCCAGTCAGGTCGCCATCATCAGCTACACCCAGTTTCAAGCGCCCAGCATTGAGGAGGGTGTTGAAAGTACCATGGACGATACCTTGAGGGCCGATGTACATCCAGCCGCCAGCTGTCATTTGACCATAGTTGGTCACGCCCATTTCTTCCGCAATTTCCCAGTCCTTCATATTGTCATATTCACCGACCAAGAGGCCGTTGGTGATGATAACACGAGGTGCTTCTGGTTTGGACTTGAAGAGTCCGAGTGGGTGGCCAGATTCTACGACCAAGGTTTGATGGTCGGTCATGATTTCCAAGTATTTCTTGATCAGGTTGTACTGCATCCAGTTAGCGCAGACAGATCCAGTTTCTCCGTAGGTAACCAATTCATATGGATAAAGGGCGATTTCAAAGCTCAGGTTGTTGTCAATCATGACCTGCATAGCTTTGGCTGCAGTACAGTTCCCTTTGTACTCGTCAATTGGTTTGCCGTAGATGCGTTCTTTTGGACGCCAGCGGTAGCCATAAATCCGTCCGCGAGTCTTCAGTTCTTCTAAGAATTCTGGAATTACTTCCTCATGGAATCTCTTTGGAATATAGCGAAGAGCATTTTTAAGAGCAATTTCGGTTTGAGCTTGAGTCAAACGGAAGCCCCGGTCAGGTGCTCGGCGGATGCCTTCTTGGAAAACTGTTTTTTCAGGCAGTACATCGTCTAATTTGACGGTCATTGCTGCTGCAATTTCATTTTCGCTAAAGTATGACATGAAAAATCCTCCTTTTAGTCAAGTGTAAAATATCTTTCTCCTACATTCTATAAGACTCCCGTCCATAAAGAGTCAAGAAAATGACAAAAACAGTAAAAAAAGTGGGGCTCCTATCTTTTTCAAGCTTTTGACTATAATTTGACGATAGTGTATTATGATGAAAAGCAAATATGTCGGAAAATGAAATGGAGGAACAAGCATGACTGCTGATTTACTATTAACTCACTTTAATCAAGTCTTCTGTCCCAAGGACCTCGGCCATCCCCTTTTTGGAGCAGAGATGAAGGAAGCTCAGGTCTTAGAGGACGGCTACATTGCAGTCAAAGACGGCAAAATCCTAGCAGTTGGCAGTGGAGAGCCGGATGCCAGTCTGGTTGGACCAGATACTAAGATTCAGTCTTATGAGGGCAAGATTGCTACACCTGGCTTGATCGACTGTCACACTCACTTGGTCTATGGTGGCAGCCGGGAGCATGAATTTGCTAAGAAATTAGCCGGAGTCCCTTATCTGGAAATTCTTGCCCAAGGCGGCGGTATTCTCAGTACAGTCCGGGCGACACGAGAAGCTTCTTTTGACACTCTCTATGATAAGTCTAAGAGACTGCTGGACTATATGCTGCTGCATGGGGTGACAACAGTTGAGGCTAAGAGCGGCTATGGTTTGGACTGGGAAACAGAGAAGCGCCAGCTAGATGTCGTTGGGGCTCTGGACCGTGACCACGAGATTGATCTCGTTTCTACCTTTATGGCTGCCCACGCCGTTCCACCAGAATATAAGGGACGCTCTCAGGAATATCTGGAGCTCATCGTCAAGGAAATGTTGCCTAGGGTAAAGGCAGAAAATCTAGCTGAGTTCTGTGATATTTTCTGTGAAAAAGGTGTCTTTACAGCTGACGAGTCACGCTACTTGCTTTCTAAGGCTAAAGAAATGGGCTTCAAGCTTCGTATCCATGCTGATGAAATCGAGTCTATCGGCGGGGTAGATGTAGCAGCTGAGCTAGGAGCAACTAGTGCAGAGCACTTGATGGTAGCAACTGATGAGGGCATTCGCAAGATGGCAGAAGCTAAGGTTATCGGCAATCTCCTGCCAGCAACTACCTTCAGTCTGATGGAAGATACTTATGCACCAGCCCGCAAGATGCTTGAAGCTGGTATGGCCATCACTCTGACTACCGACAGCAATCCAGGCTCTTGTCCGACAGCTAATCTGCAGTTCGTCATGCAGCTGGGCTGCTTTATGATGCGTCTGACGCCAGTGGAAGTCCTTAACGCTGTAACCATCAATGCGGCCTACTCAGTTAACCGTCAAGATAAGATTGGCAGCTTTGATACTGGTAAGCAGGCTGACATTACCATCCTAGACGCTAAGAATATCGACTATCCACTTTATTTCTTTGCGACTAACCTGACCCATCAGGTCTACAAGGCTGGAAAGCTGGTCGTCGATCAAGGAAGAATCGTCTAGCCTATCTAAAAACGAATCGTATTTTTCGGACTCTCTCTGGTGACAGGGAGAGTTTTCTTTATATCAAAACTTTCCCTTGCCATTCTGCTGGAAGTCTGCTATAATAGTTATTTGTGAGCAAACCTCACTTACCCCTTGCAAAGTCTCGGGGTCATTAGACCAAAAGGAGGAAAAATCAATGGCTAAATACGAAATTCTTTATATTATTCGTCCAAACATTGAAGAAGAAGCTAAAAACGCTTTGGTAGCACGCTTTGACTCTATCTTGACTGACAATGGTGCAACTGTTGTTGAATCAAAAGACTGGGAAAAACGTCGTCTTGCATACGAAATCCAAGATTTCCGTGAAGGACTTTACCACATCGTTAACGTTGAAGCAAACGACGATGCAGCTCTTAAAGAGTTTGACCGTCTTTCAAAAATCAACGCTGACATTCTTCGTCACATGATCGTCAAACTTGACGCTTAAGAAGGTAGACTATGATTAATAACGTTGTACTGGTGGGTCGCATGACCCGTGATGCCGAGCTTCGCTATACTCCGCAGAACCAAGCGGTCGCAACATTTACTCTGGCTGTCAATCGCAACTTTAAAAATCAAAGTGGCGAGCGAGAAGCAGACTTTATCAATGTTGTCATCTGGCGTCAGCAGGCAGAAAATCTTGCAAACTGGGCTAAAAAAGGAGCCCTGATCGGAATTACAGGCCGTATTCAAACGCGTAACTACGAGAATCAGCAAGGCCAGCGTGTCTATGTCACAGAAGTTGTTGCGGACACTTTCCAACTCTTGGAAAGTCGCTCTAACCGTGAAGGTCAGTCATCTGGCGGTTACGGTGGGAACAGCTTCGGCGGCAGCTCTGCTCCAAGTTATGGCAGTGCAGACTCATCTAACCAAGTACCGAACTTTTCTCGTGATGAGAGCCCATTTGGCAATTCTAACCCGATGGATATCTCAGACGACGATCTACCTTTCTAAGGATTGAAACTAACTATAATATAAAGGAGAAAACACATGGCTCAACAACGTCGTGGCGGATTCAAACGCCGTAAAAAAGTTGATTACATCGCAGCGAACAAAATTGAATATGTTGATTACAAAGATACTGAGCTTCTTAGCCGTTTCGTTTCAGAACGTGGGAAAATCCTTCCTCGTCGTGTAACAGGAACTTCAGCTAAAAACCAACGTAAAGTAACAACAGCTATCAAACGCGCTCGCGTAATGGCTTTGATGCCTTTCGTAAATGAAGACTAATTAAATTGACAGCAGGCTCTAGCTTGCTGTTTTTTTATTTTATCATTGACAAAATGTCAGTTAAGTGCTATACTGACCACAAGGAGGCAGAAATCATGCGTGATGTAAAGGAAGTAGAGGTGCGGCGGGCAGAGATTATGTCTGCAGCCTTGCAGCTCTTTGCCCAAAAAGGCTATCTAAAGACTAGAACTCAAGATATTATTGATAAGCTTGGAATTTCTCGAGGCCTGCTTTACTATCATTTTAAGGATAAGGAAGATATTCTTTATTGTCTGATTGAAAAGAACTCTGAGCCCTTGCTGAGAAAGCTCGAAACAATCAGCTATCAGCCAAATGTCGGAGCTAAGGAAAAAATCAGAACTTTTATTGAGGCAACCCTTATCCCAGAGGAGAGCAGAACACAGGAAAATCAAGTCTTGCAGGAAACAGTCAATTTAGAAACGAATCGTTATGTCTTGGATCGCTTTTATCATAGACTCTGTGAACGGATGATTGTTTTCTTCACTTATATCTTGGAGGAAGGACAGAAATCAGGAGATTTTCATTTAAAATATTCACATGAAACGGCTTCTTTTCTCATGACTGCCTACGTCTTTGTGTCCAATGATATCAAGATGAGTCAGGAAAAACCAGAGACTTTGCAGTATTATCTCACCAGCTTCCAGGCAATCCTAGAAAGAAGCTTAGGATTAGAAGAATCTATTTTTTAGAATAATCGGCAGTTTTCTGCCTTTTATTTAGAAATAGAACTGACAAAATGTCAGTTTGGATTTTCAATCTTTTAATCCTGATATTTAAAAAAATTTTACGCCAATACTGACAAAATGTCAGTTTAAATAAAAGGAGAAATTCATGTTAAAAATAGAACATTTAACAAAAGTATATAGCAACGATAAAAAGGCAGTGGATGATCTTAGTCTGATAGTGGAGCCTGGGGATATTTATGGCTTCATCGGCGCCAATGGAGCAGGTAAAACATCTACTATTAAGTCCATTGTTGGGATTCATGATTTTGATAAAGGAGAGATTTATATCTGCGGACACTCTATCAGGAAGGAGCCCTTGCTTTGTAAGAAAAAGATAGCGTTTCTGCCGGATAACCCAGACCTTTATAAAAATCTGACAGCAAGGCAGTTTTTGGATTTTGTAGCAGACATTTATAGGGTTTCTATGGAAAAGAGGCAAGCAGCTATAGAAAAGTATTCTAAAATGTTTGAGCTGGATACGTCTTTGGATCAGTTGATATCGGCTTATTCACATGGAATGAAGCAACGATTGGCAGTAATAGCGGCCCTCTTGCATGAGCCAGAATTGTTGATTTTAGATGAACCTTTTGTCGGTTTAGATCCGAAAGGCGCATATTATTTTAAGCAGATCATGAGAGAGCTAGCAAGTCAAGGGCATGCGATTTTCTTTTCTACTCACGTTTTAGAGGTTGCGGAAGAACTCTGCAATAAGGTAGCAATTCTGCAAAAGGGACGTTTGGTGGCTAATGGAAAGACCTCTGAAGTTAAGGGGGCATTCAGTTTGGAACAAGTATTTATGGAGTTACAGGATGATGACTAATATTCTTTTGCTTTTAAAAGTACAATTATACAGCACATTTTCGCTTAATGATTTAAGGAAAGGACGAGGGTTGGGCAAGTATTTTAAGCTTGGCCTGCTCTTCTTGCTTGTTTTTCTATTTTCAGGCTATAACCTTTTGACGGCTTTGAGTTTGGTCAGGTTGGGGCAGGCAAATTTGATTCCAGCCTATATGATTACCTTGGTTAGTTTTATTATTTTCTTTTTCAGTCTGATGCAGTCAAATGGCATCTTGTTTGACCAAGAGGAACTTGACAGGCTCATCGTATTGCCGCTCAGTATTAGGGAAATCGTCTATGAGAAATATGCTTTTCTTTATCTTTTGAACAGTGTGTTTGCCATCCTTCTCATGCTCCCAGTAGGCCTCGTTTGGTTTAGATATGGTGCGTCCTTGTTGGAGTTGCTTTTTTATCTGCTTTTAATGGGATTTGTCCCTCTTTTACCTCTCTGTTTAGCCTCTTTACTTGGCTTGTGCGTTGCCTACATAGCCTCAAAGGCCCCTCATAAAAATCTAGTTGCCTTCCTTTTTTCTCTCCTCTTGCTTTTGGGGCTGGCAACAGGCAGTATATGGGCTATGAGAGCTGGACTGTCAGCAGAAAATGTTGGTCTCTTGCTTACCAAGCAGCTGACTTCTCTCTATCCTCCGGCAAGCTTGTTTTTTAACCCTCAGCATTTTTTGTGGGCTAGCCTTCTGTTGATGCTTATATCTTTTGTTCTGACAGGACTTTTTCTAAGGTATTTAAGTAGAAATTATTTAAAAATAAATCAGATGATAACAGGGATGAAGTCAGAAAGCAAAGTCTATAGAAGCTGGCAGAAGTCTCCCTTTATGGCTCTTTATAGGAGAGAAATTGCGAATTTTATGAGTTCCTATCTTTATATGCTCAATAGTGGACTGGGAACCATTTTAATCATCGTTTTAGCCATCTCACTTTGTTTTATGAGCCCTGATGTCCTCTTTTCTTCGATTGGACTCAGCGATAGCCGAGAATTTTTACTCCTATTACTGGCTGGCTGTCTCAGTATTTCCAATCCTGCGGCTGTCAGTATTTCCTTAGAGGGTGAAGAGATTTGGCTGCTTCAGGCGCTCCCGGTTTCTATGAGGCAGATAATGATGGCAAAGCTGGCCTTGACGGTGTCCTTACATTTCGCGGCCTTGCTGCTGGGCTTGCCTGTTCTGGTTTGGCGTTTCTCGCTAGGAGGATTGCAAGTAGTGGATTTGTTCCTTATTTCACTGACTTATTCTCTATTTACAGCTCTTCAGGGACTTGTGGTCAATTTTCATTATCCTAAGTTCATCTGGGACAATGAAATGATTGTTATTAAGCAAAGTTTTTCGGCTATCTTGTCTGGAGGAATTGGCATCTTGGTTCTTGTGTTCCCTCTTTGCTTTTCCTTACTATTTGGTATGGACTTGGAGATTTCGCTGCGAGTTTCAGCTTTTGGACTTTTGCTTTTGGCAGCCGTCCTTTATAGGCATTTAATAAAACAAGGATATTTTAAGGAGGTCCATGGCTAATGAAAAAGAAAGATTTATTCGTTTTGTTTCTCTTAGCAGTAATCATATTTCTGATTATCTGCCTGCTGCCTGAGCAAGTGCCCATTCATTTTAACAGCGCAGGAAAGGCGGACATTGTTGTCAATCGCTTTTGGTTGATTCTCGGTTTGCCCATTCCCTACTCTCTTTATTGGAAATATTTTCGAAACAAATCAAAAAGAGGTCACTGACCTCTTTTTGTGTGATATTAATATCTCGTCGGTCCCATAGTCGCGCTCTTGATATTGAAGCGTTTTTTGAGATAGAAGCGCAGGGCTAGGGTGATAGCGCCGACAATAGCAACTACGATATTGGATAGGCGGGGGTTGAGGAATTCAGGCAGGAGACTAGTCAATACGATGGACATGCTCCAGAGGAGAATAGCTGCTGCCATTGTAAGGATGGACTTGAGCAGCTTAGGGCGCTGGCTGCGGTCCTTATCTGGTCCGTAGAAACGGTAGATAAAGTGGTAGAGGGCATAGAAAGAAAGACCACCGACGATGCTTCCAAGTACGAGAGTCGTCAGTCCATAGACAGATGGCTGAGAGGAAGCTAGATTGACGATTGAGGTCAGGAGGGTAAAGAAACCAAAGATAAAGAGGACAGAGTCCAGCATCATCCATTTAGGATCGTCATTTTCTTTTGGATGCTCGGCATCATAGCGCTCTTTTGCGGTCAGAGAAGCTGCCCAAGTAGTTGGGGCTCCGTAGAGGCCGCGGGCAGTGATTCCTTTGGTTTGATTTTCCAGGATTTCCGGTAGAATACCTTCTAAGATAGTCTGGATTTCCTGATCAGATTTGCCATCTTGTAGGAGTTGATTAGTCGCGATATGGATAAATTCTTTGTTTTTTTTGCTGAGTTTGTCGAGGGATACTTGTGACATAGGCGTTCTTTCTAAAGGTTAAAATAGTTTTTTGTGCATGAGATAGGCCATGACCGAAGCACTCATGGCAAAGGCGATGAACATGATAATCCAGAAGGCATGTGGTTCACCGTTGAGAGGCAGTTCGTTATTTTTGAAGTTCATCCCATAGGCTGAGAAAATCATGGTCGGGATAGACATGACAATGGTCACCAGAGCCAAGGCTTTCATGATATTGTTCTGATTATTAGAAATGATAGAGGCGAAGGTCTCAGTCATACTGTGGAGGATGTTGCCGTAGATATCAGCCATCTCAATGGCCTGCTGGGTCTCGATCAAGGTGTCTTCCAGCAAGTCCTCGTCTTCTAGGTATTTCTTGATATTACTAGTAGAGCTGGTCAGCTTCTTAATCACGCGCTCATTTGTCTTAAGAGAGGCCTTGAAATAGACGATGGTCTTTTCCAACTCCATGAGCTCAATCAGTTCTTCATTTCGTGTGGACTTGTGCAGTTGGCTTTCAATCTGCTCACTCTTACGGTCAATGGAGCGCAGGGCTGTCAGATATAGCTCGGCATTGTGGTAGAGAATCTGAAAGATAAAACGTGACTTCATAAAAGTATAGAAGTTACGCAAGCGCCGGTGGATGAAGATATCCAGCAGAGGTAATTTTTCCAAACAAGTGGTAATAATCGCCTCTTCCGTGATGATAATACCAAGGGGAATCGTGACATAGTAAGTCTGGTTATTCCGCTCCTCAGTGATGGGCACGTCAACGATGATCAGTGTGTACTCATCTTCGATGGTGACCCGAGACATTTCTTCCGCATCAAGCGGCGCTCGCAGGTCAGTGATGTCAATGCCAAAGGCGTTGGCGATTTCGATTGATTCGCTCTGGGAAGGATTGACAAGATTGATCCAAGTGCCTGATTCGAGCGCATCAATCTCTTTGAATTCTGTCGTAGTAGATAAAAAGACTTGCTTCATGATCTTTTTCCTTCCCAGAGTGTTTTTTGCATACCGTACTATTATACTACAAATTCGGGCTTTTGGGGCAAAAGTTTGCAGAAAAATTTGTTATAATGGAGAAGGTTTATAAGTGAAACGAGGTCAAGATGCAAGATAAAATTGTGATTCATGGAGCGCGAGCTCATAATTTAAAAAATATTGATGTAGAAATTCCACGGGACAAGCTAGTTGTGGTGACCGGTCTGTCCGGTTCGGGTAAGTCCAGCCTAGCTTTTGATACCCTCTATGCTGAAGGGCAACGTCGTTATGTAGAAAGTCTGTCGGCCTATGCTCGGCAGTTTTTAGGCAATATGGAAAAGCCAGATGTGGACTCGATTGATGGTCTCAGTCCAGCTATTTCCATCGACCAGAAGACGACCAGTAAAAATCCCCGCTCAACAGTGGGAACAGCTACCGAAATCAATGACTACCTGCGCCTGCTCTATGCTCGTGTTGGAACTCCATACTGTATCAACGGTCATGGAGCTATTACGGCTTCGTCTGTTGAGCAGATTGTTGACAAGGTCTTGGAATTGCCAGAGCGTCAGCGGCTGCAGATATTAGCGCCGGTCATTCGCAAGAAAAAGGGCCAGCATAAGACCGTTTTTGATAAGATTCAGAAAGACGGTTATGTCCGTGTGCGCGTGGATGGCGATATTTACGATGTGACGGAAGTGCCAGAGCTTTCTAAGAGCAAGCAGCATGATATTGAGGTCGTGGTAGACAGAATTGTCATCAAGGAAGGGGTACGCAGCCGCCTCTTTGACTCAGTCGAAGCTGCTCTGCGGATTGCTGAGGGGTATGTGGTGATTGACACCATGGACGGTCAAGAGCTGCTCTTTTCTGAGCACTACGCCTGTCCAGTCTGTGGCTTTACAGTCCCAGAACTGGAGCCACGCCTCTTCTCTTTCAATGCGCCTTTTGGCTCCTGTCCGGACTGTGATGGTCTGGGGGTTAAGCTGGAGGTGGATCTAGATGTGGTTGTGCCAGAAGCTGGCAAGACCTTGCGCGAAGGAGCGCTAGCACCTTGGAATCCCATATCATCCAACTACTATCCGCAGATGCTAGAACAGGCCATGGCAGCCTTTGGAATTGATATGGATAAGCCTTTTGAGGAGCTGACTGAGGAAGAAAAACAGCTGATTTTCTTTGGCTCAGATGGGCGGGAGTTTCATTTCCACTATGAAAATGAATTTGGCGGCGTGCGCGATATTGACATTCCTTTTGAGGGGGTTGTCACTAATATCAACCGCCGCTACCATGAAACCAATAGTGATTTTACTCGGACTCAGATGCGGGCTTATATGAATGAGCTGACCTGTGCAGCTTGTCGTGGTTATCGACTCAGTCCCCAGGCCTTGTCTGTCAAGGTTGGCGGCGAAGATAGCTTGCACATCGGTGAGATTTCAGACTTGTCCATTGCAGATCATTTGCTTCAGTTGGACAAGCTTAGCTTAACTGAAAATGAATCTACGATTGCGCGCCCTATTCTCAAAGAAATTCATGATCGCCTGACCTTCCTTAATAACGTTGGCCTTAATTACCTGACTTTGTCTCGCTCGGCTGGAACCTTATCAGGGGGTGAGAGTCAGCGGATTCGCTTGGCGACTCAGATCGGCTCGAACTTGAGTGGCGTCCTCTATATTCTGGACGAACCCTCTATTGGCTTGCACCAGCGTGATAATGACCGCCTAATTGCCAGCCTCAAGAAGATGCGTGACCTAGGCAATACCCTCATTGTAGTTGAGCACGATGAGGACACCATGCGGGAGGCTGACTGGCTGATTGATGTGGGGCCAGGAGCCGGTGTTTTCGGTGGTGAAATCGTTGCAGCCGGCACTCCTGCGCAAGTGGCCAAGAGCAAGAAATCTATCACAGGCCAATACCTGTCAGGTAAGCGCGAGATTCCATTACCATTGGAACGCCGTGTAGGCAATGGCCGCTTTATCGAGGTGACGGGGGCTCAGGAAAATAATCTGCAGAATATCACGGCTAGATTCCCCTTGGGAAAATTCATCGCTGTGACAGGAGTTTCTGGGTCTGGTAAGTCAACGCTGGTCAACTCTATCCTTAAAAAGGCCATCGCCCAAAAACTCAACCGTAATTCTGCCAAGCCAGGTAAGTTCAAGAAAATCAGCGGCATTGAGCATGTGGATCGACTGATTGATATTGACCAAAGTCCGATTGGCCGAACACCGCGCTCTAATCCGGCTACTTATACTGGAGTATTTGATGATATACGCGATCTATTTGCCAAGACCAATGAAGCCAAGATTCGCGGCTACAAGAAGGGACGTTTCAGCTTTAATGTCAAGGGCGGCCGCTGTGAGGCCTGCTCGGGTGATGGGATTATCAAGATTGAGATGCACTTCCTGCCTGATGTCTATGTGGCCTGCGAGGTCTGCCACGGCACCCGCTATAATAGCGAAACTCTGGAAGTCCACTACAAGGAGAAGAATATCGCTCAGGTTCTGGACATGACAGTCAATGATGCGGTAGAATTCTTCCAGCATATTCCTAAGATTGCCCGTAAACTCCAGACAATCAAGGATGTGGGACTAGGCTATGTGACTCTGGGGCAGCCAGCCACGACCTTGTCAGGTGGTGAAGCCCAGCGGATGAAGCTGGCCAGCGAGCTTCACAAGCGCTCGACTGGCAAGTCCTTCTATATCTTGGATGAGCCGACCACAGGTCTGCATTCTGAAGACATTGCCAAGCTCCTTCATGTGCTATCTCGCTTTGTGGACGATGGCAATACAGTACTCGTTATCGAGCACAATCTGGATGTCATCAAGACAGCTGACCATATCATCGATTTAGGACCGGAAGGCGGTGTCGGTGGCGGTACGATTATTGCGACGGGTACACCGGAAGAAGTCGCAGCCAATCCAGCCAGCTATACCGGCCAGTACTTGAAAGGTAAGCTGCACATAAAATAATTCATCAAATCCCTGTTTGGTATTAAAAACAGGGATTTTTCATGTCAGAGAATGCTCGTCGGATTCTAAGCCCTAGATAAGGTTTGTCAAAAAATGCCCTATTTGACTTGTTTTTTGATATAATAAACTTAGTTATTTCATGGAGGTGGCTCATGTTATCAAGAGTTGAAAAGTTTGAAGCAGCATTGGCTCAGACAGAATGCGATGCTGTTTTAGTAACCAATCTGAAAAATGTTTACTATCTGACTGGCTTCAGCGGGACAGAAGCGACAGTTTTTATCAGCAAGAATCGTCGGATTTTCCTGACGGATGCGCGCTATACACTGATTGCCAAGGGAGTAGTCCAAGGTTTTGATATTGTCGAAACCCGCGACGCGATTAGAGAGATTGTCAAGATTATTGCGGATGACAAGCTGCAAAAAATCGGTTTTGACGATGAAATTTCCTATGCCTACTTCAAAATGCTGGAAAGTGTCTTCTCTGCCTACGAGCTGGTTCCTATGACGGGCTTTATTGAAAATCTGCGCATGATTAAAGATGAGCAAGAAATCGCGACTATTCGCAAGGCCTGTCAGATTTCGGACCAAGCCTTCCTGGATGTACTGGATTTTATCAAGCCTGGTGAGACGACAGAGCTGGCCGTTATGAACTTTTTAGATGCCCGTATGCGCCAGCTAGGTGCTTCAGGTGCCTCTTTTGACTTCATCATCGCTTCGGGTTACCGCTCTGCTATGCCGCATGGTGTGGCTAGTGACAAGGTCATTCAAAAAGGGGAAACCCTGACCATGGACTTTGGTTGCTACTACAACCACTATGTCAGCGATATGACGCGGACTGTTCATGTGGGGCAAGTGACAGATGAAGAGCGGGAAATCTATGATATTGTCCTGCGCAGCAATCAAGCCCTGATAGAATCTGCTAAGGCTGGTCTTAGCCGGATTGATTTTGACCGGATTCCACGGCAGATTATTAACGATGCTGGCTACGGTCCTTACTTTAGCCATGGGATTGGCCACGGTATCGGCCTGGATATACATGAAATTCCTTACTTTGGCAAGTCAGAAGAGCCGATTGAGGCGGGCATGGTCCTGACTGATGAGCCGGGTATTTATCTGGACGGCAAATACGGTGTCCGCATCGAAGACGATCTCCTCATCACAGAAACAGGCTGCGAAGTCCTAACTCTTGCGCCGAAAGAGTTGATTGTTATTTGAGAATTATCAGTCTTTATGATAGAATAAGTAGAAATATAATTTTAAAAAGAGGTAATATAGAATGATTGAAGCAAGTAAGCTGAAAGCTGGAATGACCTTCGAAACAGCTGATGGAAAACTCATCCGCGTTTTGGAAGCGAGCCACCACAAGCCAGGTAAGGGAAATACGATTATGCGGATGAAGTTGCGCGATGTTCGTACTGGCTCTACCTTTGATACCAGCTACCGTCCAGAAGAAAAATTTGAACAAGCCATTATTGAAACTGTTCCAGCTCAATACTTGTACCAAATGGATGACACTGCTTATTTCATGAATACTGAGACTTATGATCAATATGAAATTCCAGTAGTCAATGTAGAAGAAGAATTGAAATTCATCCTTGAAAACTCTGATGTGAAAATCCAGTTCTACGGAACAGAAGTGATTGGTGTGACTGTACCAACAACAGTTGAATTGGTCGTGACTGATACTCAGCCATCTATCAAGGGAGCTACTGTTACCGGATCTGGTAAGCCAGCTACACTGGAGACAGGTCTTGTTGTCAACGTACCAGACTTCATCGAAGTTGGACAAAAATTAATTATCAATACTGCAGAAGGAACTTACGTTTCTCGCGCATAATATAGAAGAGGTAATAACTATGGCAGCTGAACAATTAGGTGAAATCGTCATTGCGCCACGTGTTTTGGAAAAAATCATTGCCATTGCAACAGCAAAGGTAGAAGGTGTTTATTCCTTCGCAAATAAGAGTATGTCAGACAGTCTTTCTATGCGCTCACTCGGTCGCGGAGTGTCACTTCATACCGATGAGACAGGTGATGTGACTGTGGACATCTACCTGTATTTGGAATACGGTGTCAGCGTTCCGACTGTTGCAGTAGCGATTCAGAAGGCTGTAAAAAGCGCTGTTTTTGATATGGCTGAGGTAGAGCTGTCTGCTGTCAATATCCATGTGGCAGGCATTGTTCCAGAAAAGGCACCGAAGCCAGACTTGAAAGATCTATTTGATGAGGACTTCCTCAATGACTGATATACTATTGGAATCCAGAAGAGGTCTGCGCCAGCGGGCTTTTCAGGCCCTGATGAGCCTAGAGTATGAAGGGGATCTTGTGGAAGCTTGTCGCTTTGCCTATTCTTATGATAAGGACGAAGAGGCAGACAAAGTGGCGGAAGCTGATATTCCAGCCTTCCTGCTCAATCTGGTCTCCGGTGTGGTCCAGTCCAAGGACGACTTGGACAAGAAAATTGCCCAGCACCTCAAAAAGGGCTGGACAGTGGATCGTCTGACGCTGGTAGAGAAAAATATCCTGCGTTTGGGTATCTTTGAGATTACAGAGTTTGACACCCCACAGTTGGTAGCAGTCAACGAAGCCATTGAGCTTTCCAAGCAATTCTCTGACGAAAAGTCCAGTAAGTTCATTAATGGGATTTTGAGTCAATTTATCGTTGAATAAGTTGAATAAAATGAAGGTCGAGACAAGTGTCTTGGCTTTTTTTGCTTGTCAATTGTTGTTTGAATCGCAAATAGCTTATCGAATCATCAAAATCCGTACAGAGAGCATGAAGTATCTGAGTGAGAAAAACTCTTATTGAAAGCCTTTACAACTTGAAAAAGAATCGGTATAATAAATACAGAAAACGTTTGCATAGATGTTCTCTATAAGAAAAAATAAAGGAGTTTTCTGTTTATGAAAAATAACGATCACCTACAGTCTCGGATGGGGGAAAAGCGTCATTATTTCGGCATCCGTCGCTTAAAAGTAGGAGTAGCCTCTGTTGTCATTGCCTCAGGATTCCTACTGGGGAATGCTCAGCTAGTCCAAGCGGATGAGGCGAGCACAGCTACCAGCCCAGCAACAGAAGCAGTCTCTGATGTAAATGCGGCAGCCCAACCTAAGTCAGCAGATGAAGAAAAAACTGGAGAGGCAGGTAGTTTAGGAGCGGGAGCCACAGAGCAGGCTGCTCCAACTGGTGTGCTAGCAGATCAAGCGCAAGCTAATGCAGGTTCAGAAGGAACTGGGCAAGATGCAAGGGAAACTGCTGCTCCCACTGAAAAAGAGAAGCAAGAAGCAAGTAATAAACCAGCAGTATCAGATACTTCGGCGAAAGATGCTATCGAAGAAGGCAATATTCGCTTTCATTTCAAAACTTTACCCTCACAAAATCTAGATAGCTTGGGCCTGTGGACTTGGGATGATGTCGAGACGCCTTCTAGCCAAAAGGGAGGTTGGCCGACCGGAGCGACTAGCTTTGCGACTGCTAAAGAAGATGACTACGGCTATTATCTTGATGTTAAAATGGCTGAGAAAAGAAGCAAAATCAGCCTTCTAATCAATAATACAGCAGGGCAAAATATTACGGGTGATAAGACAGTTGAGCTGCTCAGTCCTCAGATGAATGAGGTTTGGTTTGACACAGACTATCAACCTCATACTTATGAGCCTTTGAAAAAAGGAATGGTTCGAATCAACTACTATCGTACAGATGGGCAGTATGATAAGAAGTCGCTCTGGCTCTGGGGAGATGTCCAAAACCCGAGCAAGAATTGGCCTAACGGAGTGGATTTTGAAAATACTGGGAAATATGGTCGCTATGTAGATGTTCCATTGAAAGATGCTGCAAAGACGATTGGCTTCTTACTTTTAGACGAAAGCAAATCAGGAGATGATGTGAAGATTCAAAATCAGGATTATAATTTCACGAATTTGGAGAAAAACAGCCAAATTTTCTTGCGTGATGCGGATCCGACAGTTTATACCAACCCTTACTTTGTCAACGATATTCGTATGACGGGAGCCCAGCATATAGGCTTGACCGAGATTGAAGCCAGTTTTTCTACCTTAGAAAATGCCAAAAAAGAGGACATTTTAAAGAACTTAAAGATTACAGACAAAGATGGCAATGAAGTTGCTGTTAAAGATGTGGTTCTAGATCCTAAGACTAAAAGTGCCAAATTCATTGGTGATTTTAACCAAGCCCAGTCACCCTACCTTATCAAATATGGCAATGATCAATTCAAAACTAGCATGAACTGGCAGCTGAAGGATAGTATTTATAAGTATGATGGTGAATTGGGAGCGCGTGTTTCTCAAGCGGGCAAACAAGTAGATGTAACCTTCTGGTCACCAAGTGCGGACCAAGTTGATTTGGTAGTCTACGACAAAGAGGATCAGAACAAGGTTGTTGGACGCCACGCTATGCAGAAAGGGGAGTCTGGCACATGGATGAGCAGGTTGACGCCTGAGAGCGGTCTGGGGATTTCAGACTATCGAGGGTATTTCTATCATTATGAAATTACTCGTGGCGGCAAAAAGTTTCTTGTGCTGGATCCTTATGCCAAGTCTTTAGCCGCTTGGAACAGTGAAGATGCGGACAAGGGGGATGCCTACAAGATTGCCAAGGCAGCCTTTGTAGATCCAAGTGAATATGGACCGAAAGACCTGACCTATGCTACTATTCCGAACTTCAAGAAGCGGGAAGATGCCTTGATTTATGAGGCACACGTTCGTGATTTCACCTCTGATCCAGCTATCTCAAAGGATTTGAAATCTCAATTTGGAACCTTCTCAGCTTTCATTGAGAAATTGGATTATTTGAAAGACTTGGGAGTGACCCACGTTCAGCTCTTGCCAGTTCTAAGTTATTACTTTGTAAATGAGCTGAAAAATGCTGAGCGCATGGACAAGTATGCTTCCAGCAACAGCAACTATAACTGGGGCTATGACCCGCAAAACTACTTCTCGCTGACAGGTATGTACTCTAGCGCACCGACAGATCCAGCCAAGCGCATTGAGGAATTCAAAAACCTTGTCAACGAAATTCACAAGCGTGGCATGGGTGTTATCCTGGATGTGGTCTATAATCATACGGCTAAAACCTCTATCTTTGAGGATTTGGAGCCCAATTACTACCACTTTATGGATGCGGATGGTACACCGAGATCCAGCTTTGGCGGCGGTCGCTTGGGTACTACTCACTATATGAGCAGACGGGTCTTGGTGGATTCGATCAAGTACCTGACAGAGCAGTACAAAGTAGATGGCTTCCGTTTTGATATGATGGGGGACCATGATGCTGAGTCCATCCAAAAAGCCTTTGAAGAAGCCAAGAAGCTGAATCCAAATCTCATTATGCTGGGTGAGGGCTGGAAGACTTATGCAGGTGATGAAAATAAAGCTGTCCAGCCTGCTGACCAATCTTGGATGCAGTCAACAGACACGGTAGCGGTTTTCTCGGATGATATTCGCAATACCTTGAAATCAGGTTATCCAAATGAGGGAACACCAGCCTTTATCACCGGTGGCAAACGCAGTGTGGAAAATGTCTTCAAAAACATCAAGGCGCAGCCAACCAATTTTGAGGCGGATAGTCCAGGGGATGTGATCCAATACATCGCAGCCCATGATAATCTGACACTCTTTGATATCATTGCCCAGTCAATCAAGAAAGATCCGGCGGTGGTTGCCAACTATCAAGAGATTCATCGCCGCTTACGTCTGGGAAATCTGATGATTCTGACTTCACAAGGGACACCATTTATCCACTCTGGTCAAGAGTACGGCCGGACCAAGCAATTCCGTGATCCCGATTATAAATATCCGGTCTCAGAAGACAAGGTTCCAAACAAAGCGCATTTGTTGACCAATGAGGATGGTACGCCGTTTGACTATCCGTATTTCATCCATGATTCTTATGATTCGAGCGACGCGGTCAACCACTTTGACTGGACCAAGGCGACTGATTCGGAGAAGTTCCCTGAAAATGCCAAGAGTCGGGCCTATATGAAAGGCTTGATTGCCTTGCGGAAATCAACGGATGCCTTTACCCGCAGCTCCAAAGATGAAGTGGAGCAAAATGTGACCCTCATCACCCAGCCTGGTACGGATGGTATTGAGAAAGAAGACCTTGTACTCGGCTACCAAGTGGTTGCGTCGAATGGCGATATTTATGCTGTCTTTGTCAATGCGGACACCAAGGAACGACAATTCAACTTTGGTGAAGCCTACAAGCATCTAGCAGGTGCAGAAGTTGTGGCAGATGGCAATACCGCAGGAGTGACAGCCATTTCTGATCCAGCAGGTATTACCAGAAACAGCAATGGTTTAGCTCTAGCTCCGCTCACAGCGACTATTTTGCGACTTCGAAAAGCGAACCCAGCTCAGGAAGAAAAAAACCAAGCTCCAGCGGCTCAAGAAGAGCAGCTGTCTGCCGCTTCTGTAGCCAACGCTCAGCCTCAGGCTTTATCCTTGGATGCGCAAAAACCTCAGGCTTCAGAAGTAAAAGAAGCGGCTAGCCAAACAGAAAAAGCCTTGCCAAAAACTGGAACAAATACTTCCCTACTGGCACTTTTAGGTGGCTTCCTTGCTTTCCTGGCCGGTCTGTTAACCTTTAGAAAGAAACAGTAATAATTTGATGAATGCCCTGTGAGAAATTTTTAGACTATGGCTAATAAAGACGACTTCCAATAATGGAGGTCGTCTTTCCTTGTTTATATAAGTTTCAAACACTCTTACCAGGCAAGAGGCTGACTGGCAGAAAATAGCCAGTCGTTTGGACTTCTTGGCCGGCTATTTTTTTGAGGAGTAGGTCTACAGAGAGACGGGCGATATCTTTCAGTGGCTGCTTGATAGTTGCTAGCTGCGGGTAGTAGTTCTCTACAAAGTAGGTGCCGTCGTAGCCAATGATTTTCAAATCTTCAGGAATCTGGATGTCTAGCTCCTGAGCGACTTTCATAATTAAGATGGCTGTCAAATCATCTGAAGCAAAAATAGCATCGGGCTTAGTTTGACTGAGGATTTGCTTGATTTCCATTTCCTTTCGGACGGGAGAAAAATCACTTGATACATTGATAATCGATGCGTCTGGCAGGACGGAAGCAAAGCCAGCATGGCGCAGGCCGGTTGGTGAGTTGGAATTGTCATTGCCGGTAATCATGATGATGTTTTGCGCTCCAGCCTTGACCAAGGTCTGAGCTGCCAGCACTCCGCCACCATAGTTGTCTGAGGAGACAACTGGGATATCCGGCGAGAGATTGCGGTCAAAGGCAATGATTGGTGCTGTCACACGATTGTAGTCCTCGATGCCTAGATTGTGACTGCCAGATATGATGCCGTCCACCTGGTTGGCTTCCAACATCTCAAGGTATTCACGCTCCTTGTCAGAGTCATGCTCACTATTACAGATGATGGTTTTATAGCCTTGTTTAAAGAGTTCATGCTCCAGCTTACCAATCAATTCTGCATAAAAGACATTGCTGATATTAGGGAAAATGAGTCCAATTAGCTTGGCTGATTTTCCTTGGAGACTGCGTGCCAGATTGTTGGGCTTGTAGGCCAATTCTCGCATGGCTGCCTCAACCTTAGAAATCGTTTTGTCAGACAAGTAGCCTTTTCTGTTGATGACGCGGGAAACAGTTGTGGGGCTGACTCCTGCTAGTTTTGCTACATCAGTTAGCTTTGCGACCATAATCTAATTCATAGTAAGTACCGGTTGGATTGCCCTTAGTAATAGCAATGCCTGTCTGGTCTTCTCTCGGGAAGACACGGCCGGAAAATACTTTCTCTCCTTTATTGATGAAAATTTCAAAAATTGATTTATCGATGAAGATAGTAGCGCTCGTTGCTTCTTTGTCAATATTACAGCTTCGGCTGGTTCCAAAGTCCAGAGCGAATGGCTCACCTGCCAGACTACGATCAACCGTTACTAGACCTGCTTTGAGGTCAAAATTGATGCGTAACCCCTTGCCATCCTTATCTGCAAAGAGGACGATTTCGTGCTCGGTGTCCGCAGCGAGATTCAGCTCTAGTTCGTAGCTGTTCTTGCTTTCTGTCAAAGCAGCGAAAGGCTGTTCCTCTGCTCGCAAATCCTTAATAGCTGGCACTGGGTATTGGTAAAGTTTGCCGTCTTTCAGACTTAATTCCTTGACGAGGGAGAAGGCACCTTGATGGTCGAAGCGGTCAGATGGGTATTCCACATCAGGCAAGCCTAGCCAGCTGACAGCCAGTACGCGACCGTCAGGTGCGTTAAAAGCTTGGGTCGCGTAGCAGTCGAAACCGTAGTCCAGATTTTGGATAGGACTAGGATTAATCATAGCAGCTTTGTTTGTGTCAAACGATTGACCTATTTTATACATGTTTGGATAAATGTTGCCGTAGTCCTGTACATCCTTAGACAAACCTTGAGGGCAATAGAGCAGGACTGGTTGGTCATTGATAAAGACTAGATTAGGACACTCCATCATATAGGCTGTCTTGTCATTGGCGAAGTCCAAATCGCCAATGACTTCCCAGTTGGTATAGTCATTATCAACAGCCTTGTAAAGCTTAACATAGCCTTGCTTGTCTAGATTTTGTCCTCCGACGATAGCATAGAATTGTCCTTTGTAGTTGAAAATCTGCGGATCGCGGAAGTGGTCAGTCGCTTCAGCAGGTTGTTCAATCAAGACCTTGTCAATTTTTTCCAGCTTGCCTGATTTGTCTAACAAGGCACCGATTTGATAAGGATGACGCACCCAGTTTTCATCACGAACATTGCCAGTATAGAAGAGAAAGAGCTTGTCGTCAAACTGCATGGCAGAGCCAGAATAGGCGCCGTGGCTATCTAGAGGAGTATCTGGCAGCACCCGAAGGCCAGTTTCCGTGAAGTGAACTAGGTCGTCACTTTCCATCTGGACCCAGCACTTGAGACCGTGAGCTGCTCCGAAAGGAAAGTTTTGGTAGAAAACCACCCACTTGCCGTCAAAATAAGAAAAGCCATTGGGGTCATTGAGCAGACCTGTTTGAGGCTCTACATGGTAATTAGCCCGCCAAGGAGATTTAGCGATATTGTCTTTGATGTGCTGTAGCTCTTCCTGAGTCCAGTCTTCATAGCGTTTGTAGCGTTTTTCAGTCGTCCAAGCCAATCTTTTATCCTCCGAATCATATTATTTCTTATTACTATAGTAAACGTTTTCCGATGAAAAATCAACATTTAACAGTGAAAAAATATTTTTTCTGCAAAACGCTTGACATATTTTTGAATCATGGTAAAATAATATTCGTAAAGGCGATAAAATCGCTTTCAAAAGTTAAAAATATTTATAAGGAGATTTTTGCAAATGAATAATACTGACATTGCAAAAAAAGTCATCGAAGCCCTTGGCGGACGTGAGAATGTTAACAGTGTGGCTCACTGTGCGACTCGCTTACGCGTGATGGTTAAAGATGAAGGTAAAATCGACAAAAATACTGTCGAAAATCTGGAAAAAGTTCAGGGTGCCTTCTTTAACTCAGGCCAATACCAGATTATCTTTGGTACCGGTACGGTTAATAAAATCTATGACGAAGTTGTAGCCTTAGGATTACCAACTTCATCAAAAGATGATATGAAAGCAGAAGCCGCTAAGCAAGGGAATTGGTTCCAACGCGCCATCCGTACATTTGGTGATGTATTTGTACCAATTCTTCCAGCTATTGTTGCGACAGGACTTTTCATGGGAGTTCGTGGAGCAATTGCTCAGGATCAAGTTTTAGCTTTGTTTGGTACTACTGCGGATGCTTTCAAAGCAACTGACTTCTATACTTATACAGTAGTCTTAACTGATACTGCCTTCGCTTTCTTCCCTGCTTTGATTTGCTGGTCGGCTTTTAGAGTTTTTGGCGGAAACCCAATCATTGGTTTGGTTCTTGGTCTAATGATGGTTAACTCAGCACTTCCAAATGCTTGGGAGGTAGCTGGTCAGGCTACTAAATTTGCTGTTGATCCTTCTAAGGACATTTTAGACAAAATTGCTAATATGGATGTTCTAGGAAGTTTGAAATTTACCAGCGAAGTTACAGCAACAAAAGTTCACCCAATTTACTTCTTTGGTTTTATTCCAGTAGTTGGCTACCAAAACTCTGTGCTTCCAGCCTTCTTTGTAGGTTTGTTTGGTGCAAAATTTGAAAAATGGCTGCACAAGAAAATTCCAGATGTTTTGGATCTTCTTCTTGTTCCATTCCTTACTTTCCTTGTCATGTCTATTCTGGGACTCTTTGTGATTGGCCCAGTCTTCCACATTGTAGAGTCATATGTTTTAAATGGAACAGAGTTCCTTCTTAGCCTTCCGTTTGGTCTTGCTGGATTAATTATCGGTGCTGTGCATCAGCTGATTGTCGTAACTGGTGTTCATCACATCTTCAACTTACTGGAATCTCAGTTGGTATCTCAAACTGGGAAAGATCCATTTAATGCGATTATCACTGCTGCTATGACAGCTCAAGCTGGTGCGACTTTGGCTGTAGCTGTGAAGACAAAATCTAAAAAACTCAAGGCTCTTGCCTTCCCAGCAGCACTTTCTGCAGGATTGGGTATTACTGAGCCAGCTATCTTCGGGGTTAACTTGCGCTTTGTTAAACCTTTTGTAATTGGACTGGGTGCCGGTGCCGTTGGTGGCTGGTTGGCTTCTATTATGGGGCTTGCAGGTACAAGTTTCGGTATCACAATTATTCCAGGTACTCTCCTTTACCTGAATGGTCAATTGTTGCAATATATCTTTATGGTTGTTTTAACAACTGGTTTGAGTTTTGTACTGACTTATATGTTCGGTTATAAAGACGAAGAAACTGCTGAAGAAAAAGCTGAAACTGAGGAACTGGTCGAAGAAGAAACAACTGGTAACATGCCAGCTTCCCTCCAAGATGAAACAATTATTTCTCCAATTGTTGGTCAGGCAGTAGCTTTGAGCGATGTTGATGATCCTGTTTTCTCTAGCGGAGCGATGGGACGAGGAATTGCTATCAAGCCTAGTGAAGGTGTGGTTTATGCTCCGGCTGATGCAGAAGTTACGATTGCATTCGCGACTGGCCATGCTTATGGTTTGAAGACAGCTAATGGTGCTGAAATTCTGATTCACGTTGGAATCGACACAGTGTCTATGAATGGTGAAGGCTTTAATCAAAAAGTTGCTCAAGGCGACAAGGTCAAAGCTGGTGATGTTCTGGGAACATTTGAAGCTGAGAAAATTGCAGCCGCTGGTCTGGATGATACGACTATGGTCATCGTTACCAATACAGCAGACTACGCTTCTGTGACTCCAGTAGCAGAAGGAGCAGTAGCTAAAGGTGACGCAGTAATCGAAGTCAAGGCTTAATGAAATGTAGAAAACGAACAAAAATTGATTTGTTCGTTTTTCTCATAAAATACCTCTGTCTGTAAGAGTTTCAAGAGGATGGTTTTTAACAAAAGTCTACCAGAGATATGCTATAATGAATAGAGTAGAAATCAAATGTAAAAGAGGTTTTCTAATGACAAAATTGTATGGAAGTTTGGAAGCTGGTGGCACTAAGTTTGTCTGTGCTGTAGGCGATGAACGGTTTGAAGTTGTTGAAAAGACACAGTTTCCAACGACCACGCCTATTGAAACGCTAGACAAGACGATTGAGTTCTTTTCTCGTTTCGACAATCTAGCTGGTCTGGCTGTTGGATCTTTCGGGCCAATTGATATTGATCCCAACTCAAAGACTTACGGCTTTATTACGACTACTCCTAAGCCACATTGGGCTAATGTGGATATTGTCGGAGCTTTGCGCCGGGCCCTCAATGTGCCCATTTACTTTACGACGGATGTCAATAGCTCAGCTTATGGTGAAGTAGTAGCCCGCAACAATGCTGGCGGCCGTATTGAAAATTTGGTCTATTATACGATTGGGACAGGAATCGGTGCCGGTGCTATCCAGCGGGGCGAATTTGTAGGTGGGACAGGTCACCCAGAGATGGGACACTATTATGTAGCTAAGCACCCTATGGATGTGGAAAAAGAGTTCAATGGCGTTTGTCCTTTCCACAATGGCTGTTTGGAAGGATTGGCAGCTGGGCCAAGTTTAGAGGCGCGGACCGGAGTGCGGGGAGAAAACATCGAGCTTAATAGTTCTGTCTGGGATATTCAAGCTTACTATATCGCTCAGGCGGCTATTCAGGCGACAGTGACTTTCCGCCCAGATGTCATCGTCTTTGGTGGCGGGGTTATGGCTCAGCAGCACATGCTGGATCGGGTTCGTGAGAAATTCACAGTTCTTCTGAATGGTTATTTGCCAGTTCCCGATGTTCGTGACTATATCGTGACACCGGCTGTGGCTGGGAATGGCTCCGCAACGCTGGGGAACTTTGTACTGGCTAAAGAAGTTAGTGAGCGCCACGCAAAATAAGCTTATGGGTTCTGATTTATCAGGCCTTTCTCTATGAGGGAAAGTAATGGAAAAAGCAATTGTCAAAGATATTTTCTTCCTACAGCAGCCATCAGAGCAGGCTAGTAGAGAAGACCTTTATCTGGCTCAAGACTTGCAGGATACTCTGCAGACCAATCGAGAAAACTGTCTGGGGCTCGCAGCCAATATGATTGGCGTGCGCAAGCGGGTCATTATCTTTCTATATGGCTTGGTGCCGGTAGTCATGTTTAATCCGGTGCTGCGCTATAAATCAGGGCCTTATCAGACAGAAGAGGGCTGCTTGTCCCTGACTGGAAGCCGTCTCACTCAACGTTATCAGGAAATCACAGTCGATTATCTGGATAAAAATTGGCAGCAGCAGACCATGACCTTGAAAGGATTGCCAGCCCAAATCTGCCAGCATGAATTGGATCATTTGGAAGGGATTATCATTTAGAAAAATTTGACAAAATTGCAAAAAATGTCTAAAATTAGAGATAATTAGCAGAATAATATTGAAGGAGGCAAGATGTAAATGAAAACAAAAACTTTAGCACTGATAAGCGGTCTGGTTGGTTTGATTGGAGGGACTATTTTGCTGCTCTCGAATATCTTTTTTGTTCCTTTTTCAGCCCTACTAGGTGATTCTGGCCTGAATTTACTGGGAGCGGTGATTAAATTGGCAGCTCTGGGCTTGGGAATTACTTCCTTGGCTTATTACAAAGGTCAAATGCGTTTCAGTGTCGCAGCGGGCGTCCTCCTTATCGTCGGAAGCAGCAACATCGCGCCCATTCCATTTATAGGCTGGATTGCAGGCATTCTCCTTATCATTGGAGGGGCTCTATTCCTCGCTTCTTCTTCAAAATTTTAATGCGGGACCAATCAATTTTTAGGCTGTTTGTCAGTTTGAAAGGAAGGGTGAAGAAATTTTCTTCGCTTTTTTTCTTGTTGAAAAAATAGTTCTCATGGAAACTTTTTTCTTGACTTTCTTTTTTCTTGTGTTAAAATAGTTCTCACGAAAACTATTTTTACAAAGGATGCAGGTATGGATAAGCCTTTACTGGAATTGAAGCGTTTTGGACGAAAGATTCATCTCATAGCGGAAAAGCTTGCCAAGGAGCAAGGGATTGAGTCCATGGCTGGGCCTCAGGGGCAGGTCTTGCATATTGTCGCCTGTCGTATGGAAGAGGGGAAGGATACCCTTATCAAGGATATTGAGCAGGAGTTGGATATTTCCAAATCGGTGGCCTCTAACTTAATGAAAAGGATGGAGAAGAATGGCTTTATCAAGCTGGAAATGGGCAAGACAGACAAGCGGGCTAAATATATCCGTCTTACTCCGCAGTCGCAGGAAAGAATGAAAAAAATCCGTGACTTTTTTGATGAAATGAACCTTTCTATTTTGAATGGTGTTTCTGAGCAGGAACTGCTGATTTTTTCTCAAGTCATGGCCAAGTTTTATCAGAATATCGAAAGTTTAGAAAATGGAGGGAAAGATGTTTAAGTTATTTAAACGGCTGACGGTAAGGGAAGTGAGCATGATTGTTCTCAGTGTGCTCTTCACCTTCCTAACGGTATATCTGGAATTAGAAGTTCCAACCTATATTTCGACGATTACAGAGTTGCTGCAAACACCAGGGACTGGTTTGGCAGATTTGTGGGAGCCAGGTCTGAAAATGATCGGCCTGTCTTTTGCTAGCTTGCTGTCAGCTATTGTGGTTGGCTTTTTTGCCGCTCGTATAGCAGCCAGCTTTACCCAGAGCTTGCGGAGCGATATTTTCAACCGTGTGCTAGATTATTCACAGACGGAGATTAAGAAATTTTCAATCCCTAGTCTGCTGACTCGGACAACGAATGACATTACCCAGGTACAGACCTTAATTACCATGGGGCTTCAGGTGGTGACCAGGGGACCGATTATGGCGATTTGGGCTATGACCAAGATTATCGGTAAGTCCGAGAACTGGCTGACAGCAGTTCTTATTGCTGTTATAGTCAATATCCTGCTGACAGTAGTTTTGGTGACATTGGCCTTTCCCAAGCAGTCAGTTGCGCAACGCTTGGTCGATAAGCTAAACAGCGTCACTAGAGAGAGTCTGACTGGGATTCGCGTGGTCCGGGCTTACAATGCTGAGGACTATCAGGATGAGAAATTTGCGGCAGCCAATGATGAAGTAACCCGACTCAATCTTTTTATCGGTCGTCTGATGGCCATGATGAATCCAGTTATGATGGGGATTTCCAGCGGTTTGACACTGGCTATTTACTGGATTGGTGCTTATTTGATCCAGGAGGCTGGGCTGCAGGAGCGTCTCCCACTCTTCAGTGATATGGTCGTCTTTATGTCCTATGCTATGCAGATTGTGATTGGGTTCTTGCTCATGGGTGCCCTCTTCATTGTCCTGCCTCGAACCATTGTATCGGCTGGCCGGATTAATGAAGTTCTGGACCTGCATTCTTCTATCACCAGTCCGGAACAGCCTAAGGCAGCAGCGGACAGCAAGGGAGAAGTGGTCTTTCGAGATGTGTCCTTCCACTATTCCAAGAATTCAGAAGCGGTCATTGAGCATGTGAGCTTTACAGCGCAGGCTGGTGATACCGTAGCCTTTATCGGTTCAACTGGCTCAGGGAAATCCACGCTGGTCAATCTCATTCCTCGTTTCTACGATGTAACTGAAGGAGAGATTCTGGTAGATGGCGTCAATGTTCAGGATTACCAGCTGGAAGACTTGCATAATAAGGTCGGCTACATCCCGCAAAAGGCGGTGCTTTTCTCTGGCGATGTTGAGAGCAATCTGGACTTCGGTCAAAGCCAAGAAAGCCCGCTGGATGAGCAGAAAATGTGGGAGGCTCTTGACCTAGCACAGGCTAAGCCCTTTGTCCAAGAGAAGGAAAAGGGGCTGAAAGCAGAAGTAGCTCAAAGCGGAACCAACTTCTCTGGTGGCCAGCGTCAGCGTTTGGCCATTGCCAGAGCCTTGGCTCGTAAGCCAGAAATCCTCATCTTTGACGACTCCTTCTCAGCACTAGACTATAAGACAGACCGCATTTTGCGCAAAGAACTGGCTGAGCGGACGCAGGATATGACCAAGCTAATCGTAGCGCAGCGGATTTCTACTATCATGGATGCGGATCAAATCTTGGTCTTGGATGCTGGTAAGGTAGTCGGTCAAGGTAGCCACCGAGAGCTTTTGGCCAGCAACGAAGTCTATCAAGAAATTGCTTACTCACAACTATCCAAGGAGGAATTAGAAAATGGAAAATAAGAAGCCTTCATTATTTAGCCAGATACGGCCTTATCTCAAAGGCTTCCAGCTTCCTCTTGCTTTGGCATTTGTGGGAGCTGTCTTGTCAAACATTATCACGGTCTATGGGCCAAATAAATTAAAAGAAATTACCAATCTCATTTCTGATGGTCTGGCTACCAGTATTGATTTAAAAGCTGTGTCTCAGATTGCCCTTCTGCTGACCGTGCTCTATGCAGTCGGAGCCCTGCTCAACTACGGCCAATCCTTTATCATCAGTACGGTTATCCAGTATTTCTCTAAGCGACTGCGGACAGCCATTGCAGAGAAAATTAACAAGCTGCCGTTGGGCTATTTTGATGGTCATTCTCAGGGGGATACTCTGTCGCGCGTGACCAATGACGTAGATACGGTCGGCCAATCCCTCAACCAGAGTCTGGGGAATGTTATCTCTGCCAGCCTGCTCTTGGTGGCTGTGGTGTTGACCATGTTCTTCATGAACTGGATCTTGGCCTTGGTAACCATCTTGGCTACTGTATTAGGCTTTGTCTTTGTCGGTCTCATCATGGGCAAGTCTCAGGGCTATTTCACCGCCCAACAAAACGATCTGGCTGCGGTAAACGGTTATGTGGAGGAGATGTACTCTGGTCATAATGTTGTTACCAGCTATAATGCCATTGAGCAGTCTAAGGAGCGCTTTGCAGTTCTCAATCACAATCTCTATAACAGTATTTGGAAATCTCAATTTATCTCTGGCATGATGATGCCGCTCATGTTCTTTACGGGGAATTTTGCCTATGTGCTGGTTATTTTGGTTGGTGCTGCTCTGGCGATTAATGGCTCTATTAGTATAGGAATTATCGTCGCCTTTATGGTTTATGTGCGGACCTTCTCTCAGCCTTTGTCACAGATTGCCCAAGGTATCGCCGTCTTGCAACAGGCTGGAGCAGCACTGGTTCGTGTCTTTGAATTTCTGGCTGAGCCTGAGATGGAAGACGACCAGCATAAAGAGCAGCAGCTTACTGCTGTCAAGGGAGATGTTGCCTTTAAAGATGTCTTCTTCGGTTACAAGCCAGACCAGACGATTATTCATGATTTCTCAGCCCAGGCCAAAGCCGGACAGAAGATTGCCATTGTCGGCCCGACGGGTGCTGGTAAGACGACCATTGTTAATCTGCTCATGAAGTTCTATGAAATTGACAAGGGGCGTATCAGCATTGACGGTATAGATATTAAGAATATGAAACGCTCTGAGGTTCACGATGCCTTTTCAATGGTCTTGCAGGATACCTGGCTCTTTGAGGGGACGATTCGGGAGAATTTGATTTATAATCAGGAGCATGTGACAGATGAAGCAGTTATCGCTGCAGCGAAGGCGGTCGGTGTTCATCACTTTATCATGACTCTGCCGCAGGGCTATGATACGGTGCTGGATGACACGGTCAACTTATCAGTCGGTCAGAAACAGCTGCTGACCATTGCTCGTGCTCTGCTCAAAGATGCGCCGCTCTTGATTTTGGATGAGGCAACTTCATCAGTCGATACGCGGACGGAAGAGCTCATTCAAAAGGCTATGGACAAACTCATGGAAGGCCGGACTTCCTTTGTCATTGCCCACCGCCTGTCTACTATCCGTAATGCGGATCTTATCTTGGTCATGCGCGATGGAAATATCATCGAGCAGGGCAACCATGATGAACTCATGGATCAGAATGGCTTCTATGCGGACCTCTATAATAGTCAATTTGTAGAGGAAGATGCAAGTTGATACTCAAATAAAACATCAGGAATGTTCGTTTTCCTGATGTTTTTTTAAATTTAACAGAATTGTAAAAATTGCTCAGTTTTCAGCGAAAACGCTCTAAAACACTGACTTTCTCCGCAGATTCTCTAGGAAAAACTTGACAGCTTTTGTCATTTATATTAAAATAAATTTAATATAAGAACTGAAAACGAACACAACGGAGTGTTTGAACTACATATAAGTGAGCAACGGTGCTACAAAAAATGAAACTTCTTTTTTGTAGTGCTTTTTTTATCAGTGAATCTGGAGTAAAGCGATGAAGCAATTTATGCTGGCTGGTGTTTCCAGCGGTGTTGGAAAGACTACAGTTACCCTAGGGATTTTGAAAGCTCTGGCAGACAGAGGTTATCAGGTCCAGCCTTATAAGATAGGACCTGATTATATTGATACAGCTTATCATAGTCGGATTACCAAGCGGCCGTCGCGGAATGTGGACAGCTTTATGATACCGGACGATCAGAGCCTGGCTTGGTCCTACTATAAATGGCATGGAGATGCTGATGTGGCAGTGGTCGAAGGAGTCATGGGGCTCTTTGATGGTCTGGGAACAGACAAGGACTGTGCGTCCTCTGCTTCTGTTGCTAAAAAGTTGGGTATTCCGGTTTTCTTGATTATCGATGGAAAGGCGACATCCACCTCAGCGGCTGCTATGGTCCATGGCTTTGCGACTTTTGATCCGGATTTGGATATTGCTGGGGTTATTATCAATCGGGTGGCTTCACAGACTCACTTTGAACTTATCAAGGGCGCCATAGAGCGGTATACGGATGTGGAGGTGCTGGGCTATCTGCCTAAGAATGCAACAGCAGAGCTGCCATCGCGCCATCTGGGTCTAATCCCTGACGTGGAAATGGATGATTTGGATCGTCGATTTGAGGAATTGGGAGCGGCAGCAGCCGCGCATATAAATCTAGACAGGCTACTGGAAAAGGCAGAACTTCCCGATAAGCAGATGGCCAATCCTTTTCATATCCGCAACGATCAGCCCTTGACTTTGGCCTATGCCTTGGATGATGCTTTCCACTTTTACTACGAAGATAATCTAGACTTTCTAAGAGAGCTCAATGTCCAGCTGGTACCTTTCAGCCCTCTGAAAGATAAGGAACTGCCAGCAGCAGATGCATATTATTTTGGTGGCGGTTTTCCAGAAGTCTACGCTCAGGAGCTGATGGCAAATGCTGACTTTCGGGCTTCGGTTAAGAAAGTTCATGAGCAGGGCCGGCCAATTTACGCAGAATGTGGCGGCCTCATGTATCTGGGAGAGTTGCTGGAAGTAGAGGGTCAGGTCTATGAAATGGTCGGTATTTTTAAGGGCAAGAGCCTGATGACCCCCGGCCTGAAAAGCTTTGGCTACTGCCAAGCAGAAACGCAGGTAGACAGTCTTTTTGGCCCTAAAGGTACAGCGGTCAGGGGACATGAGTTTCACCATTCGGTCTTTGAGACGGAGGAAGATACGGTCCTCAAGCTAGAGAAGGTCAGAGACGGTCAGGTCGTAGCTGCCTGGACAGGCGGTTATCAAAAGGGCCGGACCTTTGCTAGCTACCTGCATGTTCATTTTTATCAGGACGAGCAGCTGCTGGCCAACTGGCTGAATTATATCAAAGAGGCGAACTGATATGACACTCATTGCAATTTTTTTGGCCGTCTTACTGGACTGGCTGATTGGCGACCCCTATAGCTGGCCTCATCCAGTCAAGTGGATGGGTTCCTATATTTGTCTATGCATGCGCTTGCAGGAGAAAAAGCAGTTTTCGCCCTATCTATTTGGCTTTTTCCTCTGGCTGACAACAGTTGGACTGGCGCTGGGAGTGAGCTGCGGGCTGCTTTGGTTGGCTGGTCTGGCTCATCCCGTCCTCTACTGGATCGTCTGGATCTATCTGGCCTATGCCAGTCTGGCGGCTAAGAGTCTAGCTTTTGAGGCTCAAAAGGTTTACCATACGCTCAAGTTTGGCACTTTGGAAGAAGCTAGAAAGCAAGTTGGTATGATTGTTGGCCGTGAAACTTCCCAGCTGACACCAGAGGAAATCAGCAAGGCGACGATTGAGACAGTAGCTGAAAATACCAGTGACGGGGTTATCGGCCCTCTGCTCTGCCTTTTTCTGGGCGGACCCATTCTAGCTATGACCTATAAGGCCATCAACACCTTGGACTCTATGGTAGGCTATAAGACGGAGAAATACCGCAAAATCGGTCTCATATCTGCCAAGATGGATGATCTGGCCAATCTGATTCCTGCGCGTTTGACTTGGTTTTTCTTGATTCTCAGCAGTCAGATTTTACTGCTGGATGTCAAAGGAGCCCTGCGAATTGGCTGGCGGGATCGCTATCAGCATGCTAGTCCCAACAGTGCTTTTTCAGAGGCAGTTGTAGCTGGAGCTCTGGGTATTCAGCTGGGCGGACCGCACGTCTATCACGGAGAGCTGATTGAGAAGCCGACTATTGGAGAGGCTTCCAGATTGGTTGAGGCGGATGATATTCAGACGGCTATCTCTCTGCTTTATACAAGCACCATGACAGGTTTAATCTTCTTCACTCTTTTTTATTTAGTAAAGCAAGCATATTTCTAGGAGTATACTATGACATATATCCAAAATCCTTCCTCTATTGAGGAAAAGAGCTTTCAAATTATTCAGTCTATGATTACTGAAAAAGATCCTGATTATGTCTTCCATTCGGAAATGGAAGAATCCATCATCAAGAGGGCAATCCATACGACGGGAGATTTTGATTATCTCTATACCATGCGCTTTGAGCACGATGTCCTTAAAAAAATAGAAGAAGTAATCAGAGCTAAGGGTACCATCCTGCTAGACTCTAATATCTCTCTCAATGGCATTAATAAGCGCGTGCTGGACCAGCTGGGTGTGAGCTACCGCTGTTTGATTAGTGATGAAGAAGTGGTTGCGCTGGCCAAGGAAAAGCAAATTACCAGAGCTATGGCGGCTGTTGAGATAGCAGCTAAGATTGAAGGGCCTAAAGTATTTGCCTTCGGTGGTGCTCCTACGGCTCTGTCTTACCTGATTGAGCTGGCAGAGCAGGGATTGGTAGAAGCAGATGCAGTGATTGGGGTTCCAGTCGGCTTTATCAATGTCGAAGAGTCAAAAGAAGAACTGCTTCAGTCAGGTCTTCCTGCCCTTGTCAATCTCGGAAGAAAAGGTGGCAGCACGATTGTAGTAGCCATTGTCAATGCCATTATCTACCAGCTGAGAGAAGTGGTGACAGATGACTATGTCCGCTACTCTACACCATCCAGTAAAGAAGGAGGAAAGAACTAGATGTCCTATCTAAAAGCAGCGCATAAGATTGAAGAAGCTAGTTTCAGCAAGATTCAGGAAATTATTGACCAAGAGCATCCGGATATTCATTTTTCAGATCCTTTTGAAGAGGCAGTGCTCAAGCGGGTTGTCTTTACCAGTGCAGACTTTGACTACCTCTACAATATCAAGTTTTCCAATCAGGTTATTGAGAAGATTCTCTACGTCCTCCGAAACAAGGGCACCATTTTTACAGATACAACCATGGTCTTGGGCGGTTTTAATAAGAAATTGCTGGATGATCTAGGTGTTTCCTATCGCTGTCTGGTCAATGAGCCGGCAGTCTTTCAGGAAGCTAAGGAAAAAGGAATTACTCGCTCCATGGCTGCTGTAGAATATGCAGCTAAAGTGGATGGTCCAAAACTTTTTGTCTTTGGGAATGCTCCAACGTCTATCTTCAAGGTTTTGGATATGGTCGAAGAAGGAAGCTTGCAGCCGGATGCAGTTGTCGGAGTTCCAGTTGGCTTTGTCGGAGCGGCAGAATCCAAGCTCAAACTGCATGAAAGTTCGGTGCCTTCTATCGCAGCACTGGGTCAAAAGGGCGGCAGTACCATCGCAGCAGCTGTGGTCAATGCCATTCTCTACCAGCTCAAGCTCGACACTACAGACTATGAGCGTTACAGTGTTTCAGATAAAAAGCAGGCTCCGGAGAAAGGAGAGGGCTGATGATGGATGAATACGCTTATGTCAATGGAAAGAAATTAAGAAAAGGTTTTACAACTGGCACTTGTGCAACGGCAGCGACTGTTGCAGCCTTGAGCATGATTTTAAATCAGGAAAGGGAAGAAAAGGTCACTGTGCATACGGCTTCAGGTGTGGAAGTGACAATGGATGTTCACAATCCTTCTTTTGGACCAGAAGAGGCGACTGCGGCCATTGAAAAAGATGGCGGCGATGATGCGGATGCGACGCACGGACTCTTGATTTATTCGACCGTGACCCTTCTGCCAGATCAGACGGAAATCGAGATTGACGGTGGTCAGGGCGTCGGGCGTGTAACCGAGAAAGGACTGGCCTGCGATGTCGGCATGGCAGCCATCAATCCGACTCCTAGACGGATGATTGAGCAACATGTCCGTGATATTATCGGTCCCAACTGTGGGGCGCGGGTTATCATTTCCGTTCCTGGCGGCGAAGAAACGGCCAAGCTGACCTACAATTCCAGACTAGGTATTGTAGGCGGCATTTCAATCTTGGGAACGACAGGGATTGTCAATCCTATGTCCGAGGATAGCTGGAAGGCGTCCATAACGATCGAGTTAACCATGCTCTATAATCAAGGACATCGCTCAGTCGTCTTGGTTCCAGGGAATTACGGTGAAGATTTTGCTACTAATACTGTGGGGATTCCAGCTGGGCGCATCGTCAATATGAGTAACTTTGTCGGCCATGTCCTCAAAGAAGTTCAGCGGATTGGCTTTACCAAGGTTTTGATGATTGGCCACATGGGCAAGTTTGTCAAAGTGGCGGCTGGGATTTTCTCTACCCACAGTAAGGACTCGGATGCCCGTATGGAAACGCTGGTGGCTAATCTAGCTCTGATGGGGGCGCCCATGGAGCTGCTGGAAAAAGTTGACAAGTGCTTGACGACCGAGGCAGCTGGGACAGCCATTAAAGAATTTTCTTACGAGGGTGTCTATCAGGTCTTGGCGGATAAGATCAAGGCTAGAAGTGAGCGCCTGCTCCGCTATCGTAAGCCAGAAGTCAGTATTGAAGTGGTCGTCTTTGGGACTGAGGAAGGCTATTTGGCATCAACCCAGCCTTTAGAGCAGATAAAGGAGGAATGGACATGATTTATGTTATCGGAATTGGTCCGGGAGATCCAAGCTATGGTCTTCTGGGACAGGAAGCCTATTTTGAAAAGGCTGACCGCATTTTGGGCAGCGAGCGGCATTTAGAAATTTTGCCACCGGCTTATAAGGATAAGGGCCTGGTCCCGCCTAAAAAATTAGCCGCGCTGGCAGAATTGCTGGAAAGCTTTGGTGAGGATGAGGAAATTTTATATCTGGCCTCAGGAGACCCGCTGATTTACGGTTTGGGCAAATGGCTATCAGAGAAGTTCAAGGGGCGCGTGGTCATCTCCCCAGGTATAAGCGCCATGCAGTATCTGGCCAGCAGAATTGCCCTGCCCATGAACGATGCTTATCTGACGAGCAGCCATGCTAAGGCACCTAACTTTGACTTGATTATGAGTTTGTCAAAAGTCTTTATGGTGACTGATCAGAAAGTTGGCCCCTACGAGATTGCTCAAGAGGCTGTTAAAAGAGGCTTGGATAAGGTGCTGGTCATCGGTGAGCAACTGAGTTATGAAGACGAGCGTATTACCATTCTTCCTGCGAATGAGGTAGAAGACAGAGAATATGAAATGAATGTGGTGGTGGTGTTAGATGAGGGATTCGGAATTTATCAGGGCTAAAGTCCCTATGACTAAGGAAGAAGTCAGAGCCATCAGTTTGGATAAGTTGGAGCTGCATCGAGCCAAGCGCATGCTGGATGTCGGCTCTGGAACTGGCAGTGTTACGATTCAGGCAGCCCGAACCTATCCAGAACTGGAAGTGGTGGCAGTGGAGCGCAATGAAGATGCGGTGGCCTTGACGCAGGAGAATATCCAGCACTTTGGCTGCCACAATGTCCGTCTCCATCAAGGACTGGCTCCGATTGAGCTGGATGGCAGCTTTGATGCCATTTTTGTCGGAGGGACTGGTGGCAATATGCAGGAGATTTTCGACTGGTGTGCCCAGCTCATGGAGCTGGGCGGTCGGCTAGTCTTGAACTTTATCCTGCTGGAGAATGCTCTGGAAGCAGCTCAAATAGCGGAGCAGATGGACTGGGAGGATCTAGAGATTGTCTCGGTTCAGGCTAGCCGCTGGACAGGTATAGGCAAGGGGCACTATTTCAAGCCTCAGAATCCGACTATTATCGTTTCCTGCAAGAAAAAAGAAAGAGAGGCTAATTGATGTCCAAAGTACATTTTGTTGGAGCAGGCCCAGGTGATGTGGAGCTGATTACGCTCAAAGGTTACAAGCAGCTGTCTGAGGCTGATGTGGTCATTTACGCAGGCTCCTTGGTCAATCCAGACTTGCTGAACTACTGTAAGGAAGGGGCTGAGATTCATGATAGCGCCAGCATGCACTTGATGGAAATCATCGATGTCATGGAGGCTGGAGTCAAGGCTGGTAAAGATGTGGTTCGCCTGCAGACGGGAGATTTCTCCATCTACGGCTCCATTCGAGAGCAGATCGAAGAGATGAAGAAGCGGGGTATTGAGTTTGACTGTACGCCGGGCGTCAGCTCTTTTCTGGGAGCTGCTTCCAGTATCGGGGCGGAGTATACTGTACCAGAGGTTTCTCAAAGCCTCATCATCACTCGGATGGCTGGCCGGACGCCTGTGCCAGATCGGGAATCCCTGAAAAGCTATGCTCAGCATCGGACCTCTATGGCCATCTTCCTATCCGTTCAAGGCATTGAAAAGGTCGTCAGTGAGCTGATAGAGGGTGGCTATCCTCCAGAAACGCCTGTGGCTGTCATTTACAAGGCTACTTGGCCGGATGAAAAGAAGGTCTTTGGCGATTTGACAAATATTGCTGAGAAGGTCAAGGAAGCTAAGATTAGAAAGACAGCTTTGATTTTGGTCGGTGACTTTTTAGGTCAGGAATTCTACTATTCTAAGCTCTACCATGCAGATTTTCAGCATGAGTTCAGACGGGGGAAGAGCAGCCATGCTAAGTGATTCTCAAGCCCGCTACGCAATCGCAACAGTGACAGCGGTTGGCAAGGACTTGGCTCTGACTCTGCGGGAGAAGCTGGGCAAGGAAATCCCTATCTATACGACGCCTCGATTGGCAGATGACAGGGTCATCGCCATCGAAGGACGAGTGGTTGAGGCGCTTGGTCAGCTCTTTCAGGAAGTGGATGTTCTCATTTGTATCATGGCTATCGGGGCAGTTGTACGAGCTATTGCACCAGTCTTGAAAGACAAGGCGAGCGACCCCGCTGTGGTTGTCATGGATGAGAAAGCGACGAATGTCATCAGCCTGCTGAGCGGACATCTAGGCGGAGCCAATCAAGTGACGCGAGACATCGCAGAATTGCTCGGTTCCAATCCTGTTATCACGACAGCGACAGATGTGCAGAATGTAACAGCTCTGGACAGTCTGGCCCAATCAGTCAATGGCTGGAGGCCGGAATTGAGAGAATTCATCAAACCTTTCAACAGCTATCTAGGCAGCGGCCGAACCGTCTATTTCTATCAGGAAAAGGACTGGGTTACCGACCTTCGCGGTCTGACTCTGGTGGATGAGGAAGGACTTGCAGCTGTTCTCAAGGGAACGGAACCGTTGATTCTGCTGACTGCAGAAAAAAAGGACATTCAAAGAGAAAATCTGGCTCTCATCTATCCTCAACCTTATATCTTAGGAGTTGGTGCTAGAAAGGATGTGGCTCCTGCTGTCTTCCGAGAAGGCTTTGAGGAATTTTGTCAGCAGCAGGGGATTTCTGCCAGCGAGATTTCCAAAATCGTCAGCATTGATGTCAAGAAGGATGAAGCTGCTATTCTGGCCTTGGCTGAGGAATTAGGCTGTCCCTTTGAGACCTTTAGCAAGGAAGAGCTGTCTGTCGTAGCAGACCGCTATCCTCAGTCAGAATTTGTCAAAAAGACAGTCGGAGTCGGCAGTGTCGCCTTGGCCAGCGCAGATTTGGCCAGTCAGGGTCAAGTCCTGACAGAGCGCTTTGCCAAGAACGGCTGTACCTATGCGCTTGCAAAAGCAATAACCAAAAAGTAAATCAAAAGAAAAATCAGATGGTCCTATGAACCAACTGCCCTTATAAAATTTTATCATACCTATAAAGGAGAAAAAATATATGTTATACGTTATCGGATTAGGCCCAGGTAAAGAAGAATTGATGTCACAAGAAGCATTGGCTGCTATAGCAGATTGTGAAATTATCGTCGGCTACTCGACTTATATGCGATTGATTCTTGATTTGGTCAAGGACAAGGAGCTCGTAGCGAATGGTATGCGTCAGGAAATCGACCGTTGTCAAAAGGCCATTGATTTGGCTAGAGAGACTGGCAAAAATGTCGGAGTTGTTTCCAGTGGAGATGCCGGAGTCTATGGAATGGCTGGCTTGATTTTAGAATTGCTGGGAGATGCCAGTGATGTAGAAGTTAAGGTGGTTCCAGGTATTACAGCTAGTCTGGGTGCTGCTGCAGCGATGGGAGCTCCCCTCATGAACGACTTCTGTCACATTAGTCTGAGTGACTTGATGACGCCTTGGGAAATGATTGAGAAGCGTCTGCATGCCGCAGCTCAAGGTGACTTTGTTGTCTGTCTCTATAACCCTCGGAGTAAGGGACGTCCAGACCATTTGGCAAAAGCACTTTCTATCATGTCTGAGTACAAGTCAGAGGATACTATTGTCGGTATCGGTAAGGACATTGGCCGTAAGGATGAGGAAATCATCTTGACGACTATCAAAGACTTAGATGAAACTTTGGTAGATATGACGACAATCGTTATCGTTGGTAACAAAGAAACTTATGTTAAAAACGGACGCATGATCACACCTCGAGGATATACTTTATGATGAAATTACTGCTGGGAGGGACATCCGACAGCACCGCTATTTTAGAAGTGCTTGACCGCTTGAAAATCGATGTGACCAGCTCTGTTGTCACAGACTACGGCCGGCACTTGGCTTCCAAGTTCGGCCAGCCGGTCATTCAAGGCCGGCTGACAGCTGAGGACATGGTTGCCTTCATCAAAGAGAATGATGTGGATGAAATCATTGATGCGACCCATCCTTTTGCGGACATCGTTTCCAAGGAAGCTATTCGGGCGGCAGAGATGGCCGGTGTATCTTACCTGCGCTTTGAGCGTCAGGCGACCTTGGATTTGAGCGGGGCCATCGTGGTGCATTCGACCCAAGAAGCGATTGATGAGATTGCCAAGCGCGGCTACAAGACTGTTTATCTGGGAACTGGCAGCAAGACCCTGCCACTCTTTGTCAAGGGGCTGCCAGAGCAGCGGATTGTCGTTCGCGTTCTGCCGACTTCGGAAGTGCTTCTGGCTTGTGAGCAGCTGGGACTGGTAGCGGATCAGATTGATGCGATTAAGGCTCCATTTTCCAAAGAGTGTAATAAAGAGCTCTTACTGCGCTCGGGAGCAGATGTCTTTGTTTCCAAGGAGAGCGGTACCGTCGGTGGTATTCGTGAAAAGATTGATGGCTGTCAAGAGCTGGGGATGGACTGCATTATCATCTCTCGGCCAATTGTGGCCTATCCTCAGATGGTTTCTAGCTTAGAAGAGTTAGAGGCTTATCTGACAAAATAGCTGATGAAAGGAGAAAAAATGTCCGGTTTAGTAACATTACTGGGAGCAGGTCCAGGCGATGCGGAGTTGTTGACCCTCAAAGGCAAGAGACGGCTTCAAGAAGCAGATGTATTGGTCTTTGACCGTTTAGTCAATCAAGAGCTCTTTCAGCATCTAAAGTCTGACTGCGAAAAGATAGATGTCGGTAAAAAGCCAGGTCAGCCTTGCATCCGACAGGAAGAGATTGAAAAGATTCTTATCGAAAAAGCCCGTCAGGGTAAGCGGGTAGTCCGCCTCAAAAGCGGTGATCCCTATATCTTTGGCCGAGGCGGAGAAGAAGGAGTCAAGCTGGTGGAAGCTGGTGTGGACTTTGAAGTGGTGCCAGGCATCACCTCTGCTGTGGCTGGTCTGACCTATGCAGGGATTCCTATGACTTATCGGGATGTAGCGACTAGCTTCCATGTCTTTACAGCCCATCTCAAGGATGAGACAGAAATGCTCAATTGGGAAGCAATTTCTGAGCTCAAAGGAACCTTGGTCTTCCTCATGGGCATGAAAAATCTGCCTTCCATCGTCCAAGAGCTGACGGCTAGAGGCTATGGCAAGGACAAGCCAGCCGCCATCGTTGAATGGGGAACCCATCCTCAGCAGCGCTCAGTGGACGGAACCTTGGGCAACATAGTCGAACTAGCGGAAGCTGAAGACTTTAAGGCGCCGAGTGTCATCGTGGTAGGTGATGTCGTGGCCTATAGACAGCAGCTGAATTTCCATGAGAATCTGCCGCTTTTCGGCCGGAAAATCCTCATCCAGCAGTCAGAGACGGGCAGACTTCCGCGTTTACTTAAGGATGCTGGAGCTGCGCTGACTACTTTCCCAGCTCGAGATTTGGTTGAAGAGTTAGACTTGCAGCTGCCGGATTTGGAGCAGGTAGACGGTCTCCTCTTTGCAGACATGCAGAGCTGGCCGCTCTTCTTGAAAGCCCTCCGCAAGGCAGGCAAAGACTTGCGCAGTCTGCCGCACATCCGCTTTGCAGCTATTGGTCATCATACGGCCAAGTCTATCGAAGCGAGCGGGATTGTACTGGATCGGATGACGCCTCAGCAGTCGGATGCGGATTTTGCAGCTGCTCTGGAAAAAGAAGGCGGCAACTGGTATATTCTGACAGCTGAGCATAAGAAAGCCAGTCTGGCAGAACTCTATTCGCTGCCGATTATTGCTAGCCATAGGCTGGCCTTTGACAGTCAGATTAACAGTGCCAATTGGTCAGAGATTGAAGTTGTCTGTCTTCCGAACTCTGCTGCGGCCATGAACTTTGTGGCGGCCAGTCAAGAAGCTGGATTTGACTGGACAGATGTTCCTATCGTTGTCATGGGTGCCAGCACGCGGGCTGTTTTAGAGGAAGCAGGCTTTAGCGAGATTGTTGAGACAGATGAAGCGACGATTGCTTCCATCCTTGATAAATGTCGGGAAATTCTCTGAAAGGAGGTGAATCATGAGTAAAGCTATAGTAGTTGTCAGTTTCGGAACAACCTATCCCGAGACCAGACGCAAAACAATCGAGGCTTGTGAGCAGGCTATTCAGGAACATTTTCCAGACTATCCGGTCCACCGAGCTTTTACTTCCAATGTCGTTAGACGGCGGATTAAGAAGCAGGAAGGGCTAGATATTCCTACGGTCAAAGAGGTGTTAGAGCAGCTCTTGGAAGCGGGCACTGAAGAGGTCTATATCCAGCCTCTCCATGTCATTTTGGGCAGCGAGTATGAAAAGATTCTTGCCCAAGCCAAAGAGTTTGAATCAGCTTTTAAAAAGCTGGTCGTTGCCAAGCCTCTGCTCAACAGTCAGGAAGACTATGAGGCTGTCAAGGATATTCTGCTGGAACGGTATGGCCATAAAGGTCATGATGCAGCAACCGTTCTGATGGGGCACGGCAGTCAGCATTATGCCTTTACAGCTTATGCAGCCTTGGATCATATGATGAAGGGAAACTCAGTCTATATCGGATGTGTAGAAAGCTATCCTCCGGTTGAGCTGATTGAGCAGGAACTGAAGAAAGAAGGTGTCCGAGAAGTTCATCTAGCACCCTTTATGCTGGTAGCGGGTGACCATGCGACCAATGATATGAGCTCAGATGAGGAAGGTTCTTGGTATCACTTCTTCAAGGAGCGGGGATATGAGGTCAAGGCCCATCTGGTCGGTCTGGGCGAATATCCTGAAGTTCAGCAGCTCTACATCCAGCATTTGGAAGAAATCATCGAATAGGAGGAAGGCATGGCAAAATTTTACGGAATTGGTGTGGGACCGGGTGATAGCGAGCTAGTGACTATCAAGGCCAGTCGGCTTTTGGAAGACTTAGATATTCTCTATACACCTGAGGCTAAGAAAGGGAGTAAGAGCTTTGCATTAGGCATTGCAGAGCCCTACCTGAAAGAGCATCTGGAAATCAAGCAGCGGCATTTCCCTATGGTCCGTTCCAATTCGACCAAAGAAGTCCAGTGGCAGGCCATCTCTGCTGAAATCGCAGAGGATGTGAGGTCTGGCAAGAATGTCGGCTTTATCACACTGGGTGACCCCATGGTCTACAGCACTTACAGCTATCTGCTGGCCCTGTTGGAGAAGGAAATCGACTGTCAAACCATCCCTGGTATCACCTCTTTCTGCAGCATGGCTTCCGAGCTAGGTCAGCCCCTGACCATGGATGAGGAGTCTCTGGCGGTCATGCCGGCTACGGCTTCTGCTGAGAAGATTGAGGCGGCGCTTGAGCTGCATGACTCGATTGTGATCATGAAGGTGGCAAATCACCTAGATACTGTCCTGCCCCTGCTCGAAAAGCTCGGTCTCTTGCAGCAGACTTTTATGGTTAGCAATTCTTCAACGGACAAGCAGCAGACTCTGCTGGGCCTTGAAGGAATCACACCAGAAACCAAGCTGCCTTATTTTACTACCTTCCTCGTGAAAAAGAAGATTTTTTAATATCAGAACCCATGTTCATGGATAGACATTCATCTTTTTGAGCTTAGGTTCTTAGTAAAGGAAAAAAATATGAAACTATTGAAAAATAAAAAAGTAACTTTTGTGGCCTTGTTGGCTATTTTGGCGGTACTGAGTACCCAGTCTGTGTCAGCTATGCATATCATGGAAGGCTATCTTCCACTCTTTTGGTGTATCTTCTGGTTCGCCGTATTCCTGCCTTTCTTTGTGGTCGGCTTGATGCGCATCAAGAAAATCGTTGCAGAGGATCCAAATTCCAAGACCATGCTAGCCTTGTCCGGTGCCTTTATCTTTATCCTGTCTTCTTTGAAGATTCCGTCTGTTACAGGATCCAGTTCGCATCCGACTGGGGTTGGTCTGGGGACAGCTATGTTTGGTCCGTCCGTTATCAGCGTTTTGGGAACCATCTGCTTGCTCTTCCAAGCCCTCCTCTTGGCTCACGGCGGCTTGACTACTCTGGGTGCCAATGCATTCTCAATGGCAGTGGTTGGTCCATTTGTCGGTTATTTTGTCTATAAGTTTGCTAAATCCATCAAGCTGTCTACACCGGTATCTATCTTTATCTGTGCGGTGATTGCGGACTTGGCGACTTATGCGACAACTTCTATCCAGCTCGGTTTAGTCTTCCCAGATGCTAACAGCGGTTTTGTTGGTTCTGCATTGAAATTCATGGGTGTCTTCTTGACCACTCAAATCCCGATTGCTATCGTAGAAGGATTGCTGACAGTTGTCCTCTATAACTTGATCTCAGAAAATATCAAAGAAAGAGCAGGTCTGTTCAAATGAAAAAATATAAGAATATCATCTTAATCTTGGCTGCAGTAGCAGTCACTCTAGCTGCCTTTATCTTTGCCCCTAAGGGTGTGGAATACAGTGGAACAGATGACGCTGCTGAAAAAACCATTAGCACTATCCAAAAAGACTACGAGCCTTGGTTTTCACCGATTTTTGAGCCAGCAGGTCCGGAAGTAGAGAGTCTGCTCTTTACCCTGCAAGGCAGTATCGGAGCGGGGATCATCTTCTATGTCATTGGCTACCACAAAGGGAAAAAACAAGGCCAACAAAAGGAAGTTTCTGAACATAAATAAAAGCCTTCAACAGTAAGAGCGAGCTCTGGTTCTTGATAGCGATTCAGCTTGTCTGGGACCGGAGTTGCTCTGTGCTGGGAGGTATTGCAAAACATAGCTAGAAAGGAGAGCTACCTCATGTTTGCGATTGATAAATACGCCTATCAAAACCGGTTGAAAAATCTGCCGGTTGCTTATAAATTTGTCATCTATGTACTCTTGTTAGCTGTCAGTTTTTCTGGTGTCAGGAGTCTGCAGCTAGGGCTCATTGTCTTGGTGGCGCCTCTGACTTGCTATCTAGCTCGGCTTCCGTGGTTGCGCTATCTAAAGTGGTATCTGCACGCCAGTATTTTTATTCTGATTAGTCTCTTGACCTTTATCTTGACCTATCAGAATAATCAGGAACAGCTCTTGCTGGCCTTGCCTTTAGGTCAGGGTTATCTGGGCATCAGCCAATCCTCTGTCCAGCAGACCATTTTTATCCTTTTGCGCATCTACTCATCCTTGGTTTCGACTTATTTCTTTGTCCTGACGGTACCTTTTGCTCAGATGCTGCGGCTTTTTAAAGCCATGCACGTCCCGCGGGTACTGCTAGACTTGATTGTCCTCATGTATCGCTTCATTTTCCTGGTCTTCTATGAGTTTGTGACCATTCGGGATACCTTGGACTTGAAATTCTCCTTTTACAATAAAAGGAAGCAACACCAGGCTTGGGGTAGATTAGCCAATACTCTCTTTGTCAAACTGCTGGATGATAATCAGCATTTAAATGAGGTGCTGACGCTAAGATTTGATGCAGAGCACAGTGAATAATGAAAGCGCATTTACAAGAAGACTGCTTTTATACTATAATGGAAAGTAGATAGGAAACTCAGATGTTACAAGTGAAGAATATTTCTTTTGCGTATGACGAAAATCCAACGCTGCACGATATTTCTATGGACTTCGAAGAAGGCCGGATTACCGGCATTCTAGGAGTTAACGGCTCAGGTAAGTCTACCATCATGAAAATCATTACCCGCCTGCTCAAACCGCAGAAGGGCAGCATTTTATATGATGGTCAGCCTGTGGGCGACTCTAAGAAGGCCTTGTTTCAGTATCGGCAGCATGTCAATATGGTCTTTCAGAATCCAGAGCAGCAGCTCTTTTATACCATTGTGAAGGACGATATTGGTATGGCCTTGGAAAACTTAGGCTATGAAGAAGACGAGATAGCAAGCAGAGTCGCGACGGCTTTAGAGATGATGGACATTTCCCATCTGCAGGACAGACCCTTACAGTATTTGAGCTACGGCCAGAAAAAGCGGGTGGCTATTGCAGGTATGCTGGCCCTGCAGCCCAAGTATTTGCTGCTGGATGAGCCGACAGCTGGATTGGATCCAAAAGGGCGGGACCAGATGGCTGAGACTATGAAAAAGCTAGTCCAGGCTGGAACCAACATCATCGTATCTAGCCATGACATGGACCTGATGTATGATTGCTGTGACTATGCCTATCTGCTGCAGAAGGGGCATTTGATTGCGGAGGGCAGTAAGTTTGATTTCTTCCAGCAGGGAGATTTGCTAGTAGAGGCAGGCTTGGCTGTACCTTGGATTGTCAAGCTTCATCAGACTATTCAGACGCCACTGGCAGAAAATGAAGCTGCTTTCTTTGAGCAGCTAGGAGGAAATGGAACATGGTCAAATCATTGATGGTACAGGGAACTGCCTCAGATGCTGGGAAGAGCATTATTGCGGCGGGGCTCTGCCGGATTTTTAAGCAGGATGGCCTGGAAGTGGTGCCTTTTAAGTCGCAGAATATGGCGCTTAATTCCTTTATCACCAAAAAAGGAGATGAAATGGGCCGGGCACAGGTCGTTCAGGCCGAGGCAGCTGGCAAAGAGCCGGATGTCCGCATGAATCCAGTCCTGCTCAAGCCCACCTCAGACCGCAAATCCCAGGTCGTCTTTTTAGGCCGAGTGCTGCGGGATATGGATGCAGTAGAATACCATGAATACAAGCAGCAGCTCCTGCCTAAGATTAAGGAAGTCTATGAGGAGCTGGGCGCTGAAAATGATATCATCGTCATCGAGGGTGCTGGCAGTCCAGCTGAAATCAACCTCAATGACCGAGACATTGTCAATATGGGAATGGCCAAGCTAGTCGATGCGCCAGTGATTTTAGTGGCGGATATTGATAAGGGAGGCGTCTTTGCCTCTATCTACGGAACGATTGAGCTCATGCCGCCTGAGGACCGCAAGCGGATCAAGGGGGTTATTATCAATAAATTCCGAGGCGATGTTGCCCTGCTGCAGTCCGGTATTGACATGATTGAGGAGCTGACTCAGGTGCCGGTCATCGGAGTCGTGCCTTATGCCCAACTGGATATTGACAGCGAAGACAGCGTGGCATTGGTACAGAAGAGCCGGCGCTTTGATACGAGAAAGAGTCTGGATATCGCAGTTGTCAGCCTCAAGCGCCTGTCTAACTTTACGGATTTCCACAGTTTAGAAATCCAGCCGGATGTTTCTGTCCGCTATGTCCAGCCTGGTGATGCGATTGGTCGGCCGGACCTCTTGATTCTGCCGGGCAGCAAAAATACCATCGAAGACATGAATTACCTGCGCGAGTCTGGTCTTGAAGCCGAGATTCTCGAGTGTCTGGAGCAGGGCGTGCGAATCTTTGGTATCTGTGGCGGCTATCAGCTGCTAGGGCAGAAGATTAGCGATCCACTTCACCTAGAGTCCGACTTAGAAGAGATTAGCGGTCTAGGGATTTTAGAGACAGAGACGGTGCTTCAGCCGGTCAAGCGGACGACTCAGGTCAGAGCCCTGCATGAGGGGCAAGAGCTAGAGGGCTACGAGATTCACATGGGTGAAACCCAGCTGGCGGATAGTCTGGAGCCATTCTCCATCATCAAGGAGCAAAATGGTGAGGCAACCGAGCGTCTGGATGGAGCTGTGGCTTATGGCGGGCAGGTGCAAGGAACCTACCTTCATGGGGTCTTTGACAATCTAGAATGGACTCGTCAGTACCTGAATGAACTTCGGCTGGCTAAGGGCTTAGAGCCGCTAGAGGACCAGCTTGTCAGTATCAAAGACTTTAAAGATAGAGAGTATGATAAGTTGGCAGATGTCCTGCGCCAGTCTTTGGACATGGAGCAAATTTATCAAATCATCAACAGAGAAGAAAAATGAGAATTTATACGAAATACGGTGACAAGGGCTTTACACGGCTCTACGGTGGGGATCGAGTATCCAAGACTCATATTCGGGTCGAAGCTTATGGAACGATGGATGAGCTATGCTCTCATCTAGGCTATGTCGTATCTGAGATGCGAGACTATCCTATTTTGGATGACCTGCGTCTGGAATGCGAGGAAATCCAGCAGCATCTCTTTGACTGCGGCAGCGACTTGGCTACGCCGAGGGAATTGCGTCCCTACAAGCAGGAGCCAGCCAATGTCAGCTGGCTGGAGGAGCGGATGGATGAATATATGCATATTCCTCCGAAAATCGACCGCTTTATCATTCCGGGCGGCCATCGGATTGCCAGTCTCCTGCATGTGGCCCGCACCATGACCAGACGCCTGGAGCGCCGTATGGTAGCTGTTATAGAGGCAGAAGAAGCGGTCAATGAGGTAGGATTAATCTATATCAACCGCCTTTCGGATTACTTTTTTGTACTGGCTCGCTTGGTCAATGACCGTCTAGAGGAGCCGGATACAGTCTACAAACGCAGCGCGAAAATCTTTCGGGAAAAGAAATAGGAGAAGCTAGCATGTATCCAGTCATGATTAATATCAGAGAGAAGAAAGTCGTGGTAGTGGGAGGCGGCAAGGTCGCAGCGCGGAAGATTAAGACCCTGTTGACTGAGCAGGCTGCTGTGACGGTGGTCAGTCCGACTCTGCATGCCGACATTCCTCAGGCGGAGGTCCAATGGCTAGCTAGACCCTATCAGACAGGCGATTTGAAAGGCGCGAAGCTAGTCTTTGCCTGTACCGATCAGGAGGAAGTCAACCGTCAGATTATGGAGGAGGCGGCACCCAGTCAGTTGGTAAACAATACGGGCGACAAGACCTTCTCTGACTTTTACAATGTAGCCATTGCGCGAAAGAAGGATGTATCTGTCATGATCTCGACCAATGGTCTCTCGCCTAGTCGCTCCAAGGAGATTCGCAAGAAGATAGAAGCAATTTTAGACCAACTTTAAAAGAAGGAAAGAAGCATGCACCTATTATATGTGGGTTTGACCCATCGGGAAACGCCGCTGACATTTTTGGAAAAAGCGCATTTTTCAGATCAGGAGGGGCTGAAAGCTCTGAAGCTCCTGAAAAGAGAAAAAAGTATCTTGGAAAATATTATTCTGTCCACCTGCAATCGGACCGAGCTCTATCTAGTGGTGGACCAGCTGCACACTGGCCGCTACTATTCCAAGCATTTTTTGGCAGACTGGTTTCAAATTCCTGTCAAGGAGCTGGAAGAGTATTTAGTCTTTCGTGAGGGGGATGAGGCCTTGCGGCATCTGCTGCGGGTTTCTATCGGATTGGAATCCAAGATTGTCGGTGAAAGTCAGGTCTTGGGCCAGCTCAAGCAGGCTTTCTTGACAGCGCAAGATGCTGGTACGACTGGAATTGTTCTCAATCAGGCTTTCAAGCAGGCGCTGACCTTTGCCAAGCGCATGCATGATTCTTATCGAATCAATGACCGGCCCATTTCTATCGGCCTAACTGCCATCCAAGAATTGGACCGACTGGGGCTGGATTACAGCACTAAAAAGGTAGCTGTGATCGGTCTGGGAGAGATTGGTCAGCTGGTGACTAAGTATGCACTCCAGCGGCCATTCGAATCCGTCATGCTGCTTAATCGGACAGTCAGCAAGGCCCAGCCTTTTCTGACAGAAGACAGGGTATCTGCCCATGGCTGGGATGAATTGGAAGCGGTGCTGGCGGATGCGGATGTGGTTTTTTCGGCAGTTAAAACGGACGAATACATTATCTTTCCCTCCATGCTTAAGGCGGATGCGGTCGTGTTTGATCTCTGTCTGCCTCGTTCCTGCCATCCGAGCTCGTCTCTCAAGCTCTATAATATCGAAAATCTAACCAATCAACTGGAGCAATATAAGGCAGAACGGCAAGAGATTGCCGGTCGGATTGCCTTGGAGATTGATGAGGAGCTGGTCAAGTTTGCTGACTGGCGTCAGCAGTTGGGCATTATTCCTCTGATTCAGGAAATCAGGGATAAGGCTTTGGAAGCTCAAGCTTCGGCCATGGAAAGCCTTAATCGCAAGATTCCGGATTTGACCGAGCGGGAGCAGAAGCAGATTTCCAAGCACATGAAGAGTATTATCAACCAAGTCTTGAAGGAGCCAATCTTGCAGCTCAAAGAGCTGTCAGTCGGAGAGCATTCAGACTATGACATTGCCTTGATTGCCAAGATATTTGGCTTGCACAGAGAAAGGGGAAAAGATGAAGATCATTAAGGTAGGAACCCGCAAGAGTAAGCTGGCCATGACCCAGACCCAACAGTTAGTGGACCAGCTCAAGGAGCTCCATCCAGAGCGGGACTTTGTCCTCGTACCCTATACCACAAAAGGAGATCGCTTGACCCACGTCAGCCTCCAGGAAATTGGTGGCAAGGGAGTCTTTGTCAAGGAAATCGAACGAGCCCTCTTGGCTGGTGAGATTGATATGGCGGTTCATAGTCTCAAGGACATGCCGGCTAAACTAGCTGAGGGCTGTGCGCTCGGTGCGATTAGTCAGCGAGAAGATGTCCGGGATTGCTTGATTTTCCGTCAAGCTGGCCAGACGCTGGCTGACCTGCCTGAGGGCGCTCTTATAGGAACCAGCAGTATTCGCCGACAGGTTCAGCTGCAGGCTCAGAGGCCGGATTTGACGTTCAAGCCACTGAGGGGCAACATTGATACACGCATTAAGAAGCTGGAAGAGGGTGAATACGATTCAATTGTCTTGGCTATGGCCGGTCTTAAACGTTTGGGCTGGCTGGACCAAAGCCGTCTTCACATTCAGCCTTTAGAGACCAGTCTTTGTCTGCCAGCTATTTCTCAGGGAGCTTTGGCAGTGGAATGCCGGGAAGAAGATAAGGAACTGCGGCAATTGTTGGCAACTGTTCAGGATGAGAAGACAGCTGCTGAAGTGGCAGTTGAACGGGCAGTTTTGGCTCAGATGAATGCAGACTGCACCTTCCCTATCGCTGCTTTGGCCCAGAAAAAAGGTCAGGACTATCAGCTAGAGGCCATGCTGGCCAAGGAGGACGGCCAATGTGTCTTTGTCAGCCTTCAAGGTCAGGATGGTCAGGAATTGGCAGAGCAGGCTGTACGCCAGTTAGCCGATAAGGGAGCAGTAGGAATGCCATGGTTAAAAAAATAATCTTTACCAGAGAGCAGGCGCCAGACTCTGCCTGGCTAGAAAAGATCAGACAGGCTGGGTTTGAGACGCACCATGTCCCTCTCATTCGCTGCCAGTCTCTGCCCTTGCCAGAAGCTGTCCAAGCAGTTCTGCCAGAAGCCGACTGGGTCTTTTTTACCAGTGCTGTCGCAGTAGAGGCTTTCAGTCCTTATCTGAAAGCTGACTGCCAGATTGCGACCATCGGGCCGCAGACCAGTCAGGCGCTGGATAAGCTAGGCCGAGACTGTGCTTTTCAGGCCAGCAGCCACTATGGTCTTGACTTTATTCAGGAGTGGCTGGCTTTGGCTCTGCCGACGCAGAAAATCTTGCTGCCCCAAAGCAGCTTGTCCAATCCCAGTCTGGCTGAGAAATTAAAAGAAGCAGGCCATGAGGTCTGGGCTTGGCCTATGTACGAAACGACCTCAAATCCTGCTGGTCAGGACCAGCTCGAGACCTATCTGTCCCAAGAGGATGTGATTTGGACCTTTGCCAGTCCGTCGGCTTGGCAGAGTTTTTGTGCTATTAAGCCCCATCTAGCATCTAGCCATCAGATTGCAGTGATTGGTCAGACAACGGCTCAGGTGGTTAAGGAGTCTGGCTATGGGGTAGATTACCAGCCCCAGAGTCCTTCTGTTGAGGAAATGGTCAAGGAAATAATCAAGAAAGAAGAGAAGAAGCATGGAATTTTATAGACATCGCAGACTGAGGAGAAGCAGCAGTCTGCGGCAGCTGGTTCGAGAAACCAAGCTGTCTGTGGATGATTTTATCCAACCCTTGTTTGTCAAGGAAGGGTTAACTGAAAAGCAAGAGGTAGCTTCCATGCCGGGAGTTTATCAGTTCTCCCTCGAGGATTTGCTGCCAGAAGTGCAGGAATGCGTGGACTTGGGCATTCGGGCTTTTATCGTCTTTGGCATTCCGTCAGAAAAGGACGAAATAGGCAGTCAGGCTTCAGCTGAAAATGGTATTGTCCAAGAAGCTATCCGTCTAATCAAGAAGCATTTTCCTGAGACGGTCGTCATTGCAGACACCTGTCTCTGTGAGTTTACCAGTCACGGCCATTGCGGTATTTTGCGAGGGGAGGAAGTGGACAATGATCTGTCTCTGACTAGACTGACAGAAGTCGCTGTCAGCCAAGCCAGGGCTGGAGCAGATGTCATTGCGCCTTCCAATGCCATGGACGGTTTTGTGGCGGCTATCCGTCAGGGGCTTGATGCGGCTGGCTTTGAAGACATTCCCATCATGTCCTATGCGATTAAGTTTGCCTCTAGCTTTTATGGACCTTTCCGAGATGCAGGTGAGAGTGCTCCGGCCTTTGGCGACCGCAAGACCTATCAGATGGATCCGGCCAATCGCTTGGAGGCTTTGAGAGAAGCCAAGAGCGATGAGGAGCAGGGAGCAGACTTTCTCATGGTTAAGCCGGCTCTGGCCTTTCTGGATATCCTTAGAGAGCTGCGCCAGGAAACCCGGCTGCCTCTGGTGACCTATAATGTCAGTGGAGAATACGCCATGGTCAAGGCAGCAGCTCAGCAGGGCTGGATCAATGAAAAAGCCATTGTCATGGAAACCTTGACCAGTATGAAGCGGGCTGGTGCAGACTTGATTATCACTTATTTTGCCAAAGATGCGGCCGGTTATCTGAAAGAAGGATAGAGACTGCGGAAAATCAGCAGTTTTCTAGATAAGGAGGACGAACTTGAAGAGAGAACATTCCAACCAATATTTCACAGAGGCTCAAAAGCTCTTTCCAGGAGGGGTCAACAGTCCTGTCAGGGCCTTTAAGGCTGTGGGTGGTCATCCGCTTTTTATCGAAAAAGCCAGCGGAGCCTATCTGCATGATGTCGATGGCAACCGCTATATTGACTACGTCCTGTCTTGGGGACCCATGATTTTGGGGCATGCTCCTAAGGATGTGTTGCCGGCAGTTGAGGAATCTATTTGGGAGGGGACCAGCTTTGGTGCTCCGAGTCCCAGAGAAATCGCTCTTGGCCAGCTGGTGCAGGAGCGTCTGCCTTTCATGGAAAGAATGCGGATGGTCAATTCGGGAACGGAAGCGACCATGAGCGCCATTCGGGTAGCACGTGGAGTGACCAAGCGATCTAAAATTGTTAAATTTATCGGCTGCTATCACGGCCACAGTGATTCCTTTTTGGTTCAGGCTGGTTCAGGCTTGGCCAGCTTTGGGATTGCTGATTCTGCCGGAGTCATTGCTCAGGTAGCTGGGGAAACTCTGGCCTTGCCGTACAATGACAAAGATGCTCTCAAGGCTTGCTTTGAAAAGTACGGAGATGACATTGCCTGTGTCATTTTAGAAGCCGTTGCTGGCAATATGGGCTTGATTCCTGCGGATGCGGACTTTATCAGTACTATTCGCTCCCTCACTCAGGAATACGCCTCTCTCTTCATCGTGGACGAGGTCATGAGTGGTTTCCGAGCTCATTATCAGGGGGCAGTCGGCCTCTATCAGACAGAGCCAGATCTGGTCTGCTTGGGCAAGGTTATTGGTGGCGGCTTCCCAGTCGCAGCCTTTGGCGGCAAGGCCGTCTATATGGATCAGGTAGCGCCTCTAGGCAGCATCTACCAGGCTGGTACCTTGTCGGGCAATCCAGTCGCCATGACGGCCGGTTATGAAACCCTGAAACAGCTAACACCGGAGCTCTTTGCTGAGATTGAAGAGAAAACAAGCTACCTCTGTGATGGCTTGCGAAATCTAGCAGACAAGTACAGTATTGATTTGCAAGTCGTATCAAAAGGGACCATGTTTGGCTTCTTCTTCAGTCAGAAGCCGGTTCTTAACTTTGAGGATTCTAAGGCGGCTGACCATGCTCAGTTTGCGCGACTGCACGGTCTCTTGCTGGAAGAGGGCATTTATCTGGCGCCATCTCAGTATGAAACCAACTTTATGTCCAGTGCCCATACTAGAGCGGATCTAGACCAGACCTTGGCAGCCTTTGAGCGGGCATTTCAAGAAATGAAAGAAGAAGCAAATGGCTAAGATTGTGTTAGTGACGGGCGGGGCCAGAAGCGGTAAGTCGGCATTTGCGGAGGAGCAGTTGGCGGACCGAGAACGGGTCTGTTACATTGCGACTGGCCTGCCTCGAGGAGAGGATCCAGAATGGCAGGAGCGGATTCGGTTACACCAAGAACGGCGGCCGGCTTCCTGGACAACTCAGGAACAGTATGCAGGGCTGGCGGACTGGTTGCGAGAACAGTCGCATCCAGTTTACCTGCTGGACTGTGCCACCCTTCTGACCAGCAATCGCCTCTTTGATTTAATTGCTCAGCATTTTCCAGACAAGCTAGAGCTGACCGAGGAGCATTTTCTCAGCCGGCAGGAGCAGTCTTTCCTGCTGCAGCTCTTGGAAGAAGAATGGCAAGAGCTATTGTCTACAATCCTTCAGACAAATGCTGAGTGCTGGATTGTAACGGACGAGGTTGGCCTGGGCATTGTCCCAGAGACCAGACTAGGACGCTTCTTCCGTGATGTGCAAGGCAAGATTAACCAACTGATTGCAAAGGAGGCGAGTGAGGCTTATCTAGTCATCTGTGGCCTCGCTCATCAGTTGAAATGATAAAGGCATTGATTATCTATACCCAATTTTTTAGCCGGATTGTGATTCCAAAGGCAGTGGATATCTCCTACCTGCGACGGGGACTTCCTTTTCTGACCCTCTTTGGTCTCTTGCTGGGTTTGATTTCAGGTGGATTTTATTTCCTGATGAGTCTAGTTCTGCCTGGAATGGTTGCTTGGGTTCTGACCCTTGCTTTCGATGTTCTGCTGACAGGTGGTTTTCACTTAGATGCCTTGGCGGATACGGCGGATGGGCTCTTCTCCTCTCGTAAGAAGGAGCGGATGCTGGAGATTATGAAGGACAGTCGGATTGGCAGCAATGGCGTTCTGGCGCTCATTCTCTACTATGCTCTGATGCTGGTTCTCTACCCTTATCTGCCGGAGCCTCGCTGGTTTATCGTGGCCAGTCTGACCATGATTGGCAAGGCCGGTCTGAGCCTACAGCTTTACCGGATGACCTATGCCAGAGAAGGCGGCGGCTCGGGGAATTTCTTCAGTGGCAGCAAGACTAGTCATATCCTGCTTGCCCAGCTTTTACCTTTGCTCCTGTCTCTGCTGGTTTTCAGCTGGAGAGGCCTTCTGGCTTACGGCTTGGTATTTCTGGGAGCAATTGGCTATCGTCGTTTCGTTTATAATAAAATTGACGGCCACACAGGCGATACGCTAGGGGCCTATGTCGAAATTGCACAGCTCCTCTATCTCTTGGGATTGGTGGTGCTAGGATGAAAAGATGGTATCTGATGCGACATGGTCAGACAGACTACAACCGCAGGCGCTGTTTCTATGGCAGCCATGACGTCTCTATCAACGAGCAAGGCCAAGCGGATGCCAAGCAACTGCGACTTTTGATGCAGGAGCGCACGGTTGATGTGATTTACACCAGTAGTCTCAAGCGGACGCAGGAAACAGCCCAGCTGGCTTTTCCAGACAGGCAAGTCCAGCCCATAGCTGACTTTGACGAGCGGGGCTTTGGACAATGGGAAGGCTTGACAGCTGATGAGATTCAGGCAGCCTTTCCAGAAGTCTGGCAGGCTTGGCTGGAAGCTCCCTTTGAGGTCACGCCTCCTGAGGCAGAAGTTTTCTCAGACTTTCAGACCCGAGTCTGGGCAGCAACGGACCGCTTGCTGGGTAGCGGGGAGGAATCAATCGCTCTAGTGGCTCATTTGGGAGTCCTTCGCTTGATTTACCAGCATTTAGTTGATGGAGAGGCTGTTTTTTGGAACATTGATGTCCCCCAAGGACGAGTGCTGCTCTTGGAAGAGCGGGACCAGACTTGGCAGGCGACCTTACTCTAAGGCTTTATTAATTAAAAACAAACAACAGGATTTATCTTGGGAAAGAGGTGACCAGATGAATACACAGATTCAGGATAAATTTACTTTTAAAAATGGTCAGACCATGCGCAATCGCGTTGTCTTGGCTCCTATGACCATCTGTGCTAGTGAGCCCGGTGGCTATGTATCTCAAGCAGATATTGACTTTTTTGCCCGCCGGTCGAGGTCGGTTGGTATGGTCATTACTGGCAGTACCTATGTTCATCCTCTAGGCAAGTCCTTTGCGGAGAGCTTCAGCGGCGCCGAGGACGATAAGATTGAGGGGCTTAGCCGTCTGGCCAAGGCCATCAAGGACCAAGGGGCTCTGGCTATTGTTCAGCTCTATCATGGTGGTCGTATGGTTCTGCCTGATTTGATTGACGGTCAGCCAGTAGCACCCAGTGCTGTTAAGGCTCCACGCGATTATCTGGCGGAGCCGAGGGCGTTCAAGAATTCTGAAGTAGAGCAGGTGATAGAGGACTTTCTGTCAGCTATTAGACGGGCGCTTCAGGCTGGCTTTGACGGGGTCGAGCTTCATGGCGCCAATACCTATCTGATCCAGCAGTTTGTCTCTCCCCATTCCAATGTCCGTCAGGACAAGTGGGGCGGCAGCCTTAACAACCGCCTGCGCTTTCCAAAGACCTTGCTGAAAAGAGCCAAGCAACTAGTCAAAGAAGAGGCTGACCGCCCCTTCCTGATTGGCTACCGCTTTTCTCCAGAAGAGATTGAAGAGCCAGGTATCCAGCTTTATGACACCCTGCAGTTGCTGGAGCAGCTCATCTATCATCAAGTGGACTATCTGCATATTTCGACCTCTGATGTCTGGCGATTGTCTATCAGAGATTCTCAGGACTCAGAGCCAGTGATTCAGAAAATTATCAAAAAAATTAATGGTAGAGTGCCCCTGATTGGTGTCGGTCAGATAGAGACCAAGCAGGATGCCCAGCGAGTATTGGATGCGGGGATTCCGCTTTTTGCCCTGGGCAAGGCCCTGCTCTTAGACCCCGACTGGGCAGAAAAGGTTGTCTCTGGCCGAGAGGCAGAAGTTATCCGAGCTTATCGCGATGAGTTGCAGGCTGACCTGGCTTTGCCAACTGCCTTTGTCGAAGATGCTAGAAGCTATCTGGAAGGAAAAGATTAAGACAAGCACATCCCCAAGGAGGAAAGAGGATGAGCAATCATTTGTTTTTCACTCGTCTGCTCTCTCATCTTCAGGACATAGAACCACCTTAGACAGAGAGCGAAGCGTATTTAGATTTGACTAGGACAGAACGTCTAAAAGTAGTTTACAAAATAGAAAAGGAATTTGAATATTTTATGAAATATTTAAAAAAAATAATGGTTTTAACCTTGGCAGGCCTAGCCCTAGCTTCCTGTGTAAACCCTAGCAAAACCAGCGAGCCTGCTGGCGATGGTGACAGCAAGACTGTGACTATTGGCTATACACAATTTCCAGAAAATATTGACCCAGCAGCGGAATACAATGGCTGGTTCACGGTCCGTTACGGAGTGGGAGAAACCCTCTTTAAGATGGACGACAAACTTGAGGTGAAACCTTGGTTGGCTGAGAAAATCGAAGCAGTCTCAGACCTAGAGTGGAAAATAACCCTCAAGGATAAGGTTGTCTTCCAAAATGGTGAAAAAATGACCGGTGAAAAGGTCAAAGCTTCTCTAGAACGTCTGGTTGAGAAGAGTGAGCGGGCAGCTGCTGATCTGGGCATTGACAGCATCTCTGCGGAGGGTCAAACCGTGACCATCAAGACAAAGGCTGTGCAACCTATCATGGCGAATCTCTTGGCAGAGCCATACTCCGCCATTGTCGATACGACTGGCAAGAGTGCATCTGACAAGGCTCCTGTCGGAACTGGCCCTTACATGGTGACCAAGTACACTCCTGAGAGCGGAGCAGAGCTCAAGGCTTATGATGACTACTGGGATGGCAAGCCAAAAGTTGCTAATCTGAAGATCAAATACTTCTCTGATCCAACAGCTATTTCTGCAGCCCTCAAGTCTAAGGAAGTTGATGCCGTCTATGGTCTGCCTTATGCAAATCTAAGTACCTACTCTTCCGACAAGAACTACAAAATCTCTGAAGTAGAAGGTTCCCGCTACCTAGCTTATTACTATAACTTTGAAAATCCTTACGTAGCAGATGACAAGTTCCGTCAGGCTTTAGATACCTTGGTAGACAAGAAGACCTACTCTGAATCCCTCTTTAAAGGCTCAGCTGTGCCTGCTGTTGGACCTTTCCCTACTGGCTTCGCCTTTGCCCTACAAAAGAGCGTCCATGAATTTAACGTAGAAAAAGCTAAAAAACTCTTGGATGAGGCTGGCTACAAGGATACTGACGGCGATGGCTACCGTGAAAAAGACGGTCAAAAAGTCAGCATTGAGCTGCTGTCCTTTACTCGTCTGCCTGAAATGCCGCTGGCTGTAGAAGCAAGCCAGCAACAGCTCAAGGAAGTCGGAATCGAAGCGACTATTAAGAAAGTTGAAGTCAGTGCCGTTGCCAGTGAAAAGGACTATGCCTTCACACCTTACGCGGTGGTAGCAGCTCCTATCGGTGATCCATATGCCTTCTTCAACAGTGCCGTTAAGACCAATGGTACAGCCAATATCGGTCACTACAGCAACCCAGAAGCAGACAAGAAAATCGAAGAGTTAGCGACTGAAACTGATCCAGCTAAGCGCAATCAGCTCAGCAAAGAAATCCAAGAAATCATGGATAAGGACTACGGCTTTACTATTATCGGCTTCTTCAAGGTCGCTCTGGTAATGGACAAGTCCGTCTCTGGTCTGGAATCCCATCCGACAGACTACTACCACGTCAGCAACAAACTATCAAAGGAATAAAACATGCTGGAAATAAAAGATCTTCTGGTGCAGTCAGCAGACAAAGTCATTCTCAATCGGGTCTCCCTCTCTCTTGCTGAGGGGGAGTCCCTTTCGATTGTGGGCGAGAGTGGCAGTGGCAAGTCCACCCTGCTCAAGATGCTGCTGGGTCTCCCACTCAGGGGACTGACAGTAGCAGGGGGCAGTATGGTCTTTGAAGGGCAGAAGATTCAGCCCCAAGACCATCGCATTTATCTGCCTTTTGTGGGCCGAGAAGTGGCTTGGATTAGTCAGCATGCCAGTCTCAGCTTCAATAACCGCCGTAAGATCAAAAAGCATTATCAGGACTTAGTGAAAAATCAGGGCCAGCAAGCAGCAAATTTCCGCCCCTTGGAAGAATGCCTAGAGATGGTGGGGCTGTTACCTGAAAAAGTTGTCAATAAGTATCCTTTCGAGCTCAGCGGTGGTATGATGCAGCTAGTCGGTGTAGCGCTAGCTCTAGCCAGCAGACCCAAACTGCTGCTGGCTGATGAGCCGACCAGCGCTCTGGATGTCCTGTCGAAAATGAAGCTGCTTGATCTCTTGAGCCAGCTTCATCAAGAGGAAAACATGGCTATTCTCTTTGTCACACATGATATCAGCGTAGCTGAGCATCTGGCACAAAAAGTAGTCGTCATGAAGGAAGGGCAGATTGTCGAAAGTGGTCCAGCCCATCAAGTTCTTCGCCATCCTGAGCAGGCCTATACCCAGAAATTGCTGAAGGCTGTGCCCAAACTGGCAGAGTTTAGAGAAAGGGAGCAGCTATGAATCAAGTATTGGTCGGTCGCCAGCTGACCTACGAGTACGGTCAGATTGGCGATCGGAGAGTTGGTGTCTTTGATATTGATGTTAGCTTAGAAAAGGGACGAGCTATGGGGTTGGTCGGAGAGTCAGGATCTGGCAAGAGTACCATTGCCAATCTTATCTGCCGCTTTTTAAAGCCGGACCAAGGGGAGCTGACTCTACTGGGCCAGCCAGTCTCTGCCTACAAGGATAGGGACTACTATGCTCGGGTCCAGTATATCGCCCAGCAGCCCCAGTCGACCTTTCATCCCAAGCGCAGCATTCAGCAGAGTCTAGAAGAGGTCTGTCGAAACTTCTCTCTCTATCAGCAGCAGTCAGATAGAAAGCAGGCCATCCATGATTTGCTGAGTTCGGTTGGTCTGACACCTGAGCTTGCCCAACGGCTTCCGCATCAACTGAGCGGAGGAGAATGTCAGCGGGCAGCTATTGCCCGTGCCCTGCTGATTAATCCCGACGTGCTCATCTGCGATGAAATCACCAGTGCTCTGGATGTGACCGTTCAGTATGAAGTCATGCAGCTGCTGGCAGATATTAAGGAGCGCTCGCAGACCTCCTTTCTCTTCATCTCTCATGACATCGCTCTGGTCAGCAATTTTGCGGAAGATTTGGTCGTCCTCAAGGACGGAATCGTGCAGGAGAAAGGCAGCATGCGAGAGGTCGTCTCTGCTCCCAAGAGTGACTATACCAAGCTCTTGCTCAGTCAGTACAGGGAGGATAAAGATGAGGATTAAGCAACAACTAGACTCTATGGCTCCATGCAGCAGCTATCAAGGAAGTCTGTCTATCACGGATGAGCTGGCTATCCAGTACACTCTGCTTAAAGGACAGGCTACCCAGCCCTTGCTGACCATCAGTGCTGCAGTCCATGGCTGCGAGTATGTCGGAGTTAAGGCGCTGATGGACTTGGCGCATGAATGGGACTTTAACTTTCAGGGCTCTGTCCTCCTCCTGCATGCAGTCAATGTCAGCGGCTTCTGGGCTCGGGAGACGACGCTTGTACCTGAGGACGGTCTCAATCTAAACAGGATCTTTCAGGACCAAGGGCCAGTTTCCAGCCTCAGCTATCAGATTCGGTCTGTGATTGAGAGCCAGGTCTTTAGTGTCAGTGACTTCCTCATTGACCTGCACAGTGGTAATCGGGAAGAACTGCTGACACCGCATGGTTACTATTCCCTGCGGGCAAATCCAGAGGTGGTCGAAAAGTCCTATCAGATGCTGCAGGCTTCTGGGACACCGATTATCTATCAATCTCAGGACCGTGGCAATCTTTACCACGCTGCCTCGGTGGACTATGGTTTGCCCAGTATCCTGCTGGAGCAGGGGGAAAACGGCACTTGTCTGCCAGAGGATGTGCTGGCTATGAAAGAGTCAGTCAAGCAAGTCGCCAGCTATCTTTTTGAAGGGACCATGCCCTATTATAAGCAGACACCGCTAATCTTTGACGACAGTTATTATCTATTCTGTCAGAGGTCGGGCTGCTGGATGTGCTTTGTCCGGCCCAATCAAACAGTACAGGCTGGTCAGGTCATCGGCGAAATCTGTGATATTTATGGCAATATTTTAGAAAAGGTGACTGCCAAGGAAGACGGTCTGGTCCTCTACCAGAAAGCGACCTTGGTCGTCCACCAAGGCGAAGTGCTGTTGGCTGTAGCTAGCAAGAAGCCTGGAAGCTACCAGACATATGAAAGGGAGGCGCATGATTAAATTTATTATCAAAACGATTCTGCAATTCGTCCTCATCCTGCTCTGCGTCAGCTTTATCTCCTTTTTACTGGTTTATCTAGCACCGGGAGATCCGGCTGAGAGCATCCTCAACGCTCAGGGCATTCCTTTTACCAAGGAACTGCTGGAAATCAAGCGGGCAGAGATGGGACTGAATGGCAGCTTTATGGAGCAATATCTGGCCTGGCTGGGCAGGATTGTCCATGGTGACTTTGGTGTGACCTATAATTCTGGAGCTTCGGTCTGGGAGCAGCTGGTTTTCTATTTTCCCAATACAGTCTACCTAGCTTTTTATACCCTGCTAGCGACTCTGGGGATTTCCCTGCCGACAGCTCTCTACACATCCTACCATGCTGGAAAGCCAGTTGATCGTTTCCTGATGGCTGGTCTGGCCTTCCTAAATGCCATTCCTAGCTTTGTTATGGGGATTATCTTGATTCTGATTTTTTCCGTTCAGCTGCACTGGTTTCCCATTCAGGCGACAGCCAATGAGCTGGGCTTGGTCTTGCCAGTCATAACATTGGCCATGATCATGTCCACTCGTTATATCCCGCAGCTGCGAACCGCTTTGATAGAAGTGTTGCATTCGCCAGAAGTAGAAGGTGCGCGTGGTCGGGGGATTCGAGAGGGGCATATCCTGCTGCATGATGTGATTTACAATGTTCTGCCCTTTCTCCTGACCTTGGTCAGTCTTTCTCTGGGCTCGCTCTTGGGTGGCGTGGCTATTATCGAGCACCTCTTTTCCTGGCCGGGCATCGGCAAGATGCTGATTGGCGTAGTTGCCAAGCGGGATTATCCCCTCATTCAGGGAGCAGTCCTCTTTATCACAGCTGGGGTCTTGACTGTAAATCTAGTCTTTCAACTGCTTACGGTTTGGCTCAATCCTCGCGTCCGACTGGCTCAGGAAAATCCCAAACTGCTGCCACGCACGAAGAAATTAAAAGCAAGCAAGGAGGGTTCGTATGGATAAGAAAATCAATCGAAAACTCTTGGTTTTGGGCGGCCTTATCATCCTAGCCCTGATCCTATCCTCCTTGGCTCCTCGTCTTTTGGGTGACAGTTTGACCAAGGTCAATCTGGGACAAGCCCTGCAAGGACCAAGCAGCAGTGAGTGGTTCGGAACGGACGCTCTAGGCCGGTCTGTCTTTGCGCGTGCAGTGAGCGGAGGTGCGGAAACAGTCCTGCCAGCCCTGATGATTCTAATGCTGATTGCGGCGGTGGGCTCCTTTATCGGGGTGACCAGCGCCTTCATCGGCGGGAAATTCGACCAGCTCATCTTGCTGGTTATCACGGCTTTTCAGTCTTTCCCATCTATCATTTTGGTCATTGCCATCGTCAGTATCTTGGGCATCGGTCTCCAGCAAACCCTCATCGCTATCTGCTTGACGGCCTGGACCAAGTATGCCTACCTGATGCGCTCCATGACCCTGCAGCTGAAAAATGAACCCTATATCCAGTCCTCGAAAATGTATGGCAATAGTTTTTGGACGACTCTGAAAAACTATTATTTCCCCAGTCTTTTTCCTCAGATTCTGACAACTATGAGCTTTGACATTAGCACCATTATCATGGAAATCGCTGGTCTCAGCTTTGTCGGATTAGGAGCTCAGGCACCGTCACCTGAGTGGGGAGCCATGATTAATGACGGCCGGATTTACATTCAGGAGGCCCCTTGGATTGTGGTCTTCCCTTGTATCTTGCTGATTCTGACCATTCTCCTCTTTACCAAGTTCGGAGACGCTCTGAACAGCAAGTACAACCGCATGAATTGATCATCAAAAAAACATAAACTATAGCCCCTATCTTTTGGGACTGCAATCATAAAAAATATGAATACAAGAAAGTGATTCAATAAAAATGAGAAAAAAATTATTTTTATTAGTTGTCCTCTTGCTGCCTTTATTCCTGGTAGCCTGCCAGCAAAACTCAAATTCTTCCAAACAAGCCAATGAGAAAGACAAACTCACCATGGTCTGGGGAGAGGACTTTGGGGATGTCAATCCTCACCGCTACAATCCAGACCAATTTGTCATTCAGGATATGGTCTATGAAGGCCTAGTCCGCTACGGTGACAATGGTAAAATCGAGCCAGCCTTGGCTGAAAGCTGGGATATCAGCGAAGATGGTAAAACCTATACCTTCAAGCTGAGAAAGGCAAAATTCTCAGACGACTCTGACTTTAACGCAGAAAATGTCAAACGGAATTTCGATACCGTATTTTCAGAGGAAAATAAGAAAAACCACACTTGGTTTGACTTCACCAATCAGCTGGAAAGCTATCGAGTTGTAGATGATCATACTTTTGAGATTAAACTCAAACAAGCCTACAGTGCGACTCTCTATGATTTATCAATGATTCGTCCAATCCGCTTCATAGCTGATGCTGCCTTCCCTGATGGAGACGACACGACCAAGGACAATCTCAAGAAGCCAATCGGAACAGGTCAATGGGTTGTCAAAGACAAGAAGCAAAACGAGTACATTACCTTTACCCGTAACGAAAATTACTGGGGTGAGAAGCCTAAACTGAAAGAAGTAACGGTCAAGATTATTCCAGACCCACAAACCCGTGCTCTTGAGTTTGAGTCTGGCAATGTTGACTTGATCTATGGAAATGGCGTTATCGGTTTGGATAACTTTGCCAAGTATGCCAAGGATGATAAGTACACGACAGACGTATCTCAGCCAATGTCCAGCCGCCTCATGCTCTTGAATGCCAAGCAGGAAATCTTCAAAGACAAGACTGTCCGTCAGGCTATGAACCATGCGGTTGATAAAAAGTCTATCGCGAAAGACATTTTCCGCGGAACAGAAACACCAGCTGATACCATCTTCTCTAAGTCTACACCACACTCTGACGCCAATCTGACTCCCTATGACTACGACATCAAACTGGCTGAAAAGATGCTGGATCAAGCAGGCTGGAAGAAAGGTTCTGACGGTATCCGCGAAAAAGATGGCAAGAAATTAAGCCTAAATGTTCCTTATATTTCTTCTAAGGCGACAGACAAGGACTTGGTTGAGTACTTCCAAGGCGAATGGAAGAAAATCGGAATTGACGTTCAGCTTAAAGCTATGGAAGAAGATGACTACTGGGAAAATGCCAAGACAGGAAACTTTGACCTGATGTTGACGTATTCTTGGGGAGCACCGTGGGATCCACATGCTTGGATGACCGCCCTGACTTCACCAGCAGACCATGGCCACCCAGAAAATGTTTCCCTAGAAGCTCTGCCATCTAAGCCAGAAATTGATAAAATTATCAAGGCAACTCTGGTCGAACCAGACGAGTCAAAAGTTGATGAAGGCTACAAGAAAGTCCTCACCATGCTCCATGATGAAGCTATCTATATCCCTCTGACTTACCAATCCGTTGTTTCCGTTTACCGCAAGGGAGAAATCGAGGGCATGCGCTTTGCTCCAGAAGAAAATGCTTTCCCGCTGCGCTATATTGAGAAAAAATAAAAACTGGCTTCATAACTACAAATTTTAATATAAAGGGAGTAGTGCTGCTGAGTTGAAAAGCTTATCAGCCGCCCCTTTTCTTTTAAGGACTATGAAAAAAGATTTATTTAAAAAAATAGTTTCTTTCCTAGCTGCCCTATTGATGATATCAGTATTGACCTTTCTCTTGGCCAAGCTATCCTCGGCTGATCAAGCAGAAAATTATTTAAGGGTATCTAAGATTCAAGTGACTCCTCAATCCTTGGAAAAGGCCAGAGAATATCTGGGACTCAATCAACCTTGGCCCCAGCAGTATCTAGCTTGGCTGACTAAGGCCCTTCGTGGGGATTTTGGGACGTCTTATCTATTAAAGGTTCCTGTCCTGCCTTTGGTGCTGGAACGTTTCCAGTCGACCCTTTCTCTGGGCTTGACTTCCTTTGGTCTCATTTTGCTTACGTCTATTCCTTTGGGAATTTTTAGTGCAGTCTACAAGGGTTCTCTCTTTGATAAGGTCACTCGTTTTCTATCCTTTTCCAGCGTTTCCATGCCTAGCTTTTGGTTAGGCTACATGCTGATTGTGATTTTTGCTGTTCAGCTCAGATGGCTGCCCGTTTCGGGCAAGCAGGATTTTAGCAGCTTGATTCTTCCTAGTCTGACCCTCAGTATGTCATTGATTGGCCAGTATACCGCTTTGATCCGCAAGGCTGTGCTGGAGCAGATGAACAGTGTCCATGTCGAAAATGCCCTCCTGCGCGGAGTCAGCAAGTTCTTCCTGGTCAAGAATCATCTCTTGAGAAATTCCCTGCCAGCCATTGCGACAGGCCTGAGCCTGACCTTGGTCTATCTCTTGACAGGATCCTTGATTGTCGAAGAAGTCTTCTCCTGGAATGGTGTCGGCTCCCTCTTTGTAGATGCGCTGCAGGCTGTGGATCTGCCCATTATTCAGTGCTGCATGCTTTTATTTGGCCTATTATTCTTGGGAAATAATATTCTAACCCAGCAGCTGCCGCTCTGGATAGACCCTAGAGTCAGAAAAAGGAGGAGCAATGTCTAAACGATTTATTTTTTCAAGTGTCATTTTGCTTGCCCTCTTCATCTGCGCTCTCTTTGCTCCCTATCTATCGAGTTTCGACCCCCAGCATGTGGAGATTTCAAAGAAACTAATGGCACCTGACGCTGTTCATCTGCTGGGAACCGATCAGCTGGGCAGAGATGTCTTGTCTCGTCTGCTGCACGGGGGTCGTTATTCCCTCTTTTTATCCTTGACTATCAGTCTGCTGGAAGTGGTTATCGGTGTGACAGTCGGCTTGCTGATTGGATGGTACCAGGGAAAGGCTGAAGCAACCTTCTTATGGTTTGCAAATGTTATTTCTGCCTTTCCTAGCTTCCTGCTATCGCTAGCTACTGTTGGGATATTGGGGCAAGGAATGACCAATATGATTCTAGCTATTGTCATCATAGAGTGGGTCTACTATGCAAGGGTGACGGCCAATCTGGTCAAGAGTGCCAAAGAGGAAGCCTATGTTATTTCTGCCCAGACTATGGGACTTTCTCAGATTCATATCCTCAAAACTCATATCCTGCCCTTTATCTACAAGCCCATTTTGATTATTGTGCTGATGAATATTGGGAATATCATTCTCATGATTTCTGGCTTTTCCTTTTTGGGTATCGGTGTCCAGCCCAACATTACCGAGTGGGGCATGATGCTGCATGATGCTAGAAGCCATTTTCAAACGGCAACTTGGATGATGCTGGCGCCTGGACTGGCTATCTTTCTGACTGTGGTCGCCTTTAATCTATTTGCCGAATGCTTTGAAGAGAAAGGCTGGAAACAGATATGGAAAAAATAGCTGTAAAGAAACTGACAGCCCAGATTGAGGGAAAGACCATACTGCAGGACATCAGCTTTGAAGTGGAGGCGGGGCAGTCTCTGGTCATCATTGGAGAGAGTGGTTCTGGTAAAAGCCTCTTAACCAAGATATTGATTGGCCAGCTGCCTTCATCCTTGAGCATGCAAGGAGAAGTTCACTATGGCTCCATGTCTCTAGAGCGCAACTCTCTCAAGGACTGGCAGCAGCTGCGGGGGAGACGAGTGGCCTATATGTCTCAAAATCCGATGGCTATGTTCAATCCTTTTCAGACCATTCAAAGTCATTTTTGGGAAACCCTGCGCAGCCATAGCAAGATTTCAAAAAGCGCTTGTCTGGCTAAGGCCATAGCTTCTATGAAAGAAGTCAGACTGGGAGAGCCGGAAGAGCTTTTGAAGAAATATCCTTTTGAGCTCAGCGGCGGTATGCTGCAGCGTGTCATGCTGGCTATCTTGCTTTGCCTAGAGCCAGAGACTATTATTTTGGATGAGCCTACTTCGGCGCTAGATATCCACAATCGCGAGCAGATTATTCTCATCTTAAAGGAGCAGTTAGCTAAAGGAAAGACCCTCATCACAGTGACCCATGATTATCATTTGGCGCAGGAGCTAGGAGGCAAGATGCTTGTCATATATCAGGGGGCTATCATGGAGGAAGGTCCAGTGGACAAGATCCTCGAAAGTCCTTCGCAGACCTATAGCCAAGACCTTATCTTAGGAAATCCATACGAACGGTTGGTGAGACAAGATGCTGGAATGTAGACATGTTTTTAAAAAATTCGATGGTAAAATGGTTGTCAAAGACTGTAACTTCTCCGTCCAGAAGGGTGAAATGATCGGTCTGATGGGCGAGAGCGGCAGTGGCAAGAGCACGCTGGCTAAATTACTGCTTGGCTTAGAAAAGCCCAGTCAGGGCGAAATCCTACTGGATAGCCAGCCCTACTCAGTCAAAAAGTCTGGCGTGAGAATTCTACTGGTCTTTCAAGACTCGCTTCACTCAGTCAATCCGAACTTTACAGTCGAGCAGGTCTTGACAGAGGCCCTGCCTAAGGATGTAGCTAGAGGAGAGATAGAAGCTATTCTAGAAGATGTCGGCTTGGAAAAAAGCTTTCTGAATCAGCCTGCGCGCCAGCTCAGTGGCGGTCAGCTCCAACGGATTTGCATTGCCCGCGGTCTGCTCTTAAAGCCAGATATTCTCATCTTTGATGAGGCTCTAAGTGGCCTGGATCCCATTGTTCAGGGAAGGTTGTTACGCCTCTTATATGATTTGTGGGAGAAATACCAGCTGACCTATCTTTTCATCTCGCATGACTTCAAGCTGAGCTATGCTCTCTGTCATCGTATTTTAGTCATGGCAGACGGGGAAATCGTTGATGAGATAAAGGACTTTGAGCTTCCTATCCAGGCTCATCACCCTGTGACAAAAAAATTAATAGGCGACAAGGGACATTTCAGTTGATGCATGCCCCAGCCAGCTAATCTATTTTAGAATTAAAAATAAAGGAACATATATGAAACGTACTTTTGAAACGAGAAAACTTTACTTCGGCTTTCCAGTCTTCTTTTTAGGCTATAAAGACGATGTGCACGGCTATAATATTTCGACCTCAAGCTCGGTTTATTCCTTGGGCAGCATGATGGTTATTGCCATGCGTACTAAGGGAAATGCCATTACAGAGATTACCAAACACCAGCAATTCACAGTCAATGTCCCTGAGAAGGATTTGACCAAAGAGTCTGAAATTGCTGGCTTCAACAGTCGCAAGGACAAGTTTGCTCTGACCGGTCTCAGCTACACAATCGGCGAGACGGTGGATGCTCCGCTGGTAGACCAATGCCCTGTGTCCATTGAGTGTCAGGTGCTGGATATGGTCGAATGCGGTGCCTTGACCAATGTCATCGCCCGTGTCACTCGGCGCGTGGTTGATGAGGACTTGATTGATGAGAATGATGCTTTCCGCAGCGACCGCTTTTCCCCTATCAGCTACATGGGAGACGGAGATGGCCGGCTTTACCGCTATTTCAGCGACGATTCAGTCAAGATGGGCTCCATTATCAAAGAAATCCGCAAACAAGAAGAAAAATAAAGAAACCGCTGGGATATTTAGGTCTCAGCGGTTTAGTTTTCTATCAAAAGTTTTTCTTCTAGGCCAAATTTCTCTAGAAAACGGTCTTGCTCTTCTTGGATTTGCGGGGTCGGATTTTTGATGCCCATGACCAGTTCTATCATCTCCGGATGGACCTCACGCACCAGCTGACACAGAGCCCAGATAGCTGTAGCGACATGAATCGGATTTTGCCCCTTGTCGATAATTTCCAGCATTTTAGGAATGGCAGAGCGGTCATTGGCATTTGCCAGAGCGATAATGGCATTGCGCTGCAGGATATTTTTCCCCCGCCAGCTGCCGGCCACATGACCGAATTTCTCTTTAAACTGACCGTTGGAAAGCTCCAAGAAAGGCAGGAGTTCTGGATGAGAAAGGTCGGGGTCAATCTCTGTCGCCAGAGGATTGTCCAAACCTTTATTGTAAGGGCAGCAAATTTGGCAGATATCACAGCCATAGATGACCGTTTTAATCTTCTTGCGAAATTCCAAATCCATGACGCCCTTGTCCTGAGTCTGAAAGGACAGACAGCGCTTGGCATTCATGCTGCCATCGCCAATCAGGCAGGAAGTAGGGCAGGCTGTCACGCAGCGGTTGCAGTCTCCACAGCCGTAGTCGACAGGCTGATCAGGCTCGATGTCCAGATTGGTAATGAGCTCTCCTAAAAACATATAAGAACCAAATTCCTTGGAGATGACCAAGCCGTTCTTGCCGATAAAGCCGATTCCTGCTCTCTGGGCTACAGCAGTATCGACCAAGGCGCCCGTGTCCACCATGCCCTTGTATTCAAAGTCAGCGGTCAGCTCTTCGATTCCCTTGGCAAGCCGGTCCAGCTTGTCCTGCAGGACATAGTGGTAGTCTAATCCCCAGCTGTTGGGGGTGAATTTGCCCCGCTTGTAGGCCGTTTTCTGAGGCTGTTGCTTGAGCTTGTGGGGGTAGGCGACTGCGATAGAGATGATGGTCTTGGCTGAAGCTAGACTCAGCTTAGGCTTAATCCGCTCCTCAATGTTCTTATGTTCAAATCCTGAATTTCGTCCTTCTTCTACAGCCAAGCGCAGCGACTTCTCCAGATAGTCAAAATCATCCGCTGTCGTAAAGCCAATCTTAGAAATCCCAATTTCTTTTGCTAAGTTAATAATGTCTTCTTTGATGTTCATTGTTTCTATTATAGCGGAAAAATGCCAACTTGGCGAATGATTGAGAAAGGTATCTATACTTTATTGATATACCAATATTTTATAAGACTTCCTTAGCCTATATACTGTATGATATAATGAAATATGGAATTTTTTTATAGAAAGTTCCGAAAAGTTTAGGGAATTTTTTTAATAAATGGGAGTTATAATATGAAAAAGAGATATTATGAATTTTTGAATGTTCTTGTTACGGATTGTAATCCAATCAGAAACTTAGATTTTTATAAGGCTGGTTTAGTTGAGTTATTTTTCATCTCACTGGTATTTATCGTTTCTATTTTCTTACGTGGTGAGATGCATGAGCGGAGCATGATGGTCATGCAGTTTACTATTGGGCACATCGCTATCTTGTTGCTAGCCTTCTTATTGTTCCAAAAGTTTTTTGATACCAAGGTACTGCAGGTCGTTCCGACTAGCTCTTACCTATTTCTTCATTTTGAATTGCTTTTTTGGGGTTCCATCTTTTTTGGTGAGAACTACTTAGCATTTTTTATGATTTTTATCATACTCAGCTTGTCTTATCAGCTGATCAATTTGCTCTATCAGATGGTGATCGTTTCAAAATTGAGATATTTTGAACAGAAACAAAAGATCAACATTTTGCAGATTCACGCCATCGTCCTGTGCTGCCTGTCAGCAGCAGTAGCAGTCATCACTCGCCTGTTTATGCTGTCAGGAATCTATATGATTATTGCATTAGTAGGCTTGAGCATTGCATTGACGCCCTTGTATCTATTGGGCTATGCACAAGTTTTCACAGGCTGGAGAAATCAAGTGCCTGATAAATGGTAGAATTGAAGGGGGATTGTCGAAGAAACGATTTCCCTTTTTTTATTAAGAGTGAAGAAGTAAATGTCAATGCATCCGCTATAACTGGATTGTTTATCAAGAAACATTTAAAATGGATAATAATTATACTGAGATGTTTAGAAGAAACAAAAATATCAATTCAGGAGTTGCGAAATGAATAAAAGATAATAAGACTTTTTAAATATGATTATTATAGATTATTCAAGTTGCCAACAGCTTATGATATAATTTCTTAGCTGTCTCTTGTTATTGGGCTTCTTTTCGTTGATTTTAGGTATGTTACCGCTCAGAGAAAGTTACGAAAAGCAAGATATTATTTTTGAAAAAATAGAAAAATTATAAACTGGAAGGTAATAAAATAAATGTCTATGTCTTCGAAAGAATTTAGGAAATTAAATGAATTCCTTGATTCATACATTAAATTACGTCAGAAAGTGTTTGGTTGGTCTCTTTAATGGTAAAGATAAATAGAAAAGATAAAGCAAAGATTACTAATATAGAAAGAGAAAGATACCATGGTCCTTTGATTACACATGGTGTCAGTTTAGGTTATATTAAATTATATCCATGGATTAGCTTACCAATTAGTTTATTTTTATATTTTGGTGGGGGCTATGAGGATAATATTGGCACTATTAAAGAAGTATTTCTTATATGCATTATTATTAATGTGACTAGTGCTTTTTTTGCTTGTTTTAACTCTTTAATCAATCGCTTTAAGTCGTTGACTTATATTTTAATTGCTTTAGTGTCCTGGACAGTACTGGTCTGCCTAACCTTTATCGGATTATTGATGTTCATCTCAAACGGAGATTCTATTAGTGCACGAACTGTCTATGATTCAGATTTGAGTCTATTTTATGTTATACCAATGTTGTTACTTTTTATCTTTGCTTGTGGCCTCTATGCTTGGTACTACCTCCCAAAGAATCAGGGGAAAGTCTGGGCTTTTAATCAAGTAAAAGAGGGAGATAGAAAGAAAACATGGTGGAATAATTTTGCTATAGCTTTTGCTGGGGCAACAATCATTCCTTCCCTCCTAACAGGCTATATTCAGAATGCCTTTGGTATTTTATTGGGAATTTTATTTACCTTGACTTTGCCAGCTGTTATGGTAGATGCGGTTTATGCAGCTATTTATATAAGGAAGCATCCGAAAAGTGATGAACTTATTTGAGGTATGTTTAGTAACTGACAAAAAGTTGAGTGGTGTTCCGAATATCTCCTATGTAGTTAAACATTTATAGCGTTTATATTCTAAAACTTTGCTAAGGCAGAGAAATAATTTTTCTCTGCCTTTATTTTTTTATAAATTTGAAAGCGCTTCATTGACAAAGTCTGCCAGATAGTTTATAATATAATAACAGTATAGAAAATGGCAAGGAAGCCTGATTTGATCGCAATGAAGCGAGTGTTTCAGAATCAAAGGGTTTTTCTATGCCATTTTTTTGCGCACTATTATTTTTTATGGAGGATTGTTTCTATGCGGACAAAAGGAATTGTGCTGCTTTGTAGTTTGGCTTTGCTTCTGGGAGCTTGTCAAGCGGGGAATAATAAGACGACGACGGAGTCATCCTCGGCTAAGACAGAGACAACGGATAAGGACAAGGCTAAGACTTTGGATAAGGGCGTTTGGGAAGACAAGCTTTATGCCCGCCTGACTAAGCTCATCAAGGAGAATGGGAACACCAGCTCTAGCTATGATAAAAATAAAAAACCTTATGCCGTCTTTGACTGGGACAATACGACAGTCATTAACGACATCGGCGAAGCAACCTTTACCTATCAAATTGAAAATCTGGCCTTTAAGATGACGCCGGAAGAATTTGACCAAGCAGTGCGGACCAATATACCGAGCGACGATTTCGTTGAGGATTACCATAACAAAGATGGTGAGCCAGTAAACATCGACAAGATTGCAGCTGACTTGCTTTCTGACTACACAGCTATTTACAATAGCTATAAGGGAATGCAAGGGGACAAGTCTCTGGAAGAAGTCAAAAAGACTGATGAATACCAAGACTTTGCTGCTAAACTCCGCTATCTTTACGAAGCGATTGGTGACACCTTCAGTTCTGACATCAGCTATCCATGGGTGACCTACCTCTATGCAGGTATGACTTCTGAAGAAGTTCAAGCCCTATCTGAAAAGTCTATTGACCAGGCTCTTGAGGACAAGCTGACTTCTGAAACCTGGGAAAGTCCTGAAGGCTTGAAAGGTGAATCAGGCCAAGTCAGTGTAACCTTCAAGCGCGGTGTTCGCTCAGTCAAGGAAATGCAAAATCTCTACAAGACTCTGATGGCCAACGGCATTGATGTCTATATCTGCTCAGCGTCTTATATCGATGTGATTATCCCTTATGCTAGCAATTCTAAGTATGGCTACAATATTCCTAAAGAAAATGTTACTGGTATGCGCCTGAAAAAGGATGATAAGGGTGTGATTCAGCCGGAATACGATACCAACTATGCTCAGACTCAGGGTGAGGGCAAGACAGAGACCATCAAGAAGCTGATTGCTGTCAATCATGACAATCAAGAACCAATCCTGATTGCCGGCGACAGTAATGGTGACTATGCTATGCTCACGGACTTCCCTAAACTGCAAATGGGTATCATCTTCAATCTTTTGAGAGACCCTAGCAAGGGAATCGGTCTTTTGCAAACTAAGGCAATTGAAACTTACGGCCAGGAAGATGCCCTTTACTATCTGCAAGGCCGCGATGAAAATAAAGGTGTACTGCTCAACGGCAGGGAAACTATCAAACTAGATAGTAAGGAAGCCCAGCTAAGCAGATAGCAGGCAGTTCCCTGTCATAGAGAGGAATGGATGCAAAATATGAAAAAAATCATGTTTGTCGGTCCAGTCGGAGTGGGTAAGACTACTCTGACCCAGCGACTGAAAGGCTTGGAGCTAAGCTACTTTAAGACTCAGGCTATTGAGTTCTATGATGCCATCATTGACACGCCTGGAGAATTTCTCCAGCATCGTAAGTATTATAATGCTCTGAACGTGACAGCAACAGAAGCTGATGTGATTGGTCTCTTGGTGGCGGCTTCCAATCAGATGCAGACCTTTCCTCAGGGTTTTTCTTCCCTCTTCAATAAAGAAGTGATTGGCATTGTTACCAAGATTGATATGGCTGAACAGCCGGAGCAAATCGAAAAAGCACGGCGGCAGCTGAAAGCGGCTGGAGCCAAGGAAATTTTTGAAATATCAGCGACGGAAAACGAAGGAATTGACCGTCTCCAGGCTTATCTGGAGTCAGACTAGGGACGAGAAGTCGAATATGGTATACTAGATTCTAACAAGGAAACGAGGAAGGAATGTCTATTTATGAAAGTAGAGCACGGAGGAAATGCGGCAGCTTTGGCTGAGGAATTTGGTTTTTCTCTAGAAGACTGTCTGGATTTCAGTGCCAATATCAACCCTTTGGGGATTTCTCCAAAGCTGAGAGCTTGTCTGACCGAGTCCATTGATTGGCTGGTTCATTATCCAGACATCAGCTACAGCCGCTCCAGAGAGCTTTTGGCACATCATCATGGCCTAGAAAAGGACAAGGTCCTGTTGGCAAATGGTGCGGTAGAAGTCTTTTATGAGCTGGCCCGCTTCTTGCGCCCAAAGACTGTCCTGACTCTGAGCCCTACTTTCATGGAATATGAAAAAGCCTTTTCGCAAGTGCAGGCCAAGGTGGAGCGCTTTAGCCTTCCTTCTCCATCCTATGAGTGGAATCTTGCTGACATGTTGCCGGCCTTGGATTTACTGACTGCAGGAGACGCTGTGCTCATCTGCAATCCCAATAATCCGACGGGCACCTTGATTCGGCGTACTGAGTTAGAAAAGCTAGCTGAGGACCTGCTGGAGCGGCAAATCTTTTTGATACTGGATGAGGCTTTTATGGACTTTCTGGACGATGAGGAGGCCTATAGCTTCGTCTCATGTCTGGCTGCCTATCCAAATGCAGTAGTGGTGCGGTCTCTGACTAAGTTTTATGCCATTCCTGGTCTGAGATTGGGCTATGCTCTTAGCTGCCATCCAACTTGCTTTGATGAGATAGAGGGGAGCCGCGCTCCTTGGTCGGTCAATGCTATGGCGGATCGCGCCCTGCCTGTCCTTTTGGGGGATCAGGCCTATCAGCAAGCTACCAAGCAGTGGCTTCGAGTAGAAAGAGATTTCCTTTTTCAAGGGCTGACTGCATTTTCACAGATTCGGCCGGTCAAGCCTAGTGTCAACTATATCTTCTTTGAGTATCTAGGTCGGCTGGACCTGCGTCAGGAGCTTCGGCAGAGAAAGATTTTCATCCGTTCCTGTCAAAATTATCATGATCTGACAGACCGGCATTACCGCATAGCCATCCGCAGCCATCAGGAAAATGAACAGCTTCTGGCTTGTCTGACAGAGGTCTTGGCGAAAGAGGCAGCTTATGACTAAGGGCATCGTTTCCTGTCCAGGTTCCTGCGGTGAGTTATTTCAAGGTTTAGTAGGAGAGCAGGAGGTTCTGCTCTCCTATGGGATTGAGAAGCGAAGTCGAGTGAGATTGGATGGAGCTTCTTCTCTCGCAAGGCAAGCCCAAGGTGAAAAGGTAAGGCGAGCTTTGGAGCTCCTGCCTGTGGCCAATGCTTTCTCTTTTGTTCAGGAGTCAGACCTGCCTATCAGCAAGGGCTATTCTAGCAGCACAGCAGATATGGTTAGCTGCTTGCAGGCAGCTGCTCTGGGGCAGAAGCAGCCTCTAAAGGCAGCGGATTTGACGCGTCTCTGTGCCAAGATTGAGCCTACTGACTCGGTGGCTTTTGCGGACTGGACGGTCATTAATCCCCTGACTGGTCAAGTGGTCTGGCAGACAGACTGGCGACCGGAGCTCTATGTTTATATCTTGGAGCCTGTGGAGATGGTGACTACCCTTGACTTGGTTCGGATGAAGGACAGTCCTAGCTATCCGGCTGAGGAATCCAAGCGCTTGCTTCCTCTCTTTCAGGAAGCTTGTCAGGAGAAGAGTCTGGAAAAACTTGGCCATTTGGCGACCTATAGTGCTTTGTTGAATAACAAACGGCTACCCAAGCCCTACCTGAAAGAATTACTGAATTTGGTAAAAGAATACCAGTGTTTAGGCCTCAATGTTGCCCATAGTGGTACATTGGTTGGTCTGTTGCTGAGCAGGGAACAGCTAGAAGTCTTGCCTCAGTTAGAGGCTGAACTAGCTCGCTCAGCCAGTGGGGCTTATTATCAGACTCGGACCTTGAGCAGGATTATTTTTGAAGGGGTGCAGCCGGTCAGGGAGGAGACAGACTAGTTTGAAAGACTTAGAAAAAATTATTGAGCAGATTCTTCCGATAGACAGAGACAAACTTCAAGAAGGCCAGAGCTACTGTGATCAGCTAGGAAAGCCGCCAGGTTCCTTGGGAAAGCTCGAGACTATCTATGCTCGCTTGCATGCCATGTTTTCTGGTCCCATTGATTTGGAGAAGAAGATTGTCCTCGTCTACGTAGCGGATAATGGCATCGTGGCTGAAGGCGTTTCAGCCAATCCTCAGGAAACGACCTATACTGTTGCTCGTAATATTCTAGCAGGGAAATCAGGCCTGTGCGCTATTTCCAAACATGCAGGTTCAGACATCTGCCTAGTAGACATTGGCTGCAAGAAGGATATTTTTGAGGAAAATAAGGACAAGGTCTGTCATGGGACGCGTAACATGCTCAAGGAGCCGGCCATGGCCCGCGAGCAGGCTATAGCGGCAATTCTAGTCGGCTACAAGAAGACAGAGGCCTTGATTAAAGACGGCTATCGTCTCTTTGGAACAGGAGAAATGGGGATTGGCAACACCACCACCTCAGCTGCTGTTATTGCTGCAGTTCTCGGTCTTAAAGCAGAAGACGTCACAGGCTATGGAGCTGGTCTGACTCAGGATATGAAGGCTCATAAAACTGCCGTTATCCAGCAGTGTTTGGATCGTCACGCTCCTTATGGAGATATTCTGGATCTGACCGCTAAGCTCGGTGGGCTAGATATGCTGGCGATGGCAGGCACTCATCTCGCCTGTGCCAGCTATCAGCTGCCTTGTGTAGTGGACGGTCTTATCTCTCTAACGGGGCTTCTGATTGCCCATCAGCTGACTCCTCATGTCTTGGACTATACCTTTGCTTCCCATGCTTCGACGGAGCCTGCTTACAAACTGGTCAGTGACTTTCTAGGACTGGAGCCTATGCTTTTGCTGGACATGCGGTTGGGTGAAGGCTCGGGCTGTCCTTTGGCTTTCTTTCTGCTGGAAAATGCTGTCTACACCATGGAGCACATGCCAACCTTTGCAGAAGGCAGCTTGAAAGAAGAAGATTATGTTGATATTCGCAAAAATGTGACTTAAAGGAGGAAAAATATGCAACTCTATACAAAAACAGGTGACAAGGGCTTGACCAAGCTAGTTGGCGGTCAAAGTGTCGCCAAGGATGCAGAACGGGTTAATGCTTACGGAACTATTGATGAGCTGAACTCTTGGATTGGTTATACTATTACCAAGCTGAACAAGGATGATAAGCTGAGAGATGAGCTACTCCAGCTGCAGCATTATCTCTTTGACTGTGGTTCAGACCTCTCTACTCCTAAGGGAGTTTACCCTTATAAGGTCGATCAGCAGCTGATTGACTGGATTGAGGAGAGGATTGATACCTACGCAGAAATTCCACCAGCTTTGGAAAGGTTTATCCTGCCGGGCGGTGACGAGATTGCTTCCATGATTCATGTGGCTCGGACCATTGCAAGACGGGCAGAGCGTCATATCGTAGGGGCTATGTGGACTACAGAAATTAACAATAATGTCCTGATTTTTGTCAACCGTCTATCAGATTACTTCTTTGCCTTGGCTCGAGTAATCAACTTTACTAAAAATCAAGAAGACATCGCCTATGAAAGAGGTGCTAAGGTCTTCCACAATATCACCAAGGCAGATGTTGAGCGTTGGGCAAGCAAACGCCAGTGACAAAAAGAAACAGAAAAAGTTCTGTCTTTCCAAATTGACTTTACCAAGTCTTGGAAGGACAGAACTTATTTTAATCTTCTAAAAAAGAAAGCCGCCTATACATCATTGTATCTTCATGCTAAGCTTCGTTGATTAGCACTAGCTTTCCAATTATTGACTCTGCTCCTTTGCAGAAAGACAAGTGAAACCTCATCTTTAGAAAATTAACGTACTTAAACGTAGAGTCAATAATGGAAACTAAGCTAAAATGTTTGTTCCAAACTGACATCACTACCTTACATCGAGGCATGAAATCTACTAAAATTTAAGAATAAAGACCTGACTTAAAGCTGAAAAGCTTATCACAGTGGCGGGACCGCGCTGGATTTGCACCAGACTTCCATACCCTTAAAAGTACTAAAATCAATTTCCTAGTAACTAAATTGTAACACCTTTCACAGGGAATTACAAGGAAAATGAACTAAATTTTAATAAAAATTTAATTCTTCAAATAAACTTGGCTTTGTAAGGAGATTCGGCAGTAAAAATTTCTTATATTAATGACTTTTTCATTGCCTTGAAAGCGCTTTTGTGTTATAATTCAATATAGTACAAAGGGGTACTGAAGATAAATAAGCAATGAAGCTATATGAAAATGCTGTGACGTGTGTAGGGGAGCAGTCTTATTTTCATATAGTTTCTTTTTGTTTAAAAATAGATACAACAGAAAGGAGAAAAGATGTATAAGATTTCCTATAAGACTGAATTGCATGTGGGAAAAGGCGCTCTGCAGCAATTAAGCCATTATAAAAACGAGCATATTCTAGTCGTTGCCGATCCTTTTTTGAAGACATCTGGCACGTTGGATGCCATTTTAGCCAACTTTGATGACAGCAATGACATTGTTGTTTTCACAGACATTGTGCCTGATCCGCCAATCGAAACGGTTGTGGCTGGTATCAAGAGTGCAGGAGACAAGCCAATCAGCATTGTGCTTTCTATTGGTGGCGGATCTGCCATTGATGCTTCCAAGGCTATGTATTATTTTGCCAAGAAGCAGGGTGCCTTCTCAGAGGCTATTCTCATCGCCATTCCTACAACAAGCGGAACTGGATCTGAAGTAACGTCCTTTTCTGTCATCACGGATGCAGAGAGAGGTACCAAATATCCTTTAGTGACCAAAGAAATCCTTCCGAATGTAGCTATCTTAGATGCGGATTTGGTTCTGTCACTTCCTGGTAACATCACGGCTGACACTGGAATGGATGTACTGACCCATGCCATTGAAGCTTATGTATCGACCAAGGCTACGGACTTCTCTGATGCCTTGGCTGAAAAGGCAATTAAGCTGGTCTTTGAATACCTGCCTAAAGCCTACAAAAATGGTCAGGATGTAGAAGCGCGTGAAAAGATGCATGCAGCATCCACTCTGGCTGGTATGGCCTTTAACACAGCTTCTTTGGGTATCAATCACAGTCTGGCACATGCGGCAGGAGCTAAGTTCCATGTACCTCATGGTCGTTTAAACAGTATTTTAATGCCCCATGTCATTCAGTATAATGCTGGTATCGAATTCAACAATCGGAACCGGCAGGCGACAGACAAGACTGTAGCAAGTCGCTATCAGGATATTGCCAAACTACTGGGATGCAGTGCTTCAAGCCCTGTGTCAGGAGTGAGACAGCTGGTTGAAGCTATCAAGAAGCTGCAGAGAAAGTTGGAGATGCCAACTTCTCTCAGAGAATATGGTGTGAAAGCAGATGCTTTTGCTCAGTACAAGGTAGAAATTTCAGAAGCTGCTCTGCATGATGGCTGTACTCCGACTAACCCTCGCGTCCCTACGGCAGAAGAACTGCTTAAAGTATTAGAGAAAGCGTTTTAATCCTCTGAATTGCTGTTATGCCAAAATTATTGTATAATGATTAAGAGCGTGCAGTACACTTCTGAAGGTTTAAAATCATGAAGAAGGTTTACTAAATTGGAAGAAAAACAAAGAATGATACAGGAATACGTTCCTGGGAAACAAGTGACCTTGGCGCACCTTATCGCTAATCCTGATGAAGTCATTTTTGAAAAATTGGGATTGCAGGCAGAAATCAAGGATGCGATTGGAATCTTGACGATCACTCCGAGTGAAGCGGCTATCATTGCGGTTGATATTGCGACCAAGGCTGCGGATGTTCAAGTTGGTTTTGTGGATCGTTTCAGCGGCTCTGTCGTGATGACAGGTGACATTTCTTCTGTTGAGGCAGCTCTCATTGCCGTTTTACAAGGTCTGGAAGAGATTTTGGGCTTCTCCAGCACTGTCGTAACACGGACATAAAAAATCAAACTGTCGAGGGGAAGTATGAAAGGCAGAATACTAATTGTTGATGATGATCCAATTGTAAGATTAGATATCCGAAATATATTAGAAGCAGCTGATTATGAAGTGGTGGCTGAGGCATCCGATGGCTTTGAGGCTATTGATTTGTGCCAGAAATATCGTTGTGACTTGGTCATGATGGACATCAAGCTTCCGCTTTTGGATGGCCTGACAGCGGGTAAGAAGATACTCGAAGATGCGTTAGCCTACAGTGTGATTCTACTGTCAGCCTACAGTGATGAACACTATGTTCAAAAAGCTAAAACCAATGGGATTAGTGCTTACTTGGTTAAACCTTTGGATGCCAAGTCCTTGATTCCTATGGTAGAGGTCTGCATTGAGAAGGGGCGCCAGCTTCAGCAGATGTCCAATGAAATGGTCAAGCTGTCGAAAAAGATAGACGATCGGATTGTGATTGAAAAGGCCAAAGGCTTACTGATGGCTCGTGATCATTTGTCAGAGCCAGAGGCTTTCAAACGCATTCGGACAATTAGTATGCAAAAGAGAGTGCCGATGATTGAGATTGCTAAATTGCTGGTGCTCCAAGATGATGTGTAATGATGTATAAAGATAAGATAAAGCAGCTTTGTCAGGAACAGACAAATTTGGATGAGGCTGATATCGAGCATCTTGTCCAAGAGGCTGACGAATTATTGAAAAACTCAGCTTATGCCAATGAAGATGTCTTCATTGATGTAAAGAATATCTTTTCGGAACATGCCATTGTCATCTTTCACAAAAAACCGGAAAGCAAGCTCAGCTTGTACGAAAACTCGGTCGTAGGTGCTATGGCCTATCTGGAAAATGAGCCAGGTGTTATTCGGACCTTGGAGACGGGCGCTCCCTCGATAGGGCTTTCGGCCAGATCGCAGGAGGGCTTAGCCATCCATCAGACGGTCTTTCCGATAGTGAGAGAAGAGCGCGTCATTGGAACGCTGATTATCGAAAGAAATGCTCCCCAGACTTTACCAGACCACTTTTCTTTAGATAAAGAGGACGACGGTTTTGAGTTGCGGAGCACTCCTGAGATTTCAGCTCAAGAGCAGTTTGTTTTATTTGATCATATAGACGAAGCTTGTTTGGTCTTTGACCGGCAGGGCTATCTCAAGTATTTCAATCAAGCAGCTGCCGACTCTTATCGTCATAAGCTGGGCTATATGGACTCGATTGAGGGAATGCACTACAGCAATCTAGTCTTAGACAGTCTGACTTTTGAAGAAATCCAGCAACTGGGACCGCAAGCCCCTCAAGAAAAACCTCACCAAGTTGAGGTACATTATGGCACTTATTGCTTTTTGGTCAAACGCTATCTGCTGGCTGAGAGTGAAAATGTGGTCATGATCTGTAAGGATATTACAGACATCAAGGAAAAGGAAGCACAGCTCTTAACCCATACAACTACCATTCGTGAAATGAACCATCGGGTAAAGAATAACTTGCAAACCGTTGTTTCCTTGCTGCGACTACAGGCTCAGCAAAGTCCAGGAGCAGACACCAAAAAAGCTCTTAATGACAGTATGAATCGTGTGCTCTCCATAGCGGCGACTCACGAGCTCCTGTCTTCTCAGCAGGATGACAGCATTCAGATTGAGCATCTGCTGAAGAGAGTTATCGAAAATGTTCAGCGTTGTTTTTCCGGGCATAGGGAAATAACCCTTACCTATAGCCTGGAACCGGAACTCTGTCTCGATAGCAGCCGGGCCACTTCACTGGCGCTAATCGTCAATGAATTACTGCAGAACAGCTATGAACATGCTTTTAAGGACAAAAAAAATCCAGAAAAACCGCAAATCCGTTTGCAGGTTGGACTTAAAAATGATATAATAACTTTAAAAGTACTGGATAATGGTAGCGGTTACAATAAAGAGCATTCCTTTGAGAATCATCTGGGTCTACTCTTGGTGGAGCGCTTTGTCCAAGGAAAATTGTTTGGAACCTTGTCTATCCACTCAGACCATGAGGGAACGGCAACGACCATTCGTTTTAAAAAATAAATACTACCAGACTAACAATGATGTCAGTCGAAAAAAGCAATGACGCTTGAAGAATGTAAATGAACTCTGTTTGTTTGCATTGCTTTGAGCGTCTTTTTTTGGAGGTTTTTAGTATGTCAGATAAAATTTTGAGTGTGGGGCTCGATATCGGGACAGCCACTACACAGCTGATCTTGTCAGAGCTTACCATCGAGAATATTGCTTCTGTGTTTACTATTCCTCGTGTCTATATTACAGATAAAAAAGTTCTTTATAAAAGTGAAATTATCTTCACACCAATTTCGGATCAACTCTTGATCGAGGTGGATAAGATCAAAAACTTTGTTCTGAATGAATATGCGAAAGCAGGCATTCAGAAAAAAGATATTCAGATGGGAGCAGTCATCATTACTGGTGAGACGGCTCGCAAGGAAAATGCCAGTCAGGTGCTCCAAGCACTGAGTGGCTATGCTGGTGACTTTGTCGTTGCGACGGCTGGTCCAGATCTTGAAAGCATCATCGCTGGTAAAGGGGCCTGCAGCCATCAGTATTCTCAAGAGCATCATACATCAGTAGTCAATATTGATATTGGTGGGGGGACTTCCAATCTGGCAGTCTTCCGAGAAGGAGATGTGATTGATACAGGGTGTTTTGATATCGGAGGTCGGCTGATAAAGATGGATCCGCAGACCCAGCGGATTAGCTATATTGCTCCAAAACTGCAGACTATCATTGCAGAGCAGGGACTTCAGCTGGCAGTTGGTGAAACGGTCCATCGGGCTGATTTGGATCGGCTGATTCAAGAAATGGTCTCCGTATTAGAACAGTCTGTAGGAATTGACAATCACAGTCCTTACTATGAGCTTCTACAGACCAACCACGGTCTCAAGTTGAACTATGATCTCCACTGCGTATCTTTCTCTGGTGGTGTAGCTGATGGAATATACTTGGAAACGACCTCGGCGGATGATTTCCGCTATGGGGATATCGGTATCCTGCTTGGCAGGGCGCTGAGAAAATCCAAGATTTTTGATCAAAAGAAAGTCATCCAGTCAGCTGAGACCATCCGGGCAACCGTTGTTGGAGCGGGCAGCCATACGACTGATGTCAGCGGCAGCACCATTACCTACATCTCTGATATCCTCCCTATTAAGAACATTCCAGTTCTCAAACTGGCTGCTTCTGATGAGCATGAGGATAAGGAGGGGCTGCAGCAGATTATCAAGGACAAGGTGGCTTGGTTCACACTGGAAAATGAAGTCCAGCAGGTGGCTTTGGCAATCAATGGAGAAAAAAGCCCAAGCTTCGCCCGGGTTTTGGAATACGCAGAGGCTATTGTCAAGGGAATGAGAGAAAGCATTGAAAAGAAAATTCCGTTGCTAGTGGTGGTCAGAGAAGATATGGCCAAGGTTCTAGGCCAATGTCTCTTTGCTCAATTGCCTAAGGATTATCCATTTGTCTGCATTGACTCAGTGGATGTTCAAAATGGCGACTATATCGATATTGGTAATCCAGTCATTGAAGGATCGGTCTTACCGATTGTCGTGAAAACATTGGTGTTTAATTAAACTTTTATTTACACAAAGGAGGAAGTAATCCATGATTTTGAAAACAAAATTGTTTGGTCGGCTTTACGAATTTAAATCCGTAAAAGAAGTGCTGGCCAAAGCCAATGAGTACAAATCCGGGGATCAGCTAGCCGGAGTAGCAGCAGAATCTGCTGAAGAGCGTGTCGCTGCTAAGGTTGTACTAGCTCAGCTAAAACTGTCTGATTTGTTCAATAATCCAGTAGTTCCTTATGAAGAAGATGAGGTAACACGGATTATCATTGACGACGTCAATCTTCGTACTTACGAAAAGATTAAGAATTGGACAGTAGAAGAGCTGCGTGAATGGATCTTGGATAACAAGACTAAGAACGTGGACATTCAGTGGCTGTCTCGTGGGTTGACTTCTGAAATGGTAGCAGCGGTTGCTAAGTTGATGACCAACTTGGACTTGATTGTAGCTGCCAATAAGATTGTCATTACCAAACATGCCAATACAACGATTGGTATGCCGGGAACATTCTCTTCTCGTCTTCAGCCTAACCATACCACAGATGATCCAGACGGTATCATGGCTTCTACTATGGAAGGTTTTGCTTATGGATGTGGGGATGCTCTCTTAGGATTGAACCCAGTAGATGACTCAGTAGAAAGTACCAAACGCGTCTTGCATAAGTTTAACGACTTCATCGAAGAGTACAAGATTCCAACTCAGCACTGTGTGCTAGCTCACGTTACTACTCAGATTGAAGCTATGAATCAAGGTGCTCCGACAGGATTGGTCTTCCAATCTATCGCTGGATCTGAAAAAGGAAATGAAGCCTTTGGTTTTGATGCTAAAATCATTCAGGAAGCTTGGGATACAGCTCTGAAAGTGGGAACAGCTGCTGGACCGAATGTCATGTACTTTGAAACAGGTCAAGGTTCTGAACTTTCATCTGATGCTCACCATGGAGCAGACCAAGTGACTATGGAAGCTCGTTGTTATGGCTTCGCTAAACGCTTCGATCCATTCTTGGTAAATACCGTTGTTGGATTTATCGGACCTGAGTATCTCTACGATTCTAAGCAGGTTATCCGTGCTGGTTTGGAAGACCACTTCATGGGCAAACTGACTGGTATCTCAATGGGTTGTGATATCTGCTACACTAACCACATGAAAGCTGACCAAAACGACGCTGAAAATCTCTTGGTTCTTCTCGGAGCAGCTAATGTTAACTACATCATGGCGATTCCTCATGGTGACGATATCATGCTTAACTATCAAACAACTGGTTACCATGAAACAGCAACCATGCGTTCGCTTCTCAATAAACGTCCGATCAAGGAATTTGAAGAGTGGATGGAAAAGATGGGCTTGATGGAAGATGGTCACCTGACAGAAATCGGCGGAGACGGCTCCATCTTTATGAAATCAAATTAGCAAGGAGGAAATCATTGTGGATGAATTGCAATTAAAAGAAATGATTCGCTCATTGTTAAATGAGATGGGCGGCGACTCAGCTGTTAAAGAAACAGCAGCGACTGACCAGAACAAAGCAGAAAAACCTGTGGTTTCTCTGCAGGAAGAAGTCAAACAAGACACTTCAGTGATTGAAGATGGCATCATTCCGGATATAACAGAAGTAGATATCCAGGAACAGTTCTTAGTTCCGAATGCCATCAATGAAGAAGCTTACCGGAAGATTAAGAAATTTACTCCGGCACGTCTGGGCTTATGGCGGGCAGGTGATCGTTACAAGACACAAAGTGTTTTGCGTTTCCGTGCAGACCATGCGGCAGCTCAGGATGCGGTCTTCTCCTATGTTTCAGATGACTTTATCAAGGAAATGGGCTTCATCCCTGTACAGACCAAGGCGACTACTAAAGATGAATATTTGACACGTCCAGATTTTGGCCGGGTCTTCCCTGAAGATCAGCAGGCGATTATCAAGGAAAAATGCAAACCTAATGCTAAAGTTCAGATTGTCGTTGGTGATGGTCTTAGCTCATCAGCTATCGAGGCTAACGTCAAAGACTTCCTGCCAGCTCTGAAGCAAGGTCTGAAAATGTTCGGACTGGACTTTGGTGAAGTACTCTTTATCAAGCATGCTCGGGTTGCAGCTATGGACCAAATCGCAGAACTGACTGGAGCAGAAGTTGTCTGTATGCTGGTCGGTGAGCGTCCAGGTCTGGTAACAGCTGAGTCTATGAGTGCTTATCTGGCTTACAAGCCAACAGTTGGTATGCCAGAAGCGAAACGGACCGTTGTTTCCAATATTCATAAAGGCGGAACACCAGCCGTTGAAGCTGGAGCCTATGTAGCAGAAATCATTAAGAAGATTCTTGATAATAAGAAATCAGGAATTGATTTGAAATAATAGGAGGTAGTGGCTTTGAAAAATGATCGATTAGGTGCAAATGTATTAAGTGCCCTTCTGATTTCAAACGTGGATGCAGGTTTGGCAGCTTCTTTGGAGCTGAAACCACATCACAGAAGCCTGGGAATTATCACTTCTGACTGTGATGATGTCACTTATGTAGCCTTGGATGAAGCAACCAAGGCAGCAGATGTCGAAGTGGTCTATGCTCGCAGTATGTATGCTGGTGCAGGCAACGCTTCAACTAAGCTGGCTGGTGAAGTCATCGGTATCTTGGCTGGTCCAAACCCAGAAGAAGTTCGCAGCGGTCTGGATGTAGCAGTCTATGAAATCGAAAATGGGGCTAGCTTCTACAGTGCGAATGATGATGACAGTATTCCTTATTTTGCTCATTGTATCTCTCGTGCAGGTTCTTACCTGTCAGAGGGGGCTAATGCAGAAGAAGGAACAGCGATTGCTTACTTGATTGCTCCACCGGGTGAAGCTATGGTGGCACTGGATGCGGCTTTGAAAGCGGCTGATGTGCAGGTTGGAGCCTTCTACGGACCACCAAGTGAAACCAACTTTGCCGGCGGACTTCTGGTCGGATCACAGTCAGCATGCCGAGCTGCCTGCGACGCATTTGCGAATGCAGTTATCGCAGTAGCAAATGATCCTAAAAGTTATTGATTAGGAGTTGATTAAATGGCAGATAGAGCACTAGGTTTAATTGAAGTAAAAGGTTATCTAGGTGCTGTAGTTGCGGCAGATGCGGCTTTGAAGGCTGCCAATGTATCATTGCTTAATATTGAAACGGTCAAAGCTGGTTTGAATACGGTTCAATTGATAGGCGATGTCAGTGCAGTCCGCTCAGCGGTTGATGCAGCAGTTGAGTTGGTACAGGATAAACCTTACTATCTGGCCAGCCATGTAATTTCTAGGTTGGATAACCAGACAGACCTTCTCTTTGTACCAAAGAGAAACAGTAAAACAGCTAAAAAAGAGATTGCTTCTACGGCGGAAACAATCCCTTCAGAAAAAACCGAAGAAAAGCCTCAGCCTGTAAAGGAAACTAAGGCTGAACCAGCAGAGAAGCTTGAAGGAGAGACAAGGACCTACACCAGAGAAGAACTGGAAAAACTAAAAGTCGTCGAACTACGCAGCCTTGCCTATCATCAAGAAGGTATCCGTCTCAGCAAGAAAGAAATCAAATTTGCCAACAAGAAACTTCTCGTTGAGACTTTGATGGAAACAATAGGAGAGGAGTAATTGCGGATGTTTTTAGAAGATAAAGATTTGGTATCGATTCAGGAAGTAAGGAATTTGATTCGGGATGCAAAGAAAGCCCAAGCAGAACTTGCTAAAATGAGCCAAGAGCAAATTGATACCATTGTAAAAGTGGTAGCGAAAGCTTGTTATGATGAGCGTGAACGCCTAGCTAAAATGGCGGCTCAGGAAACTGGCTTTGGCCGCTGGGAAGACAAGGTGTTGAAAAATGCTCTTGCTTCCAAAGGTATTCTTGAAGAAATCAAGGATATGAAAACGGTTGGGGTTCTCAGCGAAGACAAGGAAAAGAAAGTCTTGGAAGTTGGAGTTCCAGTCGGTGTCATTGCTGGCTTGATTCCATCAACCAACCCGACCTCAACGGTTATGTATAAGGCTTTGATCGCTTTGAAGGCAGGAAACAGTATCGTCTTCTCTCCTCACCCAAATGCTCTTAAGTGTATTGAGGAAACGGTGGAAATCATCAAGAAAGCTGCTAAGTCAGCTGGATGTCCGGATGGAGCCATCAGTGCGATTCATCGGGTATCCATCGCAGCTACAAATGAGTTGATGCGACACAAGGATACAAATCTGATTTTGGCGACTGGTGGAAATGCCATGGTCAAAGCAGCTTACTCATCTGGTACACCAGCAATCGGTGTAGGTCCTGGTAATGGTCCAGCCTTCATCGAAAGAACAGCAGATGTGCCAAAAGCGGTTCGTCAGATTTTGGATTCTAAAACCTTTGACAATGGTGTGATTTGTGCATCTGAGCAGTCTATCATCGTCGAAGAAGATATGAAGGAAAAGGTTGTAGCAGAGTTCAAGAAACAAGGTGCTTACTTTGTTCCAGCAGAAGATGCTAAGAAACTAGGCTCCTTCATTATCCAGCCGAGTGGTGCAATGAATCCGAAGATGGTTGGTAAAACACCTCAGGTGATTGCTGAGTTAGCTGGTATTTCAGTTCCAGCTGATGCTCGGGTCTTGATTGCAGAAGAAACTGGCGTCGGTAAGCAGTATCCATATTCTATGGAAAAACTAGCTCCAGTCTTAGGCTTCTACACTGTCAAGGACTGGTTGGAAGCTTGTGAGCTGAGCATTAAGATCTTGCATCACGAAGGTGCAGGCCACACTCTTGCTATTCATAGTCAAAACGAAGAAATTATTCGTGAATTTGCACTGAAAAAACCAGTATCTCGTCTGCTGATCAATACGCCAGCAGCTCTGGGTGGTGTCGGTGCAACGACGGGTCTTTTCCCAGCCTTTACTTTGGGTTGTGGAGCTGTGGGTGGCAGCGCGACATCTGATAATGTCAGCCCGCTCAATCTCTTTAATATCCGTCGTGTAGCTTACGGTACATCAGAACTGTCAGACCTGCGACAAGCAGAAAATATGGCAGTGGAAGAACCAAAAGCAGTAGCAGTTGACGGATCAAACGAAGAAGAACTGGTAACCTTGTTGGTTCAACGCGTATTGGAAAAACTAAAATAGTCAATATTAAACATTAAAATTGGAGGATACAATCATGGCAAACGCAAATGCATTAGGAATGGTAGAAACAAGAGGACTTGTCGGCGCAATCGAAGCAGCTGATGCAATGGTCAAAGCCGCTAACGTAACTTTAGTTGGTAAAGAACAAGTCGGCGCTGGATTGGTAACAGTCTTGGTTCGTGGTGATGTCGGCGCAGTAAAAGCAGCGACAGATGCTGGAGCAGCTGCAGCTGAAAATGTTGGTGAATTGATTTCAGTTCACGTAATCCCACGTCCACACGCAGAAGTAGAAGTAATCTTGCCTCATCAAGAATAAGATTACAGACTTTCGGATAAAATTAAAAACAAGAAAATAATCGGAGGAAATAAACATGGCAAACGCAAATGCATTAGGAATGGTAGAAACAAAAGGACTCGTCGGCGCAATTGAAGCAGCTGATGCAATGGTCAAAGCCGCTAACGTAACTTTGATTGGTAAAGAACAAGTCGGTGCTGGTTTGGTAACTGTAATGGTTCGTGGTGATGTCGGCGCAGTCAAAGCAGCGACAGATGCTGGAGCAGCTGCAGCTGAAAATGTTGGTGAATTGATTTCAGTTCACGTAATTCCACGTCCACATGCTGAAGTGGAAGTCATTCTGCCCAAATAATCTGGGACAGATAAATATTTGCTGAAAGGGCCTGTATTGTAGCGTTTAGGCCTGATACAGGCCCTGAGGCAAATAGAATACTCAGTGAAAATGAAGCTTATGGGCAGCAGCCCGATACTAGACAGAAATATTGATTTTCGGAGAGTATCAGATTGATTTTCACAGAGTATCAACGGAGTAGAAGGATGTGAATACATGTCAGTTTTTACAGAAGCTAAGATTAGAAAGCTTTATAGAGAATCCGTTCTCGCTGATAACGGTGTCTTTGAATTAAACAAAGATGAAAAACTGACGCCAGCAGCCAGAGGTTTTCTCAATGATCACCATATTCGAATTATCTGTTCAGGTCAGACCAAAGGGAAAACAGACTCAGCTGCTGATGCTATCAGGGTGCCGATTACAAACCTTGAGGACTCTGCTGTGTATCCACGACTATTTAGACTGACTAAACTTTATACTTGCTTTTTGAAGAACCAGAGAGAATTGCATCAGGCTTTTCAGGATGAAAAGTGTGAGCAAGTTGGCCAACTATTGAACATAGTAGAACAAATCGTCGGCCATCATATTCTGGATGATATTTCTGATTACCAGACAGACCTGCCTAGCAATGCAGAATTGCAGGCCATTCGGGTCAGTCGACAGCTCGATCAAGAAACGGTTATGATGAGTTATCAGGAGCCGACTTGGCAGCTGAATTGCTATGAAACATATATCGAAACGACCCTCCTGCGCAAAGAATTGGAGCAGGCTGCTGATGGTGACAGAGATCAATTTGCTTGTAAGGTTTCTCAATTATTAAAATCAATTGAAGTCTTGCTCTGGTTGATAGCAAGCTAATAACAAGAGAAAGAAGAACAGCAATGACTTTAGAAAATTTGGTAAATAAAGTAATTGATAAAGTTCAGGAAGAATTGCAGGGGTCATTTGAGGTAGAAGCGAGCGGACGTCATGTCCATTTGAGTCAGGAAGATTTGGAAGCCTTGTTTGGTCCCAACTATCAATTAACAAAAGCAAAAGACCTATCACAGCCAGGCCAGTTCGCTAGTCAAGAAAGGCTGACGGTTGTCGGTCCAAAAGGCGCTTTTCACAATGTGGTCATTCTAGGACCTGTTCGCAAACATTCTCAGGTAGAAGTTTCCCTGACCGATTGTTTGCAGCTGGGTACCAAGGCACCCATTCGCGAAAGTGGCGATATTGAAGGAACACCGGGTGTTATCTTGGGTCATGGAGACAAGGCAGTTTGTCTGGATAAGGGCCTGATCGTAGCTAAGCGTCATGTTCATATGACACCGGAAGATGCCGAACGTCTGAATGTAAAAAATCACGAGATTGTACAAGTCAGAGTAGAAGGTGCTCGTCCGCTGATTTTTGACGATGTGGTTATCCGTGTTAGTCCCAAGTTTGCGACTTATATGCATATTGACTACGATGAAGCCAATGCTTGTGGTTTCAAAAAAGGAACACGCGGACGGATTATTAAAAAATAAGTCGTATGAGCAAATAAAAGGTAGGTAAAGAATGGAAAATCTAGATCATTTAGTAGATTTGATTACAGACCGCCTGATGGAAAAGTTGAAGAAAAAGCCTCAGAAACCCTCAGTATACGTCATTGGAGGCGATAAGATTCCTGATTTATTAGAAGGGGAAGGCTTTCAAGTTGTAAAAGATTCTTGCACAGCAGAGATTGTTGTTGTTGAGACACTTGGTTTTGATGCTTTTCTGAGACTCTCATCCCTTTGCCCTTTAGCGGTAGAGGAAGCAGTCATTTTAAAGAGTCTTTTGAAAGGCAAAAAAGTCCTCGTGTCGGACAGCACCTTTGCTATTCAACAGTACAAGCAATCTTCTAAAGTGCACTTGTATCAGGAACTGCAGGGACAGCGAGAAAAGCTGATTCGCTACGGTCTGCAATTTTATAAAGAAGGCCAGCTCTTAGCACTCCTAGAAAGCAATCAGGCTGAAGAGCCTCGTCCGGAAGTGAAACGGGCGGTGGCAGAAGGAGTCAGCCCGAAGACTAAAGCTCCGGGCAAGCCGGTTTTGCTGACAGAGAAGAGGCTGAGAGAGATGGGCTTGCCTGAAAGCGGAAGCTTTAAAATAGAAAAAGGAATGATTGTGACAGCCTTGGCGAGAGATTATCTAAAACGTCAAAAAATAGAAATCATAGAATAAAGGAGTGGGTAGAGATGTTTGTTGGTAAAGTAAAAGGAAGCCTTTGGGCGACTAGAAAAGACGAAAATTTAAATGGTTTGAAATTTTTAGTGGTCGAACGGCAGCTAAATGAACATCAAAGTGACCCAGCTCTGCTTATTGTGGCCGACTGCATCGGTGCAGGCGAAGGAGACCAAGTAATGGTAACCACTGGCAGTTCTGCCCGGATGAGCCTAAATAAGACGAATATCCCTGTGGATATGGTCGTTGTGGCTATCATTGACAAGGTTGACTATCACAGTGATGAAGAATATTAGAAACTAAGGTAATGTTATGAGTATCAATGAAATTATCATTTATATCATGGTTCTATTCATGCTGATCGGTGCAGTGGATAAATGTATCGGTGGCAAACTAGGACTAAGTGAAAAATTTGAAGAAGGAATCATGGCTATGGGAGCTTTGGCTCTGTCTATGGCTGGGATTATGGTAATCGCTCCCCTCTTGGCGGATGTCTTGAAACCAATTGTCGTGCCTTTGTATGGCTTGGTGGGCGCTGACCCGTCTATTTTTGCGACAACCTTCATTGCCAATGATATGGGAGGAGCTCCTCTGGCTCTCAGTCTGGCTCAGGATCCAGCAGTAGGAAACTTTGCTGCCTTTGTACTGGGTTCTATGATGGGGCCAACCATCGTCTTTACGATTCCAGTTGCCTTGGGTATTATCGAAAAAGATGACCGTCCGCTTTTGGCTCGCGGAATCCTATATGGTTTGGTAACTGTTCCGATTGGCTGTCTCCTTGGAGGAATTTTCGTGCCAGGTCTGCCTTTTGGAACCTTGGTTGTCAATCTTATCCCGATTATCATTGTATCTGCTTTGATTTTCATAGGTTTGCTTTTGGCACCTAATGCCATGATTAAAGGTTTTGAAGTATTTGGTCAGATTATTGTTATCTTGGCAACGCTTGGTTTGGCCTTTGGTGCAGCGCAGCTTCTGACTGGAAATGAATGGCTCATCAGCCTCTATCCAAAAGGTGCTGAGACACTGAAGGAAGCCTTTGAAGTTGTCGGAACGATTGCCGTAACCTTGGCTGGAGCCTTTGGTCTGGTAGCTGTCTTTACCAAGGTAGCCAACAAACCGCTTTCTGCTATCGGAAAATCCCTAGGAATGAACGAAGTTGGTGCAGCTGGTTTGGTAGCTTCTCTGGCTAATAACATTGCCATGTTCCAGATGATGAAGGATATGGACAAACGCGGTAAGATTATCAACGTAGCTTTTGCCGTATCTGCTTCCTTTGTTATCGGAGATCACCTAGGCTTCACAGCTGGTCAAAAACCGGAAATGATTGTGCCGATGATGATTGGTAAATTTGTCGGCGGTATCACAGCGGTATTACTGGCTTTCTTCTTAACGAAGAAGGAAGCTTAGACTTGGAGGTATGAAGTATGGCAGATATTAATCGTTCTGACCTAGAAACATTGGTTCGTAAGATTTTATTGGAAGAATTAGCCACTAAAGATGGTGGGAAGAAAGTCAGCAAGGCAGGCGTAGCTTCTATCGCCCTGCCTGGTCTGGATGTTCGTCCAGAAGATCGCTTGGATACAGGTGATGCGAGCCATCAAGTTTATACGCGAGACTTGCTGACCTTAGATGAAAGCCCAAGATTGGGCTTGGGTCTGATGACCATGGAAAAGACAACTTTCCCTTGGCATCTGGACTATGATGAAGTGGACTATGTTATTGAAGGGCGTCTTGATATTATCGTTGGTGACGAAGTCATGACAGCTGGCCCTGGCGAAGTACTCTTTATCCCTAAAGGCAGCGACATTCAGTTCTCTGTCAGAGATAAGGCCCGCTTTATCTATGTGACCTATCCGGCTGACTGGCAAGGCTAGTTTGTTGGAGGTTTGAACTATCAGATTTACTAGAATGGCAGGACAGCGGCCTGCTGTCCTGCCATTCTGTAATGATGGAAAATAAAAAAACAGATAGAAGATGAGCAACCCTGCGAAAAGTTTATCATCTGTTATCTGTCTCTGCGATTGTTATTTTTGAAGGGAAAGGCCTGTCAAGTATATTTCTTGTAGGCTTAGCTTAGCATTCCTAAAAAAGTTGGTTAGGCTCTTTTTGAGAATGCAGAATTTTTTCCTTTATAAAAAACAACCATACTCATTTTAACAGAAAACCTTAGAATAATCTATTCTTTTGACCCAAAAAAAGTAAGAAAAAAAGAATCAGAAAGAGGCGTATAGCTATGGTGCTCCTCTTATCTGATTTGCCTATTCTCTAAAATTGTAAGCGCTTCAAAAAAACATGTCAGCGAAAGGAGCTGTCTTATGGAAAACAAATGCAATATTACAGAATTTGTCGGTGTTAATCCGATAGGCGATACAATTGGACTTGTCATTGCCAATGTGGACCAGCAGGTGCTGGATGCTATGAAGCTAGAAAAGAGCTATCGCTCAATTGGTGTAGTCGGTGCTCGTACCGGTGCGGGTCCTCATATCATGGCTGCTGATGAAGCGGTCAAAGCAACCAATACAGAAATTGTTAAAATCGAACTGCCTCGTGATACCAAGGGAGGTGCTGGACACGGAAGTTTGATTATCTTCGGTGGTGAAGATGTATCAGATGTCAGACGAGCTGTGGAAGTAACCTTGGAGGAAGTGGATCGAACCTTTGGCGATGTTTATGCTAATGATGCAGGACATATTGAACTCCAATATACTGCGCGTGCTAGCTATGCTTGCCAGACTGCCTTTGGTGCTGAATACGGCCGTGCTTTTGGATTGATTGTTGGAGCACCTGCAGCTATTGGTGTTGTTATGGCGGATACAGCTGTTAAGGCTGCAAACGTTACTGTTGTCGGCTATGCTTCTCCAGGAAATGGTGGTACCAGCCACTCAAACGAAGCCATCCTCTTTATCAGTGGGGATTCTGGAGCAGTTAGACAATCAGTTATCTCAGCGCGTGAAGTTGGACTGGCACTTCTAGGCAGTATGGGTGATGAGCCAACCAACTCACAGCCATCTTACATTTAAGAGTGAGAGGGAGGAAACGGTATGAGATCCAAACGTTTTGAAGTATTAAGCAAACGCCCTATCAACCAAGATGGGTTTGTAAAAGAATGGGTTGAAGAAGGTTTAGTGGCTATGGAAAGCCCAAATGACCCTAAACCCAGTATCAAGATTCAAAATGGAAAAGTGGTTGAGTTAGACGGCAAACCAAAAGAAGAATTTGACCTGATTGACCAGTTCATTGCCAATTATGGGATTGACCTGAGCCGAGCTGAAGAAGTTATTCAGATGGACTCACGAGAGATTGCCAATAAAATATTGACACCGAGTGTACCTCGTACAGAAATCATCAAGCTGACCAAGGCCATGACTCCGGCTAAAATCATTGAAGTGGTCAATCAGATGAATGTCGTGGAAATCATGATGTGTCTGCAAAAGATGCGGACCCGTAAGCAAACAGCTACTCAAGCCCACGTCACTAATGTTAATGATAATCCAGTGCAGATTGCAGCAGATGCGGCTGAAGGAGCTCTGCGTGGTTTTGCAGAGCAGGAAACAACGGTTGCCGTAGTGCGTTACGCTCCATTTAATGCTCTGTCTCTGATGATTGGCTCACAAGTGGGCCGTCCTGGGGTACTGACTCAGTGCTCCTTGGAAGAAGCGACAGAACTAGAATTTGGTATGCGTGGTTTTACGGCCTATGCTGAGACTATCTCTGTTTATGGTACAGAAGATGTCTTCACCGATGGAGATGATACACCTTGGTCCAAGGCCTTTCTGGCTTCCGCCTATGCTTCTCGCGGACTCAAGATGCGCTTCACTTCCGGTACAGGGTCTGAAGTGCAGATGGGACAAGCCGAAGGCAAGTCCATGCTCTATCTGGAAGCTCGCTGTCTCTATGTCACGAAAGCGGCTGGGGTTCAAGGAACTCAGAATGGATCAGTAAGCTGTATCGGTATTCCTGCAGCTGTTCCGAGTGGTATTCGGGCGGTCGTTGCTGAAAACTTGATTGCCAGCATGCTGGATTTGGAATGTGCATCATCAAATGACCAAACCTTTACTCACTCAGACTTACGCCGCTCCGTTCGGACTTTGATGCAGTTTGCACCAGGTACAGACTTTATCAACTCTGGCTACTCTGCTACACCAAACTATGACAATATGTTTGCCGGCTCTAACTGGGATGCGGAAGACTTTGACGACTACAATGTCTTGCAACGTGACCTGCGGGTAGACGGTGGTCTTCGTCCTGTACGTGAAGAGGAAGTTGTGAAGGTTCGGAACAAGGCAGCACGCGTTATGCAAGCTCTTTTCAAAGGCTTGGGCCTGCCGCCGATTACCGACGAAGAAGTCGAAGCAGCGACCTATGCTCATGGCTCTAAAGATATGCCAGAGCGGGATAAGGTTGAAGACATCAAGGCTGCTCAAGGTATTCTGGAACGCGGAGTTCAAGGGGCTGATTTGATCAAAGCCTTGGCTAATAATGGCTTCCCTGAAGTTGCCAATGAGCTGCTCAATTTGTTCAAGCAACGTGTAGCAGGGGATTTCCTGCAAACATCTGCTATCTTTGATCGGGATTGGAATGTTATTTCAGCGGTGAATTCACCGAATGACTATGTTGGTGTCGGTACAGGCCATCGTCTGGTCGGCGAAGAATGGGAAAAAGTCAAAGACATTCCTAAAGCGATTGACCCGCGTGATGTATAGGAGGAGCTAAGATGACAGAGATAAATGAAACTTTACTGCGCTCCATTATTGCAGAAGTGATGAAAGAGATGAGCGTCAATACCAACGAAACAGCTGCTGAAACAAGCGAAAAGCCTGTCACAAAGCCTGTGTCCAATGAAAAAGCTGTCATCCGTACAGTTGGTGTGGCTAAACCTAGCCAGTCAACGGATGAAGTCGTTATTGCAGTTGGACCTGCCTTTGGGGAACAGCAGGTGAAGACGATGGTGGACATTCCTCATACGGAAGTACTGCGTCAGCTGGTGGCTGGTATCGAAGAAGAAGGGCTCAAGGCTCGCATTGTCAAGGTCTATCGTTCTTCTGACGTTGCCTTTGTAGCGGTAGAAGGAGACCACTTGTCTGGTTCTGGCATTTCTATCGGTGTTCAGTCTAAGGGAACAACGGTTATTCACCAACGTGATTTGCCACCGCTCAGTAATCTGGAACTCTTCCCGCAGGCACCTTTGTTAACTCCTGAAACCTATCGTTTGATTGGTAAAAATGCTGCTAAGTATGCTAAGGGTGAAACACCAAATCCGGTGCCAACCCTTAACGACCAAATGGCTCGTCCTAAGTACCAGGCCTACTCAGCCTTGCTGCATATCAAGGAAACGAAACTGGTTAAAAGAGGAAAACCAGCTGATGAATGTCAGGTGATTTGATGCATATGATGTCTACAAGGAGAAATCAGAATGAGTGAATCAGTAGAAACATTAGTAAAACAAATATTAGCCGAGCTAAGCGACAGCGGCTCAACTAATCAAGGAGCAGCCAATCGTCCTGTCAGTTCTGATGAAGCGACAGCGGCTGATTATCCTATTTCTAAAAAACACCCAGACTGGATAAAGGTTGGTCAGGATAAGAAATTCGAAGATATTACACTGGAAAATATCTTGTCTGGCTATGTGACTGCAGAGGATTTGCGGATTAAGCCAGAGATTTTGATCAAGCAAGGTGAAATTGCTAAGAATGCCGGCCGCGAAGCAATCCAGTATAACTTTTCTCGGGCTGCGGAACTGACCAAGGTTCCGGATGCGCGTGTGCTGGAAATCTACAATGCCCTGCGCCCTTACCGGTCTTCCAAACAGGAATTATTGGACATAGCCAATGAACTGGAAAATCAATATGGAGCTGTTATCTGTGCGGGCTTTGTCAGAGAAGCCGCTGAAAATTATGAACGCCGCAAGAAGTTGAAAGGCGACAACTAATCCGGTTTTACCAAGGCTATTTTGGGTTGAAAAAAGATTATTGTCACTTCTTTTATAAATGCTGCTCAAAATAGCCTAATCTTGGTGGAGGTGAAAATGTGAAACGAATCATTGGAGTAGACATAGGAAATTCTTCGACCGAGTCTGCCTTAGCTGAAGTGCAAGATGATGGAAGCATTCACTTTCTTGCCTCAGCCATTGCGGATACAACAGGTATCAAGGGGACCAAGGAAAATGTCCACGGGATTTATCAATCTCTGAGAAAATTGATGGAGCAAACACCGCTTGAGTTGGGACAAGTTGATTTGATTCGGATCAATGAAGCGACGCCTGTTATCGGCGATGTTGCCATGGAAACCATCACAGAGACGGTCATTACTGAGTCTACCATGATTGGTCATAATCCCCGTACTCCAGGTGGTCTGGGTCTGGGGATTGGACTGACAGTGGATATTCTTGATTTGGTTCATCATCCGATTGATGGGAAATACATTGTAGTAGTGCCGAAGGTCATTGATTTTGACTTGGTTGCCCAGCTGATCAATGCCTATCTAGCCAAGGGCTATCAGATTACCGCTGCCATTCTGCAGGCGGATGATGGGGTCCTGGTCAACAACCGCATTAGCCAAAAGATTCCAATCGTGGATGAGATTCTCTTTATTGACAAGGTTCCTTTGGGCATGCAAGCTGCTGTTGAAGTGGTAGAGCAGGGGAAGGTGATTTCCCAATTATCCAATCCCTATGGCATTGCGACGGTCTTCGGCTTGAGCGCAGAAGAGACGAAAAGCATCGTTCCCATTGCCCGTGCCCTCATTGGCAACCGCTCGGCTGTCGTAATTAAGACACCAGCAGGTGATGTTCAGGCTAGGACGATTCCAGCAGGCAGTATCCAAATTATCGGTAAGGAGCATACCTTAAAGGTGGATATTTCCAAGGGTGCCGATGAGATTATGGAGAAAATCGTCTATGCTGGTGAGATTAGCAATGTTGTCGGAGAAGCGGGAACCAATGTTGGAGGCATGCTGGAGAAGGTGCGCCAAACCATGGCTGACTTGACCGAGAAAGAGCCTTCCGACATTTATATCCGTGACTTACTGGCCGTCAATACTTTTGCTCCGATTTCTGTGCGCGGTGGTGTGGCTGGAGAATTTTCTATGGAGCAGGCTGTCGGCATTGCCTCTATGGTAAATTCTGACAAGCTGCAAATGTCCATCATTGCCCAAGAAGTCGAACGTGAGCTGGGTATTACCGTAGAAATCGGTGGAGCAGAAGCTGAATCAGCTATCCTCGGGGCTCTGACTACACCAGGGACGGATCGCCCCTTGGCTATTTTGGACTTAGGAGCAGGCTCGACAGATGCTTCCATTATCGATAGCAGGGGTCAAATCTTGGCTGTCCATCTAGCCGGTGCCGGTGATATGGTAACCATGCTGATCAATTCGGAATTGGGACTGGAAAATCATCATCTGGCAGAGGACATCAAACGATATCCTTTGGCTAAGGTAGAAAGTCTTTTCCATATCCGGCATGAAGACGGGACTGTTCAATTTTTTGACAAGCCGCTGTCTGGAGATTTGTTTGCCAGAGTCGTCATCGTCAAGGAAAATGATGAATTTGTTCCTATTGATGACGGAGACTACTCTATCGAGAAAATCAAACTCGTTCGGCAGTCAGCCAAGGAAAGAGTCTTTGTTATCAATGCGGTTCGGGCTCTCAAGCGTGTCAGCCCCACTCAAAATATTCGAGACATTCCTTTCGTTGTCATCGTGGGTGGCTCAGCTTTGGACTTTGAAATACCTCAGCTAGTGACCGAAGCCCTCTCTCAGAATGCCATTGTAGCTGGTCGAGGTAATGTGCGTGGCTTGGTAGGGCCTCGAAATGCAGTAGCGACCGGACTGATTTTGACCTATGTCAGAGAGAAATGGGGGGCCGACTATGGAATTAGCTTATACTAGAAAGCCCACCATTAGGCTGATAGCTACGGACAATGCTCCTGCGGATAAGGTGGCACAAATCGGCTACGGTATCGAAGAGGAAGGTATCCCTTTTAGCCTAGTCAGTCCAGATGAACTTAGCGATCCTGTGTCACTAGCGCATGTGGCTGCAACTCAATCCCAGCTGTTAGTAGGGATTGCCTGTGACGGGCGAGACGCAGTCCTCCATTATCGTAACTTGCCGCTTGAAAAATTTATCTATCGTATCAAAGATTATTCCGCTATACCCGACCATGTCTTGCGCTTATTTGGTTCAAATGCAGCGCGTCTGGTCAAGGGAGTCCCGTTTAAAAAATCTGACCTGTTAGAAGCATCTTTTTGACTTGTTCCGATCGACTCAAAAAGATGGCCGAGCTAACTACTGAAAAGAGGTGAAATGGATGGCTAGAGATAGAGAGAAAGACGAGCTCAGCAGTCCAGAACTATCAAGCTGGGAAGGAAACTCAGAATTGCAGGACAGCATTATCCAAAAAGTTCTTGCCAGATGCCAAACCTTACTGGATAAAGAGCCTGTTCTTTTCACAAATATCTATCAGGATGCCTGGGAATTGGTAACAAGGGCCAGACGCAAGGCTGAAGAGCTGGGACTAGCTGTCGTGATAACGGTGGTTGATCCAGCAGCACAAGTCGTGATGACCTATCGTATGGAAAATGCCTTGTTAGTGAGTAACGATATGGCTTATAAGAAAGCTTACACAGCTGTCGGCATGAGGATGCAGTCCAAGGATCTAGCACCTTTAACTCAGCCTGGCCAGTGGCTCTACCAGCTGGAAACGATGACTGACAATAAGGTCGTTAGTTTAGCAGGTGGCATTCCTATTTATTGCCAGTCAGAGATGATTGGTGGTATCGGCGTCAGCGGAGGAAGTTCTGAAGAAGACCAGTCCATTGCTGAGTATGCTGTAGGTCTGTAGAGAAGCAAGCTAATTAAATAATATCAGAGGAGAGAATACCACTTGCAATCCATGCTTTGGAGCTAGGGATTTTCTCCTATTTTACGAGCATATTTCTCTTATACTTTCTTAGACTCTCTATTGCGCTGTGGAAGCAATATAGAGGAGAGAGTATAAAATATTTCGAAATGAAGGAGTATGGAGTATGGAAAAATATCTAGGTGAATTTTTAGGCACCATGGTTCTGATGGTTTTTGGGAATGGAATCGGAGCGTCTATCAGTCTTAATAAAAGCATCGCAAAAGGTTTCTCTCCCAATTGGTTTACCGTTGTATTTGGTTGGGGCTTAGCAGTGACCTTGGGTGTCTATACGGCAGGATTTTATAATACTGGCGGTCACCTTAACCCAGCTGTCACTATTGCCTTTGCGGTGGGTGGCATCTTCCCCTGGGAGCAAGTGGTGGGCTATATCATTGCTCAGATTCTAGGAGCCTTTGTCGGAGCGGCTATTGTAGTGCTCTTCTATTATCCCCATTTCAAAGAAACCAAGGCGGAAGAAGGCAACTCAGTTGGCGTATTTGCTACTGGACCAGCCATCCAGAATCCAGCATTTAATCTGCTTAGCGAAATCGTTGCGACTTTCTTCTTCATCTTTGCACTTTTGATGATAACGCACGGCGAAATCACGCCTGGACTCACTCCACTCTTAGTTGGCTTCCTCATTATGGCGGTCGGCTTGTCTTTGGGTTCGACGACAGGTTTTGCCCTCAACCCAGCCCGGGACTTCGGTCCGCGCCTTGCTTATGCCCTCTTACCAGTTCCGAATAAAGGAGATGCAAACTGGGCTTATGCTTGGGTGCCAATTGTAGGACCGACTATCGGCGCTGTCTTGGCTGTCTTAGCAGTCAATGCTATGTAATGTACAAAATAGTAAATAAGCTAGCCGACCATTTGAAGCTAGCTTATTTATCTAACAAGCAGCAATGAAAAGTTTCAGTTTTCAAAAAACGTTATTTGGAAAAATCACTGTTTTCATTGCTCAGGAGAAAAATATGTCTAAAAAAATTTTTGCGATTAATGCGGGCAGTTCGTCATTAAAATTTCAACTGCTCAGTATGCCTGATGAAAGCCTTTTGGTGAAAGGAATTTTTGAAAAGATTGGCTTAAAGGAAGGCATTTTTAAGATTGAATTTGAAGGTCAAAAAGAAAAGGAACTGCTGGCTATTCCTTCGCATCAATTTGCCGTGGATTACTTGCTGAACTTTCTTTTGGAGCGGAAGCTGATTGCTTCTCTGGACGAGATAGATGGAGTCGGTCATCGCGTAGCCCATGGCGGAGAATCCTTTGATGATTCTGCTTTGATAGACGAGCAAGTGCTATCCATCATTGAGAAGCTGTCCTTCCTAGCTCCTAGCCATAACCCTGTCAACTTAGTAGGGATTCGAGCTTTCCAAAAGGCCTTGCCGGAGACAGGACAAGTGGCTGTGTTTGATACGGCCTTTCATCAAAGCCTTTCAGAAGCCTATTATCTTTATCCTCTTTCCTGGGATTACTATCATAAATACGGTTTAAGAAAGTATGGTTTCCACGGAACAAGTCACAAGTATATTGCTCAAAAGGTACAGGAGATTTGGGAGGGCCAAGGAGAAGCTTCAGAGCATTTGAAGATTATCAACTGCCATTTGGGCAATGGTGCTAGTATCTGCGCCATTAAAAATGGTCAGTCTGTCAATACTTCAATGGGCTTTACCCCCTTAGCTGGCCTGATGATGGGCTCCCGCTCGGGTGACATAGATCCCATGATTCTTCCTTTTTTGCTAGAACAGGAAAAATTATCAGCCCAGCAATTAAGCGATGTCCTCAATAAAGAATCTGGTCTGCTGGCCATCTCCCAACTCAGCAATGATTTAAGAGATGTTTTGGAGGCTTGTGACAGAGGCGATGAAAAAGCTAGTCTAGCAGTTAATATGTTTGTCAACCGTATTGCTCAGACCATTGCAAGCTACATTACAGATTTAGATGGTTTGGATGCCTTGGTTTTCACTGCTGGAATTGGGGAGAATTCAGCCTTGATCCGCAGCTTGGTCGTTCAAAAGCTCAATTGCTTAGGACTTTCTTTAAATCAGGCAGCTAACGAGCAAGGACAGCTCTTTATCCAAAATTCCCAGTCGCAGGCTAAAATTCTCATTCTTCCAACCAATGAAGAATTGATGATTGCCCAAGACACCATGCGCTTGTTGGATTTTAAGTAGCCAAAAGAGGGGTAGAATGTCCAAGGAGTGTTAGACACTATCGGAAAAAGGTCTCTTTATCAAAAAGAAAAAACACTTGTTTATCCTTGTGCTGTTTGGACTCGAAAAGACAGAGTAAAACCTCTGCCTTTTCTTTTTTATCCTCTAATCTCCTGCTATCTCCCGGTTCTGTAAGCACAGTCTGATGGAGCTTTTTTGCTTTTTTCATTCTTGAAAGATATAGGAAAACATGCTATAATGAAAAGAACATTCTAAAAATCAGAAAGATTATTATATAGTAAGGAAAAAAATGGCGAATATTTTAAAGACTATCATTGAAAATGATAAAGGTGAATTAAGAAAATTAGAAAAAATGGCTGACAAGGTCTTGGCTTATGAAGACGAAATGGCAGCCTTGTCTGATGAAGAACTTCAGGCAAAAACAGAAGAATTCAAGAAACGCTATGCTGATGGTGAAACTCTCGATCAGCTCTTATTTGAAGCTTTTGCGGTTGTCCGTGAAGGAGCTAAGCGAGTGTTGGGGCTTTTCCCTTATAAGGTACAGGTTATGGGTGGGATCGTTCTCCATCATGGTGACGTTCCGGAGATGCGTACTGGTGAAGGAAAAACCTTGACTGCGACAATGCCAGTTTACTTAAATGCCCTTGCAGGCAAAGGTGTGCACGTTGTCACAGTCAATGAATACCTGACTGAGCGTGACGCGACCGAAATGGGTGAACTCTACTCTTGGCTGGGTCTTTCTGTCGGTATCAATCTGGCAGCTAAGTCTCCATCTGAGAAGAAAGAAGCATATGCTTGTGACATTACCTATTCAACCAATGCTGAGATCGGCTTTGACTATTTGCGTGATAACATGGTAGTCCGCGCTGAAAACATGGTACAGCGTCCGCTCAACTATGCTTTGGTCGATGAGGTGGACTCAATCCTGATTGACGAAGCCCGGACACCATTGATCGTATCCGGACCGGTTTCTTCAGATACCAACCAGCTTTATCATATGGCTGACCACTATGTCAAATCTCTGGATAAGGACGACTACATCATCGATGTTCAGTCTAAGACGATTGGTCTGTCTGACTCAGGTATTGACAAGGCAGAAAGCTACTTCAAGCTAGACAATCTCTACGATATTGAAAATGTTGCCTTGACTCACTTTATCGACAATGCTCTGCGAGCTAACTACATCATGCTCCTTGACATTGACTATGTGGTCAGTGAAGATCAGGAAATTCTGATTGTCGATCAGTTTACTGGTCGGACAATGGAAGGTCGTCGATACTCCGACGGTCTCCACCAAGCGATTGAAGCCAAAGAAGGTGTGCCGATTCAGGAAGAAACAAAGACTTCTGCTTCTATCACTTATCAGAACCTCTTCCGTATGTATAAGAAGCTGTCCGGCATGACAGGTACAGCTAAGACAGAGGAAGAAGAGTTCCGCGAAACATACAACATTCGTGTTATCCCGATTCCAACCAACCGTCCGGTAGCACGTATTGACCATTCTGACCTGCTCTACCCAAGTATCGAATCGAAGTTCAAAGCAGTTGTTCAGGATGTTAAAGAGCGTCATGAAAAAGGGCAGCCTGTTCTGGTCGGTACCGTTGCGGTTGAAACCAGTGATTATATTTCTAAGAAATTGGTAGAAGCTGGGGTTCCTCACGAAGTTCTTAATGCGAAAAACCACTATAAAGAAGCACAAATTATCATGAACGCCGGCCAACGTGGTGCGGTTACTATTGCGACCAATATGGCTGGACGGGGAACCGACATCAAGTTGGGTGAAGGTGTTCGCGAACTGGGGGGACTCTGCGTTATTGGTACAGAGCGCCATGAAAGCCGCCGGATTGACAATCAGCTGCGTGGACGTTCAGGTCGTCAGGGTGATCCAGGTGAGTCACAATTTTACCTGTCACTGGAAGATGAGCTTATGCGCCGCTTTGGTTCAGAGCGCATTAAAGCCCTCTTGGATCGAATGAACCTTAGTGACGAAGATTCTGTTATCAAGTCTGGCATGCTGACCCGTCAGGTAGAGGCAGCTCAGAAGCGTGTCGAAGGAAATAACTACGATACGCGGAAACAAGTCTTGCAATATGATGACGTGATGCGTGAGCAGCGGGAAATTATCTATGCTGAGCGCCACGATGTCATTACTGCTGACCGTGACCTCAGTCCTGAAATCCATGCTATGATTAAACGGACGATTAACCGCATCGTTGATGGCAGCAGCCACTCAGATCAGGATGATAAGATTGAAGCAATTTTAAACTTTGCTAAGTATAACTTGGTTTCAGAAGATTCTATTTCTGACAGCGATTTGGAAGGCAAATCTGACCAAGAAATCAAAGATTATCTGTTTGAACGTGCATTGGAAGTCTACGACAGTCAGATTGCTAAACTGCGAGATGAAGAAGCTGTACGTGAATTCCAGAAGGTCTTGATTCTGCGCGTGGTGGACAGCAAGTGGACTGATCATATCGACGCCCTTGACCAGCTGCGCAATGCTGTTGGACTGCGCGGTTATGCACAAAATAACCCAGTTGTCGAATATCAAGCAGAAAGCTTCCGTATGTTCAACGACATGATTGGCTCCATTGAATTCGATGTAACTCGTCTGATGATGAAAGCGCAGATTCATGAGCAAGAGCGCCCTCGGACAGAGCGGGCTATCAATACCACAGCTACCCGCAATATCTCTGCCAAGGCGCCAAATATGCCTGAGAATGTAGACCTATCTAACGTAAAGAGAAATGACCCTTGTCCATGTGGTTCTGGCAAGAAGTTCAAGAACTGCCACGGCCGCAAAAAGTAAACATAAAAGAAGGAGAATAGATGACCTTTAAAGCAACTAGTCAACCCATTGATGTGGCAGAAGTTCGCCAACTTGCTAAGCTAGAAGGCGACATGTTAGCTCGCAAGGAAAAGCGTGACCGAGAGTTGGAAGCCATTCTGCGTGGTCAAGATGACCGCATTCTCTTGGTTATCGGTCCCTGCTCTTCAGATAACGAAGAAGCGGTGCTAGAGTATGCCAAGCGTCTATCTGCTCTCCAAGAAGAAGTAAAAGACCGCATTTTCATGGTCATGCGGGTTTATACTGCTAAGCCTCGGACGAACGGAGATGGCTACAAAGGGCTTATTCATCAGCCTAATGCGACAGCCGCTCCTAGTCTGATTAACGGTATCAAGGCAGTCCGCAATCTGCACTATCGGGTTATTTCCGAGACAGGCATGACCACAGCTGATGAGATGCTCTATCCAGAAAATCTGCCTCTGGTAGATGATTTAATTTCTTACATGGCTGTAGGAGCTCGCTCGGTCGAAGACCAGCAGCACCGATTTGTAGCTAGTGGAGCGGATCTTCCGACTGGCTTGAAAAATCCGACTTCTGGTAATCTCAATGTCATGTTTAACGGTATCTATGCAGCTCAGAACAAGCAGAGTTTCCTATTCGCTGGTAAGGAAGTAGAAACATCTGGCAATCCCTTGGCGCATGCCATCTTGCGTGGTGCTCTGAATGAATACGGTAAGAATATTCCTAACTACTATTATGATAATTTGCTGGATACCATTGCTCAGTATGAAAAAATGGGCTTAGAAAATCCCTTTATCATCATTGACACCAATCATGATAACTCTGGTAAGCAGTATCTGGAGCAGGTTCGTATCGTTCGCCAGACTCTGATTAACCGAGACTGGAATGAAAAGATTAAGGCTACAGTACGGGGCTTTATGATTGAGTCTTATCTGGAAGACGGCCGTCAGGACGAGCCAGAAGTCTTTGGTAAGTCCATTACTGACCCTTGTCTGGGCTGGGCTAATACAGAACAGCTGGTTCGAGAAATTTATGATACATTAGGAAAATAGTATGGCATTTATCGAAAAAGGTCAGAAAATTGACATTGAGCAGATTAAGTCCAGAACCAGACTGACTGGTCAGGCCTTGACTCATAAAAACAAGCGAGACCAAGAACTAGCTGAGATTCTCAGTGGGGAAGACGAGCGTATTCTCTTGGTGATTGGTCCTTGCTCATCAGACAATGAAGAGGCTGTGCTGGAGTATGCCCGCCGTTTGTCAGAGCTGCAGAAGAAGGTCGCAGACAAGATTTTTATCGTCATGCGCGTCTATACTGCTAAGCCGCGGACCAATGGGGATGGTTATAAGGGCTTGGTTCACCAGCCGGATACTTCTAAAGCACCTAGTCTTATCAATGGTTTGCAGGCAGTTCGTCAGTTGCACTACCGCGTCATTACAGAGACTGGTCTGACGACGGCTGATGAGATGCTCTATCCGTCCAATCTTGTGCTGGTAGATGACTTGGTTAGCTATCATGCTGTGGGTGCTCGCTCAGTTGAAGACCAGGAGCACCGCTTTGTGGCGTCAGGTATTGACGCTCCAGTCGGCATGAAGAATCCAACTTCTGGTAATCTGGGAGTTATGTTTAACGCTGTCTATGCGGCACAAAATAAGCAGACTTTCCTTTTTCATGGCCAGGAAGTAGAAACCTCTGGAAATCCTTTGGCTCATGTTATTCTGCGTGGGGCAACCAATGAATACGGTAAGAACATTCCAAATTTCTACTATGAAAATATGCTGGATGCCATTTCCTACTATGAAAAGATGGGCTTGGAGAATCCTTTCATCGTCATCGATACCAATCACGATAACTCTGGCAAGCAATATCTGGAACAGATTAGGATTGTACGTCAGACCTTGCTGAATCGGGATTGGAACGAAAAGATTAAGAGAGCGGTTCGTGGTTTTATGATTGAGTCTTATCTGGAAGACGGTCGGCAAAATGAGCCTGAAGTCTTTGGTAAATCTATCACTGACCCTTGCCTAGGCTGGAACAATACAGTTCAGCTTATTGAAGAAATTTACAACACTTTAGATAAATAAGGAAAATTGAAAGGGACAGTCTTGACCTGTAAAGAGGACTAACTGTCGGGTGAAGACGAACTCAGCTGGCGGCCCAGCTGAGTTTTGTCGCCTTTCCAGAGAATGATATGATAAAAGGACACGGAATTGACATAGAAGAACTGGCTGCCATTGAGCGAGCCTATCTGAAAAATGCCCGTTTTGCAAAGAAGGTCTTGACGGAGGCGGAGCTTTCTCGTTTTGAGGAGTTATCCGGCAAGCGGAAAATAGAATTTCTAGCTGGACGTTGGGCTGCCAAGGAGGCTTTTTCTAAAGCTTGGGGAACTGGTATCGGTAAGCTCAGGTTTCAGGACTTGGAGATTTTAAACGACCGTCAGGGAGCGCCTTATTTTAGCCGGTCACCTTTTACTGGCAAGGTTTGGATTTCGATTAGCCACGCTGCTGGCTTAGTTACAGCCAGCGTTATTTTGGAGGAAAATGATGAAAGCTAGTCTGCATAGACCCAGCAAGGCAGTGATTGATTTAGCTGCCATTGCATTTAATATTAGACAATTGAGTGCCCATCTGCCTCAGAAGACAGAGAAGTGGGCTGTCGTCAAGGCCAATGCTTATGGTCACGGAGCTATTGAGGTTTCTAGGCACATTGAGCCCCTCGTAGATGGATTTTGTGTGTCTAATATCGATGAAGCCTTGGAGCTGCGCTCAGCCGGCATTGGCAAAAAAATTCTGGTGCTAGGAGTATCAGATCTGGCTGCGCTTCCGCTGGCTAGAAAGGGAAAGGTCTCTCTGACCGTAGCTAGTTTAGAATGGCTGGATCTAGCTTTAGCTGCGGAAAAAGACTTAACAGGTTTGAATTTTCATATCAAGATTGACTCTGGTATGGGGCGGATTGGTTTTCGAGATAGTCAGGAAGCTCAGGAGGCAATCCATCGCTTGCAGGCTGCTGGAGCTGTCGCGGAGGGAATTTTTACTCACTTTGCAACGGCAGATGAAGCGGAGCACCAAAAGTTTGAAGCCCAGCTAGCTCGTTTTCATCAGATCTTATCTGAGCTGGACAGTGTTCCTCCTCTCGTTCACGCTAGTAATTCTGCCACCTCTCTCTGGCATAGTGAGACTGTTCTAAATGCCGTCCGGCTGGGGGATATCATCTATGGTCTCAACCCCAGCGGAAGAGTCTTGGAACTTCCTTATGAATTCAAGCCGGCTTTGTCGCTGGTCTCAGAATTGGTACATGTCAAGGAAGTAGAGGCTGGAGCAGATGTTGGCTATGGAGCCACCTACACCAGCAAGTCTCAAGAGTGGATTGGCACCATTCCTTTGGGTTATGCGGATGGCTGGACACGGGATATGCAGGGTTTTGATGTCTTGATTGATGGTCAGCGTTGTCCTATTGTCGGCCGCGTTTCCATGGACCAAATTACAGTGCGCCTGCCTCAGGCTTATCCCCTTGGCACGCCGGTTGTGTTGATTGGAAATAGCGGAGCGGAGACCATTACGTCGACAGATGTGGCAGAAAAACGTGGCACCATTAACTATGAGGTGGTTTGCTTGATTAGCGACCGTGTACCGAGGGTCTATAAAGACTAAGAACATTAATGCAGGGAACCGCTTGAAGTATTTGATAATGTTCTAGCTTTTTCCCCCTGTCTGTGATTTTAGATCCGCAGCAGTATCAGAACTGAAAGAGGAATTATGAATTTACACCAACCTTTGACGGTTCTGCCTGGTGTGGGACCGAAATCAGCAGAAAAATTTGTCAAGCTGGGTCTAGAGACCTTGCAGGATTTACTGCTTTATTTTCCTTTTCGTTATGAGGATTTTAAGAGTAAGAATGTCCTAGACTTGGAGGATGGAGAAAAGGCGGTTGTTTCTGGCCAGGTCGTGACTCCAGCTAATGTCCAGTATTATGGCTACAAACGCAACCGCCTGCGCTTTACCATCAAGCAGGGAGAAGTCGCTCTGGCAGTTAATTTCTTTAATCAGCCTTATCTGGCAGAGAAGATTGAAGTGGGAGTTAATATAGCCGTCTTTGGCAAGTGGGACAAAGCCAAGGCTAGTCTGACTGGCATGAAACTTCTGGCTCAGGTAGAGGACGACTTGCAGCCTGTCTATCGGCTGGCTCAGGGAATTAGTCAGGCTAGTTTGGTCAAGCTGATTAAGACAGCCTTTGACCAAGGTTTGGACTTGCTCTTAGAGGAAAATCTGCCCCAGCCCCTGCTGGAACGCTACCAGCTAGTGAGCAGAGTTGAGGCTGTGCGGGCTATGCATTTTCCAAAGGATTTGACTGATTACAAGCAAGCTTTGCGGCGGGTTAAATTTGAAGAACTCTTTTATTTTCAAATGCAGCTGCAGGTCTTGAAGAGAGAAACCAAGGCTGTCAGCAATGGATTAAAAATTGATTGGCAGTTGGATGCTGTGGCCGAGAAAAAGAAGAGCTTACCTTTTGAACTGACTTCAGCTCAGGAGCGCAGTCTGACAGAGATTTTGCAGGATTTGCGGTCGCCTGGACACATGAATCGTCTGCTGCAGGGGGATGTGGGAAGTGGAAAGACTGTTGTCGCTGGTTTGGCTATGTATGCTGTTTATACAGCTGGCTTTCAGTCAGCTCTGATGGTTCCAACAGAAATTTTGGCTGAGCAGCATTTTGACAGTCTAGCTCAGCTTTTTCCAGAATTGAAGCTTGCCCTGCTAACTGGTGGGATGAAAGCAGCTGAGCGCCGGGAAACCTTGGCAGCGATTGAAAACGGTCAGGTGGACATGATTGTCGGAACTCATGCCTTGATTCAGGAAGCAGTCCGTTACCATGCATTGGGCTTGGTCATTATTGACGAGCAGCATCGCTTTGGGGTGGAGCAGCGCCGGATTTTACGGGAAAAGGGAGACAATCCTGATGTCCTCATGATGACGGCGACACCAATTCCCAGAACCCTTGCTATTACAGCTTTTGGTGATATGGATGTGTCCATTATTGACCAGATGCCGGCAGGACGCAAGCCTATCATCACTCGCTGGGTCAAGCATGAGCAGATGGAAGTCGTCCTCGACTGGCTGAAAAAAGAGCTCCACAAGGGCGCTCAGGTCTACTTTATTTCTCCCTTGATTGAGGAATCTGAGGCGCTGGATCTTAAGAATGCCATTGCCCTAGAAGAAGAACTGACAGCCTATTTTGGTCGGCAGACCCAAGTGGCTCTGCTTCATGGCAAGATGAAGAACGAGGAAAAAGAGGCGATTATGCAGGACTTCAAGGAAGGACGGACTGATATTCTGGTCTCTACCACGGTCATTGAGGTCGGAGTCAACGTCCCCAATGCTACGGTGATGGTCATTATGGATGCGGACCGCTTCGGGCTCAGCCAGCTTCATCAGCTGAGAGGCCGTGTCGGCCGAGGGAACAAGCAGTCTTATGCCGTCCTTGTTGCCAATCCTAAGACGGAGTCGGGCAAGCGTCGCATGAAAATCATGACTGAAACGACCGACGGTTTCCTGTTGGCTGAAGAGGATTTGAAAATGCGAGGCTCTGGAGAAATCTTTGGCACTCGGCAGTCTGGTATTCCTGAGTTTCAAGTGGCAGACATCGTAGAAGATTATCCGATTTTAGAAGAAGCCAGAAAGGTTGCCAGCCAGATTACAGCTGATCCGAACTGGCGGACAGATCCTAGTTGGCACTTGATTGCTCTTCATTTGGACAAGCGAGATTACCTAGATTAAGAGTTCTTTGGATTAAGTTTCCTGCAAGTTATTTATAAGTAGGCTTTAAGTTTGAGGAATTATACTATTGTCAAATCAAAGAAAGAGGTAGGACCAATGACAAAGTAAACATCCCTTAAAATCCTGTAACCAAAGCTTGAAGACTAGAAGACTTGCGAGGTATGAGCCACTCAAAGAATAAGAATAATTTAGAATTTTTTCATCATAAATCTCCTAACAATCACAAGCTTCACCCAATCGGTGAAGTTTTTTGTATTTAATTGAAAAGACTTGTTCCTTTCAAATAGTAGATAGGGATTGCTGCCGGATTTCGTTGACTATAAGCTTTCCCTAAGAAATCTATAAGAGATTCTTAAGTTTAGGGCTGTATCCTTATATCCAAGTAAGAACAAAAAGATTAGAGACCAAACTTGAAGCTAAACACTCCAAGAGTTTCGTTTTTGCTCTTAAAGAATGAATGATAAGCGAGGTAAAAGCTATGAAAGTTACAATCAAAGTCCACTATCCGAAGACATTTAAGCAAGCTCAGAAAATGGAGGTGACCTATGGTAAGTGACTATATTTTTGAAATTCTAGAGTCTCTGTTTGAGGTTATCTTCTAAGACCAGCGATCCAATGAAGTTTTCCCAGTGTTAGAATATGAAAGAGTCAAAAAAGTGCTAAGCAACCTTAGCAATTTTTGATTTAAAGAAAATAAATAGGGACTTTTTCTCTCAGCCTTCCATATAATCCCGGAGTTCTTGGCCTTTGAGTTCAGCGTTCAGGGCGATGAGCAGTTTGATTCTGGCTTTTTGGGCATTGAGCTCTTTGACGAAGAAGATACCAGCCTGGTGCAGCTGGACACCGCCTCCTTCATAAGCATAGACTGGCTCAGCGATTCCGTTGAAGCAGCGAGAGACCAGAGCGATTGGCAGTCCGGCTGCTATCATATCAGCCAGCTTGTCAGCTACTTCCTTGGGGAGGTTGCCAGCACCGAATGCTTCTATGATGAGGCCGTCTATTTTGTCTAAATCCAGCATGTCTAGCAACTCTGTCTTCATACCTGCATAAGCTGGAATGATGGGCACCAGACCAGAAATGCTGTTCAAGTCAAAGCGGACTCGAGGCTCCGCTGTCTTAAAATAGAGAATCTCCTGCTTCATAATCAAGCCGAGCGGTCCGTGAGTCGGTGTCTGGAAGGTGCTGACATTGGTCGTATGGGTCTTGGTTACATACTTGGCAGCATGTGCCTCGTCATTCATAACGACAAGCACGCCTTTATCACAGGCTTTTTCATCACTAGCCACCCGCAGGGCTGTCAGGTAGTTATAGACTCCGTCGCTCCCCAGCTCATTGGAACTGCGCATAGCCCCGGTCAGAACGACCGGAATCTTCGGCAGCTGCATAGTATCCAGAAAGTAAGCCGTCTCTTCTAAAGTGTCCGTCCCATGAGTAATGACCACTCCGTCAAATTGGTTAGCACTGGCTTTGATTTTCTGGTAGAGCTTGAGCATATGCTGGGGCGTGATATGGGGACTGGGAATGTTAAAAAAGTCAATGACTTCTGTCTCAATCCCTTCAAGCGGAACTGTCACATGGTTCATGGGGTTATCAGCATTGGTAACGACAGCCCCAGAGCCGTCAGCCTGCATGGAAATGGTTCCTCCTGTGTGCAGGACCAAGATTTTCTTTGTCATAAATCTTTTTTCTCCTTGTAGTTATGATGCAGATTTGAAAGCTTACATTCTGTTTTCATAGAGTTTTCAATCCTGTTGCATAGATATTACTCCAGCTTTTCTTTTCTGCAATTCATGTGATTGTATGTCATTTTTGTGTTATAATTTATTGTATCATAAAAGGAAAGAATGAGAAAATCAATGGAAGTAAAGGCCGTCTTTTTTGATATTGATGGGACACTGGTCAATGACAGTCGAACGGTTTTGAAATCTACAGAAAAGGCTATTCAGAGTTTAAAGGAGCAAGGAATATTAGTCGGTTTGGCAACCGGCCGCGGTCCTTTCTTTGTCAAACCTTTTATGGAGCAATTGGACTTAGATTTTGCTGTGACCTATAATGGCCAGTACATTTTTTCAAGAGACAGAGTGATTTCTGCCAGTCCCATTGACAAGCAGAGTTTGCGGGATTTGATCGCCTATGCTAAGAAGCATCGGAAAGAAATTTCCTTGGGGACGGCTGAGGCTATGCTGGGCTCCAAGATTATGTCCTTCGGCATGAGCCCTTTCTCCCAGTGGACTAGCCGCTTCATCCCTAAGCGAATGGCGCGAACAGTCAGTCATGGATTTAATAAGGTTATCAGTAAGGCCTTACCACAGCATGAAAAGGATCTCCTGCAGTTGATACAGGAGCCAATTTACCAAGCATTGATTTTGGCAAGCCCAGAAGAAAGCCGTAAGATTGAAGCAGACTTCCCTGATTTGAAATTTACCCGCAGCAGCCCCTATGCGGTCGATATTATCAATAAAGACACGTCTAAGCTAGAGGGAATTCGCCGAGTCGGCAAGGAATACGGCTTTGACATTCATCAGGTCATGGCCTTCGGCGACTCTGACAATGACTTGGAAATGCTATCGGGAGTTGGCCTATCCATTGCTATGGGAAATGGGACCAGCTCGGTCAAGGAAGTGGCCAAGCATACAACTAGCAGCAATAGTCAGGATGGGATTCATAAGGCTCTGGAGCATTTTGGTATCCTAGCGAGGGAAAAGGTCTTTACCAGCAGCGACCATCACTTTAATAAGGTTAAAGAGTTCCATAGTGTCATGGATGAAAGCACTCAAGAAGAACCGATTGCCTGGACGCCTCAGGACGCTCGCTATCGGGCAGGCTTTAAGCTGGAAGAGCTGGTCGAGTTTCTGCGAGCAGCTAGTAATTCAGAGGAAGACTTTAACAGTTCTGTAGCCTATCTCCATCAAGCGCTTGACAAGGCTGCTGACAAGGTTCGCTCCAAGAGTCAGGCTGAGGTTTCTCTAGTCGGTCAGGTAGATGCCTTGATTGATACTCTATACTTCACTTATGGCAGTTTTGTCCTGATGGGAGTAGATCCAGAGCAGCTGTTCGATATTGTCCATCGGGCCAATATGGGCAAAATTTTCCCAGACGGGAAGGCTCACTTTGACCCCGTCACCCATAAAATCCTCAAACCAGATGATTGGGAAGAAAAATACGCTCCCGAAGGAGCTATTAAAGAAGAACTGGAACGACAGATTCAGGCCTACCAGCGTAGCATAGAGCAGAAAGAAGAAAACTAGAGCAGTCATTGAACTGCTCTAGTTTTTATAAAGTTTTTTCTGGGTCTCTGACCACTAGCAAGTCAACCTTGGCGTGGCGCAGGATATATTCGGAGGAAGAACCGACTAGCAGCCGTTCAAAGGCATTGAGACCGGTAGCACCAACCATGATCAGATCTACCTTGTGCTCTTCTGGGATATCTGTAGCCAAGAGAGTCTTGGGATTGCCCATCTCAATGACAATGTCAACATACTTGATACCGGATTTTTGAGCCTTTTCTTTCAACTCAGCTGTCAGCTTTTTGGCATCTTCTTGTAAGTCTTCATAGACATCTGCATCAAAGGTTGAGACACTTTGCAAAGCCCGGGTGTCAATGACATGGGCGATAGTGAGACGAGATCCGTTTCGGAGAGCCACGTTAACGCCCTTTTCAAAGGCTAGTTCGGATTCGTGAGAACCATCTACAGCAACCATAATGTTTTCATATTTCTGAGTCATAGAGCTACCTCCTTTTAAAATGGTCGGCAAAGGACGTCGCATCATTCGCAGAATGATTGGGCTGACCAAAAATCAATCAGTCCATAACGTCCGAGTGATTTGCAACTATTTTCTTGTTTCTATTGTAACCCTTTTCAGAAAAAAAGTAAAGATAAAATGGAAATGCTGTCAGAAAATTGCAAGCTGAGAAAGAGTCCGTTGCTTTGAGGGATTAGAAAAGGAATGGGTCTTTTTGTTCAATAATTCTCTTTTTAATTACATGAAAAGCGAGTTTATTTTATTGTTGTCAATCGCTTTTTCTGGTGGTATAATGGTAACATTCTGATGAATAGAGGAAAAATAAGAATGAAAGAATTTGACAAGTCCAGCAAGCTGGAACATGTTGCCTATGATATTCGCGGTCCAGTTTTGGACGAAGCTATGCGCATGCGGGCCAATGGTGAAAAGATTCTCCGCCTCAATACAGGGAATCCGGCTGAATTTGGTTTTACCGCTCCAGATGAGGTCATTCATGATTTGATTATGAATGCGCGTGACAGTGAGGGCTACTCTGATTCCAAGGGAATTTTTTCAGCCCGTAAGGCTATCATGCAGTATTGTCAGCTTAAGAATTTTCCTAATGTAGATATTGATGACATTTATCTGGGAAATGGTGTCAGCGAGCTGATTGTCATGTCCATGCAGGGATTGCTGGATGACGGAGATGAGGTGCTGGTACCAATGCCAGACTACCCACTCTGGACGGCTGCAGTCAGTCTGGCTGGTGGGAATGCTGTTCACTATGTCTGTGATGAGCAGGCAGAATGGTATCCAGATATTGACGATATTAAGTCAAAAATCACATCTAATACCAAGGCTATCATTATCATTAACCCTAATAATCCTACGGGAGCGCTTTATCCTAAGGAACTGCTGCTGGAGATTGTGGAAATTGCTCGCCAAAATAATCTCATTATCTTTGCGGATGAAATTTATGACCGCATGGTGATGGACGGCAATGTCCATACGTCTGTGGCTAGTCTGGCTCCTGATATCTTCTGTGTCAGCATGAATGGTCTTTCCAAGTCGCACCGAATCGCAGGCTTCCGGGTTGGCTGGATGGTGCTATCTGGACCTAAGCATCATGTTAAGGGTTATATCGAAGGGTTAAACATGCTCTCCAATATGCGCCTGTGCTCCAATGTCTTGGCTCAGCAAGTCGTCCAAACCTCACTTGGCGGTCACCAATCTGTGGATGAACTGCTTTTGCCAGGTGGTCGTATCTATGAACAGCGTAATTTCATCTATCAGGCTATTCAGGACATCCCGGGACTGTCAGCCGTAAAACCTAAAGCAGGTCTCTATATTTTCCCGAAAATTGACCGTAACATGTATCGTATCGACGATGATGAGCAGTTTGTGCTCAATTTTCTCAAGCAGGAAAAAGTCCTTCTCGTCCATGGACGAGGCTTTAACTGGAAGGACCCAGATCATTTCCGAATCGTTTATCTGCCTCGAGTAGATGAGCTAGCTCAAATCCAAGAAAAAATGACGCGCTTCTTGCGCCAATATCGCCGTTAATAAGCGGATGCTACAAAAAGGCTGGACAAGGTTCCGGCCTTTTTCTTATCTATCTTACATATTTTTTAGTTTAATGTCTGTCTTTGAATTGCAAAAATAAAAAAATCAAGATGCTCTGAAAATTGAATTTGAGGTCGATTGGTAAAAATTATAGGCGGTTTTACCGACATTTTTTAGGAATTTGTCCAACATTTTTTATGTATCTGTCCAAAAATGCTTAAAAAAATGTGTTAGCGTCTTCCTTCCAGAAGACAAACATGATAGAATGTGTTTGTCAATGTTTTTAACAATGATGAAAAAGTGGAGGAGATTATATTGACAATGAAAAAGACACTTAGTGCTTTTTCTGTCAGTGCAGCGGCATTGTCTTTGGTGCTCGCAGAAGGAGTTCAGGCTGATCAATTAGTTGATAATCAGTCTTATTCTGATGCGCCCGTTAGTCAAAGCCAACCACAGGCGGAAAACACACAGAAGGATGAATCTGTTTCGAAAGAACAGGTAGACGCTGCTCAGGCTCTTGTACAAGAAGCCGACAGCAATGTTGCACAAGGGAAAGCTGATTTGGCTCAAGCTCAGGCAAATACTGCTGCGGCTCAAAGTCAGGTCGAGCAAGCACAAGCTGAAGCTAACCGGGCACAGGAGGCAGCTGATAAAGCTGGTCCGGAAGCTATTGAAACAGCTAGGCAAGAAGAGAGCAATCAAAAAGCTCAAGTGGACAGCAACAAGTCAGAACTGGCTAAAGCTGACCAAGCAACTAAGACGGCTGAAGCTGAGCGCGATGCCCAGGCAGCCAAGACTAAAGAAGCTCAAGAGCAAGCGAAAACTCAAGAAGGACGCCTTGCTAAAGCTCAAAATGACGTGAAGGAAGCTCAGGCCAACCTAAGTGGGGACGCTACAGCTAAAGCAGAAAAAAATGTGAAAGCGGCCCAAGACAAGGTGGCAGCTGACCAGTCTGCTGTTGAAACAGCTCAAGCAAAAGTAGCTACAGCTCGTCAGACTGACAGTCAGAAGCAGGCTGAGGTTGCAAAAGCTCAGAACAACCAGACTCAAGCTAAGACGGCTCGTGATGCTTCCCAAAAGAACTTGCAGGAAAAAACTGCTGCAGCTGAGAAGACTCAGTCAGATCTGAACCAAGCTCAACAGGCTTTGCAAAAGGCTCAAGCTGGAAAAATTACTACTGAAGCTTCTAGCAATAAAAACCGTGTGTCTATGACGCCGGAATACATTGCAGCCTTGAGAGAGCTAATCGCACCGAATTTATCAGAGCAAAAAACTAATGAGATTCAAAATAGACTGGCTGCACTTAATGCCAGTGCTAAGGCTCTCAATCGTTACGTAGCAGATCCTACAGATAGCAAAGCTTTGATTGATACCAACAATATTCCACAGAATGTTCGTCAGGAACTTTCACAGTTTGCTTCAGAACTCATCAACCAGCTGCGTGCTCAGATGGGAACAGGCGAAGTAGTTGTAACACCGTCTTCAATTGATTTCGCTGATAAGGTGGCAACAGAATACCGCAAAGACAACTGGAACTGGGATTTGATGGAGAAATACCATCACGATGCTAAAGCAATTAACCGCGTAGCGCGTGAATATGGTTTAATGACCACAAGTGCTGAGCAAGAGAGCAAAGGTCTCCAGTATTATGAAAACGCTTATATTTGGAGAGAAAAAGCTGGCCAAATGAGTGTGGCTGAAATGAAGAGACGAATCTATGATTCCGTTGTTGAATTCATGTTTAATGGCTATGAATGGCTACATGCTACCTCTATCTCTGGTCTCAATACTGGTCGCCAGAAAAACTATCTGGGTGTTGATTTCTCAATGGAAAGCGACATCACTATGGCTCATTTCACCATGGTGTCAGAAGATCAGGTCAAATATGCCAGCAAAAAGAACTTCAATGCCAGCCCGATTACAGGCAAAGCTGCAACAGCAAAAGTAGATCCGCAGGAAGTAGCTAAGGCTCAAACTGCCTATGACTCTGCCTTCAAAGCCAATCAACTGGCTCTGGCATCTAAGGGAGTTGCTCAAACCACTTACAATCGGAAGGCCGCAGCCTTAGAGCAAGCCAACCAGCAACTGGCTCAGGCACAAGCTAAAGCAGGTGAGTCAGCAACTGCTCAGGCTCAAGCAGCTCTTGCTGCAGCTCAAGAGAAGTTGGCAGCTGATCAAGCGGCTTTGGCAGTAGCACAAGCAGCCCTGCAAAACTCAAACTTGGATGACAAGACTAAAGCAGAAAAATTAACTCAGGCCCAAGCAGCTCTGACTGCTGTTCAAGCGACAGTTGCCGCAGCTCAAGAAGCTCTAAAAACCGAATCAGATAAGTTGGCTCAGCTAGACGCAGCTTTGAATGCAGCAAAAGAAAGAAAGACTACTCTTGAAAAAGCTGTTACAGATGCTGAAGCAGCTTTGCAAATGGCTAAAGAGTCATTGTCAAATCTTGAAAATGCAGAAGAAAACTTGGAACAAGCTAAAACTAAACTAGCCGCAGCTCAGGCTGCTTACCAAGCAGCTCTTACAGCTCAAACAGATCAAGAAGCAAAAGTAGCAGTTTTAACTGCAGTTCAAGCACAAGCTAAGGCGACATACGACTTGCTAGCTCAAACATATGCTGAGCAAAATAAGGAAGAAGATATTCGCTATTATCAGTCTGTTTTGGCTCACACAGAGGAGCGCTTCGCTAGCTATCCGCTTACTGGACAAGTAGGAGATCCTCAGCATACAGCTCTTGGAACTACTGGAGATGCTGGAAGTGCTAGCCCTGTAAATCATAAACAGGCAGCTGCTTCAGGTCATGTCTTACCTAAGACAGGGGAACATTCTTCTTGGCTTATTCTAGCAGGCCAAATGCTTCTGCTCATGGCTATGAAATTGTTCTACAAGAAACGTTTTCTTGATTAGAAAGAACAAAAGTAATCAAAAACAGTCAAATTCTTGACTGTTTTTTGTTTAATATAACTTGACATATCAAGACATATACCTGAAAAATTCTTTATTTTATAGAATTGTATGTAATTGTTTTTCAATAAAAAATTTTCAGATAATTATTGAAATTTCACTGCTTTTATGTTACAATGAAGCTAATAAATATGAGGTAAAAATATGGCCGATTTACTAGAAAAAACACGAAAAATTACGTCTATTCTGAAGCGCTCGGAAGAGCAGATGCAGGAAGATTTGCCCTATAATGCTATTACGCGTCAGTTGGCTGATATTATCCACTGCAATGCCTGCATTATCAATAGCAAGGGACGTCTTCTAGGCTATTTCATGCGCTACAAGACCAATAATGACCGTGTAGAAGCTTTTTTCCAAGATAAGAATTTCCCAGAGGAGTATGTCCAAGAAGCCAATCTGGTTTATGAAACGGAAGCTAATCTGCCGGTGACGCATGATTTGACGATTTTCCCAGTGGAGACCAAGGATGATTTTCCAGATGGCCTGACTACCATTGCTCCCATTCATGTTTCAGGTATTCGTTTGGGTTCATTGATTATCTGGCGCAATGACAAGGAATTTGCGGACGATGATCTGATTTTGGTTGAGATTGCCAGCACAGTGGTTGGTATCCAGCTGCTTAACTTCCAGCGGGAAGAGGATGAAAAAAATATCCGCCGCCGGACGGCAGTGACCATGGCAGTCAATACTCTGTCTTACTCAGAACTGAGAGCTGTTTCAGCAATTTTGGGAGAGCTCAATGGCAATGAAGGCCAGCTGACAGCATCTGTCATTGCTGACCGTATCGGGATTACCCGCTCAGTGATTGTTAATGCCTTGCGCAAGCTGGAAAGTGCTGGGATTATTGAAAGCCGCTCACTGGGAATGAAGGGAACTTATCTGAAAGTTCTGATTCCAGATGTCTTTGATGAAATTAAAAAGAGGGACTACTAATGGCTAAAGCACTGATTTCCATTGATTATACAGTTGATTTTGTCGCAGATGAGGGCAAGTTGACAGCAGGAGCGCCAGCACAGGCAATTTCTGAAGCCATTGCTCAAGTGACTAAGGCAGCTTTTGACAGAGGCGATTATATCTTCTTTGCTATTGATGCCCATGATGAGAATGATGCCTTTCACCCAGAAAGCAAGCTGTTTCCGCCTCACAATATCAAAGGAACTAGCGGTCGCAATCTTTATGGTCCTTTGGCTGATTTTTATGACAAGCATCAAGCAGACTCTCGGGTCTTTTGGATGGATAAGCGTCATTATTCTGCCTTTTCTGGCACGGATTTAGATATTCGATTGCGGGAAAGAAAGGTAGATACAGTTATTTTGACAGGAGTCTTGACGGATATTTGCGTCCTGCATACAGCAATTGATGCCTATAATCTTGGTTATCAGATTCAGGTGGTAGAGCCAGCTGTGGCTTCTCTGTCAGAGGAAAATCACAAATTTGCCTTAAACCACTTGCAAAATGTTCTGGGTTCGACTATAATAGATACAATTTAAAAGTAAAAGAGAAGCAGAGTAGGCTTGCTGACTTGCACAGAGAGTGCTGATGGCTGAGAGCAGCACCAAGAAAGCAAAAGCCGAAGAACATGTTTCGTAATCTTTTGTGTGATTAAGCACAAACGTCGCTCACGTTACGAGTTCAGAGGCTGCCTTTTAGGGCGGCGAATAACAGTGGTACCACGGCTTTCGTCTGTTTTAGAGACGGAAGCTTTTTATTTTGCAGTAGGTCCAGTGAAGACGATGGGGAAATATAGCTAATATCCTGAACAGCAGGGTGGAGCTACGAATTGATTTGAGAGGGAAAGAACATGAAAGAAATTTTTATCGGAAATTATGGTTTAGAGCAGGTCGGACAGACCATGACCGCAACTGGCTGGGTGGCCAATATCCGCAATCACGGCAAGCTAGCCTTTATTGAATTGCGGGACCGCGAAGGCTTGCTTCAGGTCTTCGTTGGCGGTGAAATCGAAGATTTTGCTAAGCTGGAAGACATTGGTAAAGAGGATGTCATTGCAGTGACTGGGCAAGTAGTTCAGCGGGAAGAGCGCTTTGTCAACAAGGCTATTAAGTCTGGTCAGGTTGAGCTAAGGGCTGAGAAGATTGAGGTCATTGCTAGCAGCAAGGCCCTGCCTTTTGAGCTGGACCAGCATGCCCATACTGGGGAAGACCTGCGTCAGAAATACCGCTATCTGGACTTGCGCCGTGAGAAGATGACACATAACCTCAAACTTCGTCACCAGGTCACATCAACCATTCGGGAATATTTGAATGATTTGGACTTTTTGGAAGTGGAGACACCTTATCTGACCAAATCAACTCCTGAAGGTGCTAGAGATTTCTTAGTTCCTAGTCGGGTCTTTAAAAATCAATTCTACGCGCTGCCTCAGAGCCCACAGATGCTCAAGCAGTTATTGATGGGCGCTGGACTCGAGCGCTATTATCAGATTGTTCGTTGTTTCCGTGACGAAGACCTGCGGGGAGACCGTCAGCCAGAGTTTACCCAGGTGGACTTAGAGCTGAGTTTTGCCAGCGAGGAAGAAATCCGAGCTCTGGTTGAAGCCATGCTCAAGGCTGTTGTCAAGAAAACTCATAGTTTAGAACTGACAGAAGCTTTTCCGACTATCAGCTATGAAGAGGCTATGAGCCGCTTTGGTTCTGATAAACCGGATACGCGCTTTGGTCTGGAGCTAAAGACTTTGACGGATTTGTGTCAGTCCAATGACTCGCTGCTCATCAAGAAAGCCTTGGATAATCAAGAAAAGGTGATGGGGATCTGTGTGCCAGATGCGGCTAGTGCTTTTAGCAAGAAACAGCTGAGTCACTACTATCAGGAAATGAAGGAATTTGGTTGCAGTCGTTTTGCCAATCTAAAGGTTGAAAATGGCCAGTTGGTTGGAGATTTGGCTAGTACCTTTGAGGCTGAGAGTCAGGATTTACTAGCACGTTTTGAGGCCAAGGATGGAGATTTGATTCTGCTAGTCATGGCTAAGAAGCGTCGGGCTCAGGAAGCTTTGGGACATCTGCGTATAGAAGTCGCAAAAGCTTTAGATTTGATTGACCCGAGTCTGCTTCATTTCCTCTGGGTTGTGGATTGGCCGCTGCTGGAGCGGAATGAAGACCAAAATCGCTATCAAGCCATGCACCATCCTTTCACACAGGGGATTTTTGAAGATAGACAGGAGCCAGACCAATTCCGCAGCCATGCCTACGACATCGTCTTGAATGGCTATGAAATTGGCGGTGGGAGTCTGCGGATTCATGACCGGAAGGCTCAGGAAGCTATGTTTGAGCTTTTAGGCATGAGCCGAGAAGACTATGAACGGGACTTTGGTTTCTTCCTGGAAGCCTTAGAATACGGCTTCCCACCACACGGCGGCTTGGCTCTGGGCTTAGATCGCTTGGTTATGATTTTGGCTGGGGAAGAAAATATCCGCCAAGTCATCGCCTTTCCGAAAAATGGTACTGGCTTTGATCCTATGCTGGAAAGTCCAAGTTTGGTGGATCTAAGACAGCTCAAAGAACTGCATTTGGAATTGAAGAATTAGCCTGAAATATGGTAAAATGAAATGATGCGAATTCCTGAAGAATGGCAGGAAGAAGCTGAAGAAAAGAGCTAGCGGATGGCAAATAAATGAGCGTCCCTAGCTTGTCAAAGTAAAGGTGAGCTGAAGCTTGGAAATAAAGATATCATCTAGAAATTCTTATTTTCAGTCGCTAAAGCTCACATATCTTATGAAAGGAATCAGAGATGAAGATTACTCAAGAAGAAGTAAGTCACGTAGCAAAGTTGTCAAAACTGGCTTTTTCACCAGAAGAAACTGCTGAGTTTGCGACGACCTTAACCAAGATTGTCGATATGGTCGAATTGCTCAATGAAGTGGACACGGAGGGTGTGCCTTTCACTTCTAATGTAGCTGCTAATATCAACTATATGCGAGAAGATGTGGCTCAGCCGGGCTGGAACCGGGAAGAGCTTTTCCAAAATGTACCTGAAAAAGAGCGGGGCTACATTAAAGTGCCTGCCATCCTAGATGACGGAGGAGATGCCTAATGACTTTTAATCACAAGACCATTGAAGAACTGCATGATTTGCTGGTCAAGAAAGAAATTTCTGCGGTAGAGTTAACTCAGGCAACCTTGACGGATATCAAAGAACGTGAAGCAGCTGTGGACAGCTTCATTACTGTCAGCGAAGAGGAAGCTTTGGCTCAGGCTGCGGCTCTAGATGCCAAGGGCATTGATGCGGACAATCTTATGAGCGGGATTCCGCTGGCAGTTAAGGACAATATCTCAACCAAGGGAATCTTAACGACGGCTGCCTCCAAGATACTCTATAATTACAAGCCGATTTTCGATGCTACTAGCGTAGAGAAGCTCTATGGTAAGGACATGATTATCGTTGGGAAGACCAACATGGACGAGTTTGCCATGGGTGGATCCAGCGAAAATTCTTACTTTAAGACGACTAAGAATGCTTGGGACAGCAGCAAGGTTCCTGGTGGATCATCTGGTGGTTCAGCAACAGCTGTTGCTTCTGGTCAAGTTCGTCTATCACTGGGTTCTGATACGGGTGGTTCTATTCGTCAGCCGGCTTCCTTTAACGGTGTAGTTGGTCTCAAGCCAACCTACGGCCGGGTTTCGCGTTTTGGTCTCATTGCTTTTGGTTCTTCTTTAGACCAGATTGGGCCTTTCTCTCAGACAGTTAAGGAAAATGCTCAACTTCTGAATGTTATTTCTGGTAATGATCCTAAGGATTCGACATCATCACAAGAGGAAGTGCCAGACTTTACCAGCAAGATTGGCCAAGACATCAAGGGTATGAAGATTGCCCTGCCTAAGGAATACATGGGTGAGGGAATTGACAGCAAGGTCAAGGAAACGATTCTGGCAGCAGCCAAGCACTTGGAAAGTCTAGGAGCTATCGTTGAAGAAGTTAGCCTGCCTCACAGCAAGTACGGCGTGGCAGTCTACTATATTATTGCTTCTTCTGAAGCCAGTTCTAACCTGCAGCGTTTTGACGGTATTCGCTATGGCTACCGTGCAGAAGGCATTGAAAATCTAGAAGATGTCTATGTCAAATCTCGCAGCGAAGGCTTTGGTGAAGAAGTGAAACGCCGTATCATGCTGGGAACTTTCAGTCTGTCATCTGGTTACTACGATGCTTACTTCAAGAAAGCTGGTCAGGTTCGGACCTTGATTATGCAGGATTTTGCCAAGGTTTTTGAGAAATATGATTTGATTTTAGGTCCAACTGCACCAACGGTAGCTTATGACTTGGGCAGTCAAAACCAAGATCCAGTGGCCATGTATCTGGCTGACCTTTTGACCATTCCAGTCAATCTGGCTGGCCTGCCGGGCATTTCAATCCCAGCCGGCTTTGCAGATGGTCTTCCTGTCGGCTTGCAACTGATTGGTAACCACTTCGATGAAGCGACCATCTATCAGGCAGCCGCAGCATTTGAAGCGACGACTGACTATCACAAACAGCAGCCAGTTATCTTTGGAGGTGAAAAATAATGAACTTTGAAACAGTTATCGGACTGGAAGTCCATGTTGAATTGAAGACCAATTCAAAAATTTTCTCACCAGCTCCAGCTCACTTCGGTGAAAATCCAAATGCCAACACCAATATCATTGACTGGTCCTTCCCTGGTGTTTTGCCTGTTATGAATAAAGGTGTTATCGACTATGGTATCAAGGCTGCTCTGGCTTTGAACATGGATATTCACCAGAAGATGCACTTTGACCGCAAGAATTACTTCTATCCGGACAATCCAAAAGCCTATCAAATTTCTCAGTTTGATGAGCCGATTGGCTACAATGGCTGGATTGAGATTGAGTTAGAAGATGGCACGACCAAGAAAATCCGTATCGAGCGGGCCCACTTGGAAGAAGATGCCGGAAAGAATACCCACGGTAGTGACGGCTATTCTTATGTTGACCTCAACCGTCAAGGAGTGCCACTGATTGAGATTGTATCCGAAGCAGATATGCGCAGTCCAGAAGAAGCTTATGCCTATCTGACTGCTCTCAAGGAAATCATCCAGTACACGGGCATTTCTGATGTCAAGATGGAAGAGGGCTCCATGCGTGTTGACGCCAATATTTCTATCCGTCCTTACGGTCAGGAAGAATTTGGTACCAAGACTGAGCTGAAAAACCTCAACTCCTTCAACTTTGTCCGCAAGGGTCTGGCATTTGAGGAAAAACGCCAGGCAGAAATTCTACGCAGCGGTGGCCAAATCCGTCAGGAAACCCGTCGTTATGACGAAGCTACTGGCGAAACCTTGCTCATGCGGGTTAAGGAAGGTTCAGCGGACTACCGTTACTTCCCAGAGCCTGATCTGCCTATCTTTGAGATTGAAGATACTTGGATTGAGCAAGTACGCAGCAGCCTGCCAGCCTTTCCAAAAGAACGCCGAGCTAAGTATGTGGGCGACTATGGTCTGTCTGACTACGATGCCAAGCAGTTGACAGCGACGAAGGCTGTGTCAGACTTCTTTGAAGCAGCTCTTACAGCAGGAGGTGACGCTAAGGCTGTCTCTAACTGGCTCCAAGGAGAAGTGGCTCAATACCTTAATGCAGAAGGCAAGACCATCACTGAGATTGAGCTGACTCCTGAGAACCTGACTGAGATGATTGCTCTGATTGCAGACGGAACGATTTCCTCTAAGATTGCTAAGAAGGTCTTTGTCCATCTAGCCAAAAATGGCGGCTCTGCTAAAGAGTATGTGCAGAAAGCAGGCTTGATTCAAATCTCAGACCCTGCCCAACTTCTTCCTATTATCCAAGAAGTATTTGCAAACAATGAAAAAGCTATCAATGACTATAAGGGCGGCAATAAGAATGCAGCCAAATCCCTGATTGGCCAGCTCATGAAGGCCACTAAGGGCCAAGCCAACCCACAAGTAGCACAAAAACTGCTCAATGAAGAGTTGGAGAAATTGTAGAAATAAGTAGAAAACCAGTCGTGAGGCTGGTTTTTTATGTAGAAATCTAAAAAATTCAACTGTATAAAGCGTTGACCAAGTGACAACTTTGGATTATAATTAAGGAGTAAACACAAATAAAATTGTTTTTTAGGGAGAAAGATTATGGAAGGAAAAATTTTGCTGAAGGATATTCTAGATTTCGATGATAAAGAAATCTCAAGAGTTAAAATAAAGTTTAATAATTGGACAGGGGAGAATCCAGTTGAAACTTATTTAAGAGAGCCAGAATTATTAAATAGTTTCAATTTATTTTGGAGAAACCAAAGACGATATTATAATATAGATGACATTGCAGTTAATCTTGTTCAAATGAGCTATGATACTTGGCTTTTAACAACTATAAAAGAAGTTACTAAAGAATTGGGTGTTACATTTGGTCAAAATTATGAAGGAAGAGAGTTAACTAAATATTCTGGTTTATATGGACGTTTGATTGTTCGTTGCAAAAGGCCTAGTAGAGCACCTGTGTTTCATTTCAAAAATATCGTGGAAAAAATAGAAGTATTTCAAATTTTGCCGGATGTATATGGAGGTGATGATTTTCCTGGTTATGATAATATAAGTTTGTCCTACCATCAATTAGAAACAATTTTACGATTTAAAAAGAAAGATTGGATTACTGCTCTTTCAAATCAGAAAGCAGTATACTTACTTACTGATAAACAGAATGGTAAATTATATGTTGGTTCTGCAACAGGAGATAACGGAATGTTGCTACAAAGATGGCAATCCTATATTGATAGCATACATGGAAATAATAAAGAGCTTAAGGAGCTCGTCTCTTATGAAGGAGTTGAATATATAAAAGAAAATTTTCAATACTCGGTTTTAGAAAATTATAATGGTAAAGTTGATGATTCATTTGTGTTGAAAAGAGAATCTTGGTGGAAGAATATTTTGAAGTCAAGAGAATTTGGCTATAATGCGAATTAGGATAAAAATAAAACGGGAGATATTATAATGGGAAGTTACAATAATTGGGAAAGAGACATGCGTGAACAGGAGAGAAACGCAGAATTAAAACGGCAAGGTGATCTTTTACAACAACAAACAAACCTCCAACACACTCAATTGATATTGCAAGAAAGACAGGCTGAAAAAGAAGAAGAGAGATTCTATGAAGATAGAATTCATCAGTTACGTGTCCTCATGGCACAAACAGATAATCCTGAGAAATTGGCGAAATTACAAAGTCTGCTTGATGATGCGGTTGAAGAATATAATGAAGTTGAAGCAAGAAATAGAAAAAAGGAGAGGTGGAGAAAAATTTACTTTCTAGTTCCTAGTGTAATAATGATATGTTTTGGAATTTATGCTTTTCTAGCTATACAGCATGACTCTTCTAAAAATAATCAAAATGGGAAATTACCATCATCTGTGTTGAAAAGTTCTTCATCAAAGAAGGATTCAAAAATAGACAAGACAAAAAATAATAGTGCTCCAAGTGTAACTAATCAAAAAATATTTACTATGGAGAACTATGTCGGTCAAGCAAAATCAGCCGTAGTTGAAAATCTGAAAACAAACTATAATGTTTCTGAGAAATTGATTGAGATTGTTGAGGAGGAATCGGACGAGTACGAGCCAGGTCAGGTCATTCGCCAGTCACCGGCAGCTGGTTCGACCTATGATTTGACTTCTAATCATAAGATCAAGCTGACAGTGGCAAAAGAAGTGACTAGTGTGGCCATGCCTGACTTTGGCAGCATGCAGTACACCTACGCCAATGCCCGTTCTTACTTGATTCAAATGGGAATTTCTTCGTCTCGAATTGAGCGAGTTGTTGACCGTTCGGTCACTTCGACTCAGGCAGACTTGGTAACTTCCCAGTCACCAGCGGCAGGTCAGACAATTGACCTCAAATCTAATGAAAAAATCACTCTTTACGTGACAGAAGCAACAACACCATCGTCAACAAGCTCGTCATCATATTCTAGCGGCTTTAAAAACAGTTCATCATCTGATGATGAAAGCCATTCTAGTAGCTCTAGTTCTTCCGAGCATTGATTATAAATATCAGTTAACGAATGGAATTGTTAATTTGTAATATGTATGCTATTGATATTTTTGCTGTTTTATAATTCCCTTATTTGTAGTCTCAAGTTTTCTATGTTAAAATAATTAAAAAAAATAAAGGAGTCTTTATGTCGGAAATCAAAGTGAAACGTGGGACAGGTTTTGTAGGGATTATTGGAAAGTTTCCAATCTTTATAAATGAACAGAAAGTTGGCGCAATTAAGAATGGTGACGAGGCTATTTTTCCTATTGAGGGAGAAGAAGCTGTTGTTCGTGTAGGAGCAGCTCCTATGAAAACCAAGCCAGTGACAGTTAAAGCAGGGCAAACCTTGCTGATTGAAACAAATTTTACTAATTTTTCTATTTGTTTGGGAACTTTAGTAGTTGCTTTTCTATTTGGTGGATTGCTTCGTGCGATTCTCTTGATTCTTTATATTGTTTTAATGTTCCTTCTTCCTTTCTACTCTGCTAGAATTGCAGAATAAACTTGATACCAGCAGATGCTGGTTTTTTGTATGTTATTTTTTGAAAATGTAGCTAATCTTTTGACAAGATTTCTGAAAGGGTTTACAATTAAACTAACAAATTATAAAGTGAGGTATGTTTATGGCAAAAATGAATGCTGCGCGTTGGTATGGCGCTAAAGATGTCCGTATTGAAGAAGTGGATGTACCGGAAGTCCAACCGCATCAGGTTAAAATTGCGGTCAAGTATACAGGAATCTGTGGAACTGACTTGCATGAATACTTGGACGGACCGATTTTTATTCCGACAGAAACAGAGCATGTCTATTCTGGCCAGAAAGCGCCTGTAACTTTGGGACATGAGTTTGCTGGCGAAATTGTTGAGGTCGGCAGTGCTGTGACACGGGTCAAAGTTGGCGACCGGGTGACAGTTGAGCCCATTTTGGCTAAGCATAATCTTGTCGGTGATTATAATCTGGACCCCAATCTAAACTTTGTCGGTTTGGCGGCAGACGGTGGTTTTGCCAAATACTGTGTTTTGGACGGAGACATTGTTCACAAAGTTCCAGACAGCCTTAGCTATGAGCAGGCAGCCTTGACAGAACCTGCTGCTGTGGCTGTTTACGCGGTCCGTCAGTCAGCTCTTAAGACGGGCGATACAGCGGTTGTCTTCGGTTTGGGACCAATCGGGCTCTTGATTATTGAGGCTTTGCGGGCAGCCGGCGCCTCTAAGATTTATGGAGTTGAATTATCTCCAGAACGCCAAGCCAAGGCAGAGGAGCTTGGAGCCATCATTGTGCGACCAGAAGAGGGTGAAGACGTGGTAGCTGCTATTCAGCGTTTAACTGGTGGCGGAGCAGATGTGTCATATGAAGTGACTGGGGTGCCGGTTGTGCTGGGACAAGCTTTAGCTGCTGTCCACAAGGCTGGAGAATGTATGGTGGTTTCTATCTGGGAACGAGAAGCCAGCATCAACCCTAATGAATTTGCCATTCAAGAAAAATCGCTCAAGGGAATTATTGCCTATCGGCATATTTTCCCTAAGGTGCTGGAACTGATGGAGCAGGGTTATTTCTCTGCTGACAAGCTTGTGACCAAGAAGATTAAGCTAGAGGATATTGTGCAAGAAGGCTTTATCGAGCTGACTCAGGACAAGGCGCAGATCAAGATTTTGGTATCGCCAGAATAAAATCTTTGCTTAATAATGAGACGAAAATCAGTCAAAACTGGCTGATTTTTCTTTATGGTTTGTGCTATAATAAGCAAAGATATAGAAAGAGGTTTGGGATGTCAAAAGTTTTGAAAGGTTCATTCCATATTTTTCTGAAAGTCGCTTTAAGCTGATTCCTTGTTTTCTTAGTTCATAGATTCGAACTTTATCCTCATAAGTTAATTTCATTTAAAAACACCCCAGAAAGTTAGATTTTTTCTGTCTAACTTTTGGGGTGCGGTTCAATTCAACTTCTTTTCATTTGGAGACCATTTTCCAGAAAAAATCAATGATATAGGTCAATCCGTAGGTATAGATGACGAGGGTGATGGGCTTGCAGAGAAGGATAATCAGCATGTACTTTTTGAAAGTCATCTTGGTCAGGGCCGCCAGCATGCAGAGAAAGTCGGCTGGACTGATAGGCCAAATCATCATGAAGATAAAGAAGCGCTCAAAGCGATTCCCCTTATCCAGCCAGCCGATATATTTATCATAGGTGCGCTTGCTGACGACGGACTGGACAAAAGCTGGACCATAGGTGCGGGCCAGATAAAATATAATGGCGCAGCCAATGACAATACCGATATAGTTATAAATGGTGCCGACGATATGGCCGTAGATGAAAACACCGGCGACAGAGGTCAGGGCTCCGGGGATAATAGGCACGACCGTCTGTAGAATCTGCAGGAAGATAAAGAGAGGAGGTCCCCAGATGCCCGCCTGCTGGATAAAGGCTGAGAGAGTTTCCTTGGACTGGAGAACACCTGCGAAATAGGCCCAAAGACAAAAGGCCACCGTTCCTAGAGCGCCAACGGCGGACGACCAGTTGATAATCTTTTGCAAAAGAGGGGAAACAGCCTGCATCTGCCTGTTTTTTTCTGTCATACAAACCTCCAGGACATTTATACTATCACCACTATAATATCATCTTTTTTCCTTTTTGTAACTCTTGAGGCTGAAGGTGCCAAAAAGCCTCAAAGATGATATAATGATGTAATTAGTAAACCATAAGTTTTCAAATAATCGTTCAAAATCAAAAAATGCGTAAGAGGAGAGCCTATAGTGGAAGAATATCTAAATTTATATCATCAAAAATTATGGGAAATTGCATATGATAATCTCATAAGAGTATTTTCCCACCCTCATACAATTATTCTCTTTGTATTATTTTTAATTATTTGTTCCTTAATTTGTTTCTTATTTTTCGGAAAAACACGTACTTTACTATTTGTAGTTAGTTATTTCTTCTTGTTCCTTTTGGTAGGAGTCGCAGAGTATGTGAATAGCTATAGCAAAATTATGAATCCATCTTCTCCATACAACAATTCTTTTAGCATTGCTTCATTAAGACATGAAACCGTTCTTCCGATGCTTGAGCATGTAGATGAGATTCCCCTAGCTAGTGTCGATGGAGAGCTCAAGAGAGAAGATATTATATTGTTTGCAGTGTCGAATCCTACCTACTACGATGGTCTTTTTAATGATATAGCAATGTTATTAACCGGTGAGTATAAAATAGGAACAGATTTTCTAGTTGCATTAGTAGGCTATGAAGAGAAAAATGGTGAATGGCAATCTGTTGATATTCGCATTGCCCCGGGTATTGAGGAGAAGGATTTTCAGAAATTTTCTAAGGTTCTTCATATAAAAATAGATGAAGCAGAGGGTGCTACCGGTATTATTCTCGATCTTCAAGAATTTTATGAATTAAAATTACGGAAAGAAAAAGATGGCCACTGGCCTAGACTGTGAGTATAAATTTTTATTCCATTTAAAATGAAGCTTCCCGCTTGGGGAGCTGTTTTCATTTGCTTGAAAAATAGAAAGGTGCTCATCACCTAACTGCTCTAGAAGAAATAGGAACATGAGTGCCAAAAAGCCCATTTTATGCTATAATAATGAGAATACGAATTTTTGGAGAGAGATGTGGCGATTGAAGATTATATGCCGGACTTTGCGGTCGAGGCAGTTTACGATTTGACAGTAGAGAGTTTGAAAAAACAGGGGATCAAAGCAGTTTTGGTGGATTTGGATAACACCCTGATTGCTTGGAATAATCCTGATGGGACCCCAGAGATGAAGAAGTGGCTCCATGATTTGCGGGACGCGGGCATTCGGATTATCGTGGTGTCCAATAATAACCAAAAACGGGTCAAGCGGGCTGTTGAAAAGTTTGAAATTGACTATATCTACTGGGCGATGAAACCCTTCACTTGGGGCATTGATCGGGCGCTCAAGCTTTTTCATTTTGAAAAAAAGGAAGTGGTCATGGTGGGCGATCAGCTCATGACGGATATTCGAGCTGCTCATCGGGCCGGAATTCGTTCGATTTTGGTTAAACCACTGGTCGAGCATGACTCTATCAAGACTCAGATCAATCGGGCACGTGAACGCCGTGTGCTCAAGAAAATCACTGAAAAATACGGCCCAATTCAATACAAAAAAGGAATTTAAGCATGGAAGAACTTCTCTGTATCGGCTGCGGAGCCATTATTCAGACAGAAGATAAGGGCAAGCTAGGCTACACGCCCCAGTCGGCTCTAGAAAAAGGATTGGAGGCAGGCGAACTCTATTGCCAGCGCTGTTTCCGCCTGCGCCATTATAATGAAATCAGCGATGTCCAGCTGACGGATGATGACTTTCTGCGGCTTCTCCATGAGGTTGGAGATAGCGACGCTTTGGTCGTCAATGTTGTCGATAGTTTTGACTTTAATGGATCGGTCATTCCTGGCCTGCCTCGCTTTGTCGCTGGAAACGATGTTCTATTGGTTGGGAATAAAAAGGACATTCTGCCTAAGTCGGTCAAGGATAGCAAGGTGACCCGGTGGCTGACGGAGCGGGCTCACGAAGAAGGCCTGCGTCCAGTCGATGTGGTCCTAACCTCTGCTCAGAACAAGCAGGCGATCAAGGACTTGATTGACAAGATTGAGCATTGCCGCAAGGGACGTGACGTTTATGTGGTCGGCGTGACTAATGTGGGCAAGTCTACTTTGATTAACGCCATTATTCAGGAAATCACGGGCGATAAGGATATTATTACGACTTCGCGCTTCCCGGGCACAACTCTGGATAAAATCGAGATTCCTTTGGCAGATGGCAGTCATATCTATGATACACCGGGCATTATCCATCGTCACCAGATGGCTCACTATCTTTCTGCTAAGAATCTCAAATACATCAGTCCCAAAAAGGAAATCAAGCCCAAAACCTACCAGCTCAATCCTGAGCAAACCCTCTTTTTGGGTGGTTTAGGTCGCTTTGACTTTGTGGCAGGCGATAAGCAGGGCTTCACAGCTTATTTTGACAATGAGCTTAAGCTTCACCGGACCAAGTTGCAAGGTGCTAGTGATTTTTATGACAAGCATGTCGGCAGTCTCTTAGTACCTCCCGTTGGCAAGGAAAAGGAAGAATTTCCAGCTTTGGTCAAGCATGAATTTACCATCAAGGACAAGACAGATATCGTCTTCTCAGGTTTGGGCTGGATTCGCGTCAGTGGTCCTGCCCGAGTAGCTGGTTGGGCGCCAGAGGGTGTGGCGGTTGTCACTCGGAAAGCTATTATATAATACTCAAGACACCAAGGGGAAGAAATTCCCTTAAAATAAGGAAGGAAAAGGCCATGAATAGTGGGGAGTAAAGCGAATCCTAGCTGTATCAAGCCTTATAGAAGAACATGACACTAACATCAAAACAACGCGCCTTTCTCAACAGTCAGGCACATAGTCTCAAGCCTATCATTCAGATTGGGAAAAATGGACTTAATGACCAAATCAAAACCAGCGTCCGTCAGGCACTGGATGCCAGAGAGCTGATTAAGGTTACGCTCTTGCAGAATACAGATGAGAATATCCATGAAGTTGCTGAGATTCTGGAAGAGGAAATCGGAGTGGATACGGTGCAGAAGATTGGCCGGATCTTGATTCTCTACAAGCAGTCCAGCAAAAAGGAAAATCGCAAACTCTCTGTCAAAGTCAAGCAAATTTAAGGAAAAATTTCTGTGGAGATGTCAGCCTATGGCTATTGAATTACTAACCCCCTTTACCAAGGTGGAATTAGAACCAGAAGTTAAAGATAAAAAACGCAAGCAGATTGGCATTTTAGGTGGGAATTTCAATCCTGTCCACAATGCTCATTTGGTCGTGGCGGATCAGGTCCGGCAACAGTTAGGCTTGGATCAGGTTCTGCTTATGCCAGAGTATGAGCCACCCCATGTGGATAAGAAAGAGACTATCGATGAAAAGCATCGGCTGAAAATGCTGGAGCTGGCTATTGAGGGTATTGAAGGCCTAGGAATTGAAACCATTGAGCTGGAGCGTAAGGGAATTTCCTATACCTACGACACTATGAAGCTCCTGACAGAGCAACATCCCGATACGGACTATTACTTTATCATCGGTGCGGATATGGTGGACTATCTGCCCAAGTGGTACCGGATTGATGAGCTGGTTGAGCTAGTTCAATTTGTCGGTGTTCAGCGGCTGCGCTACAAGGCGGGGACTTCTTACCCTGTCATCTGGGTGGATGTGCCCCTTATGGATATTTCCTCCAGTATGGTGCGGGATTTTCTTGCTCAGGGACGGACTCCTAATTTCCTGCTGCCTCAGCCGGTCTTAGACTATATTGAGAAAGAAGGACTTTACCTATGACCTATGAAAGCTATATCAGCATGAGTCGTGAGGCCTTACTGGCTAAGATGGAAACCGTCATGCCTGAGAAACGCCTGCGGCATTGTCTAGGTGTGGAAAAGGCTGCTCGTGAATTAGCGGAGCACTTCGGTCTTGATGTTGAAAAAGCGGGTTTGGCAGGACTCCTGCACGACTATGCTAAAAAAGTCTCGGATGAGGAATTCCTATCCTTGATTGATAAATATCAGCTGGATCCTGACCTGAAAAACTGGGGCAATAATGTCTGGCATGGCATGGTGGGCATTTACAAGATTCAGGAAGATTTAGGCATCGAAGATGCTGAGATTCTGCGAGCCATCGAGATTCATACAGTGGGCAGTGGCACCATGTCTGAGTTGGACAAGGTCGTCTATGTCGCCGACTACATTGAGCACAACCGCGACTTTCCGGGAGTGGAAAAGGCAAGAGAGCTGGCCCAGCGGTCGCTTAATCTAGCTGTGGCCTATGAAACAGCAAGGACCGTGGAGCATTTGGCTCACAAAGGAATGCCCATCTATCCGCAGACCTTGGAGACCTACAATGCCTTTGTAGGGTATTTAAAGGAAATAGAAGAATGAAAACAGCTCTAATCATTATAGATGTACAAAATATCTTAGTGGAGACAGGTTTTCAGTCTGATAAAATGATGGATAAAATTTCCTTTCTGCAACATCAGGCTAGGAGTAAAGGTATCGAAATTATCTATATTCAGCATATGGAAAATCCAGAAGACAGTGCATTGGAAGATTGGCAGTTGTCTCCTCTCTTGAATCGAAAGTCAGACGAGAAGGTCTTTCAGAAGAAGTATAATAGTATATTTAAAGAGACAGGTTTGAAGGATTACTTGGATAAAGAAGATATTGATCGTCTAGTTTTATGTGGCATGCAGACGGAATATTGTGTAGATGCATCGGTTAAAGTGGGATTTGAATTTGATTATAAACTTGTCATTCCAGAGGGTGCATTTACAACTTTTGATGGGGAAGATGCTTCGGCAGAAAAAATAAATACTTTTTACCAAAAAATTTGGGACGGACGTTTTGCGGATGTTCGAGATTACAAAAACATTTTTAATTAAAGAGGAACTATGAGAGAACAAGAATTATTGGAACTGGTCGTGAAGGCGGCCGATGAAAAGCGTGCAGAAGATATTGTGGCATTGGACTTGCAAGGTCTGACTACTGTGACAGATTACTTTGTCATCGTCAGCTCTATGAACAGTCGTCAGCTGGATGCGGTCGCTGAAAATATCCGTGAGAAAGCTGCAGCGGCGGGTATTTCTGCTGGCCATGTTGAGGGAGACGCAGCTGGTGGCTGGGTTCTCTTAGACTTAGGTGGGGTGGTTGTCCATGTCTTTTCCGAAGAAATGCGGGCGCATTACAATCTGGAAAAACTCTGGCACGAAGCAACTGGTGTGGATGTTGCAGCCTTATTGGAAGAAAAAAATAAGTGATTTTTTGCCCTTTGGCAAGAAAGCAGAATTCGGCTCAGTCAGCCTGCTGGCTGGGCTATTTTTGAAAGGAAAAATATGGCAACTTATGAAACCTTCGCGTCGGTTTACGATGCGATTATGGATGATTCTTTGTATGAGAAGTGGACGGATTTCAGCCTGCGCCATTTTCCCAAGGATAAGAAAAAGCTGCTGGAGCTGGCCTGTGGTACGGGCATTCAGTCTATTTATTTTAAGTGGGCAGGTTTCGAGGTGACGGGGCTGGATCTGAGTCAGGAAATGCTAGATTTGGCAGAGAAGCGTAGCAGAGAGGCTGGTTTGGACATTCCCTTTATACAAGGGAATATGCTGGATTTGAGTGGCGTCGGTCAGTTTGATTTGGTGACTTGTTATTCGGACTCGATTTGCTATATGGAGGACGAAGTCGATGTTGGTCAGGTCTTCACTCAAGTTTACCAGCATCTAAATGAGGGTGGCCGCTTTATCTTTGATGTGCACTCGATTTACCAGATTGACGAGGTTTTTCCTGGCTATTCCTATCACGAAAATGCTGAAACCTTTGCCATGGTATGGGATTCCTATGCGGACGAACCGCCTCATTCCATCGTGCATGAGCTGACCTTCTTTGTCCAAGACGAAGATGGGCGTTTCACTCGCCATGATGAGGTTCATGAGGAGCGGACCTATGAGATTCTGACCTATGATATCTTGCTGGAGCAGGCTGGCTTTAAGAATGTCAAGGTTTACGCGGACTTTGAGGACAAGGAGCCAACAAACAAGAGCGCTCGCTGGTTCTTTGTAGCGGAGAAATGAGATGACAGTTACCGGTATTATCGCAGAGTTTAATCCTTTTCATAATGGGCACAAATATCTGCTGGAGCAGGCTTCTGGTCTGAAAATTATTGCTATGAGTGGTAATTTTGTTCAGCGAGGGGAGCCGGCTATCGTGGATAAGTGGACTCGGGCACAGATGGCTTTGGAAGCTGGAGCGGATCTGGTTCTTGAGCTGCCTTTCTTGGTCAGCGTTCAGGCGGCAGATTTTTTCGCTAAGGGAGCAGTAGACATCTTAGAGAGACTGGGCATCGAACAGCTGACTTTTGGAACTGAGGAAGTGCTGGACTACGAGAGTATTTCGAGGGTCTATGGCGAAAAAGCAGAGCAGATGGAGGCTTATCTGACTGGTCTGCCTGATTCCCTCTCCTATCCTCAAAAGACTCAGGCCATGTGGCAGGAGTTTGTAGGGCTCAATTTCTCAGGCTCTACTCCCAATCATATCTTGGGCTTGGCTTATGCCAAGGCTGTGGCGGGAAGAGATATAAAACTGTGCCCGATTCAACGTCAGGGAGCTGGCTACCATTCCTTATCAGCTAATCAAGAATTTGCCTCTGCAACTGCCCTTCGTCAGAATCTGGATCAGCCAGACTTTCTCAAGAAATTCACCCCAGACCATCACTTGATTGAAGCGGTTCCCAAGGTGACCTGGTCGGACCTCTTTCCTTATCTCCGTTACCAGATAGTGACCTGTCCGGATTTGACAAGCTTTTATCAGGTCAATCAGGAATTAGCCGTTAGGATTAGAGAGGCCTTGAAAAGCAGTGAGACCATAGAAGAGCTAGTTGAACAGGTGGCAACTAAGCGCTATACCAAGGCACGAGTCAGGCGTCTTTTGACCTATATTCTGGTCGGAGCTAGGCAAGAAGAGCTTCCGTCAGGAATCCACATTTTAGGCTTTTCCGAGCAGGGGCGCCAGCATTTGTCCCAGCTTAAGGGAAATGTTGAATTAGTCAGCCGTATCGGCAAGAAGACATGGGATAGTCTAACCCAGCAGGCTGATAAGGTCTATCAGCTAGGCAATCCTGCACTTATGGAACAGAATTTTGGACGAGTTCCGATTATGAAAGACAAGTAAGGCTGAATATTCAGCCTTTTTGCTTTGTTTGCGATGGTAAATAAAAAATGGTATAATAAACGAATAAACTTGTTTTTACTAAGGAGCATGATTTGCTTTTTAGCGGTTTGACTGTAGGTATGAAAGCTAGCATTCGGTCAATAAAACATTGCTGGGCTTGATTGAATGATTATCTTTTATATCCATGTCTCAAAGGAGGAAGACTCATGAAATTCAAAAAGATTACCTTTATGGCACTTACAGCTTTAATGACGCTTAGTTTAGGGGCTTGTAGCTTGATTGGGCAGAAACATTCTCAAAAGAATCAGGGTAGGACTGAGAATAGCTCCCGTGAGAGCCAAAAGAATACTTCTTCTGACGATATTGAAGAACTCTTGGAGAAAGCAGAAACTGCGAATGAAGATCTAACTTCAATGAAAATGAAGGTGAAATTATCTATCACTGTAGATGGTTCCAATAAAACTCAAACGATGAGCGGGGATCTTCTCTATGATAAAAGCACGGATGAGCTGGCCAAGGGGCATTTAGTCATAGATGGAAAAGAGAGCGGTCAGGAGAGTTATCAAGAAGCGATTATGCCAGGCGGAGAGGATAAACTTTTGTATACTCGTTCTTCTAAAAATGGAACATGGTCTAAGCAAGAAATGGGAAGCGGGGCAGATTATTATGTTCAGCCCGATTATTTCAAACTCATGGATGGCTTTTATCAAATGGCTGATGATGTCACTGTAAAGGAAAGCGGTGATGAATATATCTTTAAATTAAGTAGTAAAAATGCTGATTTACTGGGGCTCTTTGGTGAAGAATTCAAACTAGAGCTGACAGGTGTTACTCAGGCTGATATGGATAAAACGTTAGAAGTACGCTTGGATAAAAAGACCTTATTCTTAAAAGACTTTAAGCTAGGTCTATCTTATAAAGGTGAAGAAGGTAGTTTGGATGTTCAAACAGATACTCAATATTCTGACTGGAATAATGTAGAGGAAGATGAATTTAAGGCGCCTCAGTAAAGCATAAGCAAAACTATTAGCTGAGAAAGGAAAAGTCATGCCTTTATTGTTTTCATTTCGCTACCGTAGAGGACTCTATTTGACCATAGTCATCTTGGCATCTGTCTTCTTAGTCTCAGGCATCATTTTCGGTGCCTTAGCTTCCTTGCTCTTGTTTTCAATTGATAAAGCCATGCCTGGAGCAGGAATACGCTCGTTCAGTTTGCCTTTTATACTTGCTTTTTTCATGACTGCTGTAATCGAAATATTTGCAATAGTTCATGCGGGACGCAAGCTGAGTAAAAAGTGCTTTGTTCTTGCAGGAACAGAATGGGGCCTAACCGTGCGAGGTGCTTTCTTGAAAAAGCATAGCTTTGCTTGGAATCAGCTGGAAAGTGTCTTTTACCGGCCGGCTTGGGGCAGAACTTCTGATGGGCAGCCTTCTTTTCGACTGGGGGTCAGGCGCTATCGGAGAGACTACCTATATGTCAAGCCTTATCATGGCAAGTCCGTTCGAGTAGATGTCACTTTTTTAGATGGCAGAATAGAGGATGTTTTTGACTGTTTAAGCAGGTGCAAACCGGATTTATCTATTGTGAAAAATTATCAGTGATATTATTGATGGATTTCGGTAAAGGTCCGTTATGACAGACCTGCCGGTTTCGGGAAATAGAATGTACCGTCCAGTTGCTCTTTTAGCGACTGGATTTTTTATGAAAGGAAAACAGAAATCAATTTTGTCTCGATTTCAGTCCAGCAGGAGTTGAACAATACAACCAGAATCTTCTAGGAGCTATCATTTTTTCTTAGTGATTTTTCTGATTCCCTGTGTTATAATAAGAAAGATTAAAAATGTAATTTATCAAAAGGAGAATCTCCAATGGGACGTAAATGGGCCAATATTGTGGCAAAGAAAACGGCCAAAGACGGCGCGAACTCAAAAGTATATGCTAAGTTTGGTGTGGAAATCTATGTAGCAGCTAAAAAAGGTGATCCAGATCCAGAGTCTAACACAGCTTTGAAATTCGTTATTGATCGAGCTAAGCAGGCTCAGGTGCCTAAGCATGTCATTGACAAGGCCATTGATAAGGCAAAAGGAAACACGGACGAAACCTTTACTGAAGGCCGCTATGAAGGATTTGGGCCAAACGGTTCTATGCTGATTGTCGATACTCTGACTTCAAATGTCAATCGGACTGCAGCCAATGTCCGTGCTGCTTTTGGTAAAAATGGCGGCAATATGGGAGCTAGTGGCTCTGTAGCTTATCTTTTTGATAATAAAGGTGTGATTGTCTTTGCGGGTGACGATGCTGACAGTGTCTTTGAACAGCTGCTGGAAGCGGATGTGGATGTTGATGATGTTGAAGCAGAAGAAGGAAGCATCACTGTCTATACAGCGCCAACTGACCTTCATAAGGCCATCGTGGCTCTGCGTGAGTCTGGCATCCAAGAATTCCAAGTAACGGAGCTGGAAATGATTCCTCAGTCTGAAGTAGAGTTGACCGGTGAAGACCTCGAAACCTTTGAAAAGCTTTATAGCGTTTTAGAAGACGACGAAGATGTCCAAAAAATCTATACGAATGTAGATGGATTCTAAAGATACTTGACCTGTAGTTGGAGCTACAGGTTTTTCTATGATGATAAGCTTCAAATTATATTTACTAGCTCAGCTAAGTAGGGTAAAATACAAAAGTCATAGTATTAACTTGTTAAGGAGATGAGCTTGGCGGCCTGTGACTTGCTTCCAAACCAGAACGAGATTATCAGTTAAAATTTGTAAAGACAGATGGTAAGTGGGTCTTGGAGTGTGATTTTTCTAATGAATCCATTGTCATCTCCTTCGAAGGCGATATATCATAATACAAAAATTAGAGGGCTAATTATTGATTATTTGCTCTCTATTTTTGTTTCTGCGTCCAGCTTTGTGCTATACTGGATGGTAGATAGGTGTATTCGAGTAAAGGAGTCGGCCATGAAAAAATTTTATGATAAACTGATACAAACACGGCATTATCTTCATCAGCATCCAGAGCTGTCTGGGCAGGAATTTGAAACGACGGCTTTTCTAAAAGGCTATCTGGAAGATTTGGATATTAGGATTTTAGAATCCGGTCTGAAAACCGGCCTAGTTGCCGAGGTAGGTTCTGGCAAGCCGGTTATTGCCCTGAGGGCTGATATCGATGCTCTGCCCATTTTGGAGCAGACTGGTCTGCCTTACGCCAGTCAGAATGCAGGCGTCATGCACGCTTGCGGTCATGATTTTCATCAGACCAGCCTTTTGGGGGCAGCGGAGCTACTCAAGGCTATGGAAGGAGATTTGAGAGGGACGGTTCGTCTGATTTTCCAGCCGGCTGAGGAAACTTCTCAGGGAGCCAGTCAGGTACTTGCGACTGGTTTGCTGGACGATGTGTCTGCGATTATCGGCTTTCACAATATGCCCCAGCTTAAGGCGGGGCAGCTGGCACTTAAAGCTGGAGCCATGATGGCTGGGGTTGAGAAGTTCAAGGTTGAGGTAGAAGGAGTCAGCAGCCATGCGGCTAGACCAGATCTGGGGGTTGATACAGTATTGACCTTGACTAGTATGATTCAAAATCTGCAGGCTCTAGTGGCTCGTACTGTGTCTCCTTTTGAAGCAGCTGTCTTGTCTGTAACTCATATAGAATCGGGGGCAACTTGGAATGTACTGCCGCAGTCGGGCTTTTTTGAAGGAACGATTCGCAGTTTCAATCCGACCTTGCAGCAGCGTCTCAAGGAAGACTTTATCCGAATTGTAGAGAATACAGCAGAGAATTTTGGGGCTCAAGTCAGGATTTCTTGGGACCATACTCCTCCAGTGACCTATAATGATCCCGAATTGGCCGAGCTGCTTTATGAGCATTCACAGAATCTAGCCGAGGTCCTGCCAGCCAATCCATCCTCAGCTGGAGAAGATTTTGCCTTTTATCAGGAGAAACTTCCAGGTGTCTTTGCCTTTATCGGCTCAAATGGGGCAGAAAATGCTCCTGACCTCCATCACGACAGCATGGTCATTGATGACGAAGCTTTCAAAGTTTCCGTTCCTTACTATGTCGAAAGCGCCCTCTTCCTCCTGCAGCACTACAAGCAAAAAGCCTAGAAATAGCTGCCTCAAAGCTGATAAAGAAAAGCTATCACCTCCATAAAAAATATATAATGGTCAAGTTTCTCCTTATTTGATATGATAAAGAAAGACTTTTTAGGAGGAATTCGAAATATGAACCTGAAGAAAACCTTGAAATACTTCTCTCTGGCGGCTGTCAGTGTCTTGGCCATTGGTGCCCTAGTGGCCTGCTCATCATCAAGTGAGAAGAAAACAGAGAAAATAAAGGTAGAAGTCGGAACAGTGGGAACGACCAAACCATTTTCATACGAGGATAAAGATGGTAAACTGACTGGATACGATATCGAAGTCCTTCGCGCTATCTTTAAGGACTCAGACAAGTATGAAGTCAATTTCAATAAGACCAAGTGGGCTTCTATTTTCTCAGGTCTGGACAGCGACCGCTACCAGATCGGTGCTAATAATATCAGCTACTCTGAAGAACGGGCTAACAAATATCTCTATGCTAGTCCATATGCGAAAAATCCAACAGTTCTAGTTGTCCGTAAAGGCGAGGGAATCAAATCGCTGGATGACATTGGCGGCAAGTCTACTGAGGTTGTTCAGGGGACTTCAACAGCTCAGCAACTAGAGGACTACAACAAGGAGCATAGCGATAAACCGACAAAAATCAATTATACGGACGGAACCATTCAGCAAATCTTGGCCAATCTCAATGACGGTCGTACGGACTATAAGATTTTTGAGCGCATAACTGTAGAGTCTATTATCAAAGACCAAGGCTTGGATAATCTGGAAGTGATTGAGCTTCCAAGCGACCAGCAACCTTATGTCTATCCGATTATTGCTAGCGGTCAAGAAGACTTGCAAAAATTTGTCAACAAGCGAATCAAAGAACTCTATGAGGATGGTACGCTTGAAAAACTATCACAAGAATTCTTTGGCGGCTCTTACCTGCCAGATGCAAAAGACATCAAGTAAGAAATCCCATCAAGTCCAGTCTGCAATTTGGCTGATTAGACTTTGATACAAGAAATACGATAAGGGCGGGGAAGCTGATTTCCCCAGCCCTTTATCTGCTGTTAATAGGAGTAACGCATGCCTTTCTCAACTGAGACTGAACAAATCAAGAAATTTGAAAACGACGAGGTGGCCCAGCATTATTTTGAAGTGCTACGGACCTTGATTTCTAAAAAATCGATCTTTGCCCAGCAGGTTGGTCTGCAGGAAGTAGCCAATTATTTGGGAGAGATTTTTACAGCTGCAGGTGCCAAGGTCATGATTGACGACAGCTATACTGCTCCATTTGTTTTGGCGGAGTTTCTTTCTTCAAATCCTGCTGCTAAGACCATTATTTTCTACAACCACTACGATACAGTGCCGGCAGATGATGACCAGCCTTGGACCAATGATCCCTTTACACTGTCGGTTCATTACGGGATTATGTATGGGCGAGGAGTGGATGATGACAAGGGGCACATTACTGCTCGTTTGACAGCCGTTCGCAAGTATATTCGAGAGCACGGTGATTTACCAGTCAATATCATCTTTATGATGGAAGGGGCAGAAGAGTCTGCTTCGACAGACTTGGATAAATATTTGGCCAAGCATCGCAAACGCCTGCGAGGAGCGGATTTACTGGTCTGGGAGCAAGGCAGCCGCAATAATCTGGGACAGCTGGAAATCTCGGGCGGTAACAAGGGAATTGTTACCTTTGACATGACGGTTAAAAGTGCAGATGTAGATATCCATTCCAGTTTTGGCGGGGTTATCAATTCTGCTTCCTGGTATTTGGTCAATGCTCTATCCAGCTTGCGCAGTCCAGACGGCCGCATCTTAGTTGAAGGCATCTATGAGCAGGTTCAAGAGCCAAATGAACGGGAGCTGGCTTTGATTGAGGAATATGCCCTGCGGACTCCTGCAGAGTTGAGTCAAGTCTATGGCTTGAAATTGCCGGTTTTGCTGGACGAGCGGAAGGAATTTCTCCGTCGCTTTTACTTTGAGCCTTCGCTGAATATTGAAGGTTTCGGATCAGGCTATCAAGGCCAAGGGGTTAAAACCATTTTGCCTTCAGATGCCCAGGCTAAGATGGAGGTTCGTCTGGTGCCAGGTCTGGAGCCACAAGATGTTTTGGACAAGATTCATCAGCAACTGGATAAAAATGGTTATCCAGCGGTTGAACTGACCTATACCTTGGGAGAGATGAGTTATCGCAGCGACATGAGTGCGCCTTCCATTCTCAATCTTATCGAGCTGGCTAAAGATTACTACCAAGAGGGCATCTCTGTTCTGCCGACTTCAGCTGGAACTGGTCCGATGCACACGGTCTATGAAGCCTTGGAGGTTCCTATGGCAGCTTTCGGACTTGGAAATGCCAACAGCCGAGACCATGGCGGAGATGAGAATGTGAAAATTTCTGACTACTATACGCACATAGAGCTCATTCAGGAGCTGATTGGCAGTTACCGTCAAACTGACTAGCGGGAAAGGAGGTCTTATGCTATACTCTACAAGAAAAGACAAACTGAAGCAGGCTGGTTTCTTTTACCTCTTTTATTTCCTAGCCATGATCTTAGGCGTCTTGGTTGGGCTTCTATTTGACCGCTCAGGCAATATGTTTTATGCTCCGGCTTTTACAGCTTTCTTTGGCGGAGTTCTGTTCATCTTCTATACAGAGAAAATAAAGACCTTCGGTCTAATCAGCAGCCTAGGTTGTCTGCTGGTTCTCTTCTTTCTGCTTAGTCGACATGGCTTTGGAGCCTTTCTACCAGGTTTGATTTGTGGTGTTTTAGCGGATCTGATAGCTCGGTCAGGTGGCTATCAAAAGACTGTTAGAAGCTTGCTGGCTTTTATAGTTTTCAGCTTTAGCACAGCGGGTCCTATTTTCCTAATGTGGCTGGCGCCCAAGCAGTATGAAGCTAGTCTTCTTGCCAGAGGAAAGACTCAGGCTTATATCGAGCAAGTCATGCTTAAGCCGGAACCCAGCTTAGTCCTCTGGTTTGTAGCCAGCATTTTACTGGGTGCTTTACTTGGAGCCCTGTTAGGAAGGAAGATCCTTAAAGCTAGACATTCCAAGTCAGCTTCAGACTAAATATCATCGAAAATATAACTAAGGAGAAAACATGAACAATTTACTCGTACTCCAGTCGGACTTTGGTCTGGTAGATGGAGCCGTGTCAGCCATGATCGGAGTGGCTTTAGAAGAATCGCCCACTCTGAAAATTCATCATCTGACTCACGATATCACCCCTTACAATATCTTTGAAGGGAGCTATCGTCTCTTTCAGACGGTTAATTACTGGCCGGCAGGAACGACCTTTGTGTCGGTAGTGGATCCGGGCGTTGGCTCTAAGCGTAAGAGTGTGGTAGCCAAGACTAAAAAAGGACAGTACATCGTCACGCCTGACAATGGTACCCTGTCTTTCATCAAGAAGCATGTCGGAATTGAGGCCATTCGGGAAATTTCTGAAGTGGAAAATCGCCGCAAGGATACTGAACATTCCTACACTTTCCATGGCCGTGATGTCTATGCCTATACGGGTGCTAAGCTAGCCAGCGGCCATATCAGCTTTGAAGAAGTCGGACCAGAACTCAAGGTCGAAGACATCGTCGAAATTCAGGTAGTTGAGACCACGCTTGCGGAGAATTATGTCAGCGGAGCTATTGATATCCTGGATGTCCGCTTTGGTTCTCTCTGGACCTCTATCACCCGCGAGGAATTCTGCACCTTGAAACCAGAATTTGGTGACCGCTTTGAAGTTACCATTTACAATAATGACATGCTGGTCTATCAAAACCAAGTAACCTATGGCAAGTCCTTTGCGGATGTCCGCATCGGCCAGCCTATCCTCTATATCAACTCCCTCTATCGGGTTGGCTTAGCGATTAACCAAGGTTCCTTTGCTAAGGCTTACAATGTTGGCGTCGGTGCCCAATGGCATATTGAAATCAAGAGAATTGAAAATTAAGGAAGAAGAAAATGAAAAATAATACAATCAGAAACGTAGTCGCAACAGGAATTGGAGCTGCCCTATTCGTGGTCATCGGAATGATCAATATTCCAACGCCTGTACCCAATACCAGTATCCAGCTCCAATACCCTCTGCAAGCTCTTTTTAGCGTCATCTTTGGACCAATTGTCGGTTTCCTGATGGGCTTCATTGGCCATGCCATTAAAGACGCTATGAGTGGTGGCGGACTTTGGTGGTTCTGGATTGCTGGCAGCGGAGTCTTTGGTCTATTGGTTGGTTTCTTTAGAAAATTCTTCCAAGTAGAAGATGGCAAATTTGAAGTCAAGGATATTATCCGCTTTAACTTGATTCAGTTTGGAGCCAATGCAATCGCTTGGCTAATCGGCCCGATTGGTGACGTGATTGTATCTGGTGAGCCGGTCAATAAGGTTATTGCTCAAAGTATTGTAGCAATTCTGGTGAATTCTGCGACAGTAGCAGTAATCGGAACTGTCTTGCTGACTGCTTACGCTCGCACCCGCACCCGCGCAGGAAGTCTGAAAAAAGATTGATTACATCAAAAATTGACAGATTGGGAGAATTCCCAGTCTTTTTTTGCACAAAATAAAAGATAAAAAGCAATTTATATATTGCATTATTTAAAATATATTGTATAATAGACTTAGAAAAATGAAGGGAGAAGCGATATGAAAAACATCAAAAATATATATTCACCACTTATTTGGCTTGTTTTGGGTATCATTTTTTTGGTTATAGGACTGAACAATCAAAATCAGACTTTTCTTATTTTTGCTGGCAGTGATATTACAATTGGTTGTGCACTTTTAGGCATAGCAACAAAGAAGAAAAATGATAAGGATGATGACCATGGCAAAAAATCTTAGACTAAAAATGGCACGAGCTGAGCATGATATGACCCAGGGGGACTTGGCAGATGCTATCGGAGTGACCCGCCAGACCATTGGCCTGATTGAGGCAGGTAAGTACAATCCCAGTCTCAGTTTATGCTTAGCGATTTGCAAATGTCTCAATAAGACGCTGGATCAATTGTTTTGGATTGAATAGAGAAAGGACTAGTCATGAAAATTAAACTTATTAAACGACAGATCTTGGACGAGCGGGAAGAGCAGCTTGTCAACAAGGCCGGTATGGAGGCTTTTAGTCTTTTGTTGTATGGTGGTTTAGCCCTATATGCTGGTTCTGTATCTATGAATGCTGGAGCTATTCACTATCAGCCCTTCTTGGTTTTGATCATTATCGCCTGCTTATATTTCTTCTTTCGGGCTCAGTATCTGGGAGCCAATTATTACAATAGTTTCAGTCTGACTATTTGGGGTATAGCAGCTTGGACGGGGTCTCTAACTCTTTTGATTGCCTGCCAGAATTTCCAACTGAATCATGTTATTTATCATAACAGTGTTTTTCACCCCATGTTTCTATTTGTTATTTTTATTACGTTTGTCATTCACTTTCCCTTTATGCTGCTGGTCAATATTTTCTTGGAGTATATAAATAAATGGCAGAAAAAGCGCTTTGAGAAGTATTTGGATCAATTGGAAGAAGAGTGATAACTTGTCCTTCTCGCTTAAACTTTCCAGCTCTGCTATTTTTCAAACAAATATTTTGCCCAGTTTTTTCAATCAGGTTATAATAAATAGATGAATTAAAAAATTCAGAAAATTTTATAGAGAAAAGAGAGTTGAAATCTTATGGCAAAAGATATTCGCGTCCTACTTTACTACAAATATGTTCCGATTGAGAATGCTGAGAAATTTGCAGCTGATCATCTGGCCTTCTGTAAGTCCATTGGTCTTAAAGGCCGCATCCTAGTAGCAGATGAGGGAATCAATGGAACGGTTTCTGGTGATTATGAAACCACTCAAAAATACATGGATTATGTGCACAGCCTTCCGGGCATGGAAGACCTTTGGTTCAAGATTGACGAAGAAAATGAGCAAGCCTTCAAGAAAATGTTTGTTCGCTACAAGAAAGAAATCGTGCACTTGGGCTTGGAAGACAATGATTTTGATAATGACATCAACCCGCTGGAAACGACAGGAGCTTACCTATCACCTAAGGAATTTAAGGAAGCCCTCTTGGACGAAGATACTGTTGTCCTAGATACTCGTAACGACTATGAGTACGATCTAGGTCACTTCCGCGGTGCTATCCGTCCAGACATCCGCAACTTCCGTGAGTTGCCACAATGGGTCCGTGATAACAAAGAGAAGTTCATGGACAAGCGAGTGGTTGTTTACTGTACCGGTGGTGTTCGTTGTGAGAAATTCTCAGGCTGGATGGTTCGTGAAGGCTACAAGGATGTTGGTCAGCTTCATGGCGGTATCGCGACTTACGGCAAGGATCCAGAAGTTCAAGGTGAGCTTTGGGACGGCAAGATGTATGTCTTTGATGAGCGTATCTCGGTTGATATCAACCATGTTAATCCAGTTGTGATTGGGAAAGACTGGTTTGACGGTACTCCTTGCGAGCGCTATGTCAACTGTGGCAATCCGGAGTGTAACCGCCGCATCCTGACTTCAGAAGAAAATGAAGACAAGTACCTCCGTGGCTGTTCTCACGAATGCCGCGTTCACCCTCGCAATCGCTATGTGGCTGAAAATGGCTTGAGCCAGGCAGAAGTGATGGAACGTTTGGCTGCGATTGGAGAAAGCTTGGAAACACTGGTAGCTCAGTAATAAGGAGAGATCCTAATGGAAAAATTTTGTGTTTATGGGAAATTAATGGCCCAAGAAGGAAAGGTGCAGGAACTTACTGCTTACATGCAAGAAGTTGTCAAAGAAATGCAAAATCTTGACACTTGTTTCTGCTATATCTTAGGTGAGAAGGCAGATGAACCCAACAGCATCTATATTTACGAAGTTTGGGAGAGCGAGCAAGCTCACAATGACAGTCTGACCTTGGAAGTTTTTCAAAATCTCATTGCAAAAGCTAGACCCATTATTGCAGGCATGGAAAATTTGCATAAGCTGACTATTTTTGATGGTAAGGCAAGTTTCTAAATTCCTAAGAAAAACTAAAAACTTTAGACGATTCAAACGTCTAAAGTTTTTTTATCATTTATCTACAGGTAAAAGTCTTGTTGGACAGAGATTTTGGAAAGCAGACTATTTCCGCCAGTTCTTAGATCATCTCTCAGAGTATCACTTGATTTCTGATTTTCTTTCTGCGGTTTCGATTTTTTGTCCTTTCTTTTTGATGTGATATAATGGGCTTAAATAAATGGGAAAGGAGCAGGTCTATGTCTAAAGCCATCATGGAAGAAGTGGCAGCCTATCTGCGTCAGCATGCAGATCAAGAGCTGAGTCTGACTGATTTGGCTCAGTATTTCCACTATAGTCCTTCCCATCTATCCAGAACTTTCAAGAAAAAGATGGGCTTTTCTATCAAGCAATATGTGGAAGCTCTTAAGATGGAAAAAGGGATTCAGGAAATTGTGGAAGGCCGGCAAAATGTGACTGAGACCTCTATAGAAGCTGGTTATGATAGTCTAGGCAGTTTTTCCAATACTTTTAAGCGGCATACTGGACTTTCTCCTAAAAAATATTACCAGGAATCAACCAAGGCTTATGATTTTATGGTCAAACAGTTGGATGAGAAGGGAGCTTTGTTGCATCAGGATCCCGACTGTAAAAGTGGCAATCGATTGACTGTGGCGCTATCTTATCCTGAGGGGTATGAACCACGCATTAGCTGTGTCGGGCTTTTTAAAACCCGCATACCCAAAGAAGAGCCAGTTATCGGAGTAGCACTGAGTCAGAAGAGAAAGTTTACTTTTGAAAATGTACCGGATGGTCACTACTATCTTTTGGCCTGTGAATTGCTGGAGGATTTACGCCTAACTAAAAACTATGTCTTGAAGCATAACTTTCGCTGGGGCAGCGATGAGCCTCTCACTTTTTCAGGCGATAGCATCTATCAGGAGGAAATCATCATGCGCAGGCCCTTGCCCAGCGATCCACCTATTACAGTTAATCTTCCAGTTTTAATCATGCGTTCCCTAGCCAAACAAGCGCAATTGAGAATAAGAAAATTTTTATCTTAATTGATAAACTGATACTAGAGATTTATTCTCAGATATAAAAAATTGGAGGAACAATAATGAAATTAGACGTATTTTTAAGTTTTAACGGTCAGGCCGAAGAAGCTTTTCGTTTTTATGCAGATCTTTTTCAGACAGAGATAAAGGGACTTGTACGAGCCATTGAGATGATGGATTCAGCAAACCTTCCTGCAGAAAAACGGGATAAGATTGCCTGGATTGCCTTAGATACGGAAAACTTGACCCTGAATGGTGAGGATGTAGGCATTTTTAACGACCTATCTATTCCTAGCAATCATCAGCCCAATCAATGGTTAGTTCTGAGTCCAGATAGTAGAGAAGAAGCCGATGAGCTATTTGCTAAGCTTGCTGAAGGTGGACAAATTCTCTATCCTTTAGAGGAACAAGCTTTCGCAGAGTTTTATGGCCGCTTGATTGACCGTTTTGGTATCGGTTGGGATGTGATGAAATGAGGTAGAAGGATGGCTTATAGTGAATCCTTAGCCCAGCAAGTCCGTGCCATTTTAGCTACTGAACTTCCTCCTCATGTTTTTGAAGAAGAGGTAGAAGAGAAGAAGGTGTTTGGTGGCTTGGCTTTCATGGTTCGAGGTAAGATGACCGTTACTGTGAGTTCGAGAAGTCAAGATCTTGTCATGGTACGCATCGGTAAGGAAATGGAAAAGCAGGTCCTGCCTAAAAATGGTGCCAGTGTCACAGTGATGAAAGGCAGGCTTTATCATGGCTATATTGATTTAGATGCCGAAGGACAAAAGGAACTGTCTTACTGGATCAAGCTAGCCTTGGACTACAATCAGGAGTTGACACAGCAGGATAAAAAGTAAGAAGTACTCAGATGAGCTTGGCCTTCTTAGAAGTTTATTCGTTGCCTTTTTATCAAGTTCAAATATATTCTTAGAATCTGTATTGATGAAGCTTTCAATCGGAAAGTCTCTTCATGGATACAGGTTTTTTCGTCTTTTTCTTCCAAAAATGTTATACTAATACCAGAGTCCGTTTTGCGAATGAAGTTTATCCTTAAAAGTCTTGGAGAAAATCTAGTTTGTACCTGTATTGAGTGTTGATTTTGCATTTTCTCGCTTTCTGAAAGGCTTTTGTCGTTAGAAAGGAGCATGGTATGAGTATTTCTTTTTACATTCAGAACCGAAAGGGCTTGTTTAGCTATAAGGCGATCGAAACACCCTTGTCTTTGGTTTCCCTAGTAGAAGGGCTGGAGGTCGTAGGCCTCGAGGGCGATAAGGTTTATCAATCCTTGGATCAGGTCGGAACTTTTCTGGCTGTCTACTGGGAAGGGGCAGGCCGTGGGTTTGAAGTTTATTATCTGTCAGACCGGGAAACCTACCAGGTTCGCGTCTTGACACCATCAACGGTGGGTGACTGGAAAGGGGCCATTCTCTTCATGAGTCGTTTGGCTCAGAAGATGAAGCAGGATATTGTCGATGAATACGGCACCACTTACACTGCTGACGGGATTTTTAATATTGATTTTGAAGCGGATATTCTCTACGGCCTGAACGATGCCAGAGTTGCAGCTGCGCCCATTCATGTTTTCGAAGGCTATGCTCATGATTTGTACATGTCGCAGGAAAAACTTCTGGAACTTTTCAAGGCAGAAGATCCTGTGGAGGAGTTTGGCAGGCAGATGGCTGAGATGCAGCAGGTTCAGAGTCAATTTTCTACTCCTAAGTATTATAAGGATCAGGGTGGGAAATACCTGGGTTCTTATGTCTTGGCAGAAGGAGTGGATACAGTCCTTCCGACTCAGCCCATGCCCAAGGGCTACTTGGTTAAAGAGATGATTGAGAGCGGTGCTAGTCAAGATATGGAATGGCATCTTCATATCCTGATAGAGGATGCCAGCAGTCCGCAGGGCTATAAATATCTGACAACAAAGGATTTAAAAGCTTTTTTGGAGAAGATTCCAGAGACTCACCGCAGCTATCTGGATTCTAGTCAGATTCGGATTCAGCCACTCAATCGGCTGGAACTGGAAGCCATTTTGGACCAGCTTCCAGAGGGAGAACCGAAGTTTTAGCGCTAGGAAAATTTACTTTTTGAATCTTAACAGAGCTGCCAAAAGGCGGCTTTTTTAGGTCTGTCAGCAGTTCTCACAATTTTGTGACTCTTTTCGTTTTTGTAACATATTTGAAAATATCTTGAAAATTTCAGAAATAAGCTATAGAATAGAGGTCAGTTTTATAAAAAGGAGAACGAAATGAAAGAAAAACACATGCTAATCTTGGGCTGGGTGGCCACGTTTATGTCTGTTATGATGTATGTTTCCTATATCCCACAGATTATGAATAATCTAGCTGGCAATAAGGGTGACTTTATCCAGCCTTCAGTAGCTGCTCTAAACTGTACTCTCTGGGTCATTTATGGTCTATTTAAAGAGAAGCGGGACATTCCTTTGGCAGCGGCTAATATGCCGGGTATTGTATTTGGCTTGATTACTGCTGCTACAGCCCTTATGTAAGATGAGATTGGGATTTATGCCCAGTCTTTTTTTGTTGGAAAATCATTGGACAAAGTATTCACCTTATTTGTAGCTATAGAGTCTACCTATGGCTTTTGCTATGTAGAAAATATGCAGGCAGCGTTCAGCAGACCGCCTTTTTATGATACAATGGTAAGATGAAGTCAGCAGAGTTCTGCTGGTTCTTTCATCAGGAAGAGAGGGATAAGAGCGCGCGCCTATGATACTTGAAGAATTTGACCAAAGTCACAAGGCCATCATCAACCCAGAAGACTTGAATGAATCCATAGAGGGTTTTCCGGAGACGGCTGTCTCTTGCTTTGCCAGAGAGACTTTTGCGCGGATGCTAGAGGATTTTGAGCATGAGCTGATTACGACGACCAGCATGGCAAATATTGAAATTCCTATCTATCGTGTTTTCCTGGATGGACGGGAACTGGCTCTCTTCAATGCACCTGTTGGAGCTTCGGCCTGTGTGGCTATTCTGGAAGACCTAATTGCGTTTGGTATGAAAAAGCTGGTACTTTTCGGGACTTGCGGCATCTTGGATGAGGAGATTAAGGAAACGTCCGTCATTATCCCGACGGAGGCCCTGCGAGATGAGGGGACTAGCTATCACTACCAGCCAGCTAGCCGTGAGCAGGAAGTCAATCTTGGCTTGAAAGATTTTCTGACGGCTTTTCTGGATGAGCGCGGTATTTCCCACAGCAAGGGCAAGGTCTGGACGACAGACGGCATTTACCGTGAGACGCCAGCTAAACTCCGCCAGAGAAAGGCTGAGGGAGCGATCTGTGTGGATATGGAATGCTCAGCTGTAGCGGCCTTAGCAGCTTTTCGAGAGATAACCGTCTGCCAGTTCTTCTATGCAGCCGACCACTTGTCAGAGGAAGCTTGGGATATGCGCAACCTGGCCAATCATGCAGACTTAGACGAAAAAGATAAGATTGCCAATCTAGCGATTCAAATCGCTCTGGCACTATAGAGAAATAAGATGAAAAAACCAATTATCCAATTTGAAGACTTTAGCTTTCAATATCAGGCTCAGTCTGAGCCGACCCTGAAGCAGATTAATCTGACTATTTACGAGGGGGAGAAGGTTCTGATTGTCGGACCATCTGGCTCTGGTAAGTCAACGCTGGGCCAGTGTCTCAATGGGATTATCCCCAACATTTATAAAGGAGAGGCCAGCGGACAGCTCTTGATTAAGGGACAGCCAGCCTTTGAATCCAGCATTTATGATAAGTCCAATCTAGTCAGCACGGTCTTGCAGGACACGGATGGCCAGTTTATCGGGCTTAGCGTAGCAGAAGATCTGGCCTTTGCGCTGGAAAATGATGTGATGGAGCTGTCGCTTATACGCGAAAAAGTCCGAACCTGGTCAGAGAAGCTGGATTTGGCAGAGCTTTTGCAGCATCGGCCCCAGGATCTATCCGGCGGTCAAAAGCAGCGCGTCAGTCTGGCTGGGGTTTTGATTGACGAGAGTCCTATTCTGCTTTTTGACGAGCCCTTGGCCAATCTGGATCCCAAGTCGGGTCAGGATACCATTGATTTGATTGACCAGCTTCATCAGGAGACGGAAACGACGACTCTGATTATCGAGCACCGCTTGGAAGATGTTCTTTACAGACCGGTAGACAGAATAGTGCTTGTCAATGACGGACGCATTCTCTTTAATGGACAGCCGGATGACCTGCTCAGAACCCAGCTGCTAGCTGAAAATGGCATCCGCGAACCGCTCTACATTACGACCCTGCGCCTGCTGGGCGTTGATGTGGAAAAGACTGAAGGATTGTCACGCTTGGATCAGCTGCAGCTGGCAGATGTGACCTTTGAGGGCAGAGGCTGGTCTGACTCTGATAAAGAGTCTCAGGAGCCCTTACTGGAATTGGAACATGTTTCCTTTTCCTACCAAAGCGGTGGCAAACCCATTTTACAGGATATTAGTCTGAAGATTTTCAAGGGTGAGCGGATAGCCATCGTTGGTAAAAATGGAGCTGGCAAGTCAACTCTGGCCAAGGCCCTCTGTCAGTTTATTGAGACTGAGGGGAGCTATAGCTGGCAGGGTCAGGATATCAAAGGAGACTCCATCAAGGAGCGAGCTGAGCGGATTGGCTATGTCCTGCAGAATCCCAATCAGATGATTTCGGCAGCCATGATTTTTGATGAAGTGGCTCTAGGCTTGCGCTTGCGCGGACTGGCAGAAGCGGAAATCGAAGAGCGGATCCATGCGGCTCTTAAAACGTGCGGCCTCTATGAATTCCGTAGTTGGCCGATTTCGGCCCTGTCTTTCGGCCAGAAGAAGAGGGTGACTATTGCGTCTATCTTGGTGCTGAATCCGGAGATTATCCTCTTGGATGAACCGACAGCTGGCCAGGACCAGCGCCATTATACCGAGATGATGGACTTTCTAGACGAGCTCAACCAGCAGGGACATACGATTATCATGATTACCCATGATATGCAGCTAATGCTGGATTACTCAGATCGGGCAGTGGTTGTGGTGGATGGTCAGATTTTAGCCGATAAGGCGCCTGCTCAGGTGCTGACAGATCAAGAGTTGATTTCGGCGGCTCATCTAAAGGAAACGTCAATCTTTGCTCTGGCTGAGAAGATTGGTGCCGACCCTCTGGCTTTGACTGAGTTTTATATGCGAGAAAAGGAGGACAAGCATGCTTAATCAGCGAAAATTAATCGGCTACCATGCAGGCGAGACGTTTCTTCATGGTTTGTCCGGTGCCAGCAAGATGCTGTTCTTCGTTCTGGTATCAGTGGCAGCCATGATCAGCTATGATACTCGCTTTTTGCTGGGGCTAGCCCTGCTGTCCCTCTGTCTCTTTCGGCTGTCCCATATCCGCATTCGAGACATTTCATTTGTTTTAGTCTTTGCGGAATCCTTTGCGGCCCTTAACTTAGTGATGGTCTATCTTTTCGCGCCTCAGTATGGTGTCGATATCTACGGAGCCAAAGATGTCCTCTGGACTGGATGGGGAGCCTATAATCTAACAGCTCAAGAGCTGTTCTACCTCTTTAATCTCCTGCTCAAGTATGTTTCGACCATTCCTCTGGCAGTGATTTTCCTCATGACAACCCATCCCAGTCAGTTTGCTTCCAGCCTTCATCAGCTTGGTATTTCCTATAAAATTGCTTACGCAGTCAGTCTGACGCTCCGCTATATTCCAGATTTGCAGGAAGAATTCTTCCTGATCCGGATGTCTCAGGAAGCGCGTGGGCAGGAATTATCCAAGAAAGCCAAACTGGCTCAGCGCGTGAAGGGAAATCTGCAGATTATCATTCCGCTGATTTTCAGCTCCCTAGAGCGCATAAATACCATTGCCACAGCAATGGAGCTGCGTCGTTTCGGAAAAAATAAAAAACGCACCTGGTATACCTATCAGGCTCTAAGCAAACGAGATATGCTGGTGCTGACACTGGCAGTCGCCTTTCTATTACTTTGCTTTGCCCTCTTCGCAGTTAATCACGGCCGCTTTTATAACCCGTGGAGGTAGGATAAAGTGTGTGAACTTCGTTTAATATATATTAGGAGGATAACTACTAGGTGGAAGAAAGAATAAAGAGTAGATTCCGTAAGGACTTATTATTTCCTGTTTTATATGGTTTAGGAGGTATAATTTTTCTCTTCTATATGCCACATGCGGACGAATTTGGTTTTTGGGCATCCTTGATTTTTGCTGCTTTGCTACTACTGATGAGTGCACTCTTTACCTGGCTTGCTTGGATTACTAAGCAAAAGAGCTTGCAGAGCTATCAGAAGCTTTATTCTCAATATCCGGAGCTGGAGAAGAAGTTTTACAAGATTTATAGCCAGTCTCGCTATTCACGTGAAAAACTATCTCTTTATCTTTATAAGGATGCAATCATACGGGATGATACCTATTTTCAGTTTCTTATGCTTTCTGATTTAACTGATTTGACTATTAAGATTGAGAAAGTTCAAAAGAACAAGTACGTCAAGTATCCTCATCTATATTTGTATTATAGTCCCATGAGTGCCAATAAAGATATTCGTCTGCATCTGGGACGATATACTAATCAAAATTATGTTGAACTATTACAGTTTTTAGATGTGGTGAATCAAGTCGCCCCTCAGATTAGAATCTATAATGAAGCAAAAAAATAATATTCTTTAATAGCGAAGAAAAATCAGACAATCCTTGCCTGATTTTTCTTTTTATAATGGTCTTTTATTTGGCATACCGGCCTTGCGGGGGTATTTGTTGGGCGTTTCTTTCTTCTTTTCAACCACTGTGATAAAGCGGGGGTCACCGTTTGGCAGGGCATAGCTGAGGTTGTCTTGGACCTTGCTAAAGAGTAGGTTGAGGGCATTTTTTGCTTCTTCCAGTTCTTCTGGAGCATTAGAAGCCTTGAGAGCCAAAAGCTTCCCGCCAACTTTTAGATAGGGAATGGTCAGCTCAGACAGGACCTGCATGCGGGCGACTGCACGGGCAGTGACGAGGTCAAATTGGGTCCGAAAGGCCTTGTCCTGAGCAAAGTCTTCTGCGCGGCCGTGGTAGAAGTGAACCTTGTCCAGCGCCAGCTCCTCTGCCAGCAGTTTGAGGAAGTTGATGCGTTTGTTGAGCGAGTCAATGATAGTCACATCAAGCTGAGGATAGATAATTTTCATAGGGAGGCTAGGAAAGCCAGCACCGGCTCCGATATCCAGCAGCTTGAGCTCTTGATTATCAATCAGGCCTTGCAAAACGGGGGCAATTGAATCATAGAAATGCTTGAGATAGACTTCGTTTTTCTCAGTGATAGCTGTTAAATTGATTTTTTCATTCCATTCGACCAAGAGTTCAAAATAACGCTCAAACTGGTTTTTCTGGCGGTCAGTCAGCTCGATTCCCTGCTGGCTCAATAGCTGGTAAAATTCTTGCGGTGTCATAGTTTCATCCTTGTTTGTCAGTATTCATCTTATTATATCATAAAAAGGAGACCCCAGCATTCTGCCAAGGGGCCTCTTTTCTTATATGCCAATTTGATTGAGCTCCGCCAAGAGCAGCTGGCGCCGTTCATCCTGATTAGCAGCTGGGTCAAATAGAACTTCTTTTTTTATCTTGCCATCTAAAATGAGCAGAACCTTGTCTGCATAGGTAGCCACACTGGCATCATGCGTCACTAGGAGAATGCTTGCACCCTGCTGGTGGAAGTGCTGCATGAGCTCCATAGCTTGACGGCCAGCCTGAGAGTTGAGCGCTCCTGTCGGCTCGTCAGCAAAAATGATTCGAGGCTGGTTCATGAGAGCCCGGCAGATGCCGGCTCGCTGGAGCTGGCCGCCCGATACCTGATGGATAGAGCGGTGAGCAATGTCCTTAATGCCAGTCAGAGCCATTAACTCCTTGGCTCGCTTATAGGCTGCCTTTCGCTCGCTGCTTTTCTTACCAATGATACTCGGTAGGCAGATATTGTCTAAGATATTGAGATTTTTCAGGAATGTTGCCTGCTGGAAGACAAAACCGAAAGCCTCTCTGCGAAGGAGGTCTAGGTCTTTATCTTTCATAGCCAGCAGGTCCTGTCCCTCGTAAAGAATCTGGCCTTGGTCAGGTCTGTCAATGGTGGACAGAAGATTGAGAAGAGTGGATTTCCCACAACCAGAAGGTCCCATGATGGCGATGAATTGGCCGCTTTCAATCTCTAGCGACAAATCACGGAGAATGGGCTCCTGATTTTCCTGATAGCTTTTGCTGAGGTTATGTGCTTCTAATAACATAGGCTTCTCCTCGGATGTAAAATAAATGCTAAGCGCTCGGAAGCTAGCTGCTTAAGGTCAATGTTCCTTTAGATAACGTCCAATTTCCAGCTTGTTCAGCGCTCGGAGACTGATGTGTGCTGCTGTGAGTCCGCTAAGAAGCAGAGCCAGCGGTGTCCATAGAAAAGTAAGGGACTTATTGATGATGAGCTGGAGTTTGCTGATACCGAAGCTGTTGAGCAGTAGACTGCAGACTTCTTGCCCCAGACTAAGGAGCAGCAGGTCGGCTATCGCCAGAGCCAGCATCAAGATGAAGCAGACAGCGAGCAGGTAGTAGCTCCTGAGTCGTTCAGTGCCAAATCCCAGCATCCGATAAAGTGCCAAGTCAGCTTGGTCCTTGGTGAGAATCATATAGACAAAGAGAGTCATAAGGATGAAGACAATGCCGAGCCCTGTCCAGAAAACGCTGGTCTGAATCAGGCGGAGCATGGCAAGAGTATCATCAAAAGTCTGATGGAAAAAGTCTTCTACGTCGGTCAATTTATAATTGGAATAGCGTTTTTTCCATTCGTTGATTTTTTGAGTTTTGTTGCTAGCATCTTTAAGGTGGATGGTCGTCAGACTATTGAGTGTTTGCGCTTGCTTTGTCACAAAGACAGCCTTGGCGGTCTTGCCGCCGTAGGTCAGGTCTGAGTAAATACCGACTACTTTTAGTTTTCTGGCTTGACCGTCTACCGTCAAGGTCAGGCTGTCTCCTACTTTTAGCTTGAGCTCTTCTGCCTTAAGCTTGGAGAGGGCAATTTCATGCTCGTTTTTAGGATAGCGGCCTTGGCTGTATTTGACTGGAAATCCCGCATGGTTTCCCAGAGTTACCCGCAACTGCTGGGTCTGACCTTGCTGGTCTTGATAGGAGAAATTCTGGCTCTGGTACTGATTAATCTCTGCGATATCCTTGTCTGCCTGCAGTTCTTTCAGAAGCTGGGCAGTCTTGGTATCGATATCTTCAGTCTGAGAAATATCAACCAACACATCTGCCTGACCGGCTCCCAGATACTGACTGAAATTCTTGTCCATCACAGTACTGTAGAGACTGGCTGGCAGCAGGATAAGCAGGCTAATCAGACTGACAATGAGCAAGATAGTCAAATAGAGTTTTTTATGATTCAGAATCGTTTTCAGAGCGAAATAGGGCCTGTCTAAGAGGGGGATAGTCGGTAATCCCATTTTGGGAGTAGAACACGTCTCGGTCAGACTGTTGGAAGAAGCTAATCTTAAAGCTTGGCCGGGGGTCTTTTTCTTAAAAGAGCTGAGAGGCCGGGCAGTCAGCCAAAAGACCAAGAGACAGAGCAGTAGAGCCACTAGCATTTCCAGAAGATAGCTATAGAAGGGCGTCGGACTTTGCCCCATAGACAGTGCCATTTGCTTTTTAAAAGGACTACTCAGAAGAAAGGACAGTCCCCATCCAGCGATGGTTGCTAGAGCCAGGCAGAAATAATACTTGGTCAGGTAGACTCTGCTGATAAAGCTTTGGGGTAGTCCCATCACCTTCATAACCGCAATCTGCTGCAGGTCTTCTTGAATCTTGGTCAGGAGGGCAAAGCGCATGCAGAGAAAGGTGATGTCAATGATGGCCACAACCAGCAGCCCCATGACTAGGATGACTAGAGCATCATTGAAGCCGTTAATCATCTTGATCGTCGGATAAGTAATCATGGGCGGCCCATTGGACTCAAGCTCTGCATTTTTATAGGCCTGCTCGATAGCTGAGATTTGGCTAAGCTTATGCACTCGAAAGGCAATCAGGTTCTCATTAGATGCAAATGCTTCTTTTTTCAGAGTCTGCAAATCAGTTTGCGAGATGAGGAAGCGCTTGGAGGAGACTAGACCAGCATTCATCTGGGCATCACGGATAAAGCCCTGGACAGTTAGCTGTAGCTTGCCGACCCTTATTTGGTCGCCAATCTTGATTTTACCGCTGTTGTAGTAGTAGAGCGGAATATATACTTGACCTGGCTGAGGTTGAGCGGGTCGGTTATGTTGATCCAGCAGAAAGTCAAAGTGTTGGTTCTGACTGGAAAAACCATTATCTTGGGAACTGTCCTGAAGCGAGTCCTGTCCATTGATGCGGATGGCTGTTCCTTCTAAATTGACAAAGTCGGTCACTTGCCAATCGGCAATTTCAGCATGCTGCTGGACAAAGTTTTTCAGGCGTTCTCGGTCAATGCTTCCGCTGTGCATTTGTAAGAGATGAGGACTTTTAGCTGTTTCCACAAAGCGCTCAATCGAGCTAGTGAGACTAACGGTCAGGCGAGTGGCTGCAAAGCTCAGAGTCAGAGTCAGAAGAAGGAAAAGCCCGATGACCAGCATGCTGACTTTGTTTTCTTTTAAATCATTTTTTATCAAGCGTTGAAACATATTCCAGCTCCTTTACTGAACGTGCTCGGGAGAGCAGATAAGCACCAATGCTGATAGAGATACCGGATAGGATAAAGAGCAGACCATAGCCTCTGCCTCCTCCGACACCGATGATTTTTCCGACAGAATTTGCCAGCCAGCCAAAGTAAGTCAGTGAGGGCTTGAAAAGAGTGTCCGCGACCCAACCCATGCCGGCATAAGCTAGCACATAGCCCAGCTGAGAAATAATCCCTATGGTCCCCCAGACCTTGCCTTGGTCAGCTTTGTTAATATTGATGCGGACCAGATAGTCAATGGCTGTATTGGCGAAAGGCAGGGCAGCAAAGAGGAGGAAGCCAAAGCTACAAATCCAGATGAAGCTTTCCTTCATTCCCAGCCAAACCATGAAGAGTCCCAGTAGAAATAGTGAGAGGCAGAGCATACGATGGAAGTGTTTTTTGATAGCAAATATCCCCAGAACCAAGCCTCCTATCAGCATTCCGCTGCTGGAGATAGTCATGACCCAGCCGGCTGTTTTAGCGTCTGCGAAAGCCAGTACCAAGGGAGAAAGCAGGATTTGGACAGTTCCCAGAAAGAAGGAAAAGCCTGTTCCGGCTAGGACTAAAATCCAGATGCCTTTTTTCCCATAAACGATTTGAAAACCTTTAAGGAAATCCGCCCAGAACCGGCTATCACTGCTATAAACTTGTGTGTGAATGGCCCTACGAGCCAGCAAGGTGCAGGCTACTGTCACGAAAATGGTCGAAAAATCCAGCAACAGAATTGTGCTGATATGCCCACTCGCTAAAATCATTCCAGCCAAGGCTGGTGAGATCAGATAGCGGGCAATGCCATTAATCTGGGACAGACCGGTTGCTTTTGATAACTGATCCTCAGGCAGCAAGTCGGAAATTGTAGCTCGAAAGGCCGGATTGACCAAGGCTGAAAAGAGCGAACTAATGGCAGCTCCGATACAGATAAAAATCAAAGCAGGATTCTTCAGACTAAAGTAAATCCAGAGAACGCCTAAGCCTGACAGGCCATCTCCCAGAGCCATTAGCAATCTTCGGTCATAGCGATCTGCCAGAATTCCAGCCAGAGGAGTAACCAAAAGACCGGGTAGAAAAGCACAAAGCGTAACAAAAGAAGAAACAGAAACCAAACCGGTCAGCTGGAATATATAAACACCTAAAGCGAAAGAAGTCATACCAGAGCCGATTTCCGAGATGAGACTCCCAATCCAAATCAATAAAAATAGCCTAAAGCCTGATTGTTTCATAGTTACCTCCTTATGCTTGCAATGTCAAGTAAGTGTAAATAGTAAATCTAGTACCTAGCTTTCTAGCTGCTTTGAGTCTGAATCAGGGATAGAAAGGGATTGAAGTAGCCTTGCCGGCTGTGAAAAAGAGTTTCTAAAAGATAGAGAAAAGCTTGCAGTTTTTGCTGCTGTTTTTCTGGAGGTAGTGCCTGAAAACTGCTGCCAAAAGCTTGCAGGGAATAGGTAAGAATCATTTCCAAGCTTTCGTAGGGATAGTCGGTCCTCATATCTCCGGCGGTGATGCCGTCTTGGATGATGGGAAGTAGAATCTGGGGTGCTCGTTCAAGAAGAATTTGATTGGTCTTTTCGTGCAGGAGCGCATTTTGTGGCTGATTGAGATGCAGTAGTACTTCCTCTCCCTCTTGGTGATTGAGATTCAGTGCAGCTATGCTGCCAGCCAAGCGCTCTATGATAGTCAGTTCACGATTATCAGCAAAGGCTTGAGAAGCCGTAAATGCTTGTTCAATGGTTCGCTCAATGATGGCATCCATTATCTCTTCCTTAGAAGAAAAGTAATAGTAGAGAGTACCGCGGGCGATTTGAGTCGCTTCTAAAATCTGGGAGATAGAGGTCTGGTCAAAGCCTTGCTCCATAAAAAGCTTTTGTGCGGTATCTAAGATAAAGTCTTTTTTATTGGCCATGGTTGCATCCTTTTTGGTAGTAAAATTTTATTCGACCGACAGTCGGTTTATTCTTTCCTTTATCATACATCTTTTCTAAATCCATGTCAAGAATAAAGACAGTTCCACTATTTTTTGATATAATAAGTCTAATCAAAATTGAAGGAGTATATCATGACTTTTATTATTGTTCTTATTATTGTCGCGGTTTTAGCATTCTTCGTTGTTGGTGCTTACAATACCTTGGTTAAAAGCCGCATGCAGACTCAGGAAGCTTGGAGCCAGATTGATGTGCAGCTCAAGCGTCGTAATGACCTGATTCCTAACCTCTTGGAAACGGTCAAAGGCTATGGCAAGTACGAGCAAGCAACCTTGGAAAAGGTAACCCAATTGCGCAACCAGGTAGCTTCAGCTGCTTCACCAGCCGAAGCTATGCAAGCCAGTGACGCCCTTTCTCGTCAGATTTCTGGAATCTTTGCAGTTGCTGAAAGCTATCCAGATCTGAAAGCTAACACTAACTACCTGAAGTTGCAGGAAGAGCTGACCAATACTGAAAATAAAATTGCTTATTCTCGTCAGCTTTATAATTCAGTAACTAGCAACTACAATGTCAAGCTGGAAACTTTCCCAAGCAATATTGTTGCAGGAATGTTTGGCTTTAAAGCTGCAGACTTCCTCAAGACACCAGAAGAAGAAAAGGCTGTACCAAAAGTTGACTTTGGCAGCACTGGACTAGGTGACTAAGATGCTATTTGATCAAATTGCCAGCAATAAAAGGAGGACTTGGCTCCTCCTTATCGCTTTTTTCGGACTCTTGGCTCTCCTTGGAGCAGCTATTGGCTATCTCTGGCTGCGCTCTGCTGTTGGTGGTGTCTTGCTAGCCTTGATCATCGGAGCGATTTATGCCGGAGTGATGATTTTTCAGTCTACAGAAGTGGTCATGGCTATGAACGGAGCTCGCGAGGTCTCTGAGCAGGAAGCACCTGAACTCTATCATATTGTTCAAGATATGGCCATGGTCGCTCAGATTCCTATGCCACGTGTCTATATCGTAGAGGATCCCTCTCCCAATGCTTTTGCGACTGGCTCTAAGCCTGAAAATGCAGCTGTTGCAGCAACTACAGGTATCTTGCAAATCATGAATCGTGAGGAGCTTGAGGGAGTGATTGGCCATGAAGTCAGTCATATTCGCAATTATGATATTCGAATTTCAACGATTGCTGTGGCTTTGGCCAGTGCTATTACCATGTTGTCTAGCCTAGCTGGCCGTATGATGTGGTTTGGTGGCGGACGGCGCAGTAGTAATGATCGAGATAACGATAGTGGTTTGGGAATTATTCTCCTTATCGTATCGCTGATTGCTATCGTTTTAGCTCCTCTGGCAGCTACCTTGGTGCAGTTGGCCATTTCTCGTCAGCGGGAGTTTCTGGCTGATGCTTCCAGTGTAGAGCTGACCCGCAATCCGCAAGGGATGATTAATGCTCTGCTCAAGCTAGATCGCAGCGAGCCTATGGAACATCATGTTGATGATGCCAGTGCAGCTCTCTATATCAGCGATCCCAAAAAAGAAGGCGGACTGAAGAAACTTTTCTATACGCACCCTCCTATCTCAGATCGGGTGGAGCGCTTGAGACATATGTAAAACCAGAGGAAACTTAAATTATTCCCAAAAGTTAGATAAATAACCAGTAAAAGGATTTAGTTCTGCATTGGACAGGGCTAAGTCCTTTTCATTTTGCTTCCTTTAACTCATGTCTAAAAGATGTTCACTCAGATTGTGTTACAATTTTATTTCAGTCATCTATAAACCTTGGATTATCCAAGTTTATTTTTGTATAAGTAAGGAGGCTAGATTTAAAAAAGCCAGTGTTTTCAAGTTGTCAGGTTGAACCCTCCTGACTTTCTTGTAAAATTAGCATTTTCTTGAAAACCATAAAATTTTCAAAAAAAATCACTATATTGAGTTATTTTATTGTTCAAGTTAATCTATTTGTATCATTTAGAAATACAAAGTAGTTTTTTTGTAACAAAAATGAAATATATTACTAGTATATTAAATTTAGTAAAAAATTTTATTGCATATATGAAACCGGGGGTTCGGTATGTTGAAAACATTTGGAAAAATTTTCAAAGTCATTAGAGAATCAAAAAACATGTCTCTTAAAGAAGCGGCGGCCGGAGATATTTCAGTGGCTCAATTGTCCCGTTTTGAGCGGGGAGTCAGCGGTATCACGCTTGATTCTTTCTATTGCTGCTTGAAGAATATGGCTGTTTCTCTAGACGAGTTCCAGTATGTTTACCATAACTACATTGAGGCAGATGATGCGCTTTTCTCAAAAAAAGTAGCTGATGCTTATCAGGAAAACAATGTCGTCAAGCTCCAAAGTATTTTGGCTAGCTCAGAAGCTTTGGCTGAAAAGTTCCCTGAGAAGAAGAACTATAGGCTCAATACAATTGTTGTTAGAGCAGTATTGTCTTCCTGCAGTCAAGATTTTCAGATTAGCAAGAAAGATACAGAATTGCTGACTGACTATCTCTTTTCCGTCGAGGAGTGGGGACGTTATGAGCTCTGGCTCTTTACTAATAGTGTCGATCTACTGACCTTGGAAACACTGGAAACCTTTGCTAGTGAGATGATTAATCGCACCCAGTTTTATAATGACCTACCAGAGAACCGCCGGCGTATTATCAAGATGCTGCTTAATGTTATCAGCGTCTGCATAGAGGGAAACCATTTGCAGGTTGCTATGAGATTCCTCAATTATCTTGATCATTCTAAAATCCCTGAGACAGATCTCTATGAACGGATGCTGATTAAGTATCATAGGGCTCTTTATTCCTACAAGGTTGGAAATAGCCATGCTCTAAGTGATATTGAGCAATGCTTATATTTTTTGGAATTCTTAGATTCCTTCGGTGTTGCCCAGAAGCTTAAAGCTCAGTTTGAAAGAATTTGCCGTTCACAGTTGCAGATGTGCAAATAAAATAGACTCATTTCTAAAAATATACTAGAATAAGAGTATAACTTTATACCAAATTCAGAAGGAGGTTTTATGATGGAGAAAAAAATTCATTATAAGATGCATAAAGTTAAGAAGAACTGGGTAGCCATCGGTGTGACTACCTTAGCACTTATCGTAGCACCAAAAGTACTCGGTCTCGAAGCAGGTCTTGTCCACGCTGATGATGTTAAGCAGGTGGCAGTTCAAGAGCCAGCTGCAGCTCAGGATAGCAGTTCAGGGCAGCCAGTTCAAGTACAAGCCAACTCAGCTTTTCAGTTGGAAGCAGAAAAAGTAACTTCTGCAGACAAGGTAACTGATGCTGCTGTAGCCAATGAAAAAACTGCTGAAACTGCAGCAATACGGGAAGCAGCGACTCAAACAGATGCTCAAGAGCCAGCTAAGCCGGCAGTAGCAGAAGTAGCAACTACAGAAAAAGCAGCCGTTGCTGAAGAAGCAAAAGCAGCTAATGCAACATCAGAAACTGCTAAACCAGAAGCAGCTGATCAGGATAGACAAGCAAGTCCAGCAACTGCTGATAAACAAGCAAAGAAGACTGTTACAGACAAGATTGTTGCAAATCCAAAGGTTGCAAAGAAAGATCGCTTGCCAGAACCTGCTCAAAGACAGGGAGCGATAGCTGAAAGAATGGTGGCTGATCAAGCCCAAGCGGCGCCTGTTAATACTGAGCATGATGATGACGTCTTATCTCACATCAAGACCATTGATGGCAAGAAATACTATGTTCAGGACGACGGTACAGTTAAAAAGAATTTTGCAGTTGAGCTCAATGGAAAAATTCTTTATTTCGATGCAGAGACTGGAGCATTGATTGATTCAGCTGAGTATCAATTCCAGCAAGGTACTAGCAGTCTCAATAATGAATTCACTCAAAAGAATGCTTTTTATGGTACAACGGACAAGGATGTTGAAACAATAGACGGCTACTTGACAGCAGATAGCTGGTATCGTCCAAAGTTCATCTTGAAAGACGGAAAAACATGGACAGCCTCAACAGAAACAGACCTACGTCCGCTTTTGATGGCTTGGTGGCCTGATAAGCAAACGCAGGTTAGCTATCTCAACTATATGAATCAGCAAGGTCTGGGAGCAGGAGCTTTTGAAAACAAAGTGGAACAAGCTATCCTGACAGGTGCTTCTCAGCAGGTTCAGCGCAAAATTGAAGAAAGAATCGGTAAAGAAGGCGATACTAAATGGCTGAGAACACTGATGGGCGCATTTGTCAAAACTCAGCCAAACTGGAATATCAAGACAGAGTCTGAAACAACTGGTACGAATAAGGACCACTTGCAAGGCGGAGCTCTGCTTTATAGCAATAGTGATAAGACTTCTCATGCTAATTCTAAGTACCGTATCCTGAACCGCACACCTACCAACCAAACTGGTACACCTAAGTACTTCATTGACAAGTCAAATGGTGGTTATGAGTTCCTGCTAGCTAACGACTTTGATAACTCTAATCCAGCTGTTCAGGCTGAGCAACTCAACTGGCTGCACTTTATGATGAACTTCGGCAGCATCGTAGCCAACGATCCGACTGCTAACTTTGACGGAGTTCGTGTCGATGCGGTAGACAATGTCAATGCTGACTTGCTCCAAATTGCCTCTGACTACTTCAAGTCTCGCTACAAGGTTGGAGAAAGTGAAGAAGAAGCCATCAAGCATCTGTCTATCTTGGAAGCTTGGTCTGACAACGACCCTGACTACAACAAAGACACCAAGGGTGCACAATTACCGATTGATAATAAGCTTCGTCTATCCTTGCTTTATTCGTTCATGCGCAAGCTTTCTATCCGTAGTGGTGTAGAGCCAACGATTACGAATAGTCTGAATGACCGTTCTACTGAAAAGAAAAATGGCGAACGGATGGCCAACTATATCTTTGTTCGGGCTCATGATAGTGAAGTGCAGACCGTTATTGCCGACATCATCCGGGAAAATATCAATCCAAACACGGATGGTTTGACCTTTACCATGGATGAGCTCAAGCAAGCCTTCAAGATCTACAACGAAGATATGCGAAAGGCGGACAAGAAGTATACACAGTTCAATATCCCAACTGCTCATGCTCTTATGCTCTCCAACAAAGACTCCATCACTCGGGTTTACTATGGTGATCTCTATACAGATGACGGTCAATATATGGAGAAAAAATCTCCTTACCACGACGCTATCGATGCCCTGTTGCGTGCTCGGATTAAGTATGTAGCTGGTGGTCAGGACATGAAAGTCACATATATGGGTGTGCCTCGTGAGGCTGATAAATGGTCTTACAATGGTATTTTGACTTCTGTTCGTTACGGTACTGGTGCTAACGAAGCAACAGATGAAGGAACAGCAGAAACTCGTACCCAAGGGATGGCAGTTATTGCTTCTAACAACCCGAATCTCAAGCTGAATGAGTGGGATAAACTGCAAGTCAATATGGGAGCAGCCCATAAGAATCAATACTACCGTCCTGTGCTCTTGACGACCAAAGATGGTATTTCCCGCTATTTAACTGACGAAGAAGTGCCTCAATCCCTCTGGAAGAAGACTGATGCTAATGGTATTTTGACCTTTGATATGAACGATATCGCAGGCTACAGCAATGTCCAAGTTTCTGGTTACCTGGCTGTTTGGGTACCAGTTGGTGCTAAGGCAGATCAGGATGCTCGTGTAACAGCCAGCAAGAAGAAAAATGCCAGCGGTCAGGTTTACGAGTCTAGCGCTGCTCTTGATTCTCAGTTGATTTATGAAGGTTTCTCTAACTTCCAAGACTTTGCAACTCGTGATGACCAATATACCAATAAAGTCATTGCTAAAAATGTCAACCTCTTCAAGGAATGGGGAGTGACTTCATTTGAGCTTCCGCCGCAGTATGTATCTAGCCAAGACGGTACTTTCCTAGACTCTATCATCCAGAATGGTTATGCCTTTGAAGACCGCTATGATATGGCAATGAGTAAGAACAATAAATATGGTTCTTTAAATGACCTACTCAATGCTCTCCGTGCTCTTCACAGTGTCAATATCCAAGCCATTGCGGACTGGGTGCCAGACCAAATCTACAACCTGCCAGGTAAAGAAGTGGTAACGGCAACTCGTGTCAACAACTATGGAACCTACCGTGAAGGCGCAGAAATCAAGGAAAAACTTTACGTTGCCAATACTAGAACGAATGGTACAGACTATCAAGGCAAGTATGGTGGAGCCTTCTTGGATGAACTCAAAGCTAAATATCCAGAAATCTTTGAACGAGTACAAATTTCTAACGGTCAAAAGATGACGACTGATGAGAAGATTACCAAGTGGTCAGCTAAACACTTCAACGGTACCAATATCTTGGGTCGTGGTGCTTACTATGTTCTTAAAGATTGGGCTAGCAACGAATATCTCAACAACAAGAATGGTGAGATGGTACTGCCTAAGCAACTAGTCAATAAGAAAGCTTCCACTGGATTTGTTAGTGATGCTAATGGTACTAAGTACTATTCAACTAGTGGATATGAGGCTAAGAATGCCTTTATCCAAGATGAAAATGGAAATTGGTATTACTTCAACAACCGTGGCTATCTTGTGACAGGCGCGCAAGAAATTGACGGCAAACAGCTCTACTTCCTCAAGAATGGTATTCAGTTGCGAGACTCTCTCCGTGAAGATGAAAACGGCAATCAGTACTACTACGATAAGACTGGCGCCCAAGTTCTCAACCGTTACTACACTACTGATGGTCAAAACTGGCGTTACTTTGATGTCAAGGGTGTCATGGCTAGAGGTCTGGTAACCATGGGCGGCAATCAGCAATTCTTTGACCAAAACGGCTACCAAGTCAAAGGCAAGATTGCGCGTGCCAAAGATGGTAAACTTCGTTACTTTGATAAGGATTCAGGTAACGCTGCTGCTAACCGCTTTGCCCAAGGTGATAATCCAAGTGACTGGTACTATTTCGGAGCAGATGGTGTTGCTGTGACTGGTCTGCAAAAAGTTGGTCAGCAAACTCTTTACTTTGATCAAGATGGCAAGCAAGTCAAGGGTAAAGTCGTGACACTTGCAGACAAGAGTATCCGTTACTTCGATGCCAACTCCGGTGAAATGGCTGTCAACAAGTTTGTCGAAGGTGCCAAGAATGTATGGTATTACTTCGATCAGGCTGGTAAGGCTGTGACTGGTCTACAAACCATCAACAAGCAAGTGCTTTACTTTGACCAAGACGGCAAGCAAGTCAAAGGTAAAGTAGTAACTCTGGCTGATAAATCAATCCGTTACTTCGATGCTAATTCAGGAGAAATGGCAGTCGGCAAGTTTGCAGAAGGTGCCAAGAACGAATGGTATTACTTTGATCAGGCTGGTAAAGCAGTGACAGGTCTGCAGAAGATTGGTCAACAAACCCTTTACTTCGACCAAAATGGTAAGCAAGTCAAGGGTAAAGTAGTAACTCTGGCTGATAAATCTATCCGTTACTTCGATGCCAACTCAGGAGAAATGGCATCCAACAAGTTTGTTGAAGGTGCCAAGAACGAATGGTACTACTTCGATCAGGCTGGTAAAGCAGTGACAGGTTTGCAGCAGATTGGCCAACAAACCCTTTACTTCGACCAAAATGGCAAGCAAGTCAAAGGTAAGATTGTCTATGTCAATGGTGCTAACCGTTACTTTGATGCCAATTCAGGCGAAATGGCGCGCAATAAATGGATTCAGCTAGAAGATGGAAGTTGGATGTACTTTGACCGCAATGGTAGAGGCAGGCGCTTCGGCTGGAACTAATAGCAATAGAATAGGCTAAATGAAACTTAATCTTTAGCTTTCTAATACACAAAAACGATAACTTCTTGTTTGGAAGTTATCGTTTTTAGCTGTGTTCTGGGAGAATAAATTTAGAAACAAGATTGATCTATCATCTTTCTTTAACATCTTTCTTTTTTTCGATAGATAGGAGTAGAGCAATCACACCGATAATGCTGAAGATGAGCCAGCTAGCGTTCATATTCCAGAGGGCTAGGCTGCTGAAGACCATAGTGCCAAAGGGAACAGAGAAAGAAAAGAGCAGACTCAGAAAGCTGGAAGTCTGAGCGAGAACATCAGAAGGCAATTTGCTCAGTAAGAGGGTGTTGATTTTGGGATTAATCTTGCCGGAGATATAAGCTAGTAAAAATCCAAAAGCAATGCCGACGAAAACAGGCAGATGCAAGAAATTGCTGACAGCAAGCAGAATCATTGTGAGAGCAGCCCAGAGGGTTAGTTGATTTAGAGAGAGGCGGCTAAAGTAATCGTTGGGAGCCAGACTGGCTGCGATCATGGCTAGGACAAGAGTGGTCTGAAGAACCAAGAGAGACTGACTAAAGGACAGCTGGAAGATGGGGTTATCCAGCAAGTAGAGATTATAAAGAGCTATAAGAGAACCTGCCATAGCGTTGACGATCAGGATTTGAGCCAGCAGTTTGAGAAAATTGTTAGAACCTTCCTGCTCAAAAATGAGCTTGGACGATGTGTACATTTTCTTCAATTCTTCTTTCAGAGGAGCCTTTCTCTTAGAAATTGCCACTGGGTCATGGGTCAATCTGCGACGGACTAGGTAGAGGATGGTGGAGGATAGGAGAAAGGTTAAAGCGTTAACCAAAGCCACCAGAAAAAAGTCTTGCTGGCTGATGGTTAGGAGCCAAACTCCCAAAGCTTGTCCGGCCAGGCTGCAAAGAAAGCTGATGAGTTGGGTAAAAGAGAAGGCTTCCATAAGGTCTTTCTCTGGAACATTCTTTTTCAAAATCGGCATTTGCAGGCCGCTGCGGTAATCGCTGATGATATCTGAAAGAATATTCATCAAGCAGACGGCTGAAAAGGCTAGATAAGAGCTGGAGCGAGTCATGAAGGCAACAAGGACAAAGATCAAGGCTTGAAGATAACCAAAATGAATCAGCCAACGAGCTTTATGAACGGTCTTGTCAGCTTTGATACCAGCAAAGATAGTAAAGAAGGTCGGAACCAGAACGATAAAATTAGCCACGGCAATAGCAAACTTGGGATTGGGCATGCTGGAAGCAAATACCACAAAAACAATATTGAAAATAGAAGCTCCCAAGGTGTTGAAGATTCGGGAAAGGCTGAGTGAGGCATAGACTCTATTTTTAAAAAATAATTTCATCGTAGACTCCTTTTCTAAACTGCAAGAATGAATGAAAGCTGATTGGGTACATCTGTAATCTGGCTTTTGTTTTTCTCTTTCTGATGACCATTATAGACCGTTTAAAGCCAAAAACAAGGGCTTTTCGGCAACCGGTTAGGTCTCATAAGTAAGTGGTAAAATTCTGAAAGTGACTTGCGCTAGCTCTTTATGCTTTTAGTATAAAATAGAGAATCCAATCTGCAGGAAACGTTGCATATATTCAACGATTTTCGGGTAGAAACTTTTAAATCAGAAAGGTGGAGCTCGAGTAGGAATAAAAACCACTTTCCAACTCAAAATAGCTGAGCTTAAAAGTGGAGATTTGCATTATTTGCTATATTTTTGAAAAGCAGTATCAAGGGCTTCTTGATAGTAGTCAGCACTATGCTGACAGTTCAAGATTCGGAAAATATCAATAGCTTGCTTCATTTGCGTGAGCCCCTCTTCTGTTTTCCCTTTCAAACAGATCAACTCTCCCTGAGCAAAGAGATAGACAATTCGGAAGCAAGTCTCATTTTCTTCATAAAAGTGTCGCTCAATGACTTGTTGGAAATAGTCTGCCTGAGTGATATTTTCCTGACTGATGGCCAGAAGATAGCCATTAAGAAAGGTGGTATGCAGGGTGTTGCGGTTGTTGGCAAACAAGGCGGCAAAATCCTTTCTTGAGAGGATTTCTTTGGTGTATTGGGAAAACAAGTCTAGAGATAAAACCGGAGTGCAGACAGAGAAGAGATTGAGTTCGTAGCGCCCCCAAATATCAACTGAAAAGAGGTAATCATGCAGGAAATCCAGCTCGCCTGGGCTAGCCTTCTCAGACTCTTTGAGGGCACAGAGATAGGCCTTTACAATCAGGCGTTCAACCCAATCACTAGCCTTCTTGCTTTTTTGAGTGATTTTTTCTTTTTTCAGATAAAGTTCTTCTAAGAGATCAAGCTGATTGGCTTGCAACAGGTCTTGAATGTGGCTTAAGAGTTCCTTGTGAGAATGATGATTCTGGATGCCGGCTGCAACGGTAAATTCTTCCGTTTCCGTGCGGATGGCGCTGAGAGCGCTAAAAAGTTTCTGTGCCGACAGTTCGCTCTGCCCATTTTCAAAGCGAGAGAGCATAGATTTTGAAAATTCTCCGCCAGCCGCCTCGGATAAAGAGATGTGCCTTGCCTCGCGAAAAAATCTAAAAACCTGTCCTAGATGTTCCATTGTCTTCCCTCCTTACAATTTATTATAACAAAATAATTTTCAATAACATCGAAGCGCTCAAACATGATATAATATAAAGAAAAAAAGCAAAGAGGAACTTATGTTGCATATTCAAGAAATTCGGAAGAATCCAGATGGACTAGCCTTTGAGAAAAAGCTGGACTTGGCGGAGGAGTTAAAAGAGCGCAATCCTGAGATTTTAGATGTTCAGGATATTGTAGCCAAAGGCAAGGTTCAATATGAAGACGGCCTCTATTTTCTGGATTATGACTTGTCTTATACCATCACTCTGACGTCCAGTCGCAGTATGGAGCCGGTGGAGCTCAAGGAGTCTTATCTAGTCAACGAAATTTTCATGGAAGAAGGACAGGCTGCATCGCAGGATATGATTGATCAGGACTTGGTACTGCCGATTGAAAATGGCGAGATTAATGTAGCCGAGAGTGTAGCTGATAATATCCTGCTGAATATCCCGCTGAAAATTCTAACAGCTGAGGAAGAAGCCGGCCAAGGCTTTCTGTCAGGTCAGGACTGGCAGGTTATGACAGAAGAAGAATTCGCCGCTGCCCAGGAAGCTCAAAAAGAGAAGAACAATCCTTTCGCTGGTTTGCAAGGACTTTTTGATGAATAAATCTTGTAAAAATTTTGAAAATAATTTGAGAATTTGAAATAATTTGTTATACTAAGTATAAAAAGAAAATAGACAATGAAAATTGTCTTATAGAAGGAGATTTAATGGATACATTTTTCTTTCCAACCTGGTTGATTCCAGTAATTATTGGTTTGGTTGTCCTTGTCGTACTTTTAGTGAAAGGCTATGTTAACGCACGCCCTAACGAAGTAGTTGTAATTACAGGTCTTCGTAAACAGCGTCATCTTCGCGGTAAAGCTGGATTTATGATTCCTTTTGTAGAGCAGCGCTCTTATTTGGATATTGAGCAGTTCTCAACAGATGTTCGCACTTCTGAAGCGGTACCGACTCTGGATTTTATCAATGTTCGTGCTGATGCAGCTGTTAAGCTGAAAATTGGAACGACCGATGAAATGATTGCTCGTGCAGCAGAAAACTTCCTTAATTGGAATACAACTGATATTTCTAACTCTGTTCAAGATGTCTTGGAAGGAAATCTTCGGGAAGTAATTGGTCAGATGGAATTACGTAAGATGGTCAATGACCGTCAGGAATTTGCCTCAAAAGTTCAGGACAACGTAGCTCCGGATCTGGCTAAGATGGGATTAGAAGTCATTGCCTTTACCGTTCAGTCTTTCTCTGATGAAGGTGGTGTGATTGATAATCTTGGTATCGAAAATGTCGAAACCATCAAAAAAGATGCCTTAATTGCGAAGGCTAAAGCTGAACGTGAGCGCAAGGAAGTAGAAGCTGAGCAAGACAAATTGGCTAACGATAAGCGCGTAGCTGCTGACTTAGAAATCGCTCAAAAGCAAAATGAGTTGAAATTGAAGCAAGCAGCCCTCAAGCAGGAAGCGGATATAGCTCAAGCTAAGGCTGATGCAGCTAAAGGGATTGAGGCGGAAGTGCAGCGTCGCGAGCAAGAACGTGTGGCTGCCGAAGCTAATATCATGAAGCAAGAGAAAGAAGCTGAAGTCAAGGAACGCGAAGTTAAGGTTCGGGAGCAAGAACTGGATGCTAACATCCGCAAACAGGCTGAAGCGGAGAAATACTCTCGTCAACAAGCAGCGGAAGCACAATTGATTGAGCGTCAACGTCAAGCCGAGGCGGAGCTCTTTGAAACACAAAAAGAAGCCGAAGCACGCAAGGCTCAAGCCGAGGCTGAGAAATTTGCGCAACTGCAAGAAGCTGAAGCTATTGAAGCTAAGGGACATGCTGAAGCGGAGGCTATTCGTCTTAAATTAGAAGCCGAAGCAGAAGGTTTGGATAAAAAAGCAGAAGCCATGAAGAAGATGCAGGAAGCTGCGATTACTGAGATGATTGTAGACAAACTGCCAGAAATTGCCCGTGCTGTAGCAGAGCCGCTTACTAAAGTGGACAAAATCACTATGTATGGTGAAGGCAATGCTTCTAAGATGGTTGGTGATATCATGCAGAGTATTGACCAAGTGTCGCAAGGTGCAGGCTTCGATATTCGTCAACTCCTAGCAGGAGCTCTTGGTGTTAATATGACTGTTAACAAGCTAAAACAAGATGAGCAGCCGGTTATTGAAGCTGCAAATCTTGACACCGATAAAAAATAAAAGAAAAGATAATTCGCTTTGACTTTCACCCCAAAAGTTAGACAGAAAATCTAACGATTGGGGTGTTTTTGGTATGAAATTAGTTTATACAAATGAACTGAATAGATAACCTAAATAGAATGGCACTTCTTGGCTTTAAATATAGCTGGTTCAAATCTTTAATGTTATTTGCCTGACTTAAAGCAAGAAAGAATTGAGAAGATTCTAGTAGATGGCCAACTCCATACAATAAGCTCCCAGACTTAGTTTGGGAGCTTATTGCTTTATATCTTCTGTTTGGCCTTGATAGTGGTAAATGCAGAGTCGGTTTGCTTGGTCTGGGCGACTGACGGTAAAGTGGAAGTAATGGTCCTTCTTGTCCAAACTTTTGGTCTTGGAAAGTTTGAAATGAGTGACTTGGCGGCTGGCCATGTGGAGTAGGATGTCGTCTTCCATGACCATTAGAGGCTGGGGAAGATTGGAAAATTGATAAAAATCCTCTTGAAATTGATGGTAGTTCTGGGAAAAATAGTCAAATTGAAGTTCCTCATGTACATTTTGAGTGGTCATCTACGCCTCCTGAAGCTTGTATCGAAAGAATCTGATGGATAGCAAGGCCTTTGTAATGGTCACCTTCCTGCAGGAGGACCTGCTTGCAGTCCAGATGAAAGACGGTAGCAGTAATGTCGGTCAGCTTTCCCTGATTAAGAAAGGTGATTCTGATGGGAACTTGATGACTGTAGGCTTGGTTGAGTAACTGGAATTTCTCCTGTCTGTCAAGCTGGGCCAGGCGACTGATATCTAGTTCTTTTTTGGCCAAAGCAGTGCTATGCTCAGAGAGGAAAAAGCCAGCCCATTTAGCCATGCCCCGATCCTGAAAGTCACGAGCAGACTGATAGGGGAGATAAGAGCGGTCAGTCATGATAAGCCCTCCAAACCTCCAGCAGAATGGCCACCGGTTAGCTTGCTTCTAGCAATAGCACGGGAGGAGTCCAGCAAGGCATTTCCCTTAAGCAGAGAGGCAAAGCCGAAGCAATCTCTGATGCGGTCAATCGTCTGTTGGAGCTCCTCTTCTTTTTGAATTTGCAGAGGATCGTCAAAGAGAGAAATCAGACCATATCCTTGATCGACAAAGTCACTGTAAAAAACGCCAATCTGTCGGATAGCCCCGCCCTGATATTTGGAACGAAAAAGCTGAACGACGATTTGAGCCAATCGATCGCTGTTGTTAGTGGGCTCAATTTTTTTCTGTGTATGAATGGAAGGCAAGCGCTCCTGTTTGGAATAGCGGGCATAGATTGAGACACGTTGGCATTTTTTGCCAGAGCGTCTGAGACGAATGGCGACCTGCTCAGCCATTTCTCGAAAAACCAGCTCAATCTCTGCCTTCTGTCTATAATCTCGGGGGAGAATTTGCGAATTCCCTAGGCCGTGTGACTTGACCTGATAAGGCTTGTGCACATTGCTTTCATCAATGCCGTGAGCGTGAAACCAAAGCTGCAGGCCCATGACCCCCATTTCTTTTTTGAGAATGTCGGGGTTAAAGTGAGCCAAATCATAAATGGAATGGATGCCTAGCTTCTTAAGGCGGGTGGCTGTTCGGTGGCCGATGCCCCAAAAATCAGTCATTGTCGGAATAGTCCAAACCTTGCTGGGAACATCCTCATAGGACCAGTTGGCCCGCATCTTTTTTGTATGTTTGGCTTCAATGTCCAAGGCTAGCTTGGCGAGAAGAGGATTGGCGTTGCTCAGGCCGATAGAGGCATAAATCCCGGTCTTCTTCCAGATAGCCTGTTGAATGCGGGCAGCCAGCAGGTCCAGTTTGGTCCTGCGGTCCAGCGTCTGATCGGGAATGAAGTAGTTGATAGAGCTTGTCAAATCTAAGAAGCCCTCATCGATTGAGTAGGGGAAAATATCATCGGGAGCTGCGAAATCCTGGAAAATTTTTTGGATTTCCATATTTTTCTGGATGTAGTAATTCATCCGAGGTGGGACCAATAAGGTCTTTTGAGCAGCATCTTCAATAAAGCGCACATAATCTGCTGTAATCGGCAGTCCTTGCTTGCGGGCAGCAGCATAGTTGAACTTACGGGTGTGGACATCAAAAGGAAGATTATAACTTCGGATGACATTTTGGCTGCCGAAATTCTTTTTAAAGAGAGGGGTGGCAGCTAGTATCAGTCCGGCAGAATTTTCAATTCGGCTCATGACACAGAGCGAGGTTTTTAAAGGGTCAAGTCCAAGGGCGATGCATTCGCAAGAGGCATAAAAACTTTTCATATCCACAAAAGCAATGTCTGAACGAGGCTCGCGTGAATAATCAAATAGGACCATAGCTTATACCTCAATTGGCAGAAAATGTCCGACGACGATACCAACAATGCTAGGCTGGTCTTCATAGGGAGCAAAGAGATCCTCGTAGTCAGGATTGATAGACTCTAAGCGTAGGCCTTCAGCTTCGCGATAGACTTTTTTGATATAGGTCTTGCCATTCCACATGAGAGCATAGACCGCCCCATCATAGTCGAATCCCGTCTGTTTCATAAGGGCAACAGAGCCATTGGGATACTTGGGCTCCATAGAATCTCCAGAGACCCAGGATGCAAAGTCGTGCTGGATATCTTGATCAAAGTAGACAGTTTCGTAGTCTGTTTCATTATCATAATAACTGTTACCGCGACCTGCAGCCAGCTCAACAGATAGAACCTTATAGGCTGTAAGGGAGCTAACCTTGCGCTGTCTCTCTAGGAGCCGACTAGCGAACTGGTCGACTTCCTTTTTATGGGGTGAGGTTAATAAAGGGTAGGTGTAGAGCGCGCTGGTCTCATCCACAAAGTAGTTCTCCTGGACCTTGAGACAGGTGGCCAACCTCCTGAGATTTTTTGCGTGGGGTTCTGCTAGACCATTTTCCCAAGCAGAGTAAGTCTTTCGAGAGATGCCCAGCTCTTGGTAAATGGAAGCCTGAGTCAAATGAAGCTCCAGCCGGCGTTTTTTTAATTTTTCATGCGAAAACATATCACACCTCCTATGTAACGTTTTAAAAGTTACATATAGTATACCAGATGAAATCGAGAAAAGCAAGCTCTTTATTGAATATTGTTATTTCCAGCAAGAGTGTGGTAAACTGTAGGGAGGAATATAACTTGGAGGTAGAGAGATGTTTCCTATGACAGCAAAAACGATTATGACAGAAGAAGCTTATCGCCGTTTCGCTTGGACCAATTTTTGGTATAAAAAGAATGGCCTCTTTTCACTGATTCTCCCTGAGATAGTGGTGCTGATATGCGGTGCAATCTGTTTTTTCATCGGGGAACCTTTGCGAGGCGTAGCTTTTCTTGTTACTGTGGCTTTCCTTCCTTTTCTTTACTATCTGTCCATGAATCGCCATATTAAAAAGTTTTATAGAGGCAACCCCCTCTGGCATGATATAGAGCAGGAGTTTAGCTTCTATGAGACAGACTTTCGTGTCGTTAATCGGAATAACAATGCCAGATTTGACTACCAAGATATTATAGCAATTATAGACAAGCCAGAAACTTTTTATATTATGGTTGGCCGGTCAATAGGGCTGATCTTGGATAAGGCAGACTGTCAGCCTGAATTAATTGATTTTTTACTAAAACTAAAAGAAAACAGAAGTCTCTAATTTTGGGGGACTTCTGTTTTTTATCTGTCCAGTTTTCAAAAAATTGGCCTCCTGTGCGATGTGTGTTATAATGTTTTTTATGAGAGTTGTTGCAGGTAAATACGGGGGCAGGCCCCTCAAGACTTTGGACGGCAAGACGACCAGGCCTACGACTGATAAGGTCAAGGGGGCGATTTTTAATATGATTGGTCCCTATTTTGACGGCGGTCGGGTGCTGGATCTTTATGCTGGGAGCGGGAGTTTGGCCATTGAGGCTATTTCGCGAGGTATGGAGACAGCTGTCTTAGTCGAAAAGGATCGCAGAGCTCAGGCTATTATTTCAGAGAACATTCAGATGACTAAGGAGCCGGAACGTTTTGATTTGCTCAAGATGGAGTCTGGTCGAGCCTTGGAAATGTTGACAGGGTCTTTTGACTTAGTTCTCTTGGATCCGCCTTATGCCAAGGAGCAGATTGTGGAGGACCTTGAGAAGCTAGAGGAAGGCCAGCTCTTGAGTCAAGATGTTCTGGTAGTCTGTGAGACAGACAAGGAAGTAGAGCTGCCGGAGGAAATTGCAGGGCTGGGCATTTGGAAGCAGAAGATATATGGAATTTCAAAGGTGACGGTATATGTCAGATAAGATAGGATTATTCACAGGGTCTTTTGACCCGATGACCAAGGGCCATGTGGACCTGATTGAGCGAGCCAGCAGGCTCTTTGATAAGCTCTATGTAGGGATTTTCTATAACCGAGAAAAGTCTGGTTTTTTCACAATTGAAGCCAGAGAGCGCATGGTCAAAGAAGCTCTAGAACATTTGGATAATGTCGAGGTCATCACTTCACAGAATGAGCTAGCAGTGACAGTGGCCAGAAGACTGGGAGCTAATGCCTTTGTGCGCGGTCTCCGAAATAGTCAAGACCTAGACTATGAAGCCAATATGAACTTTTTCAATCAGGAATTGGCAGGAGAAATGGAGACGATTTTCTTGCTCAGCAAACCAGTCTATCAGCATATCAGTTCATCACGTATTCGTGAGCTGATTGCTTTTCAGCAGGATATCGCGGCCTATGTGCCCCAAAGTGTAATCAAAGAATTAGAAAGAATCAACAATGAAAAGAATTAAGAAGTTTATATTGCCAACGGTCATTGGCGTCACTATTGCCTTTTTTATAGCAGCTCTTTACGTTCGTCTGCCTTATTACATAGAAGTTCCTGGTGGTGCCGAGGATGTTCGTCAGGTCTTGATAGTTGATAATAAGGCCGACAAGGAAGCGGGCTCCTACAATTTTGTGACGGTCGGAGTAGAGCAGGCAACCTTTGCTCATCTGGTCTATGCTTGGCTGACTCCTTTTACAGATATTTATTCCGCCAAGGATATGACGGGTGGCTCCACGGACGATGAGTTTAATCGGATCAACCAGTTTTACATGGAAACATCGCAAAATATGGCCAAATATCAGGGGTTGACGACAGCTGGTAAAGAGATCAAAATGGACTATTTGGGGGTTTATGTCCTGCAGGTAGCTGATAACTCAACCTTCAAAGGAGTTCTCAATATTGCTGATACGGTAACCGGTGTCAATGACAAGACCTTTGAAAGCTCTGAGGAGCTGGTCAAGTATGTCAACTCGCAGAAGCTTGGAGATAAGGTCAAGGTGACTTTCCAAGAAGATGGTCAGGAGAAATCGGCAACCGGCAAGATTATTAAGCTAGAGAACGGTAAGAACGGGATTGGGATCAGTCTGATAGACCGGACGGAAGTCAGCAGTAATATTCCAATTACATTTTCAACTGAGGGTATCGGAGGTCCTAGTGCTGGTCTCATGTTCAGCCTGGCTATTTATACCCAGTTGGCTGATCCGACTCTTCGTGATGGCCGCGATATTGCAGGGACCGGCAGCATCAGCCGGGAAGGTGAAGTTGGCGAAATCGGCGGAATCGATAAGAAAGTCGTTTCAGCAGCCCAAAGCGGAGCGGATATCTTCTTTGCACCGAACAATGAACTTACAGAGGAAGAGAAGAAGCTTTCTCCTAATGGGAAAAACAACTACCAAACGGCTCTGGAGACAGCCAAGAAGATTAAAACAGATATGAAAATTGTTCCAGTTAAAACGCTGCAGGACGCCATTGACTATCTGAAAAAGAATAAGTAAGATCTTAGCTTTTGCTAAGATTTTTCTTGTGAGACAGACAAGATCAGCTGGTCTTCTCTGCTTTAAATCGTCTGACTTTTTTCAGAAAGATATTTTTGATGAAAAGTCCGCGAAATACTGGCTGATTTATGATAAAATAAAGTGTTGTAGATAAACTATCCAAGATTGTTAAAGGAAGAGTATGCGTAAAGATATTTCACCTGAATTGTATAATTATAATAAATTCCCAGGACCGGAGTTTAAACAGATTGACAGCAAGATTGTTGCAGAAAAATTCGAGTTTGAATTGATTGAGAACTATAAGGAAGGCTTTGACTTGACTGCCTTTCATCAGCGCTTTTCAGAAATTCTCACCAAGTTTGACTATATTGTCGGTGACTGGGGCAATGAGCAGCTGCGCCTGCGTGGTTTTTACAAGGACGAGCGGGCTAATGAAAGCGATGAGAAGATCAGCCGCTTAGAAGACTATTTGCTGGAGTACTGCAGCTACGGCTGTGCTTATTTTGTCTTGGAAAATCCAAATCCCCAGCGCGCTTCCTTTGATAAAAAATCGCATGGCAAGAAAGAGACAGAAGGTCGGTCAAAACGTTCTCGCAACAGCCGTTCGGGGAGCAACCGTAATCGTAGAAGCGAGCGAGACCGAGACAGTCGTTCTAAAAGGGATAATAAGCGCTCTCGCAACAATTCCCAGCAAGATAGGCAGAAAAAGCAAAAAGACAGCAATCGCCATTTTGTGATTCGCCAGAATAAAGGAGAAAAATGAAACCATCTATTTATAGCTTAACGCGTCAGGAAATGATTGAATGGGCGGAAGCTCAAGGAGAAAAGAAATTCCGTGCTGCCCAGATTTGGGAGTGGCTCTATCGCAAGCGGGTCCAGTCTTTTGAAGAGATGACCAATCTGTCCAAGGACTTAATTGCCAAGCTAAATGATCAGTTTGTCGTCAATCCGCTTAAACAGCGCATTGTTCAAGAGTCTGCTGACGGTACGGTCAAGTACCTCTTTGAGCTGCCGGATGGTATGCTGATTGAGACCGTACTCATGCGCCAGCACTATGGACTTTCGGTCTGTGTGACCACCCAAGTTGGCTGTAATATTGGCTGTACTTTCTGTGCTTCTGGCTTGATTAAAAAGCAACGCGACCTCAATAACGGTGAGATTGTAGCTCAGATTATGCTGGTTCAGAAGTATTTTGACGAGCGTGGTCAGGATGAGCGGGTCAGCCACATCGTAGTCATGGGAATCGGCGAGCCATTTGACAACTATGACAACGTGCTCAAGTTTGTTCGGACGGTCAATGATGATAAAGGTTTGGCTATCGGTGCCCGCCATATCACGGTTTCGACATCAGGGCTGGCTCATAAGATTCGTGACTTTGCCAATGAAGGTGTGCAGGTCAATCTAGCTGTATCCCTCCATGCCCCAAATAATGATCTGCGGACCAGCATCATGCGGATTAACCGGTCCTTCCCTATCGAAAAGCTTTTTGCAGCTATTGAATACTATATTGAGACGACCAATCGCCGGGTGACCTTTGAGTACATCATGCTCAATGAAGTCAATGACGGGGTAGAGCAGGCCAAGGAGCTGGCTGAGCTGCTCAAGAACATTAAGAAGCTGTCTTATGTCAATCTCATTCCTTACAACCCCGTTAGCGAGCACGACCAATACAGTCGCAGTCCCAAAGAGCGCGTGATGGCTTTCTACGATACCCTCAAGAAAAACGGAGTCAACTGCGTGGTTCGTCAGGAACATGGTACAGATATTGATGCAGCCTGCGGTCAGCTACGTTCTAATACCATGAAGCGTGATCGCGAGAAAGCATTGGTAGAAAATGTTCAGCCTTAAGAACTATCTGACTTCAGACGGTGAGCTAACAGCCAAAGGACGGAGATTGCTGATAGGGGGAAGCTGGCTCTATTTCTTGATGCTTTGCATTTTGTGCTTTATTCCTCAAGTTCCAGAGCCGGGAATGGAGACGCCGGGAATCCAGTACTTTGGCCGAATAGTGGTTTTGTTAATCCCTTTTAATTCCTTTGTTAATATTGGCGAGATTACTTCTTGGATCCAGCTGGTCAAGGTCTTTATCCAAAATCTAGCCAATATCTTCTTGTTGTCACCCTTAATTTTTCAATTGCTTTGGCTCTTTCCAAAATTGCGGAAGACAAAGAAGGTTGTATGGCTGAGCTTTGGGATGAGTCTGTCTATCGAAGTGACTCAGATTCTGCTGGACCTTCTTATCAACGCTAATCGAGTTTTTGAGATTGATGATCTCTGGACCAATACTTTGGGGGGTTATCTGGCTTGGCGGGCATTTCAGCTTGGTCAGAAAATCTGGAAAAATCGTCAAGACGACGCTTTCAAAAGAGATTAGTGAGAGAAAGGTTCGGATTTAGGAGAAAAATTAAATTTTTTCTTGACAAGAAAAAGGGAAAGGCCTATAATAAAATAAATCATCAGAAAAGTAATAATTTTTTCTACTTTCAGGGAGCCTGTGGTTGGTGGAAACAGGCAGTGGAAGGTTATGAAGTGGGCTGATGCAAAAAATGAATTTGAAGCAATAAAAATTCGGTGAGCACACCTTACAGTGCAGCTTGTTGTTAGACAAGACAGAGATATGGAGGCAGTCTATACTTTGCTCCATAATTGAGGTGGCACCGCGATTTTACGCCCTCACACAGAGTTTTTTTCTGTGTGTGGGCTTTTGTTTTGCTTGAAAATAAAGAAATGAGGCAATCAAGATGACAGAAACTAAAGGATATTTTGGACAATTCGGAGGCTCCTTTGTACCGGAGCCTATCCAGGCCTTACTGGATGAATTGGAAGCTACTTTTGAGAAATATAAGGAAGACCCAGAATTTTTAAATGAATATCGACATTATTTGGCAGATTATTCAGGCCGGGAAACTCCGCTTTACTTTGCAGAAAGTCTGACCCAGCATCTGGGTGGAGCTAAGATTTATCTGAAGCGGGAAGATCTCAATCATCTGGGCTCTCATAAGCTCAATAATGTTTTGGGGCAGATTCTTCTAGCTAAGCGCATGGGCAAGACCCGAGTCATCGCTGAAACTGGAGCTGGTCAGCATGGTGTGGCAACTGCGGCAGCTGCAGCTAAGTTTGGTATGAAGTGCGATGTTTACATGGGTGCAGAGGATGTAGAACGCCAGCGCCTTAATGTCTTCCGCATGGAAATGATGGGCGCGACTGTTCACGCTGTGGAAACAGGAACTAAAACCCTCAAGGATGCGGTGGATGCAGCCTTTGGAGCTTGGATGAGCGATTTGGAAGCCTTCTATGTTTTGGGTTCGGCTGTCGGACCTCACCCCTATCCGACGATTGTCCATGAGTTCCAAAAGGTGATCAGTGAAGAATCTCGTCGGCAGATTTTGGATAAGGAAGGCCGCTTGCCAGACTATGTCATTGCCTGTGTAGGTGGCGGATCCAATGCTATCGGCGCCTTCTCTCAGTATGTGGCAGATGAAGAAGTCAAGCTGGTTGGTGTTGAAGCGGCTGGGCGGGGCCTTGATACAGACCAGCATGCGGCGACCATGACCAAGGGAAGTGTCGGAGTAGTGGACGGTATGAAGACCTACGCTGTCTTTGCTGAAGATGGTCAGGTGGCACCGGTTTACTCCATTTCAGCAGGCTTGGACTATCCGGGAGTTGGTCCTGAACATGCTTTCTTTAAAGATTCTGGTCGAGTAGAATATGTAGCAGCGACAGATGATGAAGCTGTAGATGCTTTGCTCCTCTTGACACAAAAGGAAGGAATTTTGCCGGCAATCGAAAGTTCTCACGCCATTGCTGAAGCCATCAAGCGAGCTCCGCAACTGTCATCTGACCAAATCATCATTATCAATGTATCTGGTCGTGGAGACAAGGACGTGGCAGCCATTGCCGACTATCTAGAAAAACGAAAATAAAATACCCAGCAGAAGAGTAGTAACATCCCTCCTTTCAGAGAGTCTGTGGTTGCTGAGAACAGGCAGGAGAAGTTATGAAATGGGCTGTTGGAGTCAAAATTTTGTCCATTAGTTGAACTTTTATTACTTTGTTAGCATGCTTTGTTGTAAACCAGTATGCTGCCTTCTACTAAAAGGGATCTAAATGACTGTAAATAGGTAAATGAGATGTGGAGCCTAAAAACTCCATAACTGAGGTGGCACCGCGATGATACGCCCTCACAGGATGAACTGTGCGGGCGTTTTTCTGTAGTTTTGGAGCAAGTTATGACCGTGGACAGGTGCTATCTGTTCTTGTGAATGCAGTCATGGCTAGCAGATTGTTCCTCCTTAAACGTTTTTGATTAAATAGAAAGAAACATTATGCAAAAGATTTTACCAGCTGATATTTTATCGCCGATTCTGGCTTATATGCGGATTCAGGGCGACCACAAGGTGATTTTGGAAAGTATTCCAAGAGATAGCGAGACAGCTCGTTTTTCTATCCTAGCCTATAATCCAGTCTTTGAAGTCCGCTATGAAAATGGCCGTTTAACAAAGAATGGGCAAGTTATCGAGGCAGATCCATTGGACTATCTGCATGAGTTGGCAGTAAAAAAAGCTCATCATTCAGACCTGCCTTTTGGAGGCGGAGCCATCGGTTTTGTCGGCTACGATATGATTTCCCTCTATGAGGAGATTGGCCAGATTCCAGCTGATGTGATTGGGACGCCGGACATGCACTTTTTCGTCTATGAGAGTTACATGGTTTTTGACCATAAAAAAGACAAGGTCTATATCGTTGAGGAGGCGCTCTACAGTGATAGGAGCGAAGCTGATTTGGCTGCTAGGCTGGAGAGGATTATGGCTGAGCTGGCGCAGCCAGCAGCAGATGAATTTTCACCACTGGAACTGTCCAGTTTGAACTTTCAGAGTCATATCGAGCAGACAGCTTTTGAAAAAATGGTGGAAGAAGCGCGTAGCTTGATTCGGCAGGGCGACATGTTCCAATGTGTGCTTAGTCAACGCTTTTCAGCAGAATATTCTGGTAGGCCGCTGGATTATTATCGCAATCTGCGCGTAACCAACCCTTCCAACTATCTCTACTTTTATGATTTCGGGGATTATCAGATTATCGGAGCCAGTCCAGAGAGTCTAGTGTCTGTCAAACAAGATAAGGTTACGACCAATCCTATCGCTGGAACTAGACCGCGCGGGAAGGATGAGAGAGAAGATAAAGTCTTGGCAGAGGAGTTGCTAGCTGACGAGAAGGAAGTGGCGGAACACCGCATGTTAGTTGATTTGGGGCGTAATGATATCGGTAAAATTGCCCAGAATAACAGCGTAGAAGTCACTAAGTACATGGAGGTGGAGTATTTCCGCTATGTCATGCACCTGACCAGTGTAGTTCGTGGTCAGCTTCTGCCTCAACTGACAGCCATGGATGCGCTCAAGTCCACCCTGCCGGCCGGCACCGTTTCGGGTGCGCCTAAGATTCGAGCTATGAAACGCATTTATGAGCTAGAGCAGGAAAAACGTGGTGTTTATGCGGGTGCCATTGGCTATCTGTCTGCGACAGGGGATATGGATTTTGCCATTGCTATCCGGACCATGATTTTGAAAAATGGCAGAGCTTACGTTCAAGCTGGAGCGGGTATTGTTTATGACTCGATCCCTGCTAATGAATACCAAGAAACCATCAACAAAGCCAAATCAATGACCAAGATAGGAGAGATGCAATGATTTTATTGATTGATAATTATGATTCTTTTACTTACAATCTAGCCCAGTATATCGGCAATTTCGCAGAAGTTAGGGTCTTGCGAAATGATGATGCAGACCTTTATCAAGCAGCAGAAGAAGCGGATGCCTTGGTTCTGTCTCCGGGTCCAGGCTGGCCAGCAGATGCAGGACGGATGGAAGAACTTATTCGAGATTTTGCTGGTAAGAAACCGATTTTGGGGATTTGCTTGGGGCACCAAGCCATTGCAGAAGTATTTGGCGGAAAGCTAGGTTTGGCTCCCAAAGTCATGCACGGCAAACAAAGTATTCTGCGTTTTGAGGGCAAATCTCCTATCTATGAGGGGCTAGAGGATGGACAGCCGGTTATGCGCTATCATTCGATTTTGATTGAGGAGATGCCAGAGGACTTTGAAGTGACGGCTCGGGCGGCTGATGATAACTCGATCATGGCTATCCAGCACAAGAGCCTGCCCATTTATGGTTTTCAGTATCATCCAGAAAGTATTGGCACGCCGGACGGCTTGTCGTCTATCAAGAATTTCATCGATTTAGTAAAATAAAGGAGGATGTATGAAAGAGATAATTGCAAAACTAGCTGATTTTAAGGATTTAAGCAGCGCTGAGATGACAGATGTTATTGAGCGTATTGTCACTGGACGAGTGACAGAGTCTCAAATTGTAGCTTTCTTGCTGGGGCTTAAGATGAAGGGGGAGACGATTGAGGAACGAACTGCTTTGGCTCAGGTCATGCGAGGTCATGCTAAGCAGATTCCAACCACTATTCGCACTGCAATGGACAATTGCGGTACCGGTGGAGACAAGTCTTTCAGCTTCAATATTTCGACTACGGCAGCTTTTATACTGGCAGGTGGCGGGATTAAGATGGCCAAGCACGGCAATCGCTCCATTTCTTCTAAGTCAGGCTCAGCTGATGTGTTAGAAGCTCTGGGTATCAATCTAGACTTGGACGCTGCTAGCTTGTGCAAGGTTTTTGAGCAGACAGGTATCGTCTTTCTCTTTGCAAAGAATATGCACCCAGCCATGAAATACATCATGCCAGCCCGTCTTAGCCTTGGCATTCCCACTATCATGAATCTAACTGGTCCGCTCATCCATCCCATGAGTCTAGAAACTCAGCTTTTGGGGACTAGCCGACCAGATATGCTAGAGAGCACGGCAGAGGTCTTGAAAAATATGGGCCGTAAGCGTGCAGTAGTCGTGTCGGGACCGGATGGTCTTGACGAGGCGGGTCTTCATGGCCGAACCCAGTATGCTCTGCTGGGAAATGGGCAAATCAGCCTGCACAGCTTTCTGCCGTCAGATATTGGCATGGAAGAAATACCTCTTGAAGCGATTCGTGGAGGCAATGCCAAGGAAAATGCAGAAATTCTGCTATCTGTCCTGCAAAATCAAGCCAGCCCCTATCTGGAAACGACAGTGCTGAATGCGGGATTGGGCTTCTATGCTAATGGGAAATCAGACAGTATAGAAGCGGGAATAGCTTTGGCCCGCCAAGTGATCGCTAGTGGCGCAGCCTATGAAAAACTCAAGCAACTACAGGAGTATCAAAAATGAGCAAAGAATTTCTCCCGACCATTCTAAAGCAAAAAGAGCAGGAAGTGGTGGCTATGTCCTATGAAGAGCTGCAGCCTCTGCGCTCAACCTATTCCCTCTATGAGTATCTCAAAAGCCAGTCCCAAGAGCTGCAGCTGATTGCTGAGGTTAAAAAAGCCAGCCCCAGTCTGGGAGATATTAATCTCGGTGTGGATATTGTGGAGCAGGCTCGCACCTATGAACGATGCGGTGCAGCTATGATTTCGGTCCTGACAGATGAGGTTTTCTTCAAAGGACATCTGGATTACCTGAGAGAGATTTCCAGTCAAGTGACCATTCCAACCCTCAATAAGGACTTTATTATTGATGAAAAGCAGATTGTTCGTGCCCGCAATGCAGGAGCGACAGTTATTCTTCTGATTGTGGCTGCTTTACCTGAAAAGCGGCTGCAAGAACTCTATGATTTTGCGACGGGGTTAGGCTTGGAAGTTCTGGTCGAAACCCATAATCTGGCGGAGCTGGAAATTGCCCATAGAATAGGAGCACAGATAATCGGTGTCAATAACCGCAATCTAGTTACTTTTGAAACAGATATCAATACAAGTCTCCAGCTGTCTGCCCATTTCAAAGATGACAGGGTTTACGTATCTGAGTCCGCTATTTTCAGCAAGGAAGATGCTGAGCTAGTAGCTCCTTATTTCCATGCGATTTTAGTTGGAACAGCCCTGATGCAGGCTGAGGATGTGGTAGAAAAAATTAAGGAGCTGAAAATTGACAAAGGTTAAGATTTGCGGCTTATCAACGGCCAGCGCTGTGGAAACGGCATGCCAGGTTGGTGCAGATTACATTGGATTTGTCTTTGCTGAGAGCCGTCGGAGGGTTAGTTTAGAGCAAGCTCAGGAGCTAGCTGCCTTGGTGCCGCCTGCTGTCCGAAAGGTAGGAGTTTTCGTCTCTCCGAGCTTGGCAGAGCTGCGGGAAGCTATTTCAGTGGCAAATCTAGATTTGGTGCAGATTCATGGCGATTTTAATGAAGATCTTCTGACTGAGATCGGCCGGTCGGTTATTCGAGCTTATCAGGTCAAGGGAGCGTTAAAAGGAGTCAGCCAACAAGCGGATTACCTGCTCTTTGATGCCCCTCTTGCCGGTAGTGGTCAGACCTTTGACTGGCAAGCTTTTGATAAAGGTCAAATCCACCAGCCCTTCTTTATTGCCGGTGGTTTGAATGCAGGAAATGTCCGAGAAGCTATTCAGCACTTTGCCCCTTACGCAGTTGATGTCTCTAGCGGGGTTGAGACTGACGGCCAGAAGGACTTAGAAAAGATAAAAGAATTTATAGAAAGAGTGAAACATGGCATATAATCAACCCAATCAAGAAGGATTTTATGGTGAGTTTGGTGGGCGCTTTGTTCCCGAAACACTGATGACAGCAGTTTTGGAGCTGGATAAAGCCTACCGTGAGAGTAAAAAAGACCCAGCCTTTCAGGCTGAGCTGGACGAGTTGCTGAAGCAGTATGTAGGGCGAGAAAATCCTCTCTATTTTGCAAAAAATCTGACAGCCTATGCTGGCGGTGCTAAGATTTATCTGAAGCGGGAAGACCTCAACCATACTGGAGCTCATAAAATCAATAACGCCCTAGGCCAGGTCCTATTAGCCAAGCGAATGGGCAAGAAGAAAATCATTGCAGAGACTGGTGCGGGTCAGCACGGAGTGGCCACCGCCACAGCTGCAGCCCTTTTCAACATGGACTGTACTATCTATATGGGCGAAGAAGATGTCAAGCGCCAAGCTCTTAATGTCTTTCGGATGGAACTTCTTGGAGCCAAGGTGGAGTCTGTGACCGATGGCTCTCGAGTCCTCAAGGATGCAGTCAATGCTGCCTTGCGAGCTTGGGTGGCTCAGGTGGATGATACTCACTATATTATGGGTTCAGCTTTAGGACCTCATCCCTTTCCAGAGATTGTCCGCGACTATCAGAGCGTGATTGGTCGTGAGGCCAAGCGCCAGTTTGCTGAGCAAAATGCAGGGGCATTACCAGATGCTTTAGTCGCCTGTGTTGGCGGTGGTTCTAATGCTATTGGACTCTTTTATCCCTTTGTAGACGATAGCTCAGTGGCTATGTATGGAACAGAAGCAGCTGGGCGGGGCGTGGATACAGATGAACACGCTGCGACCTTAACCAAGGGCCGGCCGGGTGTTTTACACGGTGCCTTGATGGATGTCTTGCAGGATGAGCAAGGACAGATTCTGGAAGCTTTCTCTATCTCTGCCGGGTTGGATTATCCAGGCATCGGTCCCGAACATTCTCATTTTAATGCTATCCAGCGCGCCACTTATGTTCCAGTAACGGATGAAGAAGCCTTGGAAGCCTTTCAGCTCCTGTCTCGTATCGAAGGGATTATCCCTGCTCTAGAGTCTAGCCACGCTATTGCTTACGCAGTTAAGCTGGCTAAGGAGTTGGGACCAGATAAATCAATGATCGTCTGCCTATCCGGCCGTGGTGACAAGGATGTCGTTCAGGTAAAGGAACGCTTGGAAAATGAAGCGGCTCAAAAAGGAGGTGCCCATGACTAAAACACTCACTCAGCATTTAGAAGCCATCAAAAAAGCAGGTAAGGGGATTTTCCTTCCTTATATTATGGCTGGTGATCACGAGAAAGGTTTGGCAGGTTTGCCGGAAACTATCGCTTTTTTGGAAAACTTGGGTGTGTCAGCCATTGAAATCGGCCTGCCATTTTCAGATCCTGTTGCAGATGGGCCGGTTATTGAAGAAGCCGGTCTGAGAAGTCTGGGTCACCATACTTCCGCCAAGTCTTTAGTCGCAAGTTTGCAGAAGTTGGGCACTCAGCTGCCTCTCATTATCATGACCTACTTCAATCCCATTTTCCAGTACGGTCTCAAAGATTTTGTCAAGGATTTGGCTACGACACCGGTTAAAGGATTGATTATTCCGGATCTTCCCTACGAGCACAGGAATTTTATTTTGCCCCTGCTGGAAGATTCAGATATAGCTCTAGTTCCTTTAGTGAGCCTGACGACTGGTCTAGAACGTCAGCAGGAGCTGATCAAGGAAGCGGAAGGTTTTATCTACGCTGTAGCCATCAACGGTGTGACAGGTAAGAGCGGAAGCTACCGCAATGATTTGGACCAGCATTTGAGCAAGCTTCGTGATATTGCAGAGATTCCAGTACTGACTGGCTTTGGCGTTTCAACTTTAGAGGATATTGACCGCTTCAATCAAGTCTCAGATGGCGTCATTGTCGGATCTAAGATTGTCAAAGCTCTTCATGAAAAGGACGCCAGTATAATAGCCTTTATCCAAAAAGCAGCAGCTTATAAGAAATAATCACCACGACACCAAACAAAAGACAGGGGACAAATGCCAGCCTGTCTTTTTTCTTTTTAAAGCAGAAACAGGCTAGGCCAGAGAAACTAGCGATTTGGATAAGAATGAGAATCTGTTCCATGTTCTTGAATTTTATCATCATAAAAAAGTAACTTTCGTCTAATTCATTTTTTAAGAAACGTTTGATTTTTGATGTTGATTGAATATTAGTTTGGATATTGCTTATGAATGGTATCTATATAGCTAGTGAAATGTTTCAAGAAATGCTTAGGAGATATAACAGTGATGTATTTTCCAAAAGCAAGCAAGGTATTGTATCCCCAATCATTGTCGTTTAAAGGATAAGTAATCTCGTAAATATTGCTATTAATAGGTTTTATGGCATTATAGCCTAAGAGTTCCACAAATCGATCAAGGACAATTTTCTGGACATGTAGGATGACAGGTACTTTGTTTTCATTCATCCATGTACCACCATCATAGGGAAGTGGTGTAAAATGTCTTTTTGAAAAAGTATCAGAGAGAGTAAGTTCACTAATTCTAGCAACTTTAAAAACAGAAAAACGCGCTTTATCAGTATCGTAGGCATCCATATACCAACTCCGGTCCTTATAGACAATACGGTAAGGCTCACAATTTTTTTGACTCACCAGTCCTTGTGAATTAATATAGGAAAATTTTATTTTTACTCTACCTCTGATAGCTTCCAATAACTTAAAAATCAAAGTTCGTATTTCCAAGTTCCCTTGAGATAGAGACAAATCAATTTCGAAATCAGAGTATGTATTGGTAGCATTTAATTTCAATATAGCATTGAAAGTAGAGATATCTTCCAATACTTGATAGCGACTTTTTAAACCGGATTCGATTGAAAGTCGTTCGGATTGAGTCAAGGGAGGTTTATCAGTTTGAAAGTCTTCCATAAGAAAAATTCCTCCGTTTTTTCCTTTCATTACATAGAGAGGAATGCCTGCAAGAGATAAATCATCAATATCTCTCATAATAGTTCGGGTGCTGACTTTAAAAAGTTCTGATAGTTCTTTAGCTGTTGTTTTTCGTTGATTTACTAAATGAGAAATGATTCCCATTTGACGGTCAATTTTCATGATTTTCTCCTTAAATATGACAGATAGATGTCATATTACTTTTGTTATGATTATACCATAAAGAAAGGAGTTCATATAATGAAACATCAAACCAAACCATCGTTTACCCTGATTGGCAGGAGTATTTTGATAGAAGGAACTACGGTTCATGAACAGCACTATTCTAAAGAGAAGACAGCGTTCTACGCTCAGTTATTTAAAGAAGGAATGCTGGGGAAATTGATGCCCCATTCTCTAGACAAAAAAGGCTATGCTTTGATTGTTCCTCATAAAGATGGTATTCAATACTACGCAGGAGTTGCGGCAAAGAATGCTGTGGCAGACTACGAAAGCATTCTCGTCCCAGAGAAAGATTATTTAGTAAGTTCAGCCAGTGGTGATAAATCAAGACTCCTGTTTGACCAATTGGAGGATAATTTTTTTGAGGAAGAAAGCAGTTCCCTTTACCAAGATGGAATTATCTTAGAAATACTTTTAAACGGGAATCCTATGGATGCAGAAGTTGAGCTTTGGGTTCCAGTTCAGTAAAAGAGTAGGGATTTATAAGAAATAATCACCACCACACCAAACAAAAGACAGGGTACAAATGCCAGCCTGTCTTTTTTCTTTTTAAAGCAAAAACAGGCGAGACCAGCGAAGCTAGCGATTTGGATAAGAATGAGAATTTCCGTCAGACTGAAAATGGCTGAGCAGGAAGCAAGGAATAGAAAGTCGCCAGCTCCAATACGAAGATTACAAAAGAAGGCCAGAAGTCCTAGGGCTAAAAAGAAGAGCATGAGAAGGTTGATGCTCGCTGTCACTATCAGCAAGAGATGAAAAACCAACCAGACCATCAGGGGATATTGCTGCTCTCTTTGATCATAGATGGCTAGGGTCAAGCCCATGGTGAGTAGTAGGAGTTGACTGATGGAAATCGTACCAAGTGAGGATGCCAGAAAAAGACCGCCCAAGATAGATTCAAAAAATAAATAGCGTAAGGGAATCTTGTCTCCGCAGAAGCGGCAACGAAGCCGGTTCATGACTTGGGAAAAAATAGGAATCAAATCACGCGGTGCCAACCTTTTCCCGCAGGCATTGCAATGACTAGCTGGGGTGATGATAGACTGCTCTGGAAAGCGGTCTATGACCAAGCCTAGGAATGAGGCAAAGACAGTGCCAATAATAAATAAGTATAGATGAATCATACTTATTTATTCGTAAATTTAAACAGAAAAATTCTGAAATTTTGCAACTTTTCTAATAAAGTCTTTTTTTGAATCTTTTGTCTTGACTTTCTTATTTAGAAGCATTATAATTAAACCATAATCTAAAAAGATTAGAATCATTATAAATAAAAACGAGGTAAATACAATGACACAAGTAAAAAATGGTGCAGCAACTGACGTAGCAACTTTCAGCAATCAAAAGGCTTTGCCAAAGACTAAGGCTATTCTTAACCAAGTAGTGGCAGACCTTTATACAGCTCATATCGCTCTTCACCAAGTTCACTGGTATATGCGTGGCGCAGGCTTCATGGTTTGGCATCCAAAAATGGATGAATACATGGAAACTTTGGATACAACTTTGGATGAAGTCAGCGAACGCTTGATTACATTGGGAGGCAAGCCTTATTCTACGTTGACCGAGTTTATCCAACACAGCAAGATTGAAGAAAAAGCTGGTGAATTCAGCAAGAATGTAGAAGAAAGTCTGGCGCGTGTGATTGAGATTTTCCGTTATCTGACAAGTCTTTACCAAGAAGCTTTGGATGTAACAGACGAAGAGGGGGACGATGTAACCAATGATATCTTTGTCGGTGCCAAGGCTGACCTAGAAAAGACTATCTGGATGCTGACAGCTGAAATTGGTCAAGCACCAGGTTTATAAAAAGTTATCCATGCCAAACAGAAAGGAAACAGGCTTTCCTTTCTGTTTTTTCATCTTGAAAAGCGCTGGAAAATCTGATAAAATATAGCTCATGAAAACCCTGTATGATGTTCAGCAATTTCTTAAAAGTTTCGGAATCATTATCTATATGGGCAAGCGCCTTTACGATATTGAGATGATGAAAATTGAGCTGAAGAGGATTTACGATGCCGGTCTAATGGATAAGCTAGCTTATTTTGAGGCGGAGGCAGTCTTGCGACGAGAACATCGCTTAGAGTTAGAATATTTAGAAAAGAAAAAGGAGACTTGAGATGACAATTTGGATTTTGTGGGCGGTACTTTTAGGAATAATTGGCTGGATGGGCTTTAATTATTTGCGCCTTCGTCAGGCAGCAAAAATCGTGGATAACGGAGAATTTGAAGGCTTGATTCGCCAAGGTCAGTTGGTTGATCTGCGGGATCCATCAGATTTTCACCGGAAGCATATCTTAGGCGCTCGCAATATTCCATCTCAGCAGCTCAAGGATAGTGTCGGTGCACTTCGTAAGGACAAGGCTGTTCTCCTCTATGAAAATAGTCGTGGTCAGCGCGTGACCAATGCGGCTCTGTATCTGAAAAAACAAGGATTTAAAGAAATCTATATTCTTTCTTATGGGTTGGATTCTTGGAACGGTAAGGTGAAGGCAAGTTAACATAAATCAAAAATTTGTCGCATTATATATACAAAGCTGGTTTCTTATGTTATAATAAATTAATATTAATTTTAAGGAGTTTTTAGAACATGCAAGAAAAGAAAAAATCCTCTCTTGTTTTAGGTATCCTATCTATCATCTTTGGTTTTTTCATTCCATTGGTAGGTCTTATTTTGGGTATTATAGGTTTGGTGTTGGCTAATTCACATCAAAAAGAGTCTAAATTAGACTATAAAACAGAAAAAATTCTGGGTATCGTAGGGATTGTAATTTCCGTAATTGTTTGGATTCTAAATGTCATGGTACTTATGAACGGAGCAGGCTACTAACAAAAAAGCTTTATTTTTAAAGCTTTTTTGTTTTACCGACTTTTCTCTAAATGTTTTTTAATAATCCCTAATTCTTCTTGGTTCAAAGCACGGTAATCGCCTTTTGCTAGATCTGGGTCTAATGTAAAATCTCCGAATTGAATTCGCTTGAGATAGGTGACCTTGACACCAATTGCCAGAAACATCTTTTTAATCTGGTGGAATTTCCCCTCGGAAATCTTGACGGTAGCACGGCTCAGACTGGAGCTGGTAGAGAGGATAGAAAGCTGGGCAGGCTGACAGATGGTACCGTCTAAAAAGCGAATGCCTTCTTGAAAGGCAATTTTGTCCTGAGGGGTCAAAGGTCCATTGACTTCTACATAGTAAGTTTTTTCGACATGATATTGAGGGTGCAGCAGCTGAAATCCCAAAGGACCATTGTCGGTAATCAGAAGAAGGCCTTCGGTATCTCTATCCAGCCGTCCGATAGAGTAAAGATTTTCTTTCTCTATCTCCTTGTCCAGCAAATCCAGAACGGTCAATTTTTCAGCGTCACGATTGGCAGTGACAGCACCTGCGGGTTTATTCAGCATGTAGTAACGGTGGGCAGGGCCGCTGACATGCTTTCCTTGAAAATTAATCTGCTGCAGGCCAGTATCAACGTTTTGGCTGAGTTTGCAGGCGGGCTTACCATCCACTAAAATCTGTTTTTGTAAAAGGCTTTGTTTCATCTTTTTTCGGCTGATATGATTGGCAGCCAGCAGTTGGTCGATGCGCATCTGTTTTCCTTATTTTTTTCTAAATCATATCATAAATTTTCAGGATGGGAAATGCAAATCCTCATGGAGCTCCCATATTTTTTAATGAAAACATTTACACTTATCAAAGCCGTGTTTTTTGCCTGCGTCTGTGGTATAATTGTTCAGTTAGAAATAAAATTTAAAAATTCAGAGGAAATCATGACAAAATTAAGAGAAGATATCCGTAACATTGCGATTATCGCCCACGTTGACCACGGGAAAACAACCCTCGTTGACGAATTATTGAAGCAGTCTGAAACTCTTGATGCTCGTACAGAGTTGGCAGAGCGTGCTATGGACTCAAACGATATCGAAAAAGAGCGCGGTATTACGATCCTTGCTAAAAATACAGCCGTTGCTTACAATGGAACTCGTATCAATATCATGGACACACCAGGACACGCGGACTTCGGTGGAGAAGTTGAGCGTATCATGAAAATGGTTGACGGTGTTGTTTTGGTGGTAGATGCCTACGAAGGAACCATGCCACAAACTCGTTTCGTATTGAAAAAAGCTCTGGAACAAGACCTTGTCCCAATTGTTGTTGTCAACAAAATCGACAAACCATCAGCTCGCCCAGCAGAAGTAGTGGACGAAGTTTTGGAACTCTTTATCGAGCTTGGTGCAGATGATGATCAGCTTGATTTCCCAGTTGTTTATGCTTCAGCTATCAACGGAACTTCTTCATTGTCAGACGATCCAGCTGATCAAGAAAAAACAATGGCACCAATCTTTGATACCATTATCGACCATATCCCTGCTCCAGTGGACAACTCAGATGAGCCTTTGCAGTTCCAAGTCTCACTCTTGGACTACAATGACTTCGTAGGTCGTATCGGTATCGGGCGTGTCTTCCGTGGTACTGTTAAGGTTGGGGACCAAGTTACCCTTTCTAAACTAGATGGCACCACCAAGAACTTCCGTGTCACAAAACTCTTTGGTTTCTTTGGTTTGGAACGTCGTGAAATCAATGAAGCCAAAGCAGGTGACTTGATTGCTGTTTCAGGTATGGAAGATATCTTTGTTGGTGAAACGATTACTCCAACAGATGCCATTGAACCTCTTCCAATCCTTCACATCGATGAACCAACACTTCAAATGACCTTCTTGGTAAACAACTCACCATTTGCTGGTCGCGAAGGGAAATGGGTAACTTCTCGTAAGGTTGAAGAACGCTTGCAAGCTGAACTGCAAACAGACGTATCCCTTCGTGTTGATCCAACAGATTCACCAGATAAGTGGACCGTTTCAGGTCGTGGCGAATTGCACTTGTCAATCCTGATCGAAACCATGCGTCGTGAAGGATATGAGTTGCAAGTATCTCGTCCAGAAGTTATCGTAAAAGAAATCGATGGCGTTAAGTGCGAGCCATTTGAGCGCGTCCAAATCGATACTCCAGAAGAATACCAAGGATCTGTTATCCAAAGTCTTTCTGAACGTAAGGGTGAAATGTTGGATATGATTTCAACTGGTAATGGTCAAACTCGTTTGGTCTTCCTAGTTCCAGCGCGTGGATTGATTGGTTACTCTACAGAGTTCTTATCCATGACTCGTGGTTACGGGATTATGAACCATACCTTTGATCAATACTTGCCACTCATCCCAGGTGAAATCGGAGGCCGTCACCGTGGTGCTCTAGTATCTATCGATGCTGGTAAGGCTACAACCTACTCTATCATGTCTATCGAAGAGCGCGGAACTATCTTTGTCAACCCAGGTACTGAGGTTTACGAAGGAATGATCATCGGCGAAAACTCTCGTGAGAATGACTTAACTGTTAATATCACCAAGGCTAAGCAGATGACCAACGTTCGTTCTGCAACCAAGGATCAGACAGCAGTTATCAAGACACCTCGTATCTTGACCTTGGAAGAATCTTTGGAATTCTTGAATGACGATGAATACATGGAAGTAACGCCAGAATCTATTCGTCTGCGTAAGCAAATTTTGAACAAACAAGAACGCGAAAAAGCCAATAAAAAGAAAAAATCAGCTGCAGCTGAATAAGCAAAAGGGAAAGGAGCAGCAAGATGGTTTATCTTATCATTGGGATTTTAATCCTCTTTTTCTACATTTTTGCTGTTCCATCCAGTATTAAAGGGACTGTTAATGCTGTGACTATGGTTTTACTGATTGTGGCCTTGATTATCTTATTTGGCTTAGGCATTTTTAAAATTTTCCAGTTGCCGGCTGAATATTTTGTAGGTTTCGGCCTATCCGTAGTGACCGTCTTGGCTTTGCGGGATATTAATCGTCTCAAGCCGCCTAAAAAATCAAAAAAGAATTTTGATGAAGAATAATAAATGAGCAAGAACTTAGAAGGTCGGATAGATGTTTTGAGATCTTGCTTTTTTGTTAATTTATATTTTTACAAAAACAATAGGTTTATGTTACAAAATATTTCAAATAGATGAAAACATATCATTTTTTTCAAAACTTGCTTACAGTCGAAAATAAAAGACTCCTATGTCTTTTTTATTTTCACAAAAAAAGGTAAAATAGAGTGAAGTATGAATGGAAGAGGTTGCTTATGAAAAAAATAGCAAATTTTGCCAATAAGAAGGTCTTGGTCCTGGGATTGGCCAAGTCGGGTGAGTCAGCAGCTCGCCTTTTAGATAAATTAGGAGCCATCGTGACGGTTAATGACGGTAAACCTTTCGAGGAAAATCCTGCTGCCCAATCTTTGCTAGAAGAAGGTATTAAAGTGGTGACAGGAGGTCATCCCTTGGAGTTGCTGGACGAAGATTTTGAACTAATGGTGAAAAATCCAGGTATTCCTTATGACAATGCTATGGTCGTTCGAGCTCTTGAAAAGAAGATTCCTGTTATCACTGAAGTAGAGTTGGCTTATCTCATTTCAGAAGCGCCGATTATTGGTATTACGGGTTCAAATGGCAAAACGACGACCACAACCATGATTGCGCAAGTCTTGACAGCTGGTGGTCAAAATGGTCTCTTGTCTGGTAATATCGGCTTTCCTGCTAGTCAGGTAGCCCAAACAGCCAGCAGCAAAGATACGTTGGTCATGGAACTGTCTTCCTTCCAGTTGATAGGGATTGAAGATTTTCATCCGCAAATCGCTGTTATTACCAACCTCATGCCGACTCATTTGGATTATCACGGCTCTGTTGAGGAATATGCAGCTGCTAAGTGGAATATCCAGAAAAACATGACAGCTGATGATTATCTGGTTTTGAATTTCAATCAAGACTGGGCCAAGGAAATGGCTAGCCAGACTCAGGCTACTGTTATGCCTTTTTCAACGACTGAAAAGGTGGATGGTGCCTATTTAGAGGGTGATGTCTTGACCTTCCGTGGAGAAGCGATTATGCAGGCGGCTGAAATCGGCGTTCCTGGCAGCCACAATGTCGAAAATGCTCTGGCTACGATTGCAGTAGCCAAGCTTCGTGGTATTGACAATCAGACGATTAAAGAAGTCTTGTCAGCTTTTGGGGGTGTTAAGCACCGTCTCCAGTATGTGGGGCAGGTAAATGAGGTTGCCTTTTACAACGACAGTAAGTCTACCAATATCTTGGCAACCCAGAAAGCCCTATCTGGTTTTGACAATAGCAAGGTGATTCTGATTGCAGGCGGCTTGGACCGTGGCAATGAATTTGACGAGTTGGTGCCTGACCTCAAAGGGCTCAAGAAAATGGTTATCTTAGGACAATCAGCTCCGCGTGTAAAGAGGGCAGCTGATCAGGCTGGTGTTTCTTATCTAGATGCGACTGATGTCCGGGATGCAGCTCATAAGGCCTTTGCGCAAGCGGAGCCAGGAGACATTGTCTTGCTTAGTCCTGCCAATGCCAGCTGGGATATGTATAGTAATTTTGAAGTCCGTGGCGATGAGTTTCTCGCTGCATTTGAAGAATTAAAAGGTTAAGATGAAGAAGATTGTATTTACAGGTGGAGGAACGGTCGGGCATGTAACCCTCAACCTTCTCCTGATTCCAAAATTTATCAAAGAAGGCTGGCAGGTCCACTATATTGGTGATAAGCATGGTATTGAGTATCAGGAAATCCAAAAGTCTGGATTGGACGTGACCTTCCATTCGGTAGCTACGGGTAAGCTTCGTCGCTACTTTTCTTGGCAGAATCTGTTGGATGGCTTTAAGGTCGTTTGGGGAATTTTCCAGTCGCTGGGTATTATGCTCAAGGTACGGCCGCAGGCCCTCTTTTCTAAGGGAGGATTTGTATCCGTTCCGCCCGTGATTGCAGCTCGACTGTCCGGAGTGCCTGTCTATGTTCATGAGTCGGATCTATCCATTGGCTTGGCCAATAAAATCGCCTATAAGTGTGCGACCAAGATGTATGCGACCTTTGAGCAACCTTCCAGTCTGAACAAGATTGAGCATGTCGGAGCTGTGACCAAGGTCGGCAGTCAAGAGTCAGTCCTACCGCAGGAGTTAGAAGAAATCCGTCAGTATTTTGACAAAGAGCTGCCCACCCTGCTTTTTGTCGGTGGTTCTGCTGGTGCTAAGGTCTTTAATGACTTTGTCAGCCAGAATCAAGCTGCGCTGACCGAACGTTATAACGTTATCAATCTGACAGGCGATGCAAGTTTGGATGTTCTGTCTGAACGTCTCTTTCGCAGAGCCTATGTGACTGACCTCTACCAGCCTTTGATGGACTTGGCAGATGTGGTGGTGACCCGAGGCGGTTCCAATACAATCTTTGAACTCTTGGCTATGGCTAAGCTTCATATTATCGTTCCTCTGGGACGCGAAGCCAGCCGCGGCGATCAGATTGAAAATGCGGATTATTTTGTGAAAAAGGGATATGCCAAGCAATTGGCAGAGGAACAGCTGGATATGAGCCATTTACAGGCAGCTCTTGATGACCTTTTGGCTAACCAAGCTTCTTATCATCAAGCTATGAAAAATTCTCAGGAAATCAAGTCTGTAGATGAATTTTATGCTTTATTGAAAGCGGATATTGACAAGGGAAAGAAATGAGCAAGAAAAACAATGATGAGCCAAAGGAAGAGGTAAGTGAGCACCTCTCTGAATGGCAGAAACGAAATAAAGAATATCTTGAAAAGAAGGCTCAGGAAGAGGCCAGTAAACAAAAGGAGCTGGAAGAAGAGGAAGTAAAAGAAGCTGAGGACTCAATCGAAGGCGGAGAAATAGCTGAAGAGACGGAAGAAGATGACTCATCTTATGAAGAGGAAGAAACAGAATATTTGGAAGATGAATCATCTGAATCTGAGCTAGAGACTGAATTGAGTGAGAAAGAGCGCAAAAAACTGGAGAAACTTCAGAAAAAGGCAGAAAAAGAAGCTGCTAAGGTGCATATCTCGAGGATTCATATTTATCGAGCACTGCCAGTTTTGCTGGGCAGTGGCTTGATTTTTCTCCTGTCAGTTTATTTTTTGACGCCACTGGCGACCATGAAGACAATCGAATTTTCAGGGAATCAAATGGTCAGTCAGGAAGACCTGCTCAAAAGCAGTAAAATTGATGAGAAGGACTATACTTTAACAACCTTTATCAATGGCGGTAATCATATCCGCAATATGAAAGCTTCTAGTCCTTGGATTAACAATCTGGAGATGGCTTATCAGTTTCCGATTACTTTTCAGGTAAAGGTCAAGGAGTACGGTGTTCTGGCCTATCTGCATGAGGGTGGGCAGTACTATCCTATTCTGACAAATGGGGAGATTATTTCGGACCCGACTGCTGCAGATTCTTTGCCAGAAACCCATATTTCGATAGAGTTTTCAGATAAAAAATTGATTAAAGAATTTGCTCTTCAAATTGAAAAGGTACCGGCTTCGGTCAAGAAAAATATTAAGACAGTTCAGCTGACCCCGAGCAAGGTGACACCGGACTTGGTTACGCTGACAATGCATGATGGCAATAAAATTTTGGTACCAATTTCGCATATTGCTAAGAAACTGCCATATTACAAGGGAATCCAATCGCAGCTGGAAGAGGGTGTACCTAGTGTCGTAGATATGGAAGCAGGGATTTTTAGTTATGTTGAAGGAGCTCAAAACGAGTCGTCTTCTTCTGATGAAGAAAAGCAGAAAGCAGAAGAGGAATCGACGGGACAGCCAACAGAACAAGCGGCTGAGCAGGTGACAGAAAGTCAGGAACAAGAACCTGCAGAGACGCAAAATTCGACAGAAAACCCGGTAAATACCGAAAATCGCTAAATTATATGTAGAAAAACTGCGCATTTTCAGTTTCTTTATGTTATAATAAAGTTTGGGTAACTCTAATTTTTAGCGTTATTAGTATAGACCGGAAACATGGAAGATAGAGAGGACTGGTGTAATGGCTAGAGACGGCTTTTTTACTGGATTAGATATAGGAACTAGCTCAATTAAAGTGTTGGTGGCAGAGCACATCAACGATGAAATGAATGTTATTGGGGTCAGCAATGCAAAAAGCGCTGGCGTTAAAGATGGAATTATTGTTGATATTGAGGCTGCTGCTGCTGCTATTAAGACAGCTATTTCTCAAGCAGAAGAAAAGGCAGGCATTTCAATTGGTTTAGTTAATGTCGGACTTCCGGCTAATCTCTTACAGATTGAGCCAACTCAGGGTATGATTCCTGTGACTAGTGATTCTAAGGAAATCACAGATACAGATGTAGAGAATGTTGTTAGATCTGCTCTGACTAAGAGTATGACTCCTGACCGCGAAGTGATTACTTTCATCCCAGAAGAGTTTGTAGTGGATGGTTTCCAAGGGATTCGTGACCCACGTGGTATGATGGGGATTCGTTTAGAAATGCGTGGACTTCTCTACACTGGACCACGGACTATTCTCCACAACCTCCGCAAGACAGTGGAGCGTGCGGGAGTTCAGCTTGAGAACGTAATTATCTCCCCATTGGCAATTACTAAGTCAATCTTGAACGAAGGGGAACGTGAGTTTGGTGCAACTGTTATTGATATGGGCGGCGGTCAAACTACAGTGGCTTCTGTTAAAGGTCAAGAGCTTCAATATACGAATATATACCAAGAAGGCGGCGACTACGTAACCAAGGACATCTCCAAGGTTTTGAAGACTTCGCAAAAGTTAGCTGAAAGTCTCAAGTTTAACTATGGTTCTGCTTATGTTCCTGAAGCTGGCACAGAGTCTTTCCAAGTAGAAGTGATTGGAGAGATTGAGCCGGTTGAAGTAACTGAAAAGTATCTGGCTGAAATTATTTCTGCTCGTATCCAACATATTTTTGAGCAAATCAAACGCGATTTGGATAGAAGGCATCTCCTCGAGTTGCCAGGCGGCATTGTGATTATTGGTGGAGCAGCTATTCTTCCAGGAGTGGTTGAGCTGGCTCAGGAAGTGTTTGGCGTGAATGTCAAGCTTTATGTGCCAAATCAAATCGGCATTCGCAATCCTGCTTTCGCACATGTTATAAGCCTGTCAGAGTATGCTGGAAACTTAACAGATGTGGATATGCTGGCTCAGGTTGCTGTTCATGGTGATGAGCAACTGCGCCATCGACCTGTATCCTTTGAGCGTCCTGCTCAGTCAGTACCACGCTTTGAACCTCAACCAGCTGATGAGATTCCTGAGGAGCCGGTCCAAGAAGTTCCAGTTGCCAGTGCTGATGTGCCAAACCAAGAACCCAAAACAGGTATTACAGATCGGATGCGCAACCTAATTGGCAAAATGTTTGATTAAGGAGAATACAGAGAATATGACATTTTCATTTGACGCTGCTGCTGCACAAGGCGCAGTAATTAAAGTTATTGGTGTCGGTGGAGGTGGCGGTAACGCCATCAACCGAATGATTGATGAAGGTGTTGCTGGTGTTGAATTCATCGCAGCAAATACAGATGTTCAAGCTCTTAGCAGTGCCAAAGCTGAAACAGTTATTCAGCTCGGTCCTAAGCTGACTCGCGGACTTGGTGCCGGAGGGCAGCCTGAAGTAGGACGTAAGGCAGCTGAAGAAAGCGAAGAAGTCCTGACCGAAGCTCTGCAAGGAGCAGATATGGTCTTCATCACTGCTGGTATGGGTGGTGGATCTGGGACAGGTGCTGCTCCAGTGATTGCTCGTATCGCCAAAAATGTTGGTGCTCTGACTGTTGCTGTAGTTACACGTCCTTTCGGTTTCGAAGGAAGCAAGCGTGGAACTTTTGCGGTAGAGGGAATCAACGAACTTCGCGAGCATGTAGACACACTCTTGATTATCTCAAATAACAACTTGCTTGAAATTGTAGATAAGAAGACTCCGCTCCTTGAAGCACTCAGTGAAGCAGATAATGTTCTTCGCCAAGGTGTCCAAGGGATTACTGACTTGATTACCAGCCCAGGACTGATTAACCTTGACTTTGCCGATGTGAAAACAGTTATGGCAGACAAGGGTAATGCTTTGATGGGAATTGGTGTTGGTAGTGGTGAAGAACGTGTCATTGAAGCTGCTCGCAAAGCTATCTACTCACCTCTTTTAGAAACAACCATTGATGGAGCAGAGGACGTAATTGTCAACGTTACTGGTGGCCTAGATATGACTCTGATTGAAGCTGAAGAGGCTTCAGAAATTGTCAACCAAGCAGCAGGTCATGGTGTGAACATCTGGCTCGGTACTGCGATTGATGAGTCCATGAAGGATGAAATCCGCGTGACTGTTGTAGCTACTGGTGTCCGTCAGGACAAGGTTGAAAAGGTCAGCGGCATTCGTCAGACACCACAACCTACTAGTCCAAGCCGTCCGCAGCAAGTTGAGCCAAATCGCGAAGTTCGCTCAGGACAGTTTGAACGAAACTTTGATATGACCGAAACGGTTGATATTCCTGCTCCAAGCCGTCAAAGAACGGATGCGCCTAAAGGTTCAGCCTTTGGTGATTGGGATCTTCGCCGCGAAGCGATTGTTCGTCAGGCTGAACCAAGTTCGTCAGCCCGCGTGGAACGCTATGCAGAAACTAATGAAGATGATGATGAATTGGAAACACCTCCATTCTTCAGAAATCGTTAATCTAAATCATGAATTTGCAGAATAATAAAGAGTTGGTCTTTCAATCCGTCGCTCAAGCGGCGGAGCAAGCCCATCGTTTGAAAGATTCAGTAAATATCATTGCAGTTACCAAATATGTTGACTGCGAAACAACTCAGGAGCTTGCACGTACAGGTATTCAGCATATCGGAGAAAATCGGGTAGATAAATTTCTAGATAAATACCATGCTCTGAAAGATGAGAATCTGACCTGGCACCTGATCGGCAGTTTGCAGAGGAGAAAAGTCAAGGATGTGATTAACTATGTTGATTACTTTCACGCTTTAGATTCTGTAAAATTGGCCAAGGAGATTGACAAACGGGCTGAACATGTGATTAAATGTTTCCTGCAGGTGAATATTTCTAAAGAAGAGAGCAAGCATGGCTTTTTGATTGAAGAACTTGAAGTTGTCCTGCCTGAACTTGAAAAATTAGAAAATGTTCAAATTGTGGGATTGATGACTATGGCTCCGTTTGAAGCTAGTCATGAGGAGCTGAACCAAATTTTTGAAAAGGCTCATCAACTACAAAAAGAATTAAAAAAGAAACAGTTAAATAATATGCCCTTTTCTGAATTAAGCATGGGAATGAGCCGTGATTATCCAGAAGCAATTGCCCATGGCTCGACCTATGTCAGAATCGGTACAGCATTTTTTAAATAGGAAAGAAATATGTCATTAAAAGATAGATTTGATAAATTTATAGATTATTTTACAGAAGATGGAGATGAGACTGAGGTTCAGGAGCAGACTGTCAGCAGACCTGCAGCGCCTGTTAAGCAGAAGCCTGAATTGGTTCAGCCTAAGCCAGTCAGAGAGAGCAAGCCAGCTCCTCGTCCGGTTGCTGCGGCCAAGCCACAGCCTAAACCACAGCCACAACAGAAATCTTCGACAGAGAATATTACCAGACTGCATGCACGTCAGCAGGAATTGGCTCAGCACCGTGCAAATGCGGATGAGAAGATTACGATTGATGTTCGTTATCCGAGGAGATATGAGGAAGCGACTGAAATTGTTGACCTGCTTTTGGCCAATGAAAGCATCCTGATTGACTTCCAGTATATGACTGAGGTACAGGCTCGTCGCTGTTTAGACTACCTAGACGGTGCGCGTTATGTCTTGGCTGGAAATTTGAAAAAAGTTGCAAGCACTATGTATTTGCTGACTCCGATTAATGTAGTGGTAAATGTGGAAGATATCCGCCTGCCAAACGATGTTGAAATCAGCGAATTCGACTTTGATATGAAGCGCAGTAGATAAGAGATATGTTATATTTTGTAATTCGTGCCATCTCTAATCTTTTCGATCTTTATAGCATTGCCTTGATTGTCTATGCACTTCTGTCTTGGTTTCCAGGAGCCTATCAAACCAAATTCGGAGAGTTTCTAACACGAATTGTAGAACCGTATTTAAAACTTTTCCGCCGTCTTCCCTTGCAGTTTGCAGGGCTGGACTTTACCGTTTGGGTTGCAATTCTGGCTTTAAACCTTTTAAATCGTGTGGTCTTTTATTTAATAAGCGTCTTACTAATGTTATTATGATGAAAGATTTATATCAACACTTTTCGCATGAGGATCGAGAGTTTATTGATAGGAGTCTGGAGCTGCTTCAGCGGGTTCAAGATACCTATGCGTTTGAAACAACGTCTTTTCTGAATCCCCATCAGGTCTCAATCCTGAAGAATATTGGCAAGCAATATGATGTGCAAGTCTTTGCTAGTTCGGGTTATTATCCAAGTGAACTGGCAAGAGTTCTTGTGGCGCCTTCTTATTACCAACTGAATATGGATGATTTTGAATTGAGCTTGCTGGAAATTTCCTATGCAAGCAAATTTTATAAAATCAGTCATTCGCAGATTATGGGGACTCTTCTCAATCAATTAGGGATTGAAAGACGGACCTTTGGTGATATTCTTGTGGTTGGAGACCGCGCTCAGCTCTTTGTAGATAAGAGACTGGCCCAGTATTTTATAGATCATGTCACAAAAGTAGCAAAGATGCCTGTTAGACTAAAGGAAGTTTCCTTTGCAGAGCAGCTGAAAGAGCAGAAGCAGGCTGTCACCAGAGAAATTTTAGCATCTAGCCTTCGCTTGGACAAGTTGGTAGCCAGTACCTTTAAGTTATCAAGGAGCCAGGCCGCTCAGCTGATTTCTGGTAAGCATGTGAAAATGAACTACGCTGTTAATGACAATCCCAGCCAGCAGGTCGGGCTTGAAGACTTAATTAGCGTTAGACGATTTGGAAGATTTAAGGTTTTAAGAGAAAATGGCCTTTCCAAGAATGGAAAACATAAGTTAACCGTTGAATTATTAGCTAGTAAATGAGGAGGAACTATGACACTTACAGCATTAGAAATTAAAGATAAATCCTTTGGAACCAAGTTTAGAGGCTATGATGTTGAAGAGGTAGATGAATTCCTTGACATCGTTGTCCGCGATTATGAGGACTTGGTTCGTGAAAACCACGAAAAAGAAGCAAAAATTCGTAATCTGGAAGAACGTCTGACTTATTTTGATGAGATGAAAGACTCTCTCAGCCAGTCTGTTTTGATTGCTCAGGATACGGCTGAGCGCGTTAAAGTTGCTGCCAATGAGCGATCTACAAATATTGTCCGTCAGGCAGAGCAGGATGCGCAGCATTTGTTGGATGGAGCTAAGTACAAGGCTGATGAAATTTTGCGTCAGGCGGCTGACAATGCTAAGAAAGTAGCCATTGAAACAGAAGAACTGAAAAATAAAACACGTGTCTTCCATCAACGCTTGAAATCAACTATTGAGAGCCAGCTCAGTATTGTGGATTCGTCTGAGTGGGAAGAAATCCTGCGTCCGACAGCTACTTATCTGCAAACCAGCGATGAAGCTTTCAAGGAAGTTGTATCTGAAGTTCTCGGGGAAGAAGCAGTTGTCCGTGAGGAAGAAGTGGATGTGACTCGTCAATTTTCTCCAGAAGAAATGGCTGAGCTGCAAGAGCGCATTGAAGCTGCTAACCGTGAATTAGCTGCGACCCAAGCTTTTTCTCCGCTTAGCGATGAAGATATAGAAGCTCATGCAGCTGAGGAAAACTCAGAAGCTGACCATCACGATGATGATACAAATGGGGAACAAAAAGTTCCAGTAAATATTTTATAATTTTTAAAGAAACTAAGATTGTAAAAACACAGACCAAGCAAAATACTTTCAGCGAGCAGATGATGGTGAAAGATCTGCAGTCCATCTTGCTTGGGCTATCATTTTACAGAATTTTCGTCTGAAATCAGTAGGATGAGACGGCAGTCCACGTTACGGACAAAGAGGGGTAAGAGGAGCATCATGTTATTGTCTTGCCTAAACAAAGGTGGTACCGCGAATTTTCGTCCTTTTTTGAGAAGTTTGCGGTTTTTAATTTGTAATAAAAAAAATAAAGAGGAATAAAATGAAACTGAAAGAAACACTCAATCTTGGGAAAACTGCTTTCCCTATGCGGGCCGGTCTTCCAAATAAGGAGCCAATCTGGCAGAAGGAATGGGATGAAGCTAAGCTTTATCAGCGCCGTCAGGAACTGAATGAAGGCAAGCCGCACTTTATCCTGCATGATGGCCCTCCCTATGCTAACGGGAATATTCACGTCGGCCATGCTATGAACAAGATTTCCAAAGATATCATTGTTCGCTCAAAGTCTATGGCTGGTTACTATGCGCCTTACATTCCAGGATGGGATACGCATGGTCTTCCGATTGAGCAGGTATTGGCAAAACAAGGCGTTAAGCGCAAAGAGTTGGACTTGGTAGAATACCTCAACATGTGTCGGGACTATGCGCTTAGCCAAGTCGAAAAGCAAAAAGAGGACTTCAAGCGTTTGGGTGTTTCTGGTGACTGGGATAATCCTTATGTTACTTTGACTTCTGATTATGAAGCGGCTCAGATTCGTGTCTTTGGCGAAATGGCTAAGAAAGGCTACATCTACCGTGGCGCTAAGCCAGTTTACTGGTCTTGGTCTTCTGAGTCAGCTTTGGCTGAAGCAGAAATTGAATACCATGATTTGGTTTCTACCTCTCTCTACTATGCTAACCGCGTCAAAGATGGTAAAGGAGTATTGGACACAGATACTTACATCGTTGTATGGACAACAACTCCATTTACCATTACAGCCTCTCGCGGTTTGACAGTTGGAGCAGATATTGATTACGTAGTCGTTCAACCAGCTGGTGAATCTCGTAAGTTTGTGGTTGCTTCAGAATTGTTGAATAGTCTATCTGAGAAATTTGGCTGGACTGATGTTCAAGTTTTAGCTACCTACCGTGGTCAAGAATTAAACCAGATCGTGACAGTTCACCCATGGGATACTGCTGTAGATGAACTTGTTATCCTGGGTGACCACGTTACGACTGACTCTGGTACCGGTATCGTTCATACAGCGCCTGGTTTTGGTGAGGACGACTACCATGTCGGTGTAGCCAATGGACTGGAAGTTGCTGTGACAGTCAATGAGCGCGGTATCATGATGGAAAATGCTGGTCCTGACTTTGAAGGCCAGTTCTATGATAAGGTTGTGCCGACGGTTATTGAAAAGCTTGGTGATTTGCTCCTTGCTCAGGAAGAAATTTCTCACTCTTATCCATTTGACTGGCGTACTAAGAAGCCAATCATCTGGCGGGCAGTACCTCAGTGGTTTGCATCTGTTTCTAAATTCCGTCAAGAAATTTTAGATGAAATTGACAAGATTAAATTCCATTCTGAATGGGGGAAAGTACGCCTCTACAATATGATTCGTGACCGTGGTGACTGGGTTATCTCTCGTCAGCGAGCTTGGGGAGTTCCACTTCCAATCTTCTATGCCGAAGACGGAACACCAATCATGACAGCAGAAACCATCGAACATGTCGCTCAGCTTTTTGAGGAGCACGGCTCTATCGTCTGGTGGAAGCGTGAAGCCAAAGACCTCTTACCAGAAGGATTTACTCATCCAGGTTCTCCAAACGGCGAATTTACCAAGGAAACGGACATCATGGACGTTTGGTTTGACTCAGGTTCATCATGGAATGGTGTAGTGGTCAACCGTCCGGAATTGACTTACCCAGCTGATCTTTATCTAGAAGGTTCAGACCAATACCGTGGTTGGTTTAACTCATCTCTTATCACATCAGTTGCTAACCATGGCGTGGCTCCTTACAAACAAATCTTGTCACAAGGATTTGCCCTAGATGGTAAGGGTGAAAAGATGTCTAAATCCCTTGGGAATACCATTGCTCCAAGTGACGTGGAAAAACAATTTGGTGCGGAAATCTTGCGTCTCTGGGTAACCAGTGTCGACTCCAGCAACGACGTTCGTATCTCTATGGATATCTTGGGTCAAGTTTCTGAAACCTACCGTAAGATTCGGAATACCTTGCGTTTCTTGATTGCCAATACCTCTGACTTTAATCCAGCTGAGGATGCCGTAGCTTACGAAGAACTTCGTTCTGTTGATAAATACATGACTATCCGCTTCAATCAATTAGTAGAGACTATTCGCAAGGCTTATGCGGACTTTGAGTTTCTGACTATTTATAAAGCAATTGTCAACTTTGTGACTATTGACTTGTCTGCTTTCTATCTGGACTTTGCCAAAGATGTTGTCTATATCGAAGCAGCTAAATCATTGGAACGACGTCAGATGCAGACTGTTTTCTATGATGTTTTGGTTAAAATCACCAAGCTTCTGACTCCAATTTTGCCACACACAGCAGAAGAAATCTGGTCTTACCTAGAGCACGAAAAGGAAGAATTTGTTCAGTTATCTGAATTGCCAGAAGCTCAGACTTTCCCAAATCAAGAAGAAATTTTGGACACTTGGTCTGCCTTTATGGACTTCCGCAGTCAGGCTCAGAAAGCCTTGGAAGAAGCCCGCAATGAGAAGGTTATCGGGAAATCATTGGAAGCGCACCTGACTGTCTATCCAAATGAAGTCATCAAGACTTTGCTGGAAGCGGTCAACAGCGATGTGGCACAGCTTCTTATCGTTTCTCAATTAACAATTATAGAAGGACCTGCTCCAGAAGGCGCTCTAGTCTTTGAAGATGTAGCTTTTGTCGTAGAGCATGCGCAGGGGCAAGTCTGTGATCGCTGCCGCCGTAATGATTCGACTGTTAAAACATTTTTAATTCATAATACAGAAGACGGTGAATCTCTAAATAGTCAACTCTGTGACCATTGTTACGACATTCTGAGAGGGTACGATTACCTCGTTATTGCAAATGTAGATTATTAAAGAGAAAATGGCTTTGCCCTTTAATGGCAAGCCATTTTTTTTAGATAGATTGATTTGAAAATTTGTTAAATTAAAATTAAATTAGAAAAAACAAACAGTTGCAAACGCAACTATCTTCTGCTATACTAGTTATACCTTAGGAGTGTCTATTTTGGTTAGAATATTTTGGAGCTGAAAGAGCTCAGAGGAAGTCAGTTGCTGCAGAGCCTGACTGGCATAGGTATTTTCAAAGCCAATCAGCTGGTCGTAGAGTTTGAGAGCCTGATTGCTAGGATAGAGCTCTTTGAACTTCTTATTTTGAGCTTTGGTCTTTTTGATAATCAAGCCCCTATCTTCCAGCTTTCCTAGGGATCGACTGAGGGTAGTCTTGTCAATCTGCACCATCTCTGCCAGTTGTGATTGGCTGAGACCTTCATTTTCGACGATGCGAATGAGAAGTAGAAACAAATTATTGTCTAGGCCGTAGTTACCGGCTTTCTGATTCATTTTCATCATAGCCTGTCTAGAAATAAAGCCCATTTGTCGGAAAAGTTGACGGTAATCCATAGGAACTCCTTTATAGTTGCATTTGCATTTATTATACATTAAAAAGTTAGAGGAAACAAGTATGTGGTCTAGGAAAAAATTAACTGAGTTGAACCCGATAGAATTTTATCAAATCTTAAAATTGCGCATTGACACCTTTGTGGTGGAGCAGGAGCGCATTTATCATGAACTGGATGAGAAGGACCTAGAAGCAGTGCATGTTTACCATGCTAATAAACAAGGGGAAATTGATGCTTATGCTCGGGTCTTTGAAGAGGGAGAGCATTTAGTCTTTGGTCGAGTAGTCACAGCTCAGTCTGTACGAGGACAGGGATTAGGAGGACAGCTTATTAGAGAAATCTTGCAATTATGTGCTGAAAAATGGCCAGGAAAGGAAATTGAAATAGAGGCTCAGGATCAGGTGGCTGCTCTCTATGAAAAGTATGGCTTCAAGGCAGTTGGTCAACCCTTTATTTTTGAATCGACACCTCACATTACCATGATCTATAAACAATAAAAAAACTAAGGCCAGGCCTTAGTTTTTACTGTTTAACAGGAATGGAAATTTCGATTAGATTATTAGCGTAAATCGTTCGGATAGCAGCTTTATCAATAGCATTTGCATCAATTTTTCTCTTCAAGAAAAATTCTCTAATTTTTTCGATTTCCTGTTCGCGTACAGCACGGTGCATGTTTGAAATCAAAATTTCATAGTGAAGAGGAGCTTGTGTAAAAACAACATCGCTGTTTCCAGCAGAATAAACTTCGACTAATATCGCATCGGTGCTTTCCAATTGGCTTTTGACAAGGTCAGCATGACTGTTTGTTGTATTAATAAGCTTCATACGATTTCCTCCTGCTTTATACCTGCTATTATTATAACATGTTTGCTATAAATTGTGAATGATTTCTTTAAGCTTTAAGTGTATTTTTCCAGGCTTGGATACCCCATTTATGGCTGCCGCGTTTTAGTGTTTCAATAGCTTCTTCGACTGGGAACCAGGCAAGCTGGTTGAAATCTTCCAGCGGTTTTTGGACTTCTTGGAAAGAGGTGACCTGATACAGGTAGGCCGGGTTGTAGAAATGGGTGTCGCGATGGCGAGAGTAAAAATATTCATCAGCTTGTCCAAGATAGCGTCCAAGCTGGGCTGTGAATCCAAGTTCTTCCATCAGCTCGCGTTCAAGGGCAGTCTGATGGTTTTCCCCCTCTTCAATCTCTCCACCGGGCAGAAACCAAGCCCCATTAGGCGCCTGGACCAAAATAATCTTTTCTTTCTTTTCGTCTGGGATAACGGCATAGACTCCGTAGCGGGTCACATATTCTACATTTGCTTCCTTTTCACCAAAGGTTGGATTTGTCATTCTAATATCCTCAATCTCTAGTCAGTTTACTATCTATCATAATGGACTAAGGACCAGCTGTCAAGAATTTACTCAGTTTATTGGACAGAAAAAGAATGATAGTCGTTTAAAGAGATGTTCTTCAAATTATAAATTCTTTCCTCCGACCGTTTAAAAAAATCTTCTTTATGGGAATGGTAAAACATTTATAGAAGAAATTGTTATAATAGTAGCGAGGTGGTTTTATGACAGAAAGCAGACTTTTTAAAATCTTATATCTTCTTTTAGAGCAAGGCCGCACAACAGCTCCCGAATTAGCCTCACTATTTGAAGTATCTATTCGGACCATCTATCGAGATGTAGACAAGCTGAGTTTGGCAGGAATCCCTATCTATTGCAGCCCAGGCAAGGGCGGGGGTATTTTTCTGATGAAGGATTTTGTCTTAGACAAGGCCTTGTTTTCAGAGTCTGAGAGGGATGAGCTATTAGCTGCTCTTCAAGGCTTGCAGGTTATAACTGATGGCAAGCAGGTAGAGACCTTGGCTAAGCTGCAGTCCTTGTTTCAAGTTCAGGCCACATCCTGGCTGGAGGTGGATTTCACTGATTGGCGCAAGAAAGCAGATCAGAAAGAACTGTTTGATACCATTAAGCAAGCAATCTTGCAAAGAAGAGTCTTGTCTTTTTCTTACTTGAATGGGCGTGGAGAAAGAGAGCAGCGCAAGATAGAGGCGCTGAAGTTAGTATTTAAAAGTCAAAACTGGTATGTTACTGGCTTTTGTCGTTTAAGACAAGCTCCGCGCTTTTTTAAACTCAACAGAATGAGAGACTGTCAGATGTTAGAGGAAAGATTTAAGCAGAGAGTCTTGGATGAGAAATTGAGTCCTGAGGAGCGGCTAGGAGGCACTGTAAAAGTCCTCTTGAAATTTGACCGGAAGCATGCCTTTCGAGTGTACGAGGAGTTTTCAGAAGCAGAGATAGAGGAGACTGATGGGAGCATTTATGTCGAGACGCATTTGCCGAGTCACGATAGTCTTTATACCTACTTGCTATCCTTTTTGGATGGAGTTGAAATCATGGAGCCGTCTCGGTTACGGGAAGAATTCAAAGAAAAGTTAAAAGCTATTGCCGATATTTATAAAAGCTGACAGAGGTTGTCAGCTTTTCTTTGCTATACTGTTTGTAGTAAAGAAAGGAGGGCTCTCTCATGAAATATGAATGGAGAAAAGCCAATCGAGAATTCTATCAAATCAAGTCTGCACCCTGTCTCATAGATGTTCCTGCCCAGTCTTTTATCATGATTGACGGCAAGGGCAATCCTAATGCTGCTGACTTTTCGGAACGAGTTGGTGCTCTGTACAGCTTAGCCTATGCTATCAAGATGAACTACAAAAAGACAGCGGCCGAGCAAGAATTTACTGATTTTACAGTTTATCCCTTGGAAGGACTTTGGCAGCAAGAGCAAGCAGGAGAACTCATTAAAGAAGAATTGATCTATACTATTATGATTGGGCAGCCGGACTTTATCACTGGAGAGATGGTGAAAAAAGCTCTGGAACAAGTCCGTGTCAAAAAGCCTAATCCTCTCTATGACGAGATTCGCTTTGAAGAAATGACGGAAGGAGCGTGTGTCACCGTGTTGCACTTAGGACCTTTTGACGAAGAACCTCAATCCTTCGCTAAAATGGATGCCTTTTGCCAGTGTCACCAGCTGACACGGATTTCAAATACTCATAGGGAAATCTATCTCAATAATCTGAATCGGACAGACCCTAGCAAGCTGAAAACAATTCTGCGCTACAAGGTTCAGAAAGATCAATAAAGAACTAGAGCAGAAAACTAAGTGTTTTCTGCTCTAGTTTGTCGACATTTATTTTTCTTCTTGAGATGAATTAACGGACTCTGTGCTTTCTGTTTTCTTAGCTGACTTGATGAGAATCTTGCCATTGCTGGTCATGATAGCTTTGAGCTCTTTTTCACTTGGATTTTCTAGATAGAAGTCGGTAATAGCATCTTCGATATGGTCTTGAATGGTGCGGCGCAGTGGGCGAGCGCCCATTTTTGGATCGTAGCCCAGATCAACCAATTTTTCCTTGACCTTCTCCGTAACATCCAGATGAATATCGTTGGTTGCCAAACGTTGATTGACATCGTCCAGCATAAGGTTGACGATTTGCAGCAGATTGTCCTTGCTGAGCGCCTGGAATTCGATAATACCGTCAAAGCGGTTCATAAACTCAGGACTGAAGAAGTTACCCAATTCACCTAAGACGGAGTTGGTGCGGCCTTCACGCGCTGCCCCAAAGCCAACGCTAGCTTCAGCTTTGCCAGTTCCGGCATTGGATGTCATGATGATAATGGTGTCCTTGAAGCTGACAGTCCGTCCTTGGCCATCAGTCAGGCGGCCATCATCTAGAACCTGCAGGAACATGTGCATAACATCGGGATGGGCCTTTTCCACCTCATCTAGCAGAATGAGTGAGTAGGGATTGCGGCGGACGCGCTCAGTCAATTGACCAGCTTCATCATAGCCGACATAGCCCGGAGGGGCACCGACCAGCTTGGCCACGCTGTGTTTTTCCATATATTCACTCATATCAAAGCGAATCATGCTGTCAGCCGAGCCAAAGAGCTCAATGGCTAGTTGCTTAGAAAGCTCAGTCTTACCGACGCCAGTTGGTCCGACAAAGAGGAAGCTACCGATTGGGCGATTAGGACTTCCTAGTCCGACTCGGTTGCGGCGGATGGCCTTGGCAATCTTATCCACAGCATCGTCTTGGCCGATGACATGAGCCTTTAAGTCGCTAGCGAGATTGACTAGTTGAGACTGTTCCTTTTCTTTGAGATCGCCAACTGGGATATTGGTCTTTTGCTCTACGATGTGCTCAATCGTTTTCTCGCTGATAATCGGAGTATCCTTGTCTAGCACACTTGTCTGCTGGAGTTCCTTGTACTTAGCAATCTGGTCACGGAAGTAAGCTGCTTTCTCGAAATCTTCGTCACGAGTCGCCTGAGCTTTAAGATTTTCGGCCTCAATCAGACGCTGGTCAATGACCTTGGAATCAACAAAGTTGAGGGTCAGATTCATCTTGGATCCAGCCTCATCCAAGAGGTCAATAGCCTTGTCTGGCAGGAAGCGATCTTGGATGTAGCGGTTGGAGAGAAGCGCAGCAGCTTCAATGGCCGCATCTGTGTACTTGACGTGATGGTAGTCTTCGTATTTTTTCTGAATCCCTTTGAGGATGATAATCGTTTCCTCTACCGTCGGCTCGTCTACCTTAACTGGCTGCATCCGGCGCTCCAGTGCTGCATCCTTCTCAATAATACGGTATTCATTGAGGGTGGTTGCTCCGACCATCTGGAGCTCACCGCGAGCCAGAGCTGGTTTAAGGATGTTCCCAGCGTCCATATTGCCATCGCCAGCAGAGCCTGCTCCGACAATTTCATGGATTTCATCAATGAAGAGAATGACATCCTGACGAGAACGAATCTCATCAATGAGCTTCTGCATTCTCTCCTCAAATTGGCCACGGATACCAGTTCCCTGTACTAAGCTGACAACGTCTAGGCGGATAACTTCTTTACCTTGGAGTTTATGAGGCACATCACCATCAACAATCTTCTGGGCCAGGCCTTCCACCACGGCTGTTTTTCCGACTCCTGGCTCTCCTATGAGAACAGGATTGTTCTTGGTGCGGCGGTTGAGGATTTCAATAACACGGACGATTTCTTCATCACGGCCAATAACAGGATCAATCTCGCCTCGGCGAGCCAATTCAGTCACGTTGATACCAAACTCTTCAAGCAGGCCTTTTGGCCTTTGCGGACTTGGCTGAGGCTGACCACCCTTGCTAGGATTGGAGCCGTAGCCGCCACCGCCCCCATAGGCTGCTCCGCCAGATTGGGTGGGAGGAGTAGTTGGTTCCTGAGGCTGTTGAAAATTGCTAAGGCTGTTGAAGAAATCATCGATAGGATCTGTTCCGTGATTATTGGCATTGGCAATTCCACCGAACAAGGAATGTTCAGGGTCTGTTTTCATGATTTGGTAGCAGTTTTGGCACAAATCCACCTGCTGTTTATGGCCATTTACGTTGGTATAAAGGTGAATCGTAGATTCATTGATTTTACAATTTTGACAAAGCATGCAGATACCTCTTTTCTTTTAGTGTGCAAGCTATTTATAAAAATAATTAAAGGTCAAAAATAGTCAAAGTTTTATAGTTTCATTATATCAGTATTCTCGAACTTTGCAAGAATTTACTACAAAATCCTCCCTTAGACCGAGCAGAATGAAAACAAATTCTTGAAAAATTACAAAAAATTGGCTTTTAGTGGTATTTCAGTCGCTATTTATGGTAAAATAAGAGGGAACTAAGTAAATAGGAGAAACAAAATGGAATCACATTTAGTTAGAATTATTAACCGCTTAGAAGCTATGGCTAAGGATGGCGGAAATTTGAAACGTAATTTTGAGCGTGAAGGAGTGGTTGTAGCAGAAGTAGCTTACAGTTATGACGAAGAAAACGGCTCTGTCTTCACCTTGCGTGACGTTGCAGCGCGTGAGACCTATACTTTCGACAGCATCGATTTGATTGCAATGGAAATTTATGAATTACTCTACTAAAAAGCACTTAGCTGCTTTTTATTTTTACCCTTTTTATCTTAATTTTGAAAAAGATTTAGTAGGTCTGAAAATTTTACAGCTAGCTGCCAATGAATCCTCGTCTTATAACCTTATATAAGAAAAAGTTATAGGCTGGGCCCAGATTTTTTTGGTATAATGAAAAAGATAATGAAAAAGAAATGAGAATGACATGGCGCAGATTATTGATGGTAGAGGTTTGGCAGAGAAGCTTCAGAAAAAATTAGCCGAAAAAACGGCTCGCCTCAAAGAAAAGACAGGTCAGATACCGGGCTTGGTAGTGATTGTGGTGGGAAATAATCCAGCCAGTCAAATCTACGTGCGTAATAAAGAGCGCTCAGCCTTGGCTGCTGGCTTTCGGAGTAAGGTAGAACGTCTGCCAGAAGAGACCAGCCAGGAAGAGCTCTTGAGCTTGATTGAAACCTATAATCAAAATCCTGACTGGCATGGGATTTTGGTTCAGCTGCCCTTGCCTGAGCATATTGATGATGAAGCTGTGCTGCTGGCTATTGATCCAGACAAGGATGTTGATGGTTTTCATCCTCTTAATATGGGCAAACTATGGAGCGGCCATCCGGTTATGATTCCGGCTACTCCAGCAGGTATTATGGCAATGTTCCATGAATATGGCGTTGAATTGGAAGGCAAGCGAGCGGTCGTCATCGGGCGGAGTAATATTGTCGGTAAGCCCATGGCTCAGCTCCTTTTAGCTAAGAATGCGACAGTGACTCTGACGCATTCGCGAACCCACAATCTAGCCAAGACTGCTAAGCGGGCAGATATTTTGGTGGTGGCTATTGGACGTGGACATTTTGTGACCAAGGACTTTGTCAAGGAAGGAGCTGTTGTCATTGATGTCGGTATGAATCGAAATGAAAATGGCAAGCTGATTGGCGATGTTCAATTTGATGAAGTGTCTGAAATTGCTAGTTTGATTACCCCTGTACCTGGAGGTGTTGGGCCTATGACCATTACCATGCTGATGGAGCAGACCTACCAAGCCTTTAAACGGAGTCTTGAATCATGAAATTTGTTTTTGATTTGGATGGGACCTTGTCCTTTGATTATATGACGACTGATGAGGAGATTAAGCAGGTCCTGCTGACGGCTCCTCAGTTTGGGCATGAAGTTCTGTTTGCTTCGGCGCGTTCCTATCGAGATTGTCTGGGACTATTGGGTCCGGAATTGAGCCAGCAGATAGTGATTGGCCTGAACGGCGGAGTAGCTTATCAGAATGGACAGCTGATGTTTGAACGTCAGCTGCATCAGTCAAGTTATCAAGCCATTCTAGATACTTGTTTGACCTATAATTTACCTTTTTTCGTTGATAATACTTTTGACTACAGCGGCCAGATTTTAGAAAAAATCCCTTTTATTGCTAGTGTAGATCCTCTCAAGCGGGCAAGACGGCTGGAACTGACTGAACTCCAGCATCCTATTAAGCTTGTTATTTACATGGGGAATCATGAGCAGCTCTTAGACGATTTACAGGCTCGTTTTGCAAACTTGCCTAACCTGAGTCTAGACTATCATGAACATGAGAAATGTTTTTATATCAACCCGGCTGAAACCAATAAAGCTTCAACTGTAAAGGAACTCTGCGGTTCGGATTATGTGGCTTTTGGTAATGATCAAAATGATATCCAGCTCTTTAAGAATTCTCTCTATGCTGTGCAGGTTGGGGATTTCCCAGGCTTGAGCGATTATGCGGATGAGCAGGTCGCCTTTCAGGAAAATTTACCCAAGGCAGTCGCAGCAAGAATCTTACAAAAATTTGCAGATTTCCGAAGAAAATAACTTTCTTGCGATACGAGGCACCTGTTTAGGTGCCTTTTGGTGTATAATGAAGATAGGTTTGAAGTGCAGGATGAAGTTGATCTAGGAGAATATCATGTCAAAAAATGCTGGAAATATTTTAAAAAGAGTCATTAGGGAACGCCCCTTGGATAGCCACAAGGGCGATTACGGCCGTCTCTTATTGATTGGGGGGACCTATCCTTATGGGGGCGCCATTATCATGGCAGCTTTAGCGGCGGTCAATAGCGGAGCAGGTCTGGTGACTGTTGCTACAGACAGAGAAAATATCGCCCCTCTGCACAGTCATTTACCGGAGGCCATGGCCTTTGACCTAGAGGAGCAAGACCGATTGACAGAGCAACTAACCAAATCAGATCTAGTCTTGATTGGTCCTGGCTTGGCGGAGAATCAACTAGGTCTAGATATCCTACAAAAGGTAGTCCAGACTGTGGCAGAACAGCAGATACTCATCATGGATGGCGGAGCCATTTCACTCTTTAGCAAGGCAGCTTTGCCATTTCCAAAAGCCCAAACAGTTTTTACCCCTCACCAGAAGGAGTGGGAAAGCTTAGCGGGTTTGAGCTTGTCAGATCAGACAGCGGCAGCCAATCAGGTAGCAGTCAATCAGCTGCCTCTAGGTAGTATTGTTGTGCAGAAAAAGCATGGGACGACCATCTATCAAAGTGGGCAAGAACAAGTCTTTGAGCTGACAGTAGGCGGACCTTATCAGGCAACTGGCGGCATGGGGGATACGCTTGCTGGTATGATTGCCGCATTTGCAGGACAGTTCAAGTCCAGCAGCCTCTTTGAGCGAGTGGCGGCTGCAACACTTCTTCACTCCCTTATCGCAGATGATTTGAGTCAGGAAGCTTATGTCGTCCTGCCAACGGCAATCAGCAGGGTCATTCCAAAGTGGATGAAGGAGATGAGTCAGTAGACTTTTTCTTGGGTTTTAAGTCAGCTGGGTTTCTTTTGTGGAAGCCCAGTTTTTTTCTTGCTTTTCAGGGAATTTTTAGACTTTGTAATCGGTTTTTTATGCAGTTTTTTGTTATAATAAAAGTTACGGAAAAACTAGAAAAGAAAGGAAAAGGGCATGCCAGAGTATTTGTCGGTTTCGACCTTGACCAAGTATCTGAAGATGAAGTTTGAGCGGGATCCTTATTTGGAGCGGGTCTATCTGACTGGCCAAGTGTCCAATTTCCGCCGGCGTCCCAATCACCAGTATTTTTCATTGAAGGATGAGAAGACCGTCATTCAGGTCACGATTTGGTCTGGTGTCTACCAGAAGCTGGGCTTTGAGCTGGAAGAAGGCATGAAAATCAATGTCATTGGCCGGGTGCAGCTCTATGAGCCGAGCGGTTCCTATTCTATTATCATTGAAAAGGCAGAGCCGGATGGTATCGGTGCCTTGGCTATCCAGTTTGAACAGCTCAAGAAAAAACTGGGCGCAGAAGGGCTTTTTCAAGAGAAATTCAAGCAGGCCTTGCCCCAATTTCCTAAGAAAATCGGCGTCGTAACCAGTCCCAGCGGAGCGGTCATTCGGGATATTATCACGACGGTCAGCCGTCGCTTTCCGGGAGTGGAGATTGTCCTTTATCCGACAAAAGTGCAGGGAGATGGGGCTGCAGCTCAGGTTGCTGACCACATCAGACTGGCCAATGAGCGGTCCGATTTGGATGTGCTGATTATTGGTCGAGGCGGTGGTTCTATCGAAGATCTCTGGGCTTTCAACGAAGAGGAAACAGTTCGGGCTATTTTTGAGTCTCGGATTCCTATTATTTCTAGTGTCGGCCATGAGACCGATACGACTTTGGCGGACTTTGTAGCAGATCGCAGAGCTGCGACTCCGACGGCTGCGGCTGAGCTAGCAACATCGGTCACCAAGCTAGACCTGCTGGGACATTTGCAGCAGCAGGAAAACCGCATGTCTCGAGCGATTTCCAATCGCCTGAGCTATTATCGAGAGCGATTGAATAAGCTAACCCAGTCTGTTATCTTCCGACAGCCAGAGCGGCTTTACGATGGCCATCTGCAGAAGTTGGATCAGCTCAACCTGCGACTAAAGCAAAAAATTCGCGAATATTATAGTGAAGAGCAACAGCGGGTCAAAATCTTGCAGCATCGTTTGGAAGCATTGAATCCACTCAGTCGCGTTCAGCGTTTTCAGGAGCAGACTGCCCAGTTGGAGCGTTTGCTGCGCAGCAATATGGCGGTCATTTATGATAACAAGGTGGCTCAAGTCAGGAGATTGTCCGAGGCCTTGCTTATGCTGGATACCAGTCGAATCGTGGCGCGTGGCTATGCTATTGTCCAAAAGAATCAAAAGGTTGTCGAGTCAAGTGCTGGCATTGAAGAAAAAGATGAGCTGACCCTGCTTATGCGGGATGGGCAGCTGGAAGTAGAGGTAAAACATGTCCAAAGAAAAGAAATTTGAAGAAAATTTAGCAGACTTGGAAGTCATTGTTCAAAAGCTGGAAAATGGTGACGTAGCGCTGGAAGAGGCAATTGCGGAATTTCAAAAGGGAATGAAGCTTTCAAAAGAACTTCAGGCTAGTCTGGACAAGGCTGAAAAGACCTTGGTTAAGGTCATGCAGGCAGACGGCACAGAAACGGAAATGGAATGACAAGAAACGAGAAACTGGAAAAAATTGGTCTGACGATTGAAGATTTTTATAGGTCTCAGCAAGTGTCTTCGGATTTATCAGAAGTTATTTTGTACTCGGTGAAGGCAGGCGGCAAGCGAATTCGTCCCCTATTGCTATTGGAGTTGATTCAAGCATTTGGCCTAGAGCTAGCTGAGGCTCACTATCAGGTCGCAGCGGCTCTTGAGATGATTCACACTGGCAGCCTTATTCATGATGATTTGCCAGCTATGGATGATGACGACTATCGTCGAGGCCGCTTGACTAGCCATAAGAAGTTTGGAGAGGATATGGCTATTTTGGCGGGTGATTCTCTCTTTTTGGACCCCTATGGACTATTGGCAAGGGCCGAGCTGCCCAGTCAGGTCAAGGTGGACTTGATTTCTGAATTGTCTCTGGCAGCAGGGAGCTTTGGTATGGTCGCAGGACAAGTTCTGGACATGCAAGGTGAAGGCCAAGCAATTAGTTTAGAAGATTTAAAAAACATCCATGCCAATAAGACTGGTAAGCTACTGACCTATCCTTTTGTCGCAGCTGGTTTGATTGTTCAGGCTCAGCAGTCTGTTCAAGACAAGCTTCGTAGGATTGGAGAGCTCTTGGGCTTGGCCTTTCAAGTGCGGGATGATATTTTGGATGTGACAGCTAGCTTTGAAGAGCTGGGTAAAACCCCGCAGAAAGATTTAGCTGCGGCCAAGTCGACTTATCCAGCCTTTCTGGGACTGGATGGAGCTAAGAACTTTTTCAATCAGACCCTTGATGAAGCTGTGCTTATTCTGTCAGACTTGGAAGAGAAGACAGAGTTTTCAGGCGAAGAAATTCAAAAGATAATAGAAAGTTTAAGATTGAATGGCTAAGGAAAGAGTAGATGTGCTGGCCTACAGACAAGGGCTCTTTGAGACCAGAGAGCAGGCTAAGCGTGGTGTGATGGCTGGACTAGTCATTGCTGCGGCCAATGGCCAGCGCTTTGACAAGCCAGGTGAAAAGATTGACGCAGCCACAGAGCTGCGCTTAAAAGGTGAGAAACTCAGATATGTCAGTCGTGGCGGCCTCAAGCTAGAAAAGGCTTTGCAAGTATTTGATATTTCGGTAGCGGACCGAGTGACCTTAGATATCGGAGCTTCGACCGGCGGTTTTACAGATGTCATGCTGCAGCACGGAGCTAAGCTGGTCTATGCAGTAGATGTCGGCACCAATCAGCTAGCTTGGAAGCTCAGACAAGATGAGCGGGTTGTCAGCATGGAGCAGTTTAATTTTCGCTATGCCCAAAGGACTGACTTTGAGCAGGAGCCGAGCTTTGCCAGTATTGATGTCAGCTTTATATCGCTGAGTATGATTTTACCAGCTCTGCATGAGATTTTGGCTCGGGATGGCCAAGTGGTTGCATTGATCAAGCCCCAGTTCGAAGCGGGCCGCGAGCAGATTGGGAAAAAAGGGATTATCAAGGATAAAAAGGTCCATCTGGCAGTTCTGGATAAGGTCACAGCATTTATGATGGAGGCTGGCTTTTCTGTCAGGGGACTGGATTTTTCGCCTATTCAGGGCGGTCAGGGCAATGTGGAATTTCTGGCCTATTTAGAAAAGAGTACAGAGCCGCAGTCCCTTGATACAGAACTGATGACAGCTGTCGTAGAGGCGGCACACAAGGAATTTAAGGATGAATAAGAAGGATAGATTAGAAAAGATTAGACGCTTTGTCAGTGACTATGACATTGGCACACAGGAGGAAATTGTAGAACATCTCAGGGAGTCTGGGATTACAGCGACCCAGGCTACGGTCTCTAGGGATATCAAAGAACTGGGCATTGTCAAGATACCTCTCAAGGACAACACCTATATCTATGAGCTGCCTAAGACCATGACTAGCAGTCTGGGTTTGGCTGAAAATAACATATTGTCCTGTCAGGTTTTGGGAAATATGATCAATCTCAGTCTGGTACCGGGGAGCACAGCACTGGTCAAGCGCCATCTTAGAAATGAATTTGCTGAGGATATTTTCAGTATCTTGGCAGACAACGACAGTATTTTGATGGTTATGATGACAGAGGAAGCAGCCGCAAGGGTTGCAACCATCATTCACCATTGGTAGGAAAGCCTATGTTATTAGAAATTTCGATTAAAAATTTTGCCATTATTGAAGAGATTTCCCTTAATTTTGAGCAAGGTATGACGGTTTTAACCGGGGAAACCGGAGCCGGTAAGTCTATTATTATTGACGCGATGAACATGATGCTGGGCAGCCGTTCTACGACGGATGTTATTCGTCATGGGGCACCCAAAGCTGAGATAGAGGGACTTTTTTCGCTGGAAAATAGCAGAGCTTTGCGAGAGATTTTTGAGGAGCAAGGCTGGGAGCTGACCGATGAGCTGATTATCCGTCGGGAAATTCTGCAAAACGGCCGTAGTGTCAGTCGTATCAATGGCCAGATGGTTAATCTGTCTGTTCTTAAGGCTGTTGGTCAGCACTTGGTGGATATACATGGTCAGCATGATCAGGAAGAACTGATGAGGCCCCAGCTTCATATTGCCATGCTAGATGAGTTTGGATCAGCAGACTTTTTGAATCTCAAAGGCCGCTATCAGGAAACCTTTGACCGCTATCGAAGCCTGCGCAAGCAAGTCCTGACTTTGCAGAAAAATCAGCAGGAGCATAAGGCCAGAATTGAGATGCTGGAGTTTCAGATGGCGGAGATTGAGAGCGCAGCTCTCAAAAGCGGTGAAGATACTGCCCTGCATCAGGAGCGAGATCGTTTGCTCAATCACAAGCTCATTGCCGATACGTTGACGAACGCCTATACTATGCTGGATAATGAAGATTTTTCCAGTCTGGCCAATGTCCGCTCAGCAATGAATGACCTTGAGTCTATCGAGGATTACGATCCAGCCTACAAGGAGCTTTCAGGCAGCTTGTCAGAGTCTTATTATGTCTTGGAAGATGTCAGCAAGCGCCTAGAGGATATTTTAGATGGACTGGACTTTGACGGAGAACGGCTGCTGCAGGTGGAGAGTCGCCTAGACTTGATTAACAGCATCACGCGTAAATACGGCGGACAAGTAGATGATGTGCTGGATTACTTTGCTCAGATTTCTAAAGAATACAGCCTTTTAACTGGAAGTAACTTGTCCTCAGAGGATATGGACCGAGAGCTGAAGGCCTTGGAGAGAGAGCTGGTAGAGCTGGCCCAGGAATTGAGTCAGGCTCGTCACGACCTAGCAGCCCAGCTGGAAGCGGAAATCAAGCAAGAGCTGCAGGACCTCTACATGGAAAAGGCGCGCTTTAAAGTGCAGTTCAGTAAGGGCAAGTTCAACCGTGAAGGCAATGAACAAGTAGAGTTTTACATCTCAACCAATCCAGGCGAGGATTTCAAACCTTTGGTGAAGGTTGCGTCTGGCGGGGAGCTCTCCCGTCTCATGTTGGCTATCAAGTCTGCCTTTTCTCGTAAGGAAGGCAAAACCAGCATTGTCTTTGACGAAGTGGATACGGGCGTTTCTGGCCGAGTGGCCCAGGCTATTGCTCAGAAGATTCACAAGATTGGCTCCAATGGCCAAGTCTTGGCCATTTCCCATCTGCCGCAGGTCATTGCGATTGCCGATTATCAGTTCTTTATTGAGAAGATTTCGGATGAGAATTCGACCGTCTCAACGGTTCGCCTGCTGACGGCTGACGAGCGTGTTCAGGAAGTCGCTAAGATGCTGGCTGGTGAAGATGTGACGGAGGCTGCTTTGACTCAAGCCAGAGAATTATTAAAAAAATAAACAAGCGAGGCTGAGACACTAGTGTTTCGGTCTCCTTTAGGAGGTGACGAGTATGACAGAATATTTTGCAATCGGTGATGTCCATGGCAAGGCTGGTATGCTGGATGAGCTGATCCAGCATTGGGACGGTCGCAGCCAACTAGTCTTTCTAGGGGACTTGATAGATCGTGGCGAGGACAGCCGAGCGGTTTTGGAGCGGGTCAAGGATTTAGTGGATCAGAAAGGAGCTATCTGTCTTTCTGGCAATCATGAGTATATGTTTCTGACCTGGCTGGACAATCCTGAAAAGTCTTATGACCACTACCGACGCAATGGCGGAGATACGACGATTAATTCGCTTTTAGGCCGACCTCTTAATGCTCCTGTAGATGGAGTAGCAGACGCGGAACGTGTCAAGACGGAGACGGCCAATTTAGTAGATTTTATTCGCCAGATGCCTTTCCTATTGGAGACGGAACAGTACATTTTTGTTCATGCTGGTCTAGATTTGGAGCTGAAAGACTGGCGAGAAACCAGTGATTATCAAAAGGTTTGGATTCGTGCTCCTTTTCACGAAGGCAGCAATCAGACTGGCAAAACGATTGTCTTTGGCCATACACCGACATTTTACCTCTTGCATAAGGCACCGGGAACTGATCAGCTATGGATGACTGAGGATGGCAAGATTGGCATGGATGGCGGAGCTGTTTATGGCGGAGTACTCCATGGAGTTCTCTTCGGGCATAATGGCATCATAGAGCAATATGCCATAAAAAATGATGGTTTGGTAGCTGAAGACTGAAAAAAGATTGGATTTTCCCAATCTTTTTTGCTAAGTTTCTCTCTGAAAACCAGGCTTTTATAAAAAATTTCCCCAATAAAGCTAAAAATGCTGCATGTAAACACTTTTTCATCTAATTTTAAAGAAGCGTAAAAAGATTAAAAATCTAAAACAGGCAGATTAAATTTAGGAAACGCTTGGCCTGAGCTGTGATTTTAGCGAATATTCCCCCACAAAACCATAAAAATTTGGTATAATGTAGTGTAATAACAAGTTAAAATTTAGATACAGAGTAGGAAATCTATGACAAAAATAAAAATCGTAACTGACTCATCTGTAACCATTGAACCGGAGGTTGCTAAGGAATTAGACATTACAATTGTGCCTCTCTCTGTTATGGTGGACGGGGTGGTCTATTCGGATGCAGACCTAGAGGAAGGTGAGTTCCTTCGTCTTATGCAGTCTAGTCGCAATCTTCCTAAAACCAGTCAGCCGCCTGTCGGAGTCTTTGCTGATGTTTTTGAGCGCTTGGCAGAGGATGGAGCACAGATTATCTCCGTTCACATGTCTCATGCCTTGTCGGGAACTGTTGAAGCGGCCCGTCAGGGAGCGACTCTGGCTAATGCTGATGTGACGGTTGTTGATAGTTCTTTCACTGATCAGGCTATGAAGTTTCAGGTCACTGAAGCAGCTAAACTGGCCAAAGAAGGAGCTAGCCTAGAGGAGATTCTGGCTAAAATCGAGGAAGTGAAGGAAAAGACAGAGCTCTACATCGGTCTCTCTACCTTAGAAAATCTGGTTAAAGGAGGCCGCATAGGCCGAGTTTCTGGTCTGATTAGCTCCCTGCTTAATATCCGGGTCATCATGCAAATGAAAGATCATCAGCTGGAGCCCATTGTCAAGGGGAGGGGAGCTAAGACCTTTAAGAAATGGTTGGATGATTTGACAGCAAGTCTGCAAAATAAGCAAGTGGCTGAAATTGGAATTTCCTATGCAGGCAGTCCAGAATTGGCGCTAGAAATGAAGGAAAGTTTACAGCCGTATGTCAAGAAACCTATTTCAGTGCTGGAAACAGGGTCCATTATTCAGACGCATACTGGGGAAAATGCTTGGGCTGTGCTGATTCGTTACGAATAAAACCATAATAATTTAGAAAATAGCGGTTTAGTACTTGACCTGAATGCTTTTTTTAGATATGATAATATTTGTTAGGGTTATTAACCCAGAAAAAATTTGGAGGATTTGTTAAATGGCTAACAAACAAGATTTGATCGCAAAAGTAGCAGAAGCTACAGAATTGACTAAAAAAGATTCAGCAGCAGCAGTTGACGCTGTATTCGCAGCTGTAACTGAGTATCTTTCAAAAGGTGAAAAAGTTCAACTTATCGGTTTTGGTAACTTTGAAGTTCGTGAGCGTGCAGCACGTAAAGGCCGCAACCCACAAACTGGTAAAGAAATCAAAATCGCAGCTTCTAAAGTACCAGCTTTCAAAGCAGGTAAAGCTCTTAAAGACGCTGTAAAATAATTTTGGTTAATAAAGCCTGATACACTTGCCTCTGGCGAGTATGTCAGGTTTTTCTTTTTGCTCTCATTTCTTGAGCTTAATAAGAGATTTAGGTGATTCGAGAAAGTTGATTTATGAACTTTCTTGGAGTTTTTACTTTGCATTAAAGTGAAGGAATTTGTCTCTAAACAAAAGAAAATGATAAGAGACAAACTTTTTTAAAGACTTAAAATAAAAAGTTTAAAATTTTAGCAAAAGTGCTTTTAAATCATAGGTGTTTATGATAAAATGAAGAGAGCATTTCTTTTTGTGTAATGATTGCGAGATCATTGAAAAAGTTTAGGAGGTAAGAAATGAAATGGAAACCACTTCAGGGCTCATTGCGTCCTGTTAATCCTTATGGCAGCAAATTTCGCTTGCTGATGGGATTATTTGTTGTGCTTTTTTCAATCTTTCTGCTCCCCATTCAGACCTTGTCTGCCTTGGAGGAGCTGAAGGATGGCACGGATTTGTCCAAGTTGAATATTCATAAGTTTGACTTGAATGTTAACAATGTCAGTGTTCTTTCTAAGTCAGAGGCGATTGAACAGGTTCATTTGACTAATCCAAACTATGAGTATCTGGGAGCAGTTTATCCTGGAGAAATGGGAAATTTCACCATCAAAGTAGACAAGTCTCAAAAAGCAGATCAGGTCTTTAATAAGCCGCTTTCTCTTAAGTTCTCTAATGTTGGAACGGCTTATGGAAAACAAGTAGATGCCTATCTGACTTTTAATAAGGTAACACTCCACTATCTGAACTCATCTACAGCAGAAGCTCAGATGAATGATGCTCAAAAAAATGCAGTTGAATTTTTCTCTATTTCAGAGTTGTGGGAAAGAAGCGCTTTTGAGATTGGGAATATCCCATATGTGGATGCGGCCCATAATAACATTATGAACAAAGCTTTCTGGGTGGAGGCTGATGTTACAGCAGAGCTACGCTATGCGGATGGTTCGGATACAGATTTGAAGTTGGTTATGAAACCGACTGACATTGATGTAGTTGACGGCTTTGGTCTAAAAGAGTCTTTCTATATTAATGATTATAAAAATGCTGTTGATAAGCGCTTGATGAACAATGCCAATGCTTTGAATCAAACAGATCAGAGCGGTCGGACAATTTGGGAAGCAACGACTTCAACTAGCGGTGCTGCTAATGAAAACAACATCTCTGGTTTGGCCGTTCGTTCTGCAGATAACACATTGAATTTCGGTTATTTATCAACAGAAGCTTGCTCGGCAGTCTTTGGTCTTTATATTGAAAAAGTTGATCCCAAGCCAGTCTTAGAAGCGGATCCAGTTAAGATTCCAGCTAAGGAAGGTCAAGATGTGACTTATAAGGGAACCTTCAAGATTCCAGTTCCTGGTAAGGATATTTTGGCTACCCCGACTACTATTGAGATGACTGAAACCTTTGACGAGCGTCTGGATTACAAGGAGCTCAAGGTTGAGGCTGGCGGTAATGCCTTGCAGGAAGGTCATGATTACACGATTGAAAAGAAAGGCCAGACCGTTACGGTCAAGATGACACCGGAGTATGTTAAAGCAAATTCTTCTCAGGATATAGTCATTACCTACAAGACTGCAACCAATCAAAAGGTAGCAGAAAAGGATGCTGCAACGATTGAAAATACAGTGACTTTAAAAGTAGATAATCTTTCAGCACCATCTAATCAAGTTACTACTGACTTGCTCTATGAAAAGAAACACGAATTTGTCAGTGGTACTACTGGTAAGGAACTCCCGCAGGAAATCAAAGACCTAACACCAGAAACAGAAAAGAATCTGGAGAATGGCACTAAGGCCACGCCGACACAACCGGCTAAGACGGAAGTGCAGACCGCCGATGGCACTTGGACCTTTAAGTCTTACGACAAGGCAGAAGAGACGATCAACGGAGCGGATGCTCACTTTGTCGGCACTTGGACCTTTACACCAGCGCCAACTTATAAGGCGACCCATGAGTTCGTCAGTGGTACAGCAGGTAAGGAACTGCCCCAAGAAGTGAAATCCTTGCTTCCAGCCGACAAACCTGATTTAGCAGATGGTACTAAGACCACCCCGACACAGCCAACTAAGACAGAAGTGAAGACCGCTGATGGTACTTGGACCTTCAAGTCTTACGACAAGGCAGAAGAGACGATTAATGGAGCGGATGCACACTTTGTTGGAACATGGGACTTTACTCCAGCGCCAATTTATAAGGCGACCCACGAGTTCGTTAGTGGAACAGCAGGTAAGGAATTGCCCCAAGAAGTGAAATCCTTGCTTCCATCCGACAAGCCTGATTTAGCAGATGGCACTAAGGCCACTCCAACCCAGCCAACTAAGACGGAAGTGCAGACCGCCGACGGTACTTGGACCTTCAAGTCATACGATAAGAACGAAGAGACCATCAATGGGTCAGATGTGAAGTTCGTCGGCACTTGGGACTTTACTCCAGCGCCAACCTATAAGGCTACTCACGAATTCGTTAGTGGCACAGCAGGTAAAGAACTGCCACAAGCAGTGAGGGATTTACTTCCAGCCGATAAGCCTGATTTGGCAAATGGCACTAAGGCAACTCCAACCCAGCCATCTAGTACAGAAGTGAAAACCGCCGACGGTACATGGACCTTTAAGTCTTACGACAAGACAGAAGAGACTATCAACGGAGCGGACGCTCACTTTGTTGGTACATGGGAATTCACAGCAACTCCGTCATCAACTTATAAGGCTGTGCATGAGTTCGTCAGCGGTACAGCAGGTAAGGAATTGCCACAAGAAGTGAAAGCTTTGCTTCCAAGAGATAAATCTGATTTGGAAGACGGTAGCAAGACCACTCCAACCCAGCCAGTCAAGACAGAAGTTGAAACATCTGATGGCACCTGGAGCTTCCAGTCATATGACAAGAACGAAGCAACCATTAATGGTGCAGACGCTAAATTTGTTGGAACTTGGACGTTTGCAGCGAAGCCTAGCCCAGCACCAACTTACAAGGCTACACATGAATTTGTCAGCGGCACAGCAGGTAAGGAATTACCGCAAGAAGTGAAAGCTTTGCTTCCAAGTGATAAACCTGATTTAGCCGACGGCACTAAGACCACTCCAACACAACCAGTGAAGACAGAAGTTGAAACATCTGATGGCACCTGGAGTTTCCAGTCATATGACAAGAACGAAGTAACCATTAATGGTGCAGATGCTAAATTTGTTGGAACTTGGACGTTTGTGGCAAAACCTAGCCCAGCACCAACTTACAAGGCTACATATGAATTTGTCAGCGGTACAGTAGGTAAAGAACTGCCACAAGAAGTGAAATCCTTGCTTCCAAGCGATAAATCTGATTTGGCCGACGGCACTAAGACCACTCCAACCCAGCCAGTCAAGACAGAAGTGAAGACCGCAGACGGCACTTGGACCTTCAAGTCATACGATAAGAACGAAGAGACCATCAATGGAGCGGATGCGCACTTTATCGGTACTTGGACTTTTGCAGCTGACTCAACTACGCTTACTGGCAGTGTGATCTGGATTGATAATGATAACGGTGCAGGTCGCCGACCACAGAGTGTCCTTGTTCACTTGCTTGCAGATGGACAGGATACAGGCATCAGCGTAACTGTTGATGAGGCGATGGGCTGGAAATACAGCTTTGAAAACTTGCCACGCTTCAAGGATGGGAAAGAAATCATCTATAGCGTCCGCGAGGACGAAGTGGATGGCTACAGCAATCAAGTTGAAGGTATGAATGTAACCAATCGCTTGCTTGTAGATGCTCAAGTTAAAGAGATTGGCAAGAAACGAATTCTGCCTAAGACCGGCCAAGATACATCTATCTGGATGCTAATTCTTGGATTCTTGACTCTTGGAGGAGCAGTTGGCTTGACCAAACGTCAGCGTGACTAAGATTAAGCTTCAGTAAAAAGCTTTGAAAATCTAGAATATATGAAAAGTCTGTTGTCTCAACTTTTGTTGGGAATAGCAGGCTTTTTATTTTTCAGGGAAAGATAAGCATTATAAGCAGTCAAATACTTGAATTTTTCATAAAATTAAAAATAAGCTTGTATTTTTCTAGTAAGTATGGTAAACTATTTTAGTAAAAAATTATACAAAGGAGACTGTTGATGAAGACAAAAACATTAGCACTCGTAAATGGACTTGTTGGACTTATTGGTGGTATTATTCTACTTTTATGGCCTTTCTTCATTTGGGTTATTTATTTTATGCTAGGTGTATTTGACATCCTGAAAATTGCAATCCTAGCTTTGGGGATTGCTGGTATTGTCTACTATAAGGATGACAATCGTGTGGGACCAGCAGGCTCTATCTTGATGATTGTAGGTGGAATTTTTACCTTTAATGACTTCTTGGGCTGGATTGGTGCTATTCTTTCTATCATAGGCGGTTCCCTTTATTTAGCAAGCTTGAAGAGATTCCAAGCATAGAGCGATGATTGAAAAAATACTAGTTTAAAGCTTGCATTGCCTTAAATGGATAAGCAATCATGCAGAAGCAGGATGATGAACTTTGGTTAGTTCTGTCCTGCTTTTTTCTTTTTAGCTTATTTACAATCATTCTTAATAGCCAAGTAATCCTAGTCATGGTATAATGGTAATGACTTAGATAAGAGGCTATAACGGAGTAAATAATGAAACAAGAACATCAGCATGACTTTGACCAAGTAATTGGCCATTTGCGCGCCAAGGGTGTGCGCATTACAGAAACGCGGAAGGCGGTAATTGACTATATTATCCAAAGTCACGACCATCCTAGCGCTGAAATGATATATCAGGACTTGAAGCCCAATTTTCCTAATATGAGTCTGGCAACAGTTTATAATAATCTCAAGGTTCTGATTGATGAGGGTTTTGTCGCTGAGCTCAAGGTTCGCAATGATACGACGACCTACTTTGACTTTATGGGCCATCAGCATCTCAATGTCATCTGTGAAAAATGCGGCCGTATCGCTGATATGGAGCTGGAACTTCCAGATGTGAAGCATGAGGCTGAAGTGCAGACTGGCTACCACATCACCCAAAGCCAAACGACTGTCTATGGCCTATGCCCCCAATGCCAGCAAGAGGCGGTGTGACTGCGAGGATGATTAGCAGCTTTTTGGAGTCTAAAGACGAACAAGGTTGTGACTCGCTTCGCAAATTCAATCTGCAACTTCAAAGCAGTACTTGAGCAATCAGCTACTGCGTCAAGATTCTATTTCTAATAAAAAAAAGGCTAGAATTTATGTCTCTTAGCCTTTTTCTATGTGTTTTAGCAAGGCATGTTCGCAGGACAAGGATATCCTCTGAGCTTAGAGATGTTGATACCTAGTCAAGTACAGCACTTAGCAAGATCAGATATTTTGAGCACAACCCCTTATATACTTATGCTATTATTTTACAGGCCAATTCTCTTTTGATATAATGAAAGCAGAATAAAGCCTTGTACAAAGAGATTCAAAGAGTTCTGAAGGATTTACAATATAGGTAAATTCGTCATAAGTCTGTAGTATCGAAATCTTTAAGGGGTATTACTTTGTGGGTAGGGTAGATTTTTAGGAGGTCTTATGTTCTGGTGGAGAAAGAAATGGCTGGATGAGTTGTCAGACAGTGATGAATCGCCTCTTTTGGAATGCCGTCATCTTCTCTTTGAGGATGAGGCGGGCTATCCTATTTGTCCTTCCTGCGGCAAGCTAATAAAGGGAAATCTTCCTCAAAAAAGTGTGGATCGCTCACGTCTTTTTCTGATTTATCAAAAAGTGAAGCGAGTATGGAGTGTCAAAATTGGAATTTCTTCGACACTGCTCGTTATCATTCTATCTTATTGGTTGCCACAGGTTATAGGTGGCTGGTTTCTATGGACAGGCGACTATGGATTTAGTAGATTTATTCCTTCTAGTTCTCATAATCCCACCTTATTTAGTGTGACACTTTTTGGCTACATTCCCTTATTTATCCTTTTTGTAGCAAGAGAGCGTGTTAAGCGATTTTTTACCTTCTCTTTGAGGATTGAGCATTTTCATAAAAATCTTTATTCTTGGCCAGTTCAGCTTACTCTCTTTATCTTTGTTATCATCTTATTAAGTGCTTATATGCCTAAGTTTTACGAAATGGAAGGAGAATCGTTGATTGTCAAGCAAATTCAGCTAACTCCGGCCCAGCATGCTAAAGGTGTAGAACTTTTCATCTTTGTCAATATGCTCTCCATCTGGATTGTATCTGGCTTACTACTTATTTATCAGTTGATAGACAGGCGGCGGACTTGGTGGCTCAAGGAAGCCAACGAGGCTTATCTGTCTGGCGGGTGTTAGGGCAAAGGTTTCTGCTCGGAAATACAAAAGCGCTTTTTTGCTGAAAAAGGTCTGATTTGACGAAATAGGCTAGCTTTTTAGGCGAAAATTTTGTAAAATAGAATAGATAAACGGGGACTGCCTCGGAAAATAAAAGGAGAATCCATCTAATGGTAAAATTAGTTTTTGCTCGCCACGGTGAGTCTGAATGGAACAAAGCGAACCTTTTCACTGGTTGGGCTGATGTTGACTTGTCTGAAAAAGGTACACAGCAAGCAATCGACGCTGGTAAACTGATTAAAGAAGCTGGTATCGAGTTTGACCAAGCTTACACTTCAGTATTGAAGCGTGCGATTAAGACAACTAACCTTGCTTTGGAAGCAGCTGATCAGCTTTGGGTACCAGTTGAAAAATCATGGCGTTTGAACGAGCGTCACTATGGCGGCCTGACTGGTAAAAACAAGGCAGAAGCAGCTGAGCAATTTGGTGATGAGCAAGTGCATATCTGGCGTCGTTCATACGATGTATTGCCTCCAGCAATGCCACGCGATGATGAGCACTCAGCACACACTGACCGTCGTTATGCTTCACTTGACGACTCAGTAATTCCAGATGCTGAAAACTTGAAAGTTACTTTGGAACGTGCCCTTCCATTCTGGGAAGACAAGATTGCTCCAGCTTTGAAAGATGGCAAAAATGTCTTTGTAGGTGCACATGGTAACTCTATCCGTGCCCTTGTAAAGCACATCAAACAATTGTCTGACGATGAAATCATGGACGTGGAAATTCCAAACTTCCCACCATTGGTATTCGAATTTGACGAAAAATTGAATGTAGTAAAAGAATACTACCTTGGAAAATAAGCTTAAAGGAATCTGAGATTATTCTCAGGTTCTTTGCTTTTCCAGATAGGAAGAATAAGTCTTGCTGGAAGCCTAGCCGGCAAGTCTTTTAGGTTCCGTGGTTTGACGGAATTCCTCTTAACTCGTCCACATTTTCAGCTTTTCTATCAGTTTTGAAACATTCATCGAGCTGGATTTATGGTAAAATAAAGGTCAGAACTTTTACTAGAATGAGAGAGAAGATGGCAAGGAAGAAGAGAAAATTTGACAGTCATTCCATCACCAGAAGGCTTTATCTGCTGTTTGGAATCGTGATGCTTTTGTTTTTAGCCTTGATTGCTCGTCTGGGCTATATGCAGGTGGTCAATCAGGACTTTTACACGGATAAGTTAGCTAAGGCCAGCAAGACCAAGATTACTACTAGCTCAGTACGTGGGCAGATTTATGATGCTACTGGCAAGCCCTTGGTGGAAAATACGACCAAGCAGGTGGTGACCTATACACGGGATAATCGGCTGACGGCTGAGGAGATTCGGGCGACAGCTCAAAAGCTCCTGACCTATGTCAGTGTCAGCGATACAGAGGTGACAGACCGCCAAGAGGTGGATTATTATTTGGCGGACAGCGCAGTCTATCAGGAAGTAGTAGAAAAGCTGCCCAAGGATAAGAAATTTGATACAGACGGCAACCGTCTGCCTGAGTCGAAAATCTATAAAGCGGCAGCTGAGAGCATTGACCCTAAGCAGCTGGGCTATACGGATGAGGAAAAGAAGGTCATCGTTCTCTTTAGTCAGATGAATGCAATTTCCAACTTTGCGACGGGGACCATCCAGACAGATCCGCTGACAACAGAGCAGGTGGCTGTACTGGCTTCTAGCAGCAAAGAGTTGCCGGGTATCAGTGTCTCAACGGGCTGGGACCGCAAGGTCTTAGATACCTCACTGGCGTCTATCGTGGGCAATATCTCGACAGAAAAGACTGGACTTCCGGCTGAGGAAGTGGATGATTACCTGAAAAAAGGCTACTCCCTCAATGACCGGGTGGGGACCTCCTATCTGGAAAAGCAGTATGAGTCAGTCCTTCAAGGCAAGCGAGCTGAGAAGGAGATTCATCTGGACAAAAATGGTAATATGGAGAGCGTGGAAAATATTTCTGATGGCAGCAAGGGAGACAATCTCAAGCTGACGGTGGACTTGAACTTCCAGCAGGGAGTGGAGGACATTCTCAAAAATGCTTTTAATGCAGAGTTGGCTAGTGGCAATGCGACCTACTCTGAGGGTGTCTATGCCGTAGCTATGGATCCCAATACTGGCGCTGTCTTGGCTATGGCAGGCATCCGGCATGATCTGGAAACGGGAGAAAGCTCAGTCGATGCTCTGGGGACCATGACCAATGTTTTTGTTCCGGGATCTGTGGTCAAGGCTGCAACTCTGACCTCAGGCTGGGAGAATAACGCCATTAGCGGCAACCAAGTCCTGACAGACCAACCGATTAGCTTTGGCGGTACGGACAGTATCACTTCTTGGTTTACCCAGTATGGTTCGCGTGCTATCACAGCCCAAGAGGCCTTGGAATACTCTTCCAATACCTATATGGTGCAGGTGGCACTGAAGATGATGGGAACGCCTTACTCAGCGGATATGAAGCTGGATTTTGATGAGCTGGATTCGTCCATGAAAAAGCTGCGGTCGACTTTTGCGGAGTATGGTCTGGGCACTTCGACAGGGATTGATTTGCCAAATGAGTCCACAGGCTATCTTCCAGACAAGTTTACCTTTGCCAACTATTTGACCAATTCGTTCGGCCAGTTTGACAACTATACAACGCTTCAGCTGGCCCAGTATGCCTCAACAGTAGCTAATAATGGCAAGCGTGTGGCTCCGCATATCGTTGAAGGCATTTACGGCAACAGTGACCAAGGAGGACTCGGTGATTTGGTGCAGAAAATTGATACCAAGGAGCTGAACCAGGTCAATATCTCTGACGAGGATATGAGCATTATCAAGCAAGGCTTCTATCAAGTGGTTCATGGCAGCAGTGGCTTTACAACTGGTCGGACTATTTCTCAGGGAGAGAGTGTGCCAATCAGTGCCAAGACTGGTACGGCTGAGACCTTCGTGGACAAGGGCAAGAAAGAAGCCATCAATACCAATGTCGTGTCCTATGCACCAAGTGAGAAGCCGCAGATTGCGGTGGCAGTGGTGTTCCCTCACAATACAAACCTATCTTCTACTGTCAGCCACAGTATCACTCGCGATATTATCAATCTTTACAACCAACAACACCCTATGAATTAGTGCTCAATGAAAATCATCAGCAAACATAGAAAGCTAATGCAGTCAGTGCTCAAGTAGAGCAATCTGGTTTGAGGAGATTTTTTGAGAATAGAGAAAGGATTTTATGCTTTACCCAACCCCTATTGCCAAGCTGATTGACAGTTTTTCAAAGCTACCCGGCATTGGCATCAAAACAGCCACTCGATTGGCTTTTTACACTATTGGCATGAGCGATGACGATGTCAATGAATTTGCTAAGAATCTGCTGGCTGCTAAGCGTGAGCTGAGCTACTGCTCTGTCTGCGGCAACCTGACGGACGAAGACCCTTGTGCTATCTGCCAAGACCAGTCACGCGATCAATCAACTATTTTGATCGTTGAGGACAGCCGAGATGTGTCAGCCATGGAAAATATACAGGAATATCATGGACTTTATCATGTCCTGCACGGTTTGATTTCACCTATGAACGGCGTTGGACCGGATGACATCAATCTCAAGAGTCTAATCACTCGTTTGATGGATAGTGAAGTGACGGAGGTTATCGTCGCGACCAATGCGACTGCGGATGGCGAAGCGACCTCCATGTACATCTCTCGGGTCTTGAAGCCCGCTGGGATTAAGGTGACTCGCCTAGCGCGTGGTTTGGCGGTTGGCTCCGACATTGAATATGCGGACGAGGTTACGCTGATTCGCGCTATCGAAAATCGGACGGAATTATAAACATAAAGGATTTTTCTGGCTTTAGCTGGCTGGAAGAGTCCTTTTTTTCTGTTCAAAAATGCTGGGAATTGTGATATACTAAAACGGACTGATACAGAAGCTCCTGCTTAGAAGAATCGACCAGCTAGGTAGATGCAAAAACAAGCTTTTTAGGTTGTTTTATTTCGAGCTGGCAGCTTTTGTAAATCGTACTATTTTTAGAAAATGATAGGAAAAATCATGGCAAAACAAAGATTGATTTTATTGTATGGCGGACGCAGTGCAGAGCGGGAAGTTTCGGTTTTATCAGCTGAGAGCGTCATGCGGGCTGTCAATTATGATAGATTCTCGGTGAAGACTTACTTCATCACCAAGGATGGAGATTTTATTCAAACTCAGGAATTTGAAGCAAAGCCAGCGGCTGATGAGAAGCTGATGACCAATGCGACAGTGGACATGTCTCGGAAGATTAAGCCCAGCGATATTTACGAAGATGGAGCAGTGGTCTTTCCGGTCCTGCATGGTCCTATGGGCGAAGATGGTTCTATTCAAGGTTTCCTTGAAGTACTCAAAATGCCTTATGTCGGCTGTAATATTTTATCTTCTAGCCTGGCCATGGATAAAATCACGACCAAACGAGTGCTGGAATCGGCAGGCATTGCCCAAGTGCCTTATGTAGCGCTGGTCGATGGTGAGGATCTAGAGCAAAAAATCCAGGAAATCGAGGAGAAATTGACCTATCCAGTCTTCACCAAACCTTCCAATATGGGCTCCAGTGTCGGTATTTCTAAATCGGAGAACCAAGCAGAACTGCGTGCTTCTCTGGAACTGGCTTTCAAATATGATAGTCGGGTACTAGTCGAGCAAGGTGTAACAGCTCGTGAGATTGAGGTCGGGCTTCTTGGTAACGCTGATGTCAAAAGTAGTCTTCCAGGGGAAGTTGTTAAGGACGTGGCTTTCTATGACTATCAAGCCAAATACATTGACAATAAAATCACCATGGCAATCCCAGCTCAGCTTCCTGAAGGTGTTGTGAATACTATGCGTCAAAATGCCGAGACAGCTTTTCGTGCTCTGGGTGGTCTGGGGCTGTCCCGCTGTGATTTCTTCTATGCAGAAGATGGTCAGGTCTTCCTTAATGAGCTCAATACCATGCCAGGTTTTACCCAGTGGTCTATGTATCCATTGCTTTGGGAAAATATGGGGCTGGCCTATCCTGACTTGATTGAGAAACTAGTTGGCCTAGCTGAAGAGGCATTTGCCAAGAGAGAGGCGCATCTTCTCTAAAATATGATATAATAGAGGGGCTGAAAATTTTCGGTCCTTTCTTTTTGTGAGCAAACCGAAAAACGAGGAAGAAGTATGAAATTAGATTTATATGAAATTGCAGAAGTCCTGTCTGCGAAAAATGATGTGACTCAGTTTGAAAACGTCGTGCTAAGAAATGCTGAGTTTGACAGCCGCTTGATTGAGTCGGGTGACCTTTTTGTGCCACTCAAGGGGGCGCGTGATGGTCACGATTTTATCCCAACAGCCTTTGCTCAAGGAGCTGCTGCCACTCTATCTGAGCGTCCAGTGGCAGAGGGAGCTTATATCTTAGTTGACGATGTTCTGACGGCCTTTCAGCGCTTGGCCCAGTACTATCTGGAAAAGATGCAGGTGGATGTGGTGGCAGTGACAGGCTCCAACGGTAAAACGACAACCAAGGATATGCTGGCACATCTACTAGCAACCACTTACAAGACCTATAAGACCCAGGGCAATTACAATAACGAAATCGGTCTGCCCTACACGGTTCTTCACATGCCTGAGGACACAGAGAAACTTGTCTTAGAAATGGGGCAGGACCACTTGGGCGATATCCATCTCCTGTCTGAACTTGCCAAACCTAAGACAGGCATTGTAACTCTGGTTGGAGAAGCCCATCTGGAATTTTTCGGCAGCCGAACGGAAATTGCTCAAGGCAAGATGCAGATTGCAGACGGTTTGAGAAAAGATGGTCTCTTGATTGTTCCGGCGGATAAGATTGTCAATGAATTTCTGCCAGCAGACTGCAAACTGGTTCGCTTTGGTCCTGATGCGGATATCTTCCTGACGTGTCTGGAAGAGCGCAAGGACAGCTTGAGCTTTGACTGCAACTTTTTAGAGAAAAGGATTGACCTGCCTGTGACCGGCAAGTACAATGCAACCAACGCTATGATTGCAGCCTATGCGGCTCTGCAGGAGGGGGTATCTGAGGTGGCTATTGCTCAAGCCTTTTCTGAGCTAGAGCTGACCCGCAATCGAACGGAGTGGAAGAAAGCTGGTAATGGCGCAGATATCCTATCGGATGTCTACAATGCCAATCCAACAGCCATGCGCTTGATTCTTGAGACCTTCTCGACCATTCCGGCTAATCCAGGCGGACGAAAATTAGCGGTGCTGGCGGATATGAAAGAGCTGGGAGCGGACTCTAAGTCCATGCATGGCTCTATGATTACCAGCCTCAATCCAGAAATTGTGACCGACCTTTTCCTCTATGGGCAGGATATGGAAGCCCTCTATGACTATGCCAAGGAGATTTACCCGCCAGGAAAGGTGCATTACTTTATCAAAAATGACGAGAAAGACCAGTTTGAACAGCTGAAACAAGCTGTCAGAGAGAAGCTTACTCCTGCCGACCAAATCCTTCTCAAAGGCAGCAATTCCATGAATCTGGCTAAGCTGGTAGAGGATTTGGAAGATGGAAACTAAAGAAGCTGCAAAAACCATTCAACGTCTCCTTTCTATTACAGAGACTGGACTGGCATTTAGTCGTGATGAATTTGATCGAGAGCGTTACTTAGAACTCCGTCAGCTTTTGGGACACCTTCTGGCTGATTGGTCAGATTTGGATGGGAAAGAATTGGCAGAGCTGTTGCGCCCAACGGATTTTTATGCCACTCCCTTGATTGATGTCCGAGCTGTACTGGTTCGAGACGGAAAAGTCTGTTTAGTCAAGGGCAAAAATGAGAAAACTTGGGCTTTACCTGGCGGCTTTTGTGAAGTCGGCCTATCTCCTAAGGAAAATATCGTCAAGGAAGTCCAAGAAGAAACGGGATTTAATGTTTCAGTTTCTCGTCTGCTTGCAATTTTTGATACTAATAAATTTCAATTTCAGAGTAAGCAATATGCTAAACTGGTCTTCGAGTGTCAGATAGAGGATGGAGATTTTCAGCCTAACACAGAAATAGAAGAGTTAGCTTTCTTTGATATCCAATCTTTACCAGAATTATCCTCTAAGCGGACGACAAAAGAACAGTTGGAAATCCTTTGGGAGATTTATCAAGGAGACAGAGAACAGTATTTGGATTAGTTAAGTAAGTTTCTGGGATACTTTTTGTCTGAAAAAGCTAGAAATTATTGCAAAAACAGGCAAACTCAGACTTGTTCAAAGTTTATACTAGAATGGGAATCTAGGAGATGGGAATAAGAGATATGTTTACAACCTATAAAACCGAACCGCCTCAGCTGGGACTTTGGTATTTTGTTCTTTTGGGGCTGGTCTTTGCGATTATCTGGCTTTCCTATCGCTACTACAATCGGAAGCCTTACCAGCAGCTATTTGTCGGGATGCAAGCTTGCCAGCTGATAGGTCTCTACTCTTGGTATACGCTGACTGCTGCCCCACTGTCTGAGAGTCTGCCTTTTTATCATTGCAGAATAGCCATGTTTGCCTTGATGTTTCTGCCTAATCGCTCAGTGTATAAATTCTATTTTGCGCTTTTGGGGACTTTTGGCTCGATTGTAGCCTTTATCTATCCGATTTTTGATCCCTATCCTTTTCCCCATATCACTATTTTGTCCTTTATCATCGGCCATCTGGCGCTCTTGGGAAATTGTTTGATTTATCTTTTCAGATATTATCATACTTTCTCTATGAGCTGGCAGCGAGTGGTGTGGACGACCTTTATGATGAATGCTTTTTTGCTTGTTATCAATATGTTGACAAAGGGTTCTTATGGATTTCTCACAGATCCGCCGCTTGTTGGCAATCACGGACTCCTGCTCAATTATCTGCTTGTCTCAATCGTCTTAAGTGTAGCAGTCTGCTTGGTTTCTGAAATTTTTAAGCGCGTGGAGCAGACCAAGACAGTCACCCTAACTTAATTATCTCATGGAGGATTTATGAAAGATTTTTTAACTACGACAAAAACGGTGGCACCGCCTATCTCGATTTTATGGTATGCTGTGATGATTGCTCTGGTCTTGCTGTCTATTTGGAGCTCGCTCAAATATCATGATAATCCACGTTTTGTCAAGGCTTTTAAGTGGATTCAGATTGCTCAGCTGCTGATGCTTTATAGCTGGTATTTTGGTTTTCGGATTCCCTTTACCAACAGCTTGCCTTTTTATCATTGCCGCCTGGCTATGTTTGCAGTGGTTTTTCTGCCAGACAAATGGCGCAGTAAGCAGTATTTTGCTCTATTAGGAGCCAGCGGAGCGGTCTTTGCCTTGGGTTATCCAGTCTTTGACCCCTATGATTTCCCGCACATTACCAGCTTCTCTTTCCTGATTGGCCACTATGCCCTCTTGGTTAATTCCTTGATTTATCTGATGAATCACTACGACAAGACCCTGCTCAAGAAATACATGATTGTAGCCTACACCTTTGGGCTCAATCTTTTCCTAGTCGGCGTTAATCAAGTGACCGGAGGTAATTACGGTCTGCTAAAAAGCCCGCCTTTTATCCCTAACGCACCCCTATGGATAAAGTATCTTCTTGTGTCAGTCATCCTTTCTTTGGCCCTGGTTCTCTTTGATATATTGTTTAAGATACGGTGGAAAAAGCAGTTAAGTCTGGTCCACAGTTAATTCACTTTAAATTTATAGCTCCTGTCAAGTTAATGTCGCAGGAATTTTCTTAATTAGATAGTTTTATCATGACTTGCTTTGCTTCTAGTAACAAATGGACTGTTTGTCTATCAACTCTTTAAGCTGGTCGAGCTAGACGCTTCTGTGACAGCTGAAGAAAAGGAAGAGCTGGAAATCAGAAAAACGCCTGCTCTATTTACTGGGTTTAATCTTCATCTTTACAATTTTCCTCTTTAGCAGTGTCATTGTCAGATTATAAGAGAAATTTCATTGACATAGGAGAATAGAATCGCTCGGAAGGGCGATTTTTATCTTCTTTAGATAATTGAAAAAAAGCGCTAAATCCGCTATAATAGGTAGGTTGAAAGGATTGAAATACTCCGATGTAAAATAAAAAAACAAATACTAAGATTCACCATTATCCTAAATGAAAGAAAGAGAAGAAGATGACTTTACACGAAGAAATTAAGAAACGCCGAACCTTTGCCATTATCTCCCACCCAGACGCGGGGAAGACGACTATTACGGAGCAGTTGCTCTACTTCGGGGGCGAGATTCGTGAGGCTGGGACAGTCAAGGGGAAAAAAACTGGTAACTTTGCCAAGTCGGACTGGATGGATATTGAGAAGCAGCGGGGGATTTCAGTGACTTCCTCTGTCATGCAGTTTGACTACGATGGTAAGCGGGTCAATATTCTGGATACACCAGGGCACGAGGACTTCTCAGAAGATACTTATCGAACCTTGATGGCAGTGGATGCTGCGGTCATGGTTATTGACTCGGCTAAGGGTATTGAGGCCCAAACTAAGAAATTGTTTGAGGTTGTGAAACACCGTGGCATTCCAGTCTTCACTTTTATGAACAAGCTGGATCGTGACGGTCGCGAGCCCTTGGACTTGTTGGAAGAACTGGAAGAGATTTTGGGAATTGCCAGCTATACGATGAATTGGCCGATTGGCATGGGTAAGAGCTTTGAAGGTCTTTATGACCTTTACAATGAGCGGCTGGAGCTTTATAAGGGCGAGGAGCGCTTTGCGACTCTGGCAGAAGGTGACCAACTGTTTGCTTCTAACCCTTTCTATGAGCAAGTTAAGGAAGACATTGAGCTCTTGAGCGAAGCTGGAAATGAATTCTCGGAAGAAGCGATTTTGGCCGGTAAGCTGACACCAGTCTTCTTTGGTTCAGCCCTGACCAACTTTGGGGTACAGACCTTCCTTGAGACTTTCCTTAAGTTTGCTCCGGAACCACATGGTCACAAGAAGACAGATGGCGAGGTAGTCGAGCCACTCAGTCCAGACTTTTCAGGCTTTGTCTTTAAAATTCAGGCCAATATGGACCCGCGCCACCGCGACCGTATCGCCTTTGTCCGTATCGTTTCTGGCGAGTTCGAGCGCGGTATGAGTGTCAATTTGCCTCGCACTGGCAAGTCTGCCAAGCTATCCAATGTCACTCAGTTTATGGCCGAAAGTCGGGAAAATGTGACCAATGCTGTAGCTGGTGATATTATCGGGGTTTATGATACGGGGACTTATCAGGTCGGTGATACCTTGACTGTAGGCAAGAATAAGTTTGAATTTGAGCCTCTGCCAACCTTTACTCCTGAAATCTTTATGAAGGTTTCAGCTAAGAATGTCATGAAGCAAAAATCCTTCCACAAGGGGATTGAACAGCTGGTGCAGGAGGGAGCCATCCAGCTTTATACCAACTACCAGACAGGCGAGTACATGCTGGGCGCTGTTGGTCAGCTCCAGTTTGAAGTCTTCAAGCACCGTATGGAAAATGAATACAATGCTGAAGTGGTCATGAATCCCATGGGTAAAAAGACGGTTCGCTGGATTTCACCTGATGACCTGGACGAGCGTATGTCTTCTAGCCGTAATATCCTAGCCAAAGACCGCTTTGATCAGCCAGTCTTCCTCTTTGAAAACGACTTTGCCCTGCGCTGGTTCGCGGACAAGTATCCAGATGTTAAATTAGAAGAGAAGATGTAACTCAGTACCAACAATTGAAACTAAAGTTCCTACTTGTTGGACGCTAGGTACTATTGTATAGACTAGCTAACTGCCTTACTAACTCATTGACGAATAATAATCGTTTTCGCCTCTTCGTGTCGTAGTGAATGGGATTGTTATGATTGTATAACAAACTAAAGTTATTAACGCCGAGCTCTGTTGGACCCTTGCTAGCCACTTGACTAATTTCATCAGGCGAAGTAGTTAATTTGATTGGTTTTGTGCTTCGACATTGCATATTTACTTGCAGAAAGAGTTTATGAAGTTGGGCGCTAGTTTATTAGAGAATCATTCTACCTCATAGAAAGGAGTTCCATGTTTCTGGAAAGAAAACTAAAAGATCAGTCTGTCTGGATCAACATTGACTCAGATAGTTTCAAAAAGAACGCCCGGATTTATCAGGATTATGAAATTGATAAAGAGACCATCGAGTATGCGCTGGATAAGAACGAGCGAGCTCACATGGACTACAATCGTGAGAATGGAACGGTTGTCTTTATCTACAATGTCCTTAATCTAGCGACAGACAAGGAATATTATGAAACAATTCCCATGACCTTTGTAGTGCAGCAGGGGCGTCTCATCACCATTAGTAATCAAGACAATGCCTATGTTGTGGATATGATGAAAGCCTATACTGAGCATCATGTGCCAGTATCGGTCTATAAGTTTCTCTTCGCTAGTCTGGAGTTGATCTCCAATTCTTACTATCCAGTCGTTGAGCGGATGGACAAGCGTAAGGATGAGATTAATGCTCTCCTGCGTCAGACAACTACCAAAAAGCATCTTTTTGCTCTGTCCGACTTGGAAACATCTATGGTCTATCTGCTTGCTGCTGCCAAGCAGAATCACATGCTCCTAGAACATATCAAAAGCCATGGCATTTACCGCCGTTTTGATGAATTAGAAACCGAGCAGTTTGAGGACGCCATGATTGAGGCTCGTCAGCTCGTCTCCATGACCGATTTGATTGCTCAAGTTCTCAGCCAGCTTTCTGGCTCCTACAATAATATCCTAAATAACAATCTGAATGACAATTTGACGGTTTTGACCATCATTTCTGTCCTTCTGGCAGTACTCGCAGTTATCACTGGTTTCTTTGGTATGAATGTTCCTCTGCCTTTGTCAAATGATAAAAATGCCTGGATTTATATTGTTGTTATTAGTCTAATCATCTGGGGCCTCCTGACCAAGCTTCTTAAATGGCTGGCCAATAAGAAGTAAGCATTTGAAATTATTTTTACTATAGCAAGCACCGAGAATGGTGCTTGTTTTTTCTTGTTTGGAAAAGAAAATGATTAGTACAGTTTGCCTGTATTTAAAAAACTGTTATTTTGTGTTAGAAAACATAACATAAAAATTATGAATTTTTATTGCATAAAATTTCATAATAAAGTATAATATAAAACAATTTAAAATAAGTGAGGGGGAGAAATATGGCAGAATACCTAAGCGATTTAAATTATAAAGGCAATGTATACCAGTATACAAACCTTATAAAAGTCTCAGCTCTACTAGGAGGGGATATAGAAGGGCTTCCTTATTCTATACGAATATTATTAGAAAGTGTTCTCCGTAAGGAAGATGGCATTGACGTAACAAAAGATAACATTAGGTCTTTGATTCATTATCAAGCTAAATCACCAAGCGGAGAAGTTCCTTTTAAGCCTAGTCGAGTTATTCTCCAGGATTTTACGGGTGTTCCTGTTGTGGTGGATTTGGCAAGTATGCGCGATGCGATTGTTGGACAGGGAGGTCGGGCCAACCAGATTAATCCGGAGATTCCGGTTGATTTAGTCATTGACCACAGTGTTCAGGTGGATTTTTATGGCTGTGACACAGCTCTGGAGGCCAATATGACCCAGGAATTTGTCCGAAACAATGAGCGCTACGAATTTCTCAAATGGGCAGAAAAATCATTTGATAATTACCGAGCGGTTCCCCCTGCTACTGGGATTATCCATCAGGTCAATATCGAGTTTCTCAGTGATGTCATCATTGAAAAGGATGGCCAACTTTATCCGGACAGCATGTTTGGGACGGACAGTCATACGACCATGATCAATGGGATCGGTGTTCTGGGCTGGGGAGTCGGTGGGATTGAGGCCGAGGCTGCCATGCTGGGTGAGGCTTCTTATTTCCCTGTTCCTGAGGTGATTGGTGTTCGTCTCTTGGGCAAGCTGCCTAAGATTGCGACAGCGACGGATTTGGCTTTAAAGGTCACGCAAATCTTGCGGCAGGAAAATGTTGTTGGCAAATTTGTCGAGTTCTTTGGGCCAGGCTTGTCTCATCTAAGTCTGGCTGACCGGGCAACGGTGGCTAATATGGCGCCAGAATATGGAGCTACCTGCGGTTATTTTCCGATAGATGAGGAAACGCTTAATTACATGCGTCTGACCAATCGATCAGAAGAACATATCGAGCTGACCCGTCTCTATGCTCAAAAAAATCACCTCTTCTATAATGAAAAGGTTGAGCCGAACTATACCAAGGTAGTCGAAATTGATTTGTCCAGCATTGTGCCGAGCATCTCTGGACCCAAGCGTCCCCAAGATTTGATTGAATTAACAGCTGCTAAAGAAGAGTTTCAAGCTAGTCTAGTCAGAGAAGTGGGGGTCCGAGGCTTTGGGCTAGATGAGAGCGAGCTGGAAAAGTCAGCAGTGGTTCAGTTTTCTGACCATGAGGAGACGATTAAGACCGGTCATGTGGCTATCGCTGCCATTACTAGCTGTACCAATACATCTAATCCCTATGTCCTGATGGCGGCGGGGCTTTTGGCCAAGAAAGCAGTAGAAAAAGGCTTACGGGTTTCAAAGGCTGTCAAGACTTCTTTGGCTCCCGGCAGCAAGGTGGTCACAGGCTATCTCAAGAAGAGCGGTCTTCAGTCCTATCTGGATCAGCTTGGTTTCAATCTTGTCGGCTATGGCTGCACCACTTGTATTGGAAATTCAGGCGATCTCCGACCGGAAGTGGCTCAGGCGATTACGGATACTGACTTGCTGGCTAGTGCTGTTCTTTCAGGAAATCGGAATTTTGAAGGGCGGATCAATCCACTGGTCAAGGCCAATTTCCTAGCTAGTCCGCCCTTGGTGGTTGCCTATGCTCTGGCTGGAAATACCAATATTGATCTGACCAGCGAGCCACTAGGTTATGATCAAAAGGGGCAGCCAGTTTATTTGATGGATTTGATGCCGGAGCACGACTTGGTTGCAGATTATGTTCAAAAATATGTGACGCGCCAGCTTTTTGAAAAAGAATATGCTCATGTGTTTGATGACAATGAAAAATGGAACCAGATTCCGACAGCCTCTTCTCAAAATTATCAGTGGAACCAGGCTTCGACCTATATTCAAAATCCACCTTACTTTGATAGCTTAGCTAATGATTTAGCCATTCAGCCTCTGAAAAATCTTGCAGTGCTGGCAAAATTTGGGGATACGGTGACGACAGACCATATCTCCCCAGCAGGAAATATTGCCAGAAATAGCCCAGCAGCTTCCTATTTGATGGAGCATGGAGTGGATTACCAAGAGTTTAATTCTTATGGCAGCCGTCGGGGCAATCATGAGGTCATGATGCGGGGGACTTTTGCCAATATTCGAATAAAAAACGAACTGGCGGATGGGAAAATTGGTGGGTACACAGATTATAAAGGAGAGTTGCTATCCATTTATGAGGCAGCCATGCGCTACAAGGAAGAGGAAATTGACACCATTGTCTTAGCTGGCAAAGACTACGGTATGGGATCCAGCCGTGATTGGGCAGCTAAGGGGGCTAATCTTTTGGGTGTCAAGGTGGTGCTGGCAGAGAGTTTTGAGCGTATCCACCGGTCTAATCTGGTCATGATGGGGATTCTTCCTTTGCAGTATCTAGAGGGCGAAGATGCGGATAACCTAGGCTTAACAGGCAAGGAGACTTTCGACATTAATCTCCCGCAGAACCCGCAAGTTGGCCAGCTAGTTGACGTGGTAGCGCGGAAAGGTGCTGAAGAAATAGCTTTTCAAGCTCGGTTGCGCTTTGATGCAGAGGCGGATATCCGTTACTATGAAAATGGGGGGATTTTGCCCATGGTTGTTAGAAAGAAATTAGAGGAGGTGTGAGCATGAGTCAGACGGACGGTTTGAAAGATACCATTGCCTGCGATACTCGGATTAGCCAGATTGTGGATGATTCTTTGTCTTATGCAGGCTACAATATTTCTGAATTGGTAGAGCACCATGCGAGTTTTGAAGAGGTGATTTATCTGCTGTGGCATTTGCATTTGCCGACTCAGATTGAGCTCAAGCATTTTGAAGAAGATCTGCGAGCTAATTATGCCATTAGCGATGCGGTGGAGCAGTGCATCCTTATCCAGTCCCGCAAGCACCTTCATCCCATGAGTGTCTTGCGCTCAACGGTCAGTCTTTTGGGTGTTTATAATGTCCATGCTGAGGAAGCATCTCTAGAAGCTACCTATGAGCAGAGCATCCAGCTTATGGCAAAGATGCCGACTATTATTGCGGCTTTTGCCAGACTGAGGTCGGGTCAGACTCCGATAGAGCCGCGGGAGGATTTAGGTTTTGCGGCTAATTTCCTCTATATGCTCAAAGGACAAGAGGCGAGTGAGCTTGAAGTCAAAGCCTTCAACTGTGCCTTGGTGCTCCATGCAGACCATGAACTCAATGCTTCAACTTTTGCAGCTCGAGTCTGCGCCTCAACCTTGACCGATATTTATTCCTGCGTGACAGCAGCTGTTGGAGCGCTCAAGGGCTCCCTCCATGGAGGTGCTAATGAATGTGTCTTTGATATGCTGAAAGAGATTAGAGCGGAAGGAAATTGTCAGGCCTACCTAGACCGCAAGCTGGCCTCTCACGAGAAAATTATGGGCTTTGGTCATCGAGTTTACAAGACCCAAGATCCGCGTGAAAAATACCTTCGTCAAATGGCCAAGGACTTGACACAGGGAACCAAGGACGAGGTCTGGTACCAGCTTTCAGAAGAAATTGAAGCCTATATGAAGCATACCAAGCACCTGATACCGAATGTCGATTTTTATTCGGCTACGGTTTACCATGTGTTGGGCATTGATAGCAGTATCTACACCCTGATTTTTGCCATGAGTCGGGTGGCTGGCTGGATTGCCCATATTCAGGAACAGCGCAAGAACAATAAGCTGATTCGACCACGTTCTAACTATATCGGTGCTCAAGGTTTGGAGTATCTTCCCATTGGAAGGAGATAAAATGGCAGATAAGATTTTGTTTGAGAAAGGCCGATTGCAGGTACCGGATGCTCCTATTATTCCTTACATCCAGGGTGATGGGATTGGGGTTGATATATGGAGAAATGCCCAGCTGGTCTTTGATAAGGCTGTAGAAAAGGCTTGTGGTGGCCAGAGAAAAGTTGTTTGGAAGGAAGTTTTGGCTGGGAAAAAAGCAGCAGACCTGACGGGTAACTGGCTACCGGATGAAACGCTGGCAACGATTAAGGATTGTATGGTGGCAATTAAGGGCCCGCTAGAAACCCCAGTCGGAGAAGGGATTCGTTCGCTGAATGTCGCGCTGAGACAAGAATTGGATCTCTATGCCTGCTTGCGGCCAGTTCGTTATTTCAAGGGAGTTCCTAGTCCGCTCAAGCACCCAGAGAAGACTGACATCACAATTTTTCGGGAAAATACAGAAGATATCTATGCAGGGATTGAGTGGGAGAGTGGAACGACTGCAGTCAAAAAAGTTATCGATTTCCTGCAGGAGGATATGCAGGTTTACAAGATTCGCTTCCCAGAAAGCTCTGCTATTGGAATCAAGCCTATCTCTAAGCAGGGCAGCGAGCGGCTAATACGGGCGGCTATTGACTATGCACTAGCCAAAGGACTGAGCCGGGTGACTCTGGTCCACAAGGGCAATATCCAGAAATTTACAGAGGGCGGCTTTCGGAAATGGGGCTATGAACTAGCTCAAAGAGAGTATGCGGATGAGTTAGCTTCTAGAAAACTAATCATCCAGGACGTCATTGCGGACAATTTTCTGCAACAGATTTTGCTCTATCCCGAGAAATTTGATGTAGTCGCCTTGACCAATTTAAATGGTGACTATGCCAGCGATGCCTTGGCTGCTCAGGTGGGCGGGATTGGTATCGCTCCAGGGGCCAATATCAATTACGAGACTGGTCATGCTATTTTTGAAGCTACTCACGGGACGGCGCCAGATATAGCAGGTCAAAATAAGGCTAATCCTTGTTCTCTTCTCTTATCAGGGGTCATGCTCTTTGCTTACATTGGTTGGCCGGAGGTATCTCATCTCCTAACTAAGGCTGTTGAGAAGGCTCTCTTTGAGCAAAAAGTGACAGGGGATTTTGCCAGTCAGCTGGAAGGAGTAGCAGCTTTGACCACTAGTCAATTTGCTGAGGAGTTACTGGCTAATATAGAAAAGTGTCCATAATGAAGAAAAAAAGTGGTGAAGAAACTGCCTATCTAGACAATCTCTTCATCGCTTTTTTGTCTTTTTCGATATTCCAGTCCCCAGCCGATGATCCAGCAGAAGACTAGTAGATAATTTTCAATCCAGCCCAGAAAGTTTGCTTGATTCGCCTTTTCCAGATAGCCTAGCAGATGGTTGGTGCCAAAGCCCAGCCCACCCAGAATCAGTGCTAGCAAGGTCATACGCAGATAGAACCAATCATACTTTATGTTGGTGGCAATGACTAAAGGCAGAATAGCCAGATTCCAGAAACCAATTTCCCGCTGCCAGTAGGGAGCTAGACCATAGATGGATTCATTGCCCAAGAGCTGGGGTTGGAAAATCTGGATCATAGCCGCGCCCAGCATAGCTAAAATCAGTAAAATGAAAGTCACTCGTAAAAATTTATTCATACCTGTCTCCTTTCTTCTTTGTAGATTATAATGTTTTTGAAAATGATTTTCAAGTTTTCATTTTTTACAAAAGAAACCTCTAATAAAATATTTTACAGGCAAGTCCTATCTTTTTAGGTGCTTTTGTGGTATACTAGATTAGTTGCAGAAATACAGTTTTTCTATTCAGTGGGAGCTAGCGACCGAGTCGGCGCTTTTTTAGTGCTTGGACTTGAGAGCCCATATTTATGAAGAGAAGAGCGAATACTCTCAGAAAATCGAGATTTAGAAAGCGACAAGTGCTTGGTATGTTTCGATAGTTGAGTATCAAAAGCCTTATAAGGTGGCTTCGCACCGCCTTTAGAAAGAAGAAGAACATTGAAATTTAATGAATTACATTTATCTACTGAATTACTAGCAGAGATTGAAAAAGCTGGCTTTGTAGAAGCGAGTCCTATTCAAGAAAAGACAATTCCACTTGCCATGGCAGGTAAGGATGTCATTGGTCAGGCCCAGACAGGGACAGGAAAGACAGCGGCCTTTGGCTTCCCAACTCTGGAGAAGATTGATACAGATAATCCTGCTGTGCAGGCTTTGATTATCGCTCCAACCCGTGAATTGGCTGTGCAGAGTCAGGAAGAGCTTTTCCGTTTTGGCCGCAGTAAGGGTGTCAAGGTGCGTTCTGTCTACGGTGGCTCCAGCATCGAAAAGCAAATCAAGGCCCTCAAATCTGGTGCTCATATCGTCGTAGGAACACCTGGCCGTCTCTTGGACTTGATCAAACGCAAGGCGCTTAAGCTGAATCAGATTGAAACCTTAATCTTGGACGAAGCGGATGAAATGCTTAACATGGGATTTTTGGAAGATATTGAGTCTATCATTTCCCGTGTGCCAGAAGAGCGTCAGACCTTGCTCTTTTCAGCAACCATGCCGGATGCTATCAAGCGTATCGGTGTCAAGTTCATGAAGGAGCCTGAGCATGTCAAGATTGCTGCTAAAGAGCTGACGACGGAGCTGGTAGATCAGTATTATATCCGTGTCAAGGAAAATGAAAAATTTGATACCATGACCCGCCTGATGGACGTGGACCAGCCTGAGCTTTCTATCGTCTTTGGCCGGACCAAGCGCCGGGTGGATGAGCTGACTCGCGGTCTGAAAATCCGCGGTTTCCGAGCAGAGGGTATCCATGGTGATTTGGACCAAGGCAAGCGCCTCCGCGTTCTCCGAGACTTTAAAAATGGCAATCTGGATGTCTTGGTGGCGACAGATGTGGCCGCGCGTGGCTTGGATATTTCTGGTGTGACCCACGTCTACAACTATGACATTCCGCAGGATCCAGAAAGCTATGTTCACCGGATTGGTCGGACTGGTCGTGCTGGTAAGTCAGGTCAGTCTATCACTTTCGTAGCGCCAAATGAAATGGGCTATCTGCAGATCATCGAAAATCTGACCAAGAAGCGTATGAAAGGCCTTAAGCCAGCGACTGCAGAGGAAGCTTTCCAAGCTAAGAAAAAAGTTGCTCTTAAGAAGATTGAACGCGATTTTGCGGATGAAAGCATCCGTTCTAACTTTGAGAAATTCGGCAAGGATGCCCGCAAGCTGGCAGCAGAATTCAGCCCAGAAGAGCTGGCTATGTATATCCTCAGCTTGACGGTGCAGGATCCAGATGCTCTTCCTGAAGTAGAAATTGCCCGTGAAAAACCATTGCCATTTAAACCGTCTGGCGGTGGCTTTGGCGGAAAAGGCAAGGGCGGTCGTGGCGGAAATAGCAACCGTCGCAACAATGACAATCGCCGTGACCGAGGTGGCCGTCGCGACCAATTTAAGAAAGGTCGTAAAGAAGAGCGGTTTGATAAAGAAAATCGCTACCGCAAGGACCACAAGAAGCCACGCAATACTTCTAGCGAAAAGAAAACCGGCTTTGTCATCCGTAACAAGGGTGATAAATAAGGCGGGTTGTTAACTAGAGTTGGCGGCAATTTTAGCGCCGAGAGAGAATGCAAGTTCTCTCTTTTTTTCGTTTGTTCGATGAGTCCGCTTATCGTCTGTCCTATAGAAATATAAGTCTGAGTCAATGTAGTTTCCTTAATCATGCTGATTGAACTAGCCCTGTTTTTCAAAGTAGATTATAGTCCCCTTATTTCTGCTGTGAACAGTTCTTGGTCTTCTTGCTATAGAACAGGATTCGAAGTATTTGAACTAATTTCGACATCAAAATTCAACATATCAGCTATTTGAAATAAAAAAATTCACAAATCTTTGTTTATATGCTGGAACTGTTGTATAATAAGGTGAAGGTGAGTCTGTAAGAAATTCAGGAGCAAAAGGAGAATGTAAAATGAAAGAAAGTAGACATAGAATCATTCTGCAAGAACTGGATCAAACAGGTGTGGTTGCTGTTAAAAACCTCAAGGAAATGCTGGGTGTCACGGATATGACCATCCGTCGGGATTTGATTGATTTGGAGAAGCAGGGCATGCTGACCCGCGTTCATGGCGGAGCCCATAAGAAGGTCAAAAATGCTCTCAACGAGATTTCCCACTCAGAAAAGCAAATGCTGAATGTTGAGGAGAAGAAGCAGATTGCCCGTAAATGTGCGGATTTGATTGCTGATGGGGATACGGTCTTTATTGGGTCAGGCACCACAACCGATTTTATAGGAGACTATTTGGATGGCAAGAATATCAGCATCGTCACCAATTCGCTGCCAATTTTTGAAAAGTTAAAAGAAAGAGCCAACTTAGATTTAATTCTGATTGGAGGACGTTATCGTGCTAAGACTCAAACCTTTGTCGGTCAGTTTGCCAATAATCTTTTGAAAGAAATCAAGGTTTCTAAGGCCTTTATTGGAGCGAATGGCATTGACGGTCATAATGTTACGACCAGCAATGAAGAGGAAGGCAACGGCGACGCGATTATCCTTAACAATGCCATCAGCAAATATATTGTAGCCGATAACAGCAAGTTTGACAGCTATTCTTTCTATTCTTTTTACCGGCTGGACAGCCTCAGTGCAGTTGTGACCGACGACAATATCGCTCCGAAAGTCAAGGAAAAATACAGCACCTATATTGAAATTTTGTGATGTCTGACCGGTGAGAGAAACTTGCTTCAAATAAATATTTTATAGAGGTTGTGACTGGGATTTTGTCTAGAAATTCTAGTCGCAGCTTTTTTATATCTTTATCTCATTTTGTAAACAACAGTCTTGACTTTGCTGCAGAATTCCTTATATAATAAAATGTATTACTAAATTTTAGGAGGTCTTATGACAATCATTATAGTGATTTTTGCAGCTGTGTCGCTTTTTCGTTTGGTGTTTTTGAGGAAATCCTCTCAGAATGAGCAGGATATTCTGGCCAAGGGTGGCATGGAGTATGGGGTGAAAAATTCAAATATCATGAAGTACCTGCACATGCTTTTTTATGCGGTCTGCTTTCTGGAATTGCTGCTGAAAAAGCCAGCTTTTGACTTTGTGAGTCTATTGGGCGCTGTCTTGTTGCTCTTTTCTATGTTTATGCTCTACCTTGTTGCTAAGCTCTTGGGACCAGTTTGGACCATCAAGCTAATGCTGGTTAAGGATCATAAGTTTGTTGACCACTGGCTCTTTCGCAATGTCAAACATCCTAATTATTTCCTGAATGTTGTACCAGAATTGGTGGGCTTGGCCCTGCTCAGTCATGCTTACTTTGCTCTTTTCATCCTCTTTCCGCTCTACTGTATCACCCTCTATGTCCGTATCAAGGAAGAAGAGCAGTTACTCAAGGAAGTTATCATTCCAAATGGCATTGCTGGCGAATAAAGTTAATAAAATGCGTATCGACTGCAAAAGAAAGGCTAGGATCTTTATGTCCTAGCCTTTTCTTTCATTATTTTTCTTATTTCATCAGCCATTTGCTGGGGTTGGTCCGATTCGAAAAGTAAAGTATTTTCTTCAGGCTGGTGGGCAGTTTGGCTGAAAGCCAAAACTGGCTTCCCCTTGCTGATAGCTCTTTGAACAATCTGGTCGACTTCTCCCCAGTGATTGATATCCAAGTAAATATCCGCCCTATCGAGCAAGTCTTCAATAAAGTCATCCTGGTGGATATTGGTGTAGAGGTTGATATTGGGATAGTCATTAAAGCTGGCTAAGTAAGGAGAAATATTGGTCTTAGCAGCTATGTGAAATTCTAATTCTGGCAGATTTTCTGCTAAATAAGCCAATTGTTCCAAGGTATCAGAAGCTGTCAGCGTAAAGGCATGGAAATTGCCCTGTGGACGCTCCTTAATGATAAGTTCTTCCTTGCTCATAGCGATAGAGTTGCTGGGAATATCCTGGAAAATCAAGCTGTTGGCTCCAATGATGACATTATCGCCAATGGTCACACCTTTGAGAATCACAGTATTGGCCCCAATCCAGCAGTTAGCTCCAATCTTGACTGGCGCAACAGTAAAATCAATCTTCTCAATGTGATAATTAGAATACTGATGATTATGGTCAAAAATGCGGACCCCATCACCAAACATGGTGTCCTTGCCGATTTCGATAGAGTGCTGACAGCGGACAGTACAATGGTCGTTAAAGAAAGCCCTGGTTCCTAGCTTGAGTTGTGCGCCGCTGGCTACATTGAGGCTGGTAAAAGATTGGAAAATGACATCTTGACCGATATCAAGCTGGCTGTCTGGGGAAATTTCGATATGATGAAAGTCGCCTTTAAACTGGATTTCAGGCATTTTGAGTCCTTTCTTTGATGTAAGCCAGTTTGGCTTGTCTAGTTTTCTTTTTAAAAAGTGCTTCAGCCGACATGGCAGCCGGCTTATTAGGGTGTTCCTCTTGGTAAAGTAAGGTAACTGGCAGGCGAGCACGGGTGTACTTGGCTCCTTTGCCAGCTTGATGTTTTTTGAGTCGGGCTTGGACATCCGTTGTGTAGCCAGTATAGAGGGAGCCGTCCCCGCATTCAAGCACGTACATATAGGCTTTATTTTCCATAGTAAATCTCGTGAATCTCCGGAGTGTAGCTGCCGTCCTGATTGTGAATAAAGAGAGGGGGCAGGATTTTTAGACCGTCGCGGGAACCATCTTTAATAGCTTCGATAAGCAGCATATTGGCCTCTTTACCCAACTTTGGATAGACAAACTGGATGCGCTTGGGAGCCAGGTTGTGGGCTTGCATGGTATCTAAAATATCTAAAAAGCGTTCTGGTCGATGAACCATGGCCAACCGACCATTAGATTTGAGGACTCGTTGGGCAATCTTGCAAATCTCTTCCAGATTGGTTGAGATTTCATGGCGGGCTAAAAGGTAGTGCTGGCTTTCATTGAGATTGGATTTCTTGTCAACCTTGAAATATGGCGGATTGCAGAGAATCATATCAACCTTGCTGCCAGTGATATAGCGTCCTAGATTTTTCAGATCGTCCTGAATGACCTGCATTTGCTGAGTCAAATCATTGAGCTCGATGGAGCGCTCGGCCATGTCTGCCAAACGTTCCTGGATCTCGACTGCGAGAATCTGAGCCTTGGTGCGAGTGCTGGCAAAAAGTCCGACAGCCCCATTTCCAGCACAGAGATCGACAATCAACCCCCGCTGGGGCAGTTTGGGAAAGCGGGAAAGCAACACGCTGTCTACCGAATAGCTGAAGACCTCACTATTTTGAATAATCTTGACATCCGTCGAAAAGAGCTGGTTGACTCGTTCTCCGTCTTTTAGTTTTGCTTCGTTCATAAGTCAATTATAGCATGATTTAGCAAGGATTCCAAAGGGATATGGGAAGTTTTTGCACAATTAAAAAACATGCGAAGGCTCTCGCATGTTTTCATGAGCTTAAATGACAATCTTTTTTAGCTAGCTCTTAATCAAATCTGTATTTCTGCTTGATGGTGCAGGTAACAAAGACAAGTCCGAAAACAACCATGAGAATCAGATAGACTGGCAAAGTTGCGGCTGTCAGCGTTGCAATTTCCAAAAGGTGCTGCAGGACAAAGGCTGATAGATAGAAGCCAAAGACAGAGAAGATAATGAGCAGGCTGCGCCAGAGGTTGAGTGGCAGGCAGGCCCGGATGACGGACAGGAAGCTGATGCTGCCTAGCAAGTAGTAGGTCAGGGTGGACATTTCTATGTCACTCCAGCCATGGCTGCTGCCCCAGATGCGAACAAATAGCACGCTGAAGACAATCATGAGGGAGCTTGGCAGAGCTAGCTGCAGGGAGCGTTTGAGGAAGTGCTTTTCAACCGGCTTAATATTGCGCTCAAAGGTGAGGACAAAGGGTGGGAAACCTTCGACAAACTGGTCAATCAAGGTGATCTGAATCGGGATGAATGGGAAAATCAAGAGGTATTCAGGTTTTCCGAGCAGGATACTGGCGATACAGATGATAGCCAGGATAAAGGAATAGATCGTCTTGATGAAGAAAATCGGAGCAATCCGGCCGATGTTGTTAACAACTCGGCGGCCTTCAAAAAGAATCTCAGGGACATCGTTAAAGTCGGAATTAAGAAGGACCAAGTTGGCAATTTGCCGAGTTGCGGGGTCGCCCTCCGCCATGACGATGGAGCAGTCTGCTTCACGCAAGGCTAAGATATCATTAACCCCATCTCCGGTCATGGCTGTTGTCCGACCAGCGGCCTTAAGAGTCTGGATGAGCAGCTTCTTCTGATGGGGAGAAACACGGCCAAAGATGGCTGTTTCTTCGGCCTGCTCAACCAGTTCTTGATCGCTGATTTTAGAGCAGTCGATGTAGCTGTCGTAGTTGGCAAATCCAGCTTGGCTCGCGATATGGGAAACAGTCACAGGATTGTCACCAGAGATGATTTTCAGATCAACATCCTGAGAACGCAGGTAGTCTAGTGTCTCGGCCGCTCCCTCCCGAATAGGATCAGTGATTTCCAGAACAGCCAGAGCAGTCATATCTTCAGGCAGTTGGATGCTGTGTTTGTCTAGCACTTGCTCGCTGTGAGCCAGCACCAAAACCCGTGATCCGCGTTTTTGAGCCTCTCCAACCGCTGCAGGATTGCTGTTCAGCAGCATTTCGGGAGCCCCCAGAAAGATAGTTCCGACACTGGATAAATGCATAGCGCCCCATTTTCGGTCACTAGAAAATGGGATGACATTGTCGCTAGTATAGGTGTGTTCTAAATGGCCGTATCCCTTGCGGATAGCCTGAGCAGTTGGGTTATTATCCTCGCTGGTTTGGATGTAGGCTGCTAAGATTTGACCGACTGTCTCATCAGAAAACTTATCTGACAGACTATGCAAGGCTTCAACAGTCATTTTACCTTGGGTAATTGTCCCGGTCTTATCTAGACAGAGAGTATCCACCCGGGCCAGAGTTTCAACAGAATACATTTCCTGAACAAGAACTTTGCGCATACCTAGCTTGATGACAGCTGTCAGGAGTGACGTGACTGTCAGCAGGGCAATTCCCTTAGGCAGCATACCCAAAAGAGCTGTCGAGCTAGTAATGACAGAGTTTTTGACAGGCAATCCCTTTATCATCAGGGCTTCAAAGAAGAGAGCCATTCCGAAAGGAATGATAATTTTTCCGGTAAAGCGGGAAATTTTCCCAAGATTGTAAAGAATGCGCGAGTTGATAGGCTTGAGTGTTTTAGCTTCAGTCATGAGCTTGTTGGCGTAGTTATCTGCGCCGACATGGTGCACCTCAGCATAGATCTGCCCACTGGCCAGAAAGCTACCAGACAGCAGCTCAGCGCCTTCTTCCTTGAGAACCAAGTCACTCTCCCCTGTCAGCATGGCTTCATTGGCCTCGGCAACACCTTCTACCACACGGGCATCACTGGGAATCTGCTCGCCAGCTGACAGCTTGATCAGATCGCCCAGCACAATTTCTTCTGGCTGAATTTTGACTTCCTGGCCGTCTCGGATGACTGTGACCAGCTCTCGGCTGACCAGATTGAGCTTGTCAATCATGTGTTTGGCTCGCAGCTCTGTAATAATACCAGTGACGGCGTTAAAGCTGATGACGGCGAAGAAGACTAGATTGCTCCAGGCTTGGACAGAGACCAAGGCTACAGCAATAACAAAGTTAAGGGCATTAAAAAGGGTGAAAACATTCCGCTTAACGATTTGCCAGTTGCTGGTACTGGTGTCACTTGTAAAATCATTGGTCAAGCCCTGCGAAATCTTTTCATCTACTTGGGTTTGGTTTAAACCAATTAATTCTTTCTTGTTCATGAGATTAATGATACCATTTTTTTATGGAAATGGCTATCAGAATCAGCTGTTACAGCCAAAGTTTGGAAAAATATTGCAGACTATAATGGGATAGGGTATAATGGGAAAGGATGTAATAAATTTCAAGTATAATTTTGGTTTGAAATAAGGAGAGTTTATGTTTTATACTTATTTGCGAGGTTTAGTGATTTTTATCCTGTGGACCTTAAACGGCAATGCACATTACCACAATAAAGAAAAGATTCCTTCAAAAGATGAAAATTATATCTTGGTGGCCCCTCACCGAACATGGTGGGATCCAGTTTACATGGCTTTTGCGACCAAGCCCAAGCAGTTCATTTTCATGGCCAAGAAACAGCTCTTTGAAAATCGGGTGTTCGGCTGGTGGATTCGCATGTGCGGTGCTTTTCCTATCGACCGGGAAAATCCTGGTCCGTCAGCTATCAAATATCCTGTCAATATGCTGAAAAAGAGCAATCGTTCTCTGATTATGTTCCCAAGCGGCAGCCGCCATTCTACGGATGTCAAGGGAGGAGTGGCAGTGATTGCTAAGATGGCTAAAGTCCGTATCATGCCAGTGGTCTATGCTGGTCCTATGAGCCTCAAAGGCTTGGCAGCTGGGGAGCGTGTGGATATGAATTTTGGTAATCCCATTGATATTTCAGACATTAAGAAGATGAATGATGAGGGAGTTGAGGAAGTGGCCCGCCGTGTTCATGCTGAGTTTGACCGTCTGGATGCTGAAGTAGCCCCTTACCAGACACAAAAGAAAGGCAATATCTTCTTACGGATTTTACGTGCCTTTGTCTTTATTCCTGCTATTTTGATTGGAATTTTGACCATCATTTTCAGCTTTTTTGCTAGCTTTGTCTGGGATCCAGATAAGCATAGAAAATAAGATACTAATCAGCTTGCTGAGCAATTTTGCTTGGGAGCTGATTTTTGTATGCAAGTGAGTTATAATGTTGGTATGTTTTATAAGGAGGATGCCATGTCTCTTGCATTTTTATCTTTTGTAACCTTATCACTGTTTATGCTGCACGAGTTTGATGAGATTATCCTGATTCGGCCTTGGATTTCTCAGAATCAAGACCATCAAGACTATCAAAAGGAGATGTTCATTTCTAGGAGAGGAAGTTATCTTTCTGCTGAAAGTATTGCTCTGATGATTGCAGAGGAATTTCTACTGGCTTTTATCCTTTTGTTACTTGCCATTCTATTTCGCATTCCCGAGCTGGCTCTGGCTATTGGCTTCTGTCATACTCTCCATCTGCTGGGCCATATCATGCAAGTGTTTCGCTTTCGTCGCTGGGTACCGGGCGGCTTCACAGCTTTGACGACTTTTCCTATACTCATCTTAGTCTTGGTCCTTTATCTATGCAAGCAGTCGATTTCTTGGCCGCTGCTTCTGATTCTAAGTGTGCTAGTGATGGCTTTTCTTTTGGCAAATCTGGCTTTTTTACATAGCAGAGCTCATAAGTTAGAAGCTTGGATATACAGGATAAGCAAAGCAGACTGATATTACAGCTCCTATTTTCAACAATGCACCTTCTATCTATACGACTACTTGTAAAATAAAGATTTTAAAATATGACAAGCTGAAAATATTCTCGGCTTGTTTTATTTTTTTGAATTTTTTACGAATAAAAAGACAAAGGAGAAAAATATGCTTGAAGAAATCATTGAAAAGCTGAAAGAATACAAGCTCTTTGTTGGTCTAGCAGTAGTTGGCGCTGTGCTAGGTGCTTTTTTCCTCATCAAGGGAAATCACCAGCCGCAAAATCAGGTAGCCGCCTTGAGCCAAGATGTAACTTCCTCATCCAGCTCAGCTGATGAAGAAAGCGAAAAGATTGTCTCTAAGGCCAAGGCGGACGAAGAGGAGAGTGGGCAAGTCACTGTGGATATTAAGGGAGCAGTCAAGAATCCTGGTGTCTATGAGCTGAGAGCAGGAGCGAGAGTCCATGAAGCCATCCAAAAAGCTGGCGGATTGACAGCAGACGCCGAGGCTAAGTCCATCAATCAGGCACAAAAATTAACGGATGAAGCAGTAGTCTATGTGGCAAAGATTGGTGAAGAAGGAGCTGATGTCACACAGACTGGCCAGCATCAAGCAGGAGCTTCTGATTCTGCTGGTGCTAGCGGTGGAAAGTCGGACAAGGTCAATCTAAATACTGCGACAGAGGCTGAATTGCAGACCATCTCAGGTATTGGACAAAAGCGAGCTTCTGACATCATCGCCTACCGCGAAAGCAGTGGCCGCTTCAAGTCAGTAGATGATCTGAAAAAGGTGTCAGGGATTGGAGATAAGACCTTAGAAAAGCTGAAAGAATATGTCACAGTGGATTAAAAAGTTACCCCTCACCCCTATCTATCTGGCTTTCATCCTTGTATGGGCCTATTTTGCAGTCTATTCTGGCAGTTCTTTGGCTTATTTTGGGCTGGGTGTCCTTCTGCTTCGTCTCTTTTTCAGCTATCCCCTCAAAAAAAGTCTAGCTGCTTTGGCATTCCTGTCCCTTTTTGTCTTCTTTTTCTTGCTTCGTCGGGAAATGGCAGAGCAGGCCTTTAGGCAGGAAGCTCCGTCAGCTAGCTCGGTTAAAGTCTTGCCAGATACAATCAAAGTCAATGGAGATTCCCTATCCTTTCGAGGGCGAACGGATGGTCGACTTTATCAGGTCTTCTACAAGATCAAATCAGCCGGTGAAAAGAAAGTTTTTCAGCAACTGACAGATTTGGTCGTACTTGATATTGAAGGAGAGTTTGAACAGGCCCAGCAACAACGAAATTTTTCGGGCTTTGACTATCAGGCTTATTTAAAGAGTCAGGGGATTTATCGTACCTTAAAAATCAATAAGATTCAGTCACTAAGACCAATTTCCAGCCTGAATCCACTGGATTGGCTGTCTGTCTGGCGCAGAAAAGCGCTGGTCTATATTCGAAGTAATTTTCCTAGTCCAATGAGCCATTACATGACAGGACTCTTGTTTGGTGACTTAGATACGGAGTTTGCGGAAATGAGTGACCTGTATTCTAGCTTGGGTATCATCCATTTGTTTGCCTTGTCTGGTATGCAGGTAGGTTTCTTTTTGGATGGTTTTCGCAGAATTCTTCTACGTTTGGGGATGAAGAGGGAGACAGTAAATGCTTTGCAGCTGCCTTTTTCATTTATCTATGCTGGACTCACAGGCTTTTCTGTTTCTGTCGTCAGAAGCTTAGTTCAGAAGTTGTTGGCCCAGCAAGGACTGACCAGATTAGATAACTTTGCTCTGACACTGATGGTTCTCTTTATCATCATGCCCAATTTTCTTCTGACAGCAGGCGGTGTCTTGTCCTGCGCCTATGCCTTTTTGATTTCTATGATGGATTTTGAAAAGTTACCGCCGATTCGTAAGCTTTTAGCGGAAAGTCTGACTATTTCATTGGGGATTTTGCCTATACTAATCTACTACTTTGCAGAATTTCAGCCTTGGTCCGTGATTTTAACTTTTTTATTTTCACTACTCTTTGACCTGCTGATGCTACCAGGGTTAACCCTCATTTTTATTTTGTCACCACTTTTAAAAATCACTCAAGTCAATTTTTTCTTTGACTTACTCGAAGATGTGATTCGTTGGGTAGCTGATTTTGCTCCGCGCCCTTTGATTTTTGGGAAGCCCAACCTCTGGTTACTGTTCGCTTTGCTTTTGGTTTTGGCTTTAATCTATGACTTTCGGAGAAAGAAAAGCTGGCTTTTATCTTTTAGTTTGCTTGCTCTTCTCTTATTTTTCCTAACAAAGCATCCGCTGCAAAATGAGATTACAGTAGTGGATATTGGTCAGGGAGATAGCATTTTTCTCCGGGAATGGCAGGGCAGGACGATTTTGATTGACGTTGGGGGACGAGTCGAGATAGGAAAGAAAGAGGCTTGGCAGGAGCGACAGACTTCATCCAATGCAGAAAAGACCTTAATTCCCTATCTCAAAAGTCGTGGTGTTGCTAGTCTGGATGTATTGGTCCTGACTCATACCGATACCGATCACATGGGAGATATGCTGGAGGTAGCTAAGCATTTTTCCATCAAGGAAATCTATGTTTCCAAAGGAAGTCTCACTCAGCCTGATTTTGTTCAAAAGCTGGAGCAGATAGAAACTTCTGTCCATGTCGTAGAAGTGGGAGATGAGATTCCGGTATTTGACTCAGCTTTGCAGGTTCTCTATCCTAGTGGGACAGGCGACGGTGGAAATGATGATTCGATTGTACTCTACGGGGAGTTCTTTCAGACAAAATTTTTGTTTACAGGTGATTTGGAAAGGCAGGGAGAAATTGAACTGCTGCAGCGATTCCCTCAGCTGAAAGCAGATGTCTTAAAAGCAGGTCACCATGGATCCAAAGGCTCTTCCAGTCCAGAGTTTTTAGAGCAAATTCAGCCGAAGCTGGCCTTGATATCAGCCGGCCAGAATAATCGTTATCGACATCCGCATCAGGAAACTTTGCAAAGATTTGAGAAATTTAATACTGCTATCTATCGAACTGACCAGCAGGGGGCCATTCGTTTGATTGGTTGGAATTCCTGGAGGATTGAAACGGTACGCTGATATCTAGACTGAAGATGCCAACTGATACTTTTTCTCATGTCCATGTAGCTTCAGTCAGGAAGTCATATTGATTTATTTATGCATTTGTGATAAGATAATGGGTATAAAAAATTATAGAGGAGAATTTTATGTTTGCTGCATATAAAAAATTCTGGACACACTATGCTGATTTTTCAAGCCGGTCTAGCCGGTCAGACTATTGGTGGGTAGTTTTATGCCATGTTATTGTTACTGCACCGCTATTTATCATTTTTTGGGCATCTGCTTTTGGAAGTATTCTTTCAGCAGCAGTTCAAGACTCAACTTATGGATATGAATCAGATCCATCAGCAATCTTGGCTGGAGCAGGATTCGCTGTAATCTTTATTTTCATCTTAATTCTCTATGCTCTGGCAACTTTTGTACCTAATTTAGCTATCATTGTCCGTCGTTTACGTGATGCTGGTTATCATTGGGCATTTCTTTTCTTGTATGTTGGTCCTTTTTTACTATCATTTATTCCAGTTCTAAATATTATTGCAGGAATAGTATCTCTTCCATGTAGTATTGCTTTGATTGTTTTGCTTTGTCAAGGATCTAAGCCTGAAATGGTTGGAAATTCATATGGTCAGCAAAACTTCCAAGGACAACAGTTTGGCCAACAGCCATACAATCAAGGTTTGAACTATGAAAAACAACCACAACAAGGCGGTTTCCAAGGTCAGCAGTTTGGCCAACAGCCACAGCAAGGCGGTTTCCAAGGACAACAGTTTGGTCAGTCACAACAACCTGTTCAAAATCAACAGTTTGGCCAACAGCCACAGCAAGGTGGTTTCCAAGGACAACAATTTGGTCAACAACCACAGCAACCAGTCCAAAACCAATCATTTGGTCAACAACCACAACAACCAGTTCAAAATCAACAGTTTGGTCAACAGCCGCAACAAGGTGGTTTCCAAGGCCAACAGTTTGGTCAACAACCACAGCAACCAGTCCAAAACCAACCATTTGGCCAACAGCCACAGCAAGGTGGCTTCCAAGATCAGCAGTTTGGTCAACAACCACAACAACCTGTTTCTGAACAAAGCCAGGCAGTGGAGCAAGCGGAATCAGTTCAAAATCCATTTACTGCTGAAACACCTGAGCAATCAACACCTCAGGATTTTGGAACTCAAGCACCTGTTCAAGATAATCCTTTTGTTTCATCAGTTCAAGAGGAGCAGACTTCTACTCCAGCTGAAAACAGTGTAGAGGATACAACTGAAAATCATGAATAAACAAAGAAAGAGTTGGAATATTTCCAGCTCTTTTTGCTCTGTCGTTCGCAGAAAAGTTTTAACAGAACGAGGCATTGATTGCTTTTCATAACAAAGAAAAATGAAGCAAATAACAGTTTCTATTTATATAGCAGATCTATTCAAAAATTAGATTTCGTTTGCAAAGAAAAAAGCAGACTTTCCGACTCTTTTTTGTTACAATCAATACATGAATAAAATTGACAAGAAATATAAAGCAGGGGAGACTTTCGGTGTTAGCTATTGAGGAAATTAAAAAAATCACGCCAAGCAATCTTCCTGCTTTGACCATTTTGGCTGGGGATGACTTGGGACAGTTTGAGTTGTTGAAGGAGCAGTTTCTCCGCCAGATTCAGTTTCAACCGGGTGATTTGAACACGGCTATTTTTGATATGAAAGAAGCAAACTATCAGGATGTGGAGTTGGACTTGGTCAGTCTGCCTTTTTTTGCGGATGAAAAAATCGTAATTTTGGATCATTTTGCTGATTTGACAACAGCCAAGAAGCGGTATCTGACTGATGAAGAACTAAAATCTTTTGAAAATTATCTGGAAAATCCAGCGGATACAACTCGTCTGGTTATCTTTGCAGAAGGCAAATTGGATAGCAAGCGCCGTCTGGTCAAACTGCTGAAACGGGACGGAAAAATATTTGAGGCTACAGAACTCAAGGAAGCAGATCTACGGGCTTATTTCAGCAAAGAGGCACAGGCAGAAGGATTACAATTTGCTCCGACAGCTTTCGATCAGTTGTTGCTGAAATCAGGTTTTCAGTTCAGTGAAGTCAGTAAAAATTTAGCCTTTCTGAAAGGTTATAAAGAGTCTGGTCAGATTGGTTTAGAAGACATTGTTGAGGCCATTCCCAAGACTCTTCAGGATAATATTTTTAACCTGACCCAGCTGATTTTGCAGCAGAAGATTGATGAGGCCAGAAGCTTGGTGCGAGATTTGACTCTTCAAGGCGAGGATGAAATCAAGCTTATTGCCATTATGCTGGGGCAGTTTCGTATCTTTACGCAAGTCAAGATTTTAGCGGAAAATGGCAGAGCTGAGAGTCAGATTGTATCTGATTTGTCCGACTATCTAGGCCGCAAGGTCAATCCTTATCAAGTCAAGTTTGCTTTAAAAGATGCTCACTCGCTGAGTTTAGCCTTTCTTAAAAAGACCATGGCCTGTCTGATTGAAACAGATTACCAAATTAAATCGGGGCTGTATGATAAAGATTACCTGTTTGATTTGGCTCTGCTCAAGATTGCGACGGGTGAGTTACAAGCAAAATAGTTGAAAAATTCTAATGATTGCGTTATCATTTTTATAATCATATAGAAAAAGAGGTCTATCAAATGGCAATTATCTTACCTGATCTTCCTTACGCTTACGATGCTTTGGAGCCTTACATTGATGAAGAAACAATGCACTTGCATCATGACAAGCACCACAATACCTATGTAACGAATGTTAATGCTGCGCTTGAAAAACATCCTGAAATTGGTGAAGACTTGGAAAAATTATTGGCTGATGTGGGGTCTATCCCAGCTGATATCCGTCAAGCAGTCATTAACAACGGTGGTGGTCATCTTAACCACGCTCTTTTCTGGGAATTGATGACACCAGCAGAAACATCACCATCTGCAGAGTTGGCAGCGGATATCGAAGCTACTTTTGGATCATTTGAAGACTTTAAAGCAGCTTTCACTGCAGCGGCTACAACTCGTTTTGGTTCTGGCTGGGCTTGGTTGGTTGTCAACAAAGAAGGCAAGTTGGAAGTAACTTCAACAGCAAATCAGGATACTCCTATTTCAGAAGGTAAAACTCCAATCTTGGGACTGGATGTTTGGGAACATGCTTACTATGTGAAATACCGCAATCTTCGTCCGAACTACATCCAAGCTTTCTTCTCAGTTATTAACTGGAAAAAGGTTGACGAACTTTACGCTGCTGCTAAATAAACAGGCAGTTTCAATAGATAAAAAGGCGAATCGATTAATGATTTGCCTTTTTTGATGCTTAAAATGCCTTTTTTCTGGGTTTCACTTGTTATTTTCCTCATAATTTTTTATAATACAAATGCTAGGAGAAATGTTTTGAGTAAAAAAATTGTAACGATTATCGTAGCTGTCCTTTCTTGTCTTTGTCTGCTGGGCTTCATCTTCCTTTTTATAACCCAACGAAATAAGGCTATTGAAAAGAAAGCACAAGAGGCTGCCCAACTTGCAAAGTCTGGCGAGCAAGAACAGGAAGAAGAGAAAGTCAAGCCTGATTCCAAACTAGTTGAAGAAAAGCCGAAGCCTGTTGAGAAAAGTCCAGAGGAGAAGCAGAAGGTCATGGAGGCGGACGGCCCGACTATGGATGCTTTGGGGCTGCGATTTGACTATGCAAATTTGGATTTGACTCAGGTCATTCAGGCTTATATGACTGAAATGGGAATTGAACCCTCCCAGGTTGCATTTTCATATAAGGATTTGACGACTGGCAAGACCTTTGCCATGAATGACACCCAGCCTATGACTGCAGGATCGACTTACAAGCTTCCTCTCAATATGCTGGTAGTAGACGAGGTTGCTGCCGGCAAACTTTCTATGGACGAGCGGTTTGATATTACCAATACAAACTATGAATATAGGGGCGAGCATGATAACTATGTCGGTGCTTTCAACGGTGCTATGAGCATATCAGACATGCAGGAATATTCCTTGGTTTATTCTGAAAATACTCCAGCCTACGCTTTAGCAGAGCGTCTAGGCGGCATGGAAAAGGCCTATGATATGTTTAGTCGCTACGGTCAGTCCAAGGCTGATATTAAGACGATCAGCCGTGAGAATAATAAGACCACGACGGACTACTATATTCAGGTCCTTGAGTATTTGTCTAAAAATCAGGAAAAGTACAAGGATATCCTTTATTATATTGGCGAATCTTTCCCAGGTGAATACTATAAGCGCTATCTGCGTGACATTACCATCTATCAAAAGCCTGGATATGTTCGTGAGGCGCTCAATGTGGATGCATTAGTTATGGAAGAGAAGCCCTATATTATAGCTCTCTATACGGCTTATTTAGGTGGTAGCACCGAGGCCAGTGATGAGATCAGTGGTGTCGGAATTGAGCAAGTTGGTCAGTTAGCCTACGTCATCAATGAATGGCATCGGGTTAATATGAACTAAGAGCAATCTAGTCTAGACAGGCTAGATTTTTTGATAGCTATTTAGAAAAAAACCAAAATAGATTTGACAGAAAGAAAGGAAAGATGTATAATCTATTTAGAAAAAAATCTAAACAGTTCAGGAGAAAAACGATGATTTCCATTCATATCTTGATTGCTATGCTGCTTATTTTAGGAGCAGTCCTTGTTCCTTTGGTTTATTTTAAAAAGACCAAGCACATTTCTCTATTAGTCTTCCTTTTAGGGGGAGTTGGCTTTTATCTGTCTAGTCAGGTTCTGGAAAATATCTTGCACCGTATCGTCTTACAACCTCAGGCTGATGGGACTATCGCTTTGCGGACGGAAAATCCTTGGCTATATGTCCTTTATGGTATTGCTGCGGCAGCTATTTTTGAAGAAACAGCCCGCTGGGTCATCTTTTACTGGCTGCAGAAGAAGCGCCCACTGACCTTTAGGGATGGTATAGCCTATGGCTTGGGGCATGGTGGTATTGAGGCTTTGTTTGTTGGTATTGTCAGTCTCTTAAACTTTTGGGTTATAGCTCAAGTAGTGACTCAGGGGAATGCCCAGACGCTGGCTCAAATTCCTCAAGCAGTTATTGACAATGTCCGCTCCATGAGCGCTGGCAGCATCTATCTTTTGGCTCTTGAGCGGATCTTGGCTATTCTCATCCAAATTTTGCTGACTTTCTGGGTTTGGAAGGCGGTCAAGGAGAAGGCTCCAGTGTATTTTTTAGCCGCTCTGGGACTTCACGCCCTGATTGACTTAGCGCCTGCTCTGGCTCAGGTAGGCGTTCTTCCGCCGCTTGCAGTTGAAGCCCTGCTCTTGGTAGAAGTAGTGGCGCTAGTCTTTCTGACCAAGAAAATCTTGAAAGTTTACCTGAAAGAAAGGTCTAATCATGGGGATTAGTCAAACGCTTAAAGCTCTAGCTGACCCAGTTCGAAGGGGGATTCTGGAAATGCTCAAGCATGGTCCGAAGTCTGCTGGGGAAATTGCTCAAGCTTTTGAGCTGACTCCTGCGACGGTATCCTACCACCTCTCTCAGCTAAAGAAAGCCGGTCTGCTCATAGAAGAAAAGCAGAAGAACTTTATTTATTACAGCTTAGATGTAACTGTTTTTGAAGAAATTCTTGCTTGGTTTCAATCTCTTGGAGGAGGAAACGAAAATGAAAAAAAATAGTTTACAAGAATTAGGTTGGGCGCTTGGCGTCATGCTCTTGCCAGTTTTATATGCCATCTGGGTCTATCAAACATTACCAGAAAACTTGGCTATTCACTTTGACTTATCTGGAAAAGGAAATGCTTTTTTACCTAAGTTTTTAGTAGTTTCGGCTTTTCCAATTGTCATGATGCTACTAGAAGTTATGATTTATTGGTCTACTGTTGCTAAAGATATCTTAAATAGAACCTTTAAGCACCTTATTCGCTGGATATTTCCTTTTACCTTTGTTTCGCTGTATCTAGCTACCATTTATCGGGGTTTAAATGAGGAATTTGATATCCGTAAAACAGCAGCGATGGTGGTTGCTTTGGTTTTCATAATTGTGGGCAATTATTTGCCCAAAAAAGTACAGGCTGACAGAGAGCCCATAAATAGAAAATGGGCATACCTCTTTGTTTTGTTAGGATTTCTTACTTTTACAGCCAGCATTTTCTATTTGTAAGCGGATTTATGCTATAATGGTATCAAGTATCAAATAAAAGGGTTATCATGATTACCAAGGAGCATTATCAATTTATCCGGCAGCACCCTGCCTTTGTCAATCTGCCAGTGGAGCTTTTCGATAAATTGGCTGTAGAGATTCAGTATCGTAAGATTCCTAAAGGACAAATTATCTTTTTTGCGGGGGATCGTCGTGAGCGTCTTTTCCTCTTGTCTCAAGGCTATGTGCGGATTGAGCAGTATGATTCGACAGACACATTTTCTTATATGGATTATGTCAAGAAAAACAGTGTTTTCCCATATGGAGGAATGTTTTTTGATGAACGCTATCATTACTCTGCCAGCGCTGTCACCAATGTCGAATATTTCTCTATTCCTATCGATTTGTTTGAAGAATATTCTAAGAAGAGTGTGGACCAGCTGTTGTTCATTACCAAGCGGCTATCGCAAATCTTGGAATTTCAGGAATTGAGATTGCGAAATGTCGTAGCGGCCAGTGCCAGTGAGCGTGTTATCCAGTCTCTATCACTGCTCTGCATGGATTTGTGCAAGGAGAGAGACGGCCTGCCATTTCCTATCAGTATGAAAGAGTTGGCAAAGCTAGGAGCCACGACCCGGGAAACGGTCAATCAAGTTCTGAAAAAGCTCTTGGATGAAGGTCGGATTGAATATGAGCATAAAAAATTAACTTTTAAGGATAAAGAATATTTCATGAAATACCTTGCTGGAAGCTGATCTATTTTGATTGGCTTCTTTTTTGGACAGATAAGTTCAAAATATTCTAATATTAACCATTTACTGATTTTCTTTGAAAAAATAAATATTCACAAAAGTAATATAACCCATAAAATACCCAAAGAAAACGCTTTAAAAAAGAATATTATAAACATATCTACGAAAAAAAGCAAAGGATTTGGCATTTGCAATGTAAGTTTTTTATTGAAAGCGGTAACATTAAATGCTAGAATAGTACATGTAAACGGGCTTAGGAAAACCTAAACCGCAAAGAAAAAGGAGGATAGTAGATGTCTACACATCCAATTCATGTTTTCTCAGAAATTGGAAAACTGAAAAAAGTTATGTTGCACCGTCCTGGCAAGGAGTTGGAAAACTTGCAGCCGGACTATTTGGAACGTCTTCTTTTTGACGACATTCCTTTCTTGGAAGATGCACAAAAAGAACATGACAACTTTGCTCAAGCGCTTCGCAATGAAGGAGTTGAGGTTCTCTATCTTGAGCAGTTGGCTGCTGAGTCACTGACTTCTCCAGAAATTCGTGAGCAATTCATCGAAGAATATCTGGAAGAAGCGAATATTCGCGGCCGTGAAACCAAGAAGGCTATTCGCGAACTGCTCCATGGTATCAAAGACAACCAAGAGTTGGTTGAAAAAACAATGGCAGGGGTTCAAAAAGTTGAATTACCAGAAATTCCTGAAGAAGCAAAAGGCTTGACGGACTTGGTAGAATCTGATTATCCATTCGCTATTGATCCAATGCCAAACCTTTACTTCACACGTGACCCGTTTGCTACGATTGGTAATGCAGTATCGCTTAACCACATGTATGCGGATACTCGTAATCGTGAAACTCTCTACGGTAAATACATCTTCAAATACCACCCAGTATATGGTGGAAAAGTAGATTTGGTATACAATCGTGAAGAAGATACACGTATCGAAGGTGGGGACGAACTGGTTCTTTCAAAAGATGTGCTGGCGGTTGGTATTTCACAACGTACAGACGCAGCTTCTATCGAAAAACTCTTGGTCAATATCTTCAAGAAAAATGTTGGCTTCAAGAAAGTTTTGGCCTTTGAATTTGCCAACAACCGTAAGTTCATGCACTTAGACACTGTCTTCACTATGGTTGACTACGACAAATTTACGATTCACCCAGAAATCGAAGGCGATCTTCGCGTTTACTCTGTAACTTATGTTGATGACAAACTTAAGATTGTTGAAGAAAAAGGTGAGTTGGCAGAAATCTTGGCAGAAAACCTTGGTGTAGAAAAAGTTCACCTGATTCGCTGTGGCGGTGGCAATATCGTAGCTGCTGCGCGTGAGCAGTGGAATGACGGTTCTAACACCTTGACCATCGCACCTGGTGTGGTAGTGGTTTATGACCGCAATACAGTTACTAACAAGATTTTGGAAGAATACGGCTTGCGTTTGATTAAGATCCGCGGAAGTGAATTGGTTCGCGGTCGTGGTGGACCACGCTGTATGTCTATGCCATTTGAACGTGAAGAAATTTAGGAATCCAGTATTTTACTGATACTCAAAGAATAGAAAGAGGAAATAATAGAATGACACATTCAGTATTCCAAGGACGTAGCTTCTTAGCAGAAAAAGATTTTAGCCGTGCTGAGTTAGAATACCTTATCGGTCTTTCAGCTCACTTGAAAGATTTGAAAAAACGCAATATTCAACACCACTATCTTGCTGGCAAGAATATCGCTCTCTTGTTTGAAAAAACATCTACTCGTACTCGTGCAGCGTTTACAACAGCAGCTATTGACCTAGGAGCACATCCAGAATACCTTGGTGCTAACGATATCCAGCTTGGCAAGAAAGAATCTACAGAAGATACTGCTAAAGTTTTGGGCCGTATGTTTGACGGGATTGAATTCCGTGGCTTCAGCCAACGCATGGTAGAAGAATTAGCAGAATTCTCAGGTGTTCCAGTTTGGAATGGTCTGACTGACGAATGGCATCCAACTCAAATGTTGGCTGACTACTTGACAGTTCAAGAAAATTTTGGCCGCCTGGAAGGTTTGACATTGGTATACTGTGGTGATGGACGTAACAATGTTGCCAACAGCTTGCTGGTAACAGGAGCTATACTTGGCGTCAACGTTCACATCTTCTCACCAAAAGAACTCTTCCCAGAAAAAGAAATCGTTGAATTGGCAGAAGGCTTTGCGAAAGAAAGCGGCGCACATATCCTCATCACAGAAGATGCTGACGAAGCAGTTAAAGGTGCAGACGTACTTTACACAGACGTTTGGGTATCTATGGGTGAAGAAGATAAGTTTGCAGAACGCGTTGCCCTCCTCAAACCTTACCAAGTTAATATGGATTTGGTGAAGAAAGCTGATAATGAAAACTTGATTTTCTTGCACTGCTTACCAGCATTCCACGATACAAATACTGTTTACGGTAAAGATGTCGCTGAAAAATTCGGCGTAGAGGAAATGGAAGTAACAGACGAAGTCTTCCGCAGCAAATATGCTCGTCATTTTGACCAAGCAGAAAACCGTATGCACACAATCAAAGCGGTTATGGCTGCAACTCTTGGGAACCTCTACATTCCAAAAGTATAATCTTACCTAAGAAACCGTCTACCAACAGCTATGAGGGCTGCGACTAATAGCTTTAGTCTGGCCCTCTTTTATATGATAAGGAAAGCTCATTTTCTTATTGAAAATTAAAAAATCTACTAAAATAAATTGGAAGCGCATTCATTAGAGCGCATTTAAGGAGAATTTAATGTCAAATCGTAAAATCGTTGTAGCCTTGGGAGGAAATGCCATCCTTTCATCTGACCCATCAGCGAAAGCACAGCAGGAAGCCTTGATGGAAACTGCTAAACATTTGGTAAAATTGATAAAAAACGGGGATGATCTTATCATTACCCATGGAAATGGTCCACAGGTAGGGAATTTGCTGCTGCAACAGTTGGCAGCGAACTCTGAGAAGAATCCTGCTTTCCCACTAGACTCTCTTGTGGCTATGACAGAAGGCAGTATCGGCTTCTGGCTGCAAAATGCCTTGCAAAATGCTCTCTTGGATGAAGGTATCGAAAAGAATGTTGTTTCTGTTGTGACGCAAGTAGTGGTGGATAAGAACGATCCAGCCTTTGTCAACCTCAGCAAGCCAATCGGTCCTTTCTACTCAGAGGAAGAAGCAAAAGCGGAAGCTGAAAAGAGCGGAGCGACTTTCAAAGAGGATGCTGGCCGTGGTTGGCGCAAGGTTGTTGCTTCACCAAAACCAGTGGATATCAAGGAAATTGAAACGATCCGTACGCTTTTGAATCAAGGTCAAGTAGTAGTGGCTGCGGGCGGCGGCGGGATTCCTGTCGTCAAGGAAGACAATGGCCATCTTACTGGTATTGAAGCTGTTATTGACAAGGACTTTGCTTCTCAACGCTTAGCGGAGTTGGTTGATGCAGACCTCTTCATCGTCTTGACTGGTGTGGACTATGTCTTTGTTAACTACAACAAACCAGACCAAGCAAAATTGGAGCATGTGAATGTTGCTCAATTGGAAGAATACATCAAGCAAGAACAATTTGCACCAGGCAGCATGCTTCCAAAAGTAGAAGCAGCTATTGCCTTTGTCAATGGCCGTCCAGAAGGTAAAGCAGTTATCACATCTCTGGAAAATCTTGGTGCTCTGATTGAGTCTGAGAGCGGCACGATTATTGAAAAAGGCTAGGCATAGAATTGACTGAAAAGCGATAGTAAGTAATCTCTATTGCCGATGGAAATCTTTTCTTGAAAATCTTTGATTATTTTCAAAAATACTGGCTTTTTCAATGTTAATATGGTAAAATAAAAACAAAGTAAGCGTTTTCTTGTTTACTCATGCAGGGAAATGCAGGTTTGTAACCTCGTAAAAAACGTTTAGGAGGAAAAACAAATGAGTGAAAAAACAAAAAAAGGGTTTAAGATGCCTTCATCTTACACCGTATTGTTGATAATCATTGCCATTATGGCAGTGCTGACTTGGATTATCCCAGCTGGGGCTTTTGTAAAAGGTGTTTATCAGCCTCAGCCACAAAATCCACAAGGAATTTGGGATGTCCTGATGGCACCGATTCGTGCTATGCTGGGCACGCATCCTGAGGAAGGATCCTTGATTAAGGAGACAAGCGCAGCCATTGATGTTGCCTTCTTCATCCTCATGGTGGGTGGTTTCCTTGGTGTTGTTAACGAAACTGGTGCTTTGGATGTGGGAATTGCCTCTATCGTTAAGAAGTATAAGGGCCGCGAAAAGATGCTGATTGTTGTCTTGATGCCTCTCTTTGCCCTTGGTGGTACTACCTATGGTATGGGTGAGGAAACCATGGCCTTCTATCCGCTTTTGGTACCAGTGATGATGGCGGTTGGTTTTGACAGTCTGACTGGGGTGGCTATCATATTGCTTGGTTCGCAAATCGGATGTTTGGCTTCTACGCTAAATCCATTTGCAACTGTTATCGCTTCAGAGACTGCTGGTGTTGGAACTGGTGAAGGGATTGTCCTTCGTCTCATCTTCTTGGTTATTCTGACTGCTCTCAGCACTTGGTTTGTTTACCGCTATGCAGATAAGATTCAAAAGGATCCGACCAAGTCATTGGTTTACAGCACTCGCGAAGAAGATCTGAAACACTTTAACGTTGAAACTTCTTCATCTGTTGAGTCAACTCTGAGCAAAAAACAAAGAACAGTTCTATTCCTGTTCATCATGACATTTGTCATTATGGTATTGAGTTTCATTCCTTGGACAGATCTCGGTATTACTATCTTTAAGGATGTCAATACCTGGCTGACAGGTCTTCCAGTACTCGGTAAGATTATTGGTTCATCTACTTCTGCACTGGGTACTTGGTACTTCCCAGAAGGAGCGATGCTCTTTGCCTTCATGGGAATCCTGATTGGTGTTGTGTACGGTCTCAAGGAAGACAAGATTATCTCTGCCTTTATGAACGGTGCAGCTGATCTGCTTAGCGTAGCTCTAATCGTAGCAATCGCCCGTGGTATCCAAGTTATCATGAATGATGGTATGATTACAGACACTATCCTCAATTGGGGTAAACAAGGACTCAGCGGTCTATCATCACAAGTATTTATCGTCTTGACTTACATTTTCTACCTGCCGATGTCCTTCCTTATCCCATCATCATCAGGTCTGGCCAGTGCGACTATGGGAATCATGGCTCCTTTGGGAGAATTTGTCAATGTCAAGGCTAGCTTGATCATCACAGCTTATCAATCTGCTTCAGGTGTGCTGAATCTGGTTGCACCAACTTCTGGTATCGTTATGGGAGCTTTGGCACTCGGACGTATCAATATCGGTACTTGGTGGAAATTTATCGGCAAGCTGATTGTAGCTATCATTGCTATCAGTATTGGTCTCTTACTCCTAGGAACTTTCTTACCGTTCCTATAAGCTAGAAGCTGAGGTGATTCCATGAAAAATTTTATAACGGAAGAGATTAAAGAAGATTTTCTTGAATCTTTGAAAACAATCGTTTCTTATCCTTCAGTGCTAAATGAAGGTCAAAATGGAACACCTTTTGGACAAGCTATCCAAGATGTCCTAGAAAAAACTTTAGAAATCTGTCGAGGGCTAGGTTTTACAACCTACCTCGACCCTAAAGGTTATTACGGATATGCAGAAATCGGTCATGGAGCTCAGCTCCTGGCCGTTCTCTGTCATTTGGATGTTGTTCCATCAGGTGATGAGTCGGACTGGCAGACGCCTCCCTTTGAAGCCACTATCAAGAATGGCTGGATTTTTGGTCGTGGGGTGCAGGATGACAAGGGACCTTCTATGGCTGCTCTTTATGCTGTAAAGGCATTGCTAGACAGCGGAGTGGAATTTAAAAAGCGGGTTCGCTTTATCTTTGGTACAGATGAGGAGACGCTTTGGCGCTGTATAGGCAGGTATAACCAACTAGAAGAGCAGGCTACACTTGGCTTTGCGCCAGACTCTTCCTTCCCTTTGACCTATGCTGAGAAGGGGCTTCTGCAGCTCAAGCTGGAAGGGCCGGGCTCTGATACTATAGAGCTCGAAGCTGGTCAAGCTTTTAATGTCGTTCCTGCCAAGGCTTCCTATTCGGGCAGCCTACTGGAATCGGTCGTCACTGGACTGGAAGATTTAGGCTATGAATATGAGCGAACGTCAGAAGAAGTGACGGTTATCGGCTTGCCCAAGCACGCCAAGGATGCCGCCCAAGGAGTCAATGCCATTATTCGCCTAGCCAAGGTCTTGCAGCCCTTGGATTCTCATCCAGCTCTTGCCTTTCTGGCTCAGGCGGTTGGTGAAGATGCGACAGGCAGCCATCTCTTCGGGCCTGTGTCTGATGAACCGACAGGCTTTCTTTCCTTTAATGTTGCCGGTCTGACGTTAACCTCTGACCGCTCTGAGATTCGGATTGACATGCGAATTCCGGTCTTGGCAGACAAGGACAAGTTGGTTGAAAAGCTGGCAGAAATAGCCAGTCAATACGGGCTGACCTATCAGGAGTTTGATTACTTGGCTCCGCTATACGTACCTTTGGACAGCGAGTTGGTCAGCACTCTGATGGCAATTTATCAGGAAAAAACAGGAGACGACAGTCCAGCTATGTCTTCGGGTGGAGCGACCTTTGCTCGTACTATGCCTAACTGTGTTGCTTTCGGCGCTCTCTTTCCGGGAGCTGATCAGACAGAGCATCAGGTCAATGAACGATTGCGCTTAGATGATCTGTATCGGGCAATGGATATTTACGCGGAAGCCGTTTATCGTTTGGCTACAACACCTTAAATGCTGACTTTTTGAAAAAACTTTAAAATCTTATCGGTCTTGCTCTACTCTAGTCAAGTATGGCTTTCTGATTTGCTAATGGGTTTCATTGAGGAAAAATGGTAAATAGAAAAAGCTGAGGCAATGTTGTCTCAGCTTTTATTTACTAAAGAAGAATGGTGGGGTGAATTCTTTGAGCTTCTCAAAGCAGTCAAGGGCCCCTTGATCATCCTCGCAGATAATCAGACAGACGTCATCACCACAGACAGTAGCAACAATCTGCGGCAGCTCTAAGGCGTCTAAGATTGCACCGAAAGACTGGGCCAACCCAGGCAGGGTTTTCATGACGACTTGATTTTGAACTGGTCGCAGCATGACTAAAGCATCCTCCATATAGAAACGGAGGCGTTTTTCCCAACGGGATGGTGCAATGCTGTTGATGATATAGTAGGAAGTATCGTTTTCACTAACCTTGACCAGATTGAGTGCTTTCATATCTCGTGAAAGAGTGGACTGGGTTACAATGACGCCGTTGGCTTCCAGATGCTCCTGGAGTTCTTGCTGGGTATGGATTTTCTTTTCCATGATTAAGGAGCGGATGAGACGATGTCTGCTTTCAATTTTATTCATAAATTTTCACCTATAGTTATTTGATAAACATGGCATCACCAAAGCTGAAGAAGCGATAGCGCTCAGCAATGGCATGCTCATAAGCTTCAAGTGTTAAGGAACGTCCGGCAAAGGCAGAGACTAACATGACCAGAGTTGACTTGGGCAGGTGGAAGTTGGTTGAAAAAGCATCAACGACCTTCCAATCGTATCCCGGCTTGATAAAAATATTGGTCCAGCCAGAGTCAGCCTGAATCTGACCCTGAAATTTACTGCCAATTGTCTCCAAGGTGCGGATAGATGTCGTTCCGACTGCAATGACACGTCCGCCATTAGCCTTAACCTGACGAAGTGTCTGGGCAGCTTCCTCGGACAGACTGTAAAACTCGGAGTGCATCTCGTGATCATCTAAACTGTCCACTGAAACCGGTCGGAAAGTTCCCAGTCCGACATGAAGGGTGAGATAGACCAGCTTGACTCCCTTGGCTGCAATCTGCTCCAGCAGCTCTTCTGTGAAATGAAGTCCAGCAGTTGGCGCAGCAGCAGAGCCGTTTTCTTTAGCATAGACAGTCTGGTAGCGTTCGCGGTCTGCCAGTTTTTCGTGGATATAAGGCGGAAGCGGCATTTCTCCCAAACTTTCCAAGACTTCTAAGAAAATCCCTTCGTAGGCAAAGCGCACAATTCGGCCGCCATGGTCAAGCTCCTCTACCACAGTAGCAGTTAAGCGTCCATCACCAAAGGAAATCTGAGCACCTACTCTGAGGCGCTTGGCTGGCTTGGCTAGCACTTCCCAGTCATCTCCTTGAGTATTTTTCAGCAGCAGCAGCTCGACATGGCCCCCTGTCTCAGGCTTGATACCATAAAGGCGGGCAGGCAGGACACGCGTATTATTCATCACTAGGGCATCGCCGGGCTGGAGCTGATCAATAATCTGGTCAAAGTGCTGGTCGGAGAAGGCTCCCGTTTCTTTATCAACCACTAGCAAGCGGGAAGCATCCCTTTTCTCTAAAGGCGTCTGTGCAATCAGCTCTTCGGGCAAGTCAAAATCAAAATCAGCGGTATTCATCGTATCTCCTTATATTGTTTTCATCAGCCAGAGTAGATAGGCAGCGAGTAGGAAGGGACTAGCTGTAAGCAAGCCGCCCAAAATCAAACTTACAATCTGCCAGCCTGGTTGTTTTTTCATGAGGAAACTCAAGCTGCAGAGTAAGACTCCGACTAAAAATAAAATCAATAAAACAATCAGTAAAAACATGTTTCTATTATAACACGATTTGCTGCAAAAGGAAGCGAGCATGACTAAAAAGTATGTCTATTTTGCATACTTTTTCTTGACAAAAATTGGTCTATACCATATAATAAAATTAAGAACAGAAGTGGAGGTAGAAAATGAAAATTATTCAAGTGGAAAACCAAGTAGAGGGTGGCAAAGTGGCTTTCGAACTGCTCAAAGAAAAGCTAGCTCAGGGGGCGAAAACTTTAGGCTTAGCTACAGGTAGCAGCCCAGAAGGATTTTACAAGCAGATTGTTGAGAGCGACCTTGATTTCTCAGAGATGTTCAGTGTTAATCTGGATGAATATGTCGGTTTGCAGGAGGACGATCCTCAGTCTTATCGCTATTTCATGAACCAGCACCTCTTTAAACAAAAGCCTTTTAAGGAAAGCTTCCTGCCTAATGGCGCAGCGAAAGATTTAGAAGCAGAAGTGGCGCGGTACAATCAGCTTCTTACAGAGCATCCAGCTGATTTGCAGATTTTGGGAATTGGTACGAATGGCCATATCGGCTTTAATGAGCCGGGAACTAGTTTTGACAGCCAGACTCACTTAGTGGATTTGACACCGTCCACCATTCAGTCCAATGCTCGATTCTTCGACAAGATGGAAGATGTTCCGACTCAGGCCATTTCCATGGGGATTGGCAACATTCTCAATGCTAAGTCCATCATTCTCTTTGCTTACGGTTCAGCTAAGGCCAAGGCTATAGCAGGGACTGTTGAGGGTGAGGTGACGGAGGAGCTGCCTGGCAGTGCTCTCCAGAAGCATCCAGATGTTGTGATTATTGCTGATAAGGAAGCGCTTAGCTTGTTAAATCACTAAGATTTTAATGCTATTGCTATAAAACTGGTTTTGCCAGATAAAAGTCTCTTAATTTCCTATCTATTTTTTAGGTAGGATTTTTAGATTTATGGTTAACTTTGCGTAAAATATGATATACTAGATAGGTATAATTGTTCTTTGGAGGATCCTGTGAAGAAAAAGCTTTTGTTATTGGGAATTGCGTTCCTGACCTCTTTAGCGCCACTAGCTGCTAGGGCTGATGAATTGGTGGATATGGCTAAAAAGATGTATCCGCATGATAATGTTCAGGCGATTAATCGTCCCAAGTCTTCTCTCGTTATTGATGGCAGTACAGGTGATGTTGTCTGGGAGGATAATGTTGATGAGGTGCGTGACCCAGCCAGCATGAGTAAGCTCATGACGCTTTACTTGGTCTTTGAAGCGATTAAAGAAGGAAAAATCAGCGAAAAGACGGTCATTACAGCTACACCTCAGGATCAGGCTACCGCTAATATTTATGAAATTTCTAATAATAAAATTGTTGCTGGTGTGGACTATACCGTATCTGAGCTGATTACCATGACAATCGTGCCGTCATCCAATGCGACAACCGTCATGCTGGCCAATTATTTATCGGATAATGATCCAGATGCTTTCTTGGATCGGATGAATGCCAAGGCTCAAGAGCTGGGCATGACGAATACCAAGTGGTTCAATGCCAGCGGTGCAGCAGCGGTTTCTTTTAAGGGCTATTATAACCCCCAAAACTACGATAATTATGCCAGCAATCAGACAACAGCCCGTGATTTGGCGATTCTGGCTTACAATTTTGTCAATCACCATCCTGAGATTCTAAACTATACTAATAAAGCCAAGGTTACGGTTAAAGCTGGAACTCCTTACGAGGAGACCTTTGAAACCTATAATTACTCCCTGCCGGGTGCTAAATACGCACTCAAGGGCGTAGATGGTATGAAGACAGGCTCTAGTCCTAACGGTGCTTTCAACTATATCGCGACCATTAAGCGTGGCGATCAGCGCATGATTGCTGTGATTATGGGAGTCGGTGACTGGTCTGACCAAGACGGTGAGTATTATCGCCATCCTTTTGGTAATGCTTTGATTGAGAAGGCTTATGCGGATTATGAGTACAAAAAACTCTTATCCAAGGGTGAGCAGGAGATTGATGGACAGAAGTATAAGCTGCCTGAGGATTTCTACGCTACTGTTAAAAAGGGAACCGAGCCTAAAGTCAAGGTTGAAAACAATGTTCTCAAGGCTGAAAATGGCTTGAAGACCTTGTCTAGCAAGATCTCTGATGAAATGAAAGTCGAGAAAGTTGAGAATCCAGTTGCTCAGGCTATTGAAAATGTGACTGGCAGCAAGTCGGAAAGCAAGCCTTGGTATGGTGTGTTCTTCAGCGATAAGATGTTAATTCTGTTGCCTGTTGGCATCCTGTTGATTATTCTGTACTTTGAATACCACAGTCGCCAAAAACGCAAGGCTGCAAAGCAGGAACGTCGTAGAAATACAGATGTTGAATAAAGGGAATGTCCTCTGTCACATACGAACGGAATGACTTTCCAAGCTAAAACTCAGTTCTTTTGCTGAGTTTTCTTTCTGTTTTAAGGAGATTTTCATGCTAAAAAAGTTTCACAACAGCTATCTAGCTCATTTTTTACTCTTTAATTTTTTCTTTCTAGCCTATTCTCTTTTTTCGACTCTGATATCAGTCTATATGCAGGACTTAGGCTATTCTAATGCCCAAGTATCTATGGTAGTGTCAGCTTCCTTCTTTGCTTCCATGTTGGCTCAGCCGCTGTTTGGGATTCTCAGCGATGCTTTGGGGATTAAAAAGATCTTCCTTTTTAGCTTTCTAGTTATGATGGTTGGGGCTGTATTTTTCATGAAAGCGACTCAGCTTTGGCAGTTACTGGTCTGGTATAGTCTGGTCCTCATGCTGGTTAACGGGGTCAATCCAGTCATGGATGTTCTGGCAGCTCAAAGTCCTTATACTTATGGTAAGATTCGGATTTGGGGAACCATTGGCTATGCTTTAGGCTCTCAGCTGGCAGGATTGATCTATCAAAGAGTCGCACCGCAGGCTATTTTCCCAGTCTTTATTGGCATGATGCTTATCAGCAGCATAGGACTTTTGGGAATCCAGCCCAAGCACGACCGAGCAGCCCTAGAAAGCAGGAATACCCGCAAGCAGACAGGTCTGGGGAAGCTCTTGACCAACAAAACCTATCTCTTTTACCTGCTTTTGGTCGCCCTTTACTCTGGAGTGGGGAATACTGGTCATACCTATATCCCTGCCATGCTACAGCATAGTGGCTTAGAGGTGGATATGGCTTCGACTGTTGTTGCCCTATCAGTTCTGGTTGAAGCGCCTTTTATCTTTTATTCCTATCTCTTTATGGACAAGATTTCGATGAAGAAGCTTCTTTATATCTGTTTGGGAATCATCTTTCTCCAGTACAGCGTTTATGCCTTGGATCTAGGTTTGATTTCGAAAATCGGGATGACTCTTTTTTCCAAGCACGTGACGGGCATGGTTTTGATTATGGTGACCTTGAAAATCGTAGCCAGTCTGGTTGATGAAAAATATCTGGTAACTGCCATTGCTCTGGTCCAGACAGCCCGCAGTCTGGGCACTATTCTCATTCAAAATCTGGCCGGCCATTTTCTGGACAGTTGGGGTTACGAAGGAATGAACCTATTTCTAGCAGCAGTTATCTGTCTAGTCTGCCTGCTGGCCCTCTTTCTAAAATTGCCAGAACGAAAAGGAAATCAATTATTTGGATAATGAAAAACGAGTCGGAGAGATGTTCTCTCGACTCGTTTTTTGATGATGTAGATCTTTTCTCTTTTCTTTTTGCGAATATTTTAGTAAATGAGAGAAATTTTAGAGGGGGCTGGATATGTTTGTGGCGCGAAATCATAAGGGGCTTTTGTGTAATGCTCTGGAGGAGAAGATTGAGAAGGGGGCCGATTTCGTCTGCCCCGCTTGTTCAGGGGCAGTTCGTTTTAAAAAAGGGAAGGTTATGCAGCCGCATTTTGCGCATATTTCGCTAGAAGAGTGTCGTTTTTACAGGGAAAATGAGAGCGCTGAGCACCTGAACCTTAAGGCGGAGCTTTTTCGCTGGGCTGTCCAGACAGAAGAAGTTGAGGTGGAGGCTTTTTTGCCTGCTCTGCAGCAGATTGCTGATCTACTGGTTGATGAAAAACTGGCGCTTGAAGTCCAGTGCAGTCCCCTAAGTATAGAACGGCTGCAGGAACGGACGCTTTCTTACCGCCAGCATGGTTATCAGGTTCTCTGGCTTTTGGGGCGAAAACTTTGGCTCAAGGATTCCCTAACCCGCCTGCAGAAGGATTTTCTCTATTTTAGTAAAAATATGGGCTTTCATCTTTGGGAGCTGGATCAAGAAAAGCAAGTTCTGCGTCTCCAATACCTGATTCACGAAGATCTGCATGGAAAAGTCCAGCACAAGACTAAGAACTTTCCCTTTGGTCACGGCCAGCTTTTGGACATTTTGCGTTTGCCCTTTCAAAAGCAGGAGATGAACAGCTTTCTGGCCCAGCAAGATCCGCAGATCTGCAACTATATCCGCCGTCAGCTTTATTACCAGCAACCTAGATGGATGCGGCTGCAGGCCAAGCTCTATCAAGCTGGAGATAATCTCCTGACTAAGACTGCAGAGGATTTCTATCCGCAGGTTCGGCCAATACAAGCTACCTCCTTCAGTCAGATAACTACTGACCTGACTGGCTATTACCAGCAGTTTGAGAACTATTATGCCAATCTCCAGCAAAAAAATCTGCAAATTGTTTATTCACCGGCTTTTTATGAGATGATAAGAGAAAAATGCTAAGTATCGTTAGTTTCTCATTGATGAAGCCATAAATTTTTAGCTATCCTTTCAGTTTTAGAATATTTGAGAATCCTGTATAATATAATAAAGTAATAAGTTAGATAGTTAAAAATTCTAAATCGTGCTAATTCAGCTAGCTTTAGAAAATATGAGAAGTGAAAGGTGGTATCATGAAGAAAATAGTTATTATTTTTCTGAGTATCATTATGCTCAGTTCAGCTATGTTTTTAGGAGGATGCAGCATGCTAAATAGTCGGTCAGAAAAAGAAGAAATGATTCAGATTGCGGAGAGTCAGAAATCTAAAAAGTTAATTGAGGAAATGTTAAGGAAGAAAGATCCTGAAGCACTGACAGAAAAGGGGATAATAAAAAAATATACAATAAATGAAAAAAATCTTAAATATAATCCAATGGGTGGCTTAATAGTTGAGCTTATAATAAACGATGACCCGGAATTAACAATTACCACAACATTGATGGAAGAGTCTGATGGGAAGCTAGAACATACTGGCTATGTAATTTCTGGTGAGCTTGCAAAGAAGTTGAGGGGAGAATGACATATGATAAAGCAGTAAGTGATAAGAAAAAACGAACTCTTTGGAATCTAATTTTTCTTTGGTCAGGAATTAGGTCCAAAGATTTTTTTATTAATTAAGTCTGTCTGCCTAGCTACTATGTGATTTTGGTACTTGAGTTTTATAAAAAGTGGAATTTTGTGATAGAATAGGGGAGTCGGAGGATTTTTTTATGGCAAAACAAAGAAATGAAATTGAAGAAAAATATACTTGGGATTTGAGTACCATTTTCCCAACAGATGAAGCTTTTGAAGCGGAGTTGGCGCAGGTTTCAGAAGAAGTGAAGAAAGCAGCTGGTCTGGCTGGGCATTTGCTGGATTCAGCGGACAGTCTCTTAACAACGACTGAAGTGCAACTGGACTTGATGCGTCGTATTGAAAAGCTTTATTCTTATGCTCATATGAAGAATGACCAGGATACACGTGTGGCTAAGTACCAAGAGTATCAGGCTAGAGGCATGACTCTTTACAGCGATTTTGGTCAAAGCTTTGCCTTCTACGAGCCCGAATTTATGGCGATTACAGAAGTGCAGTACCAAGCTTTCTTGTCTGAGCAGCCAGCCTTGCAACTTTACCAGCATTATTTTGACAAGCTTTTGAAAAAGAAAGCCCACATCCTGACACAGCGCGAAGAGGAGCTACTGGCTGGTGCTGGTGAAATTTTTGGTGCAGCGGGCGAAACCTTTGCTATCTTGGATAATGCAGATATCGTCTTTCCCATGGTGCATGACGAAGATGGAAATGAAGTTCAGCTTAGCCACGGTAACTATATCACCTTAGTCGAGTCTAAAAATCGAGAAGTCCGTAAGGAAGCTTACGAGGCTCTCTACAGCGTATACGAGCAGTATCAGCATACCTATGCTAAGACTTTGCAGACCAATGTCAAGGTTCACAATTACAATGCGAAAGTCCGTAAGTTCTCATCTGCCCGTGAAGCGGCTTTGTCAGCTGACTTTATTCCAGAAAGTGTTTATGACAGCCTAGTTTCAGCTGTCAATAAGCATTTGCCTCTTTTGCAGCGTTATATTGCTTTGCGAGCGAAGATTTTAGGCATTTCTGACTTGAAGATGTATGATATGTACACACCTTTGTCAGAGACAGACTACAAGTTCACTTATGAGGAAGCCTTGGCTAAGTCTGAGGAAGTTTTGGCTATTCTGGGTGAGGATTATTTGAGCCGAGTGAAGACAGCTTTTTCAGAGCGCTGGATTGATGTTCATGAAAATCAAGGCAAGCGCTCAGGAGCATACTCAGGCGGTTCTTATGATACCAATGCTTTTATGTTGCTCAACTGGCAGGACACGCTGGATAATCTCTTTACCTTGGTGCATGAGACAGGCCACAGTATGCACTCCAGCTATACTCGTGAGACCCAGCCTTATGTCTATGGAGACTACTCTATCTTCCTAGCTGAGATTGCTTCAACGACTAATGAAAATATCCTGACAGAGAAGCTCTTGGAGGAAGTAGAGGACGATGCTACCCGCTTTGCTATTCTCAATCACTTCTTAGATGGCTTCCGAGGAACCGTCTTCCGTCAAACCCAGTTTGCTGAGTTTGAGCATGCTATCCACAAGGCTGACCAAGAAGGTCAAGTTTTGACCAGCGAGTTTCTCAATGAGCTCTACGCTGACTTGAACGAGAAATACTATGGACTGAAAAAAGAAGATAATCCACAGATTCAGTACGAGTGGGCTCGGATTCCGCATTTCTACTATGATTACTATGTTTTCCAATATTCGACAGGATTTTCAGCGGCTTCTGCCTTGGCTGAAAAGATTGTCCATGGCAGTCAGGAAGACAAGGATAAGTATCTGGACTATCTCAAAGCTGGGAACTCTGACTACCCACTCAATGTCATCAAAAAAGCAGGTGTGGATATGGAGAAAGAAGACTACCTAAATGCTGCTTTTGCTGTTTTTGAGCGTCGCTTGGACGAATTCGAAGTCTTGGTCAAGAAGTTGGGACTGGCATAAGATGGTTGAGACTTATAATCAAAACTCTAATCCCAATATGCGTCGGCCAGTGGTCAAAGAAGAGATTGTGGACTTTATGAGACAGCGTCTCCAGCCGGTCACTGGTGGCCTCAAGGAATTGGAGGATTTTGCCAGAGCTGAAAATGTGCCCGTGATTCCCCATGAGACAGTGGCTTACTTCCGCCTGCTACTCGAAAGCCTGCAGCCTGAGAAGATTTTAGAAATCGGGACGGCTATTGGATTTTCGGCCCTTTTGATGGCAGAACATGCTCCTCAGGCCCAGATTACGACTATTGATCGCAATCCAGAGATGATTGAGCTTGCCAAGGCTAATTTTGCCAAGTATGACAGCCGTCAGCAGATTACCCTGCTGGAAGGCGATGCGGTGGATTTACTTGAGACGTTAGAGGATTCTTACGACTTTGTCTTTATGGACTCTGCCAAGTCCAAGTATGTAGTCTTTCTGCCCCAAGTCCTCAAGCGCCTCAATCCTGGTGGGCTGATTCTCATTGATGATGTTTTTCAAGGCGGCGATGTTGCCAAGCCTTTTGAGGACATTAAGCGTGGCCAACGGGCTATTTACCGAGGACTGCATAGCCTTTTTGACGCAACTCTGGACAATCCAGATTTGACTGCGAGTCTGCTTCCCTTAGGAGATGGGCTGCTTATGATTAGAAAAAAATGACATCTCTGATTTTTTCCTAATTTCCAAAAATTTTTAGTAAAATTTAAGATATCAATTCAAATTTGTGCTACAATAGAAAAAGTGAACTTTTAAGAATAAGGAGTCAATATAAAATGAAGAAAAAAATATTTGCAGGAGCTGTGACACTCTTGTCAGTCGCTGTATTAGCAGCATGTTCTAACTCAGAAGGCAAGGATATCGTGACCATGAAAGGAAACACGATTACTGTCAATGAATTCTACGATCAAGTGAAAAACAATGGTGCTGCTCAGCAGGTCTTGCTGCAGATGGCTATCAAAGACATCTTTGAAGAAAAATACGGCAAAGATGTCAAAGACAAGGATGTTAAGGATGCTTTTGAAAAGTCTAAAACTGCTTACGGTACAGCTTTTGCCCAAGTCTTGGCTCAAAACGGATTGACCGAAGATGCCTACAAGGAGCAAATCCGCACCAATATGCTGGTAGAGCATGCTGTTAAGAAGGCTGCTGAAAAAGAGCTGACTGACGAAAACTACAAGGCCGCCTTTGAAAACTACACGCCAGAAGTAACGGCTCAAATCATCAAGGTTGACAGCGAAGACAAAGGTAAGGAAGTTCTCGAAAAAGCTAAAGCAGAAGGAGCAGACTTCAGTCAAATCGCTAAGGAAAACTCTACCGATGCTACCACTAAGGAAAAAGGCGGAGAAATCAAGTTTGACTCTGGCTCTACTGATGTTCCAGATGCTGTCAAAAAAGCTGCCTTTGCTTTGGAAGAAAATGGCGTTTCAGACCTTGTGACAGTGCCAGATTCACAGTACTCAGCAAGCTACTATATTGTTAAGCTGGTCAAGAAGTCTGAGAAATCTTCTAACTGGAAAGACTACAAAGACAAGCTGAAAAAGATTATCATTGCGCAAAAAGAAAAAGATACTAGCTTTATCCAAAGCGTTGTGGCGAAAGAGCTGAAAGATGCCAACATCAAGGTTAAGGATAGTGCATTCCAATCTGTCTTTGCTCAGTATATCGAAACGACAGGCTCTTCAACTTCTTCATCAAGTGCTGCCAGCAGCTCAAAGACATCTGAGTCTAGCTCAGCAGCTGAAAGCAGTTCAGCAGAAGCTTCATCCTCAGCCGCAGAATAAGGTTGACGAAAAGAGAATAAGCAAGTATAATAAGACTGGTGAGAATTGATTTTTCAAGTTCTTAGTTCAGAGAATTGGCGGTGCTGCGAGCCATCTGAGACGGAGAATCATGCTACTCATCTTGAAAAATAGAATACGAAATGAGAATGACAAGTTCATTGAATGAAGGTGGTACCGCGGTTTTTCGCCCTTCAGACAAGGAGCTTGTCTTTTATGTTGACTGTGGAGGTAATATAATGAAAACCTATCTTGTCAAACAGAAATTTCGCTTAGGCGGCGAACGCTTTGATATCAAGGACGATCGAGGAAATGTGGATTACCAAGTGGAAGGCTCTTTCTTCCAGATTCCTAAGACCTTTACTATCTATGATAGTCAGGGTCAAATCGTCAGTCAGATTACCAAGACCCTTATAACCCTCCTGCCCCAGTTTGAAATCAAACTCAGCAGCGGGCATAGCTTTTATATCCGTAAGAAATTCTCTTTTTTGCGTGATAAGTATAAATTTGATAATTTGGGTCTTCGAGTTGAAGGGAATATCTGGGATTTAAACTTTCGTCTGCTGGATGACAGCAATCAAGTCGTTGCAGAGATTACCAAGGAACTCTTCCATCTAACCTCTACTTATCAGGTGAGTGTCTATGAGGAGACTTATTCAGATTTGGTGATTTCCCTCTGTGTCGCTATTGATTATGTCGAAATGCTGGAAAGTTCGTCGTCATAATGCAATTATTTTTAGAAAAAAATTAAGGAGAAAAATAAATGAAACAAATGTCAAGTGCTCAGGTTCGTCAAATGTGGCTAGATTTTTGGGCAACTAAAGGTCATGCAGTAGAACCATCTGTCAGCTTGGTGCCGGTCAACGATCCAACCTTGCTCTGGATTAACTCTGGTGTAGCAACCCTCAAGAAATACTTTGACGGAACCATTATTCCAGAGAATCCTCGGATTACCAATGCTCAAAAGGCCATTCGGACCAACGATATTGAAAATGTTGGAAAGACTGCCCGCCACCATACCATGTTTGAAATGCTGGGCAACTTCTCTATCGGTGATTACTTCCGTGATGAAGCGATTGAGTGGGCTTACGAGCTTTTGACTAGCCCTGAGTGGTTTGATTTCCCTAAAGATAAGCTCTACATGACCTACTATCCAGATGACAAGGACTCTTACAACCGCTGGATTGCTATGGGCGTTGAGCCTAGTCATTTGATTCCGATTGAAGATAATTTCTGGGAAATCGGTGCGGGACCTTCTGGGCCGGATACAGAGATTTTCTTTGACCGGGGTGAGGCTTTTGATCCAGAAAATATTGGGGTCCGTCTCTTAGAAGAAGATATTGAAAACGATCGCTATATCGAAATCTGGAATATCGTTTTGTCACAATTTAACGCAGACCCTGCTATACCTCGTAGCGAGTACAAGGAATTGCCACATAAGAACATTGATACGGGCGCTGGTTTGGAGCGTTTGGTCGCTGTTATCCAAGGAGCTAAGACCAACTTTGAGACCGACCTCTTTATGCCAATCATTCGCGAAGTAGAAAAACTGTCTGGCAAGGTCTATGACCAAGATGGCGACAATATGAGTTTCAAGGTTATCGCAGACCATATCCGCTCGCTCTCCTTTGCCATTGGTGATGGGGCTCTTCCTGGAAATGAAGGCCGTGGCTATGTCCTTCGTCGTCTACTCCGTCGTGCTTCAATGCATGGTCAAAAGCTGGGGATCAATGAGCCTTTCCTTTACAAACTGGTTCCAACAGTGGGCAAGATTATGGAAAGCTACTACCCAGAAGTTCTTGAAAAGCAAGACTTTATCGAAAAGATTATCAAGAGTGAGGAAGAATCTTTTGCTCGTACTCTGCACTCTGGTCAACACTTTGCAGAAACAATTGTGGCAGATTTGAAAGCTAAGGGACAAACTGTTATTGCTGGTCAAGATGCCTTCAAACTCTACGATACTTACGGTTTCCCGCTGGAGTTGACTGAAGAAATTGCTGAAGAAGCAGGCATGACTGTGGACCGTGCTGGCTTTGAAGCGGCTATGAAAGAGCAGCAGGATCGGGCGCGTGCTTCTGTCATCAAGGGCGGCTCAATGGGCATGCAAAATGAAACCCTGCAGGCCATCACCGTAGAGAGTGCCTTTAACTACGAAAAAGAAGAGTTGACAGCTGAACTCCTTGCTATCGTGGCGGATGATGCGGCAGTAGAGTCTGTTGAGACAGGAACAGCTGCCCTCATCTTTGCTGAAACGCCATTCTATGCAGAAATGGGTGGTCAGGTAGCCGACCACGGTCAAATCTTTGATGGAGCAGGCAATTTGGTAGCGCAAGTTACGGATGTGCAAAAGGCACCAAATGGTCAGCCACTGCATACTGTAGAAGTCTTGGATCCTCTGGCTCTGGGTCAAAGCTATAAACTGGAAATTGACCACAGCCGTCGCCACCGTGTTATGAAGAACCATACGGCGACTCACCTCTTACATGCAGCCCTGCATAATGTTCTTGGTAACCATGCAACCCAAGCAGGCTCTCTGAACGAAGTAGAATTCCTGCGCTTTGACTTTACGCATTTCCAAGCAGTGACAGCAGAAGAGCTGCGTGCTATTGAGCAAGAAGTCAATGAGAAAATCTGGGAAGCCCTTGCCATTGAGACAGTAGAGACAGATATTGACACAGCTAAGAAAATGGGTGCCATGGCGCTCTTTGGCGAAAAGTATGGTAAAGAAGTTCGCGTCGTAACCATCGGTGACTACTCTGTCGAGCTTTGCGGAGGAACGCACGTAGGCAACACTTCTGAAATCGGTATTTTCAAGATTGTCAAAGAAGAGGGGATCGGATCCGGAACTCGTCGTATCTTGGCGGTCACCAGCAAGGAAGCTTTCACAGCCTATCGTGAGGAAGAGGAGGCGCTCAAGGCTATCGCAGCAACCCTTAAGGCACCGCAAATCAAGGAAGTGCCTCACAAGGTAGAAGCGTTGCAAGAGCAGCTACGTCAACTCCAAAAAGAGAATGCAGAGCTCAAGGAAAAGGCAGCAGCAGCGGCCTCTGGTGAAGTCTTCAAGAATGTTCAAGAAGCAAATGGACATAGCTTTATTGCTAGTCAGGTCTCTGTTTCTGATGCAGGTGCCCTGCGTACCTTTGCGGACACTTGGAAGCAGAAGGACTATTCAGATGTTCTTATACTGGTCGCAGCAATTGGTGACAAGGTCAATGTTCTTGCAGCCAGCAAGACCAAGGACATCCATGCTGGTAATCTGATTAAGGAATTGGCACCGATTGTAGATGGTCGAGGCGGCGGTAAGCCAGACATGGCTATGGCCGGCGGCAGCAAGCAATCAGCTATTCCAGACCTGCTAGCAGCAGTTGCTGAGAAGTTGTAATATTAGATAACAGATAGATGAAAAGGTCTGCTCTTTGGGCAGATCTTTTTTTGTACTCTTAGCTCTCTTACTTCTCTATATGAGAAGCAAATAGGCTACTTTTCGGCAAGAAATTATGAATTGTTTTAGAATAAATAATGATATTTTCAAAAATATTGCATAAAAATACAGAAAATACTTGACAAAGGGAAAATATACGAGTAAAATAAAACGCATATTTATACGGAGGTGTTTTAAAAATATGCGAATTTCGATTGTAGGAATTACTGGTTACTCAGGAATGGAACTCCTCCGTATTTTACTGCAACATCCGAAGGCAGAAGTCGTTTCCCTTCATGCCAGCCAAGATATGGAGGCTCCTGTGTCAGAGTTTTATCCTCATTTGAAGGGGATTTGCGACCTGAAAATAGAAGCTTTTGACAGTCAAGAAATTATGCGACGAGCAGATCTTGTTTTCTTTGCAACGTCAAGCGGAGTGGCTAAAGATTTGTCAAAAGACTTTGTAGAAGCAGGATTTCCAGTCATTGACCTATCTGGCGATCATCGTTTGCCAGGGAATATTTATAAAAAATGGTATCAGAAAGAGCCAACTGAAGACCATGTTCAAAAAGAGTTTATTTATGGACTGTCTGAGTTTACAGATGTCAGAGGGAAGCGATTTATTGCCAATCCTGGTTGTTATGCGACGGCTACAGAGTTGGCCTTGATTCCCTTGCTGCAGGCTCAGGCTATTGAGCTGGACTCTATTATTGTCGATGCTAAAAGTGGCTTGACAGGGGCGGGGAAAAATCCAGCTGCATCCAGTCATTTTGTTCATGTGCACGATAACTATGTGACTTACAAGCTGAATCAGCATCAGCATATTCCGGAGATTGTGCAGCAGTTACAGCGTTTTGATGAGGGATTGCAGCAGATTCAGTTTTCAACTTCCCTTATTCCACTCAATCGTGGCATCGTAGCGACGGTTTACAGCAAGTTAAAAGAGCCTCTGACTCGGGAAGAACTGACTGCTATTTACCAAGAATGCTATCAGGAAAAGCCTTTTGTCCGTATCCAAGCTGCTCTGCCGAATCTGCACCAGATTGTCGGTACTAATTATACAGATATTGGTTTCGACTATAATCCTGTGACAAATATTTTAACTGTAGTAGCTGTGCTGGATAACCTGATCAAAGGGGCTGCTGGTCAGGCGGTTCAAAATATGAATCTGATGCTGGGCTTTCCTGAAACAGATGGTCTGCTCAGTCAACCGTCCTATGTCTAGATGAGAAAGGGTTAGATATGAAAACTATTGATGGAACGATTGCCAGTCCGCTAGGCTTTTCGGCTGACGGTTTACACGCTGGCTTTAAGAAAAAGAAGTTGGATTTTGGCTGGATTGTATCAGAAGTGCCGGCCAGTGTGGCAGGAGTCTATACAACTAATAAGGTCATTGCTGCTCCGCTTCTAGTGACTAAAGCATCAATCCAAAAGAGCCAGAAATTGCAGGCAATAGTTGTAAATTCTGGTGTTGCCAATTCCTGTACAGGCCAGCAGGGACTGGACGCCGCCTGTGAGATGCAGCGATTGACTGCTCAAAAGCTGAAGATTGAGCCCGACTTGGTAGGTCTGGCTTCTACAGGAGTCATCGGCGAGCAGCTTCCAATGGATGCTCTGAAAAATGGTCTGTCACAAATTCTGGTGAGTGGCAAGTCAGAAGATTTTGCTGAGGCTATCTTGACGACAGATACTTGCACCAAGACCTGTGTAGTCACAGAAGAGTTTGGAACAGACCTGGTGACGATGGCAGGGGTGGCTAAGGGATCGGGCATGATTCATCCGAATATGGCGACCATGCTGGCCTTTATCACCTGTGACGCTAATATTTCTAGTGATACTCTACAAGCGGCTCTCAGCCAGCATGTGGAGACAACTTTCAACCAAATCACGGTGGATGGAGATACATCAACCAATGACATGGTGCTAGTCATGGCAAACGGCTGCCGACAAAACGAAGAAATTCTGCCGGATACGGAAGAATTTGAAAAGTTTTCCAAAATGCTCCGCTATCTTATGGCTGACTTGGCTAAGAAAATTGCCAAGGATGGCGAGGGAGCGACCAAGCTGATTGAAGTCAATGTTCGGCATGCCAAGGATGAACAGAGTGGCCGTATGATTGCCAAGAGTGTTGTTGGCTCTAGCTTGGTTAAAACCGCCATTTTTGGTCAAGATCCCAATTGGGGTCGTATCTTAGCAGCTATCGGCTATGCGAGAGCAGATGTCTCAGTGGACAATATTGATATTTGGATTGAGGGGATTCCAGTCATGCAGGCTTCTAGCCCTGTGGCTTTTGACCCCGAGGAGACAAGTGATGCCATGGCTGGGGAACTGCTGACCTTGACCATTGACCTGCACGATGGGGCCGCTGAAGCTCAGGCCTGGGGCTGCGATTTGTCCTATGATTATGTGAAAATCAATGCCCTCTATAGAACCTAAGGAGAAATGCAATGAAAGATGTGATTGTTATAAAAATTGGCGGTGTTGCTGCGCAAAAGCTGTCTACTAAGTTTATCAAGCAAATGCAAGCGTGGGTAGCAGCTGGTAAGAAAATCGTGGTCGTTCACGGGGGCGGTCTGGTCATAAACCAACTCATGAAAGAGCGCCAGCTGCCTACTCGTAAGGTTAAGGGGTTACGGGTGACAGCTAAGTCTGACTTACCCATTATTGAGCAGGCCTTGCTTGATCAAGTTGGCCGAACGCTGACACAAGAACTGAACGACTCAGATATTGAAAGCCTTCAGCTGGTTTCACATTTGGGGAAGACAGTTTCGGCAGATTTTATCGATAAAGACCTCTATGGCTATGTCGGTCAGGTGAAGGAGATTCAAACTGCCTATCTAGAGCAGCTGCTGGCTGCGGACATAGTCCCGGTGCTGGCTTCGCTGGGGGAAAATGCAACTGGCGATCTCTTAAATATCAATGCAGACTATCTAGCTGCGGCAGTTGCTAGCAGCTTGCAGGCAGAGAAGCTAATCCTAATGACAGATATAGAAGGGGTTCTGGAGGACAAAAAGGTCCTGCCTCAACTTCTGACCAGTCAGGTTTCCAAGAAGATTCAGACAGGTGTCATCAAGGGTGGCATGATTCCCAAGATTGAGAGTGCTGTTCAGACTGTGCTTTCCGGTGTCGGGCAGGTTTTGATTGGCGATAATCTTTTGACGGGCACCTTGATAGCAGAGGGATAACGATGACTTATTTATTTGAAAACTACAAGCGGGCGCCTATTGAGTTTGTTAAAGCAGAGGGCTCCTATCTGATTGACAGTGAGGGAAAGGCTTATTTGGACTTTTCATCGGGTATTGGTGTAACCAATCTTGGCTTTCACCCGCAGGTCCAGCAGGCTTTGATCCAGCAAGCAGGGCGCATCTGGCACAGTCCTAATCTCTATCTTAGCTCTCTGCAAGAGCAGGTGGCACAAGAGTTGGCAGGTTCTTATGATTATTTGGCTTTTTTCTGTAATAGCGGAGCAGAAGCCAATGAAGCAGCTATTAAGCTAGCCCGCAAAGCTACTGGCAAGCAAGGCATTATAACTTTTCAGCAATCCTTTCATGGTCGGACCTTTGGCGCTATGGCCGCAACAGGACAGGATAAGATTAAGGAAGGATTTGGTGATGGGGTTCCCCATTTCAGCTATGCGGTTTACAATGATTTGGCCAGCGTAGAAGACTTGGTCAATCAGGATACGGCAGCTGTCATGCTGGAATTGGTCCAAGGAGAATCAGGAGTTCGTCCAGCAGAAGCAGCTTTTGTCAAAGACTTGGCTGATTTTTGCCAACAAGAGGGGCTTTTGCTAATTGTTGATGAGGTACAGACAGGTATGGGGCGCACGGGTCAGCTTTATTCCTTTGAGCATTATGGGATTATACCGGATATTGTGACTCTAGCTAAGGGCCTGGCCAATGGCCTGCCCGCAGGAGCTCTATTAGGAAAATCCAGCTTGGCTCCCGCTTTTGGACCTGGCAGTCATGGTTCTACCTTTGGTGGCAATAAATTATCCATGGCAACTGCCTTGGAGACCTTGAATATCATGAAAGAGACGGGATTTATGGAAGAAGTCAGGTCTAAGAGTGCCATCTTACTGGAGCAGCTGCAGCTTGCTTTTAAGGACCATCCAAAGATTTCTGCTGTTCGCGGTCTGGGCATGATGATTGGGATTGAAACAAGCGCCAGTCTGTCAAGGATTGTTGAAGCCGCTCGTCAAAAGGGCTTGATTATCCTGACAGCCGGAGAAAATGTTATCCGTCTCCTGCCGCCTTTGACTATCAGCAGGGAAGAAATTCAGCAGGGTATTGCTATTTTAAAAGAAGTATTTTCAGAATTAGATGAATAAAGGAAAAGGATTCAGTTTGAGCTGGATTCTTTTTTGTCTATGATAATAGCAAATTTGACAACTATTATTATTTTTTTGACAAATATACTTGTCAAAAAGAAAAAAATCTGTTACAATAATTTTATCCAAGGGAGAATAATAAATAAGGAGTTTATGATGCAGCTTAGAAATCGACTCAAGGAGTTGAGGGCGCGTGACGGTCTCAACCAGACAGAACTGGCTAAGCTGGCCGGTGTTTCCAGGCAGACAATCAGCCTTATAGAGAGAGGCGAATATACCCCGTCGATTGTGATTGCCCTTAAGATTGCCCATATTTTCAATGAAAACGTTGAGAATGTCTTTCGGCTGGTGGAGGAAGCAGAATGAAGAACCAATTAAGATTCATTTCAACAGGAGCTAAAACAGTCCTTCAGCCTCAGCATTCTTGTATCATCTATTGTAAAAAAATAAAGGAGAAGAAGTCGTGAAAGAGCAAAAACGTATATCTACACAGAAAAGAGTTTTATATAATGTCCTTATATTTCTAGCTGGAGCTTTAATAGGTGGTCTGTCTATTTTGTTTTCTGAAACTGGTCTGCTAAAAAACATCAGTTGGTCGACTATTTTTTCTGTTCAACTGCTGCGCCAGCTAGGTAGGGCCAGCCTTATCATCCTCTATCCCTTGGTCTTTTTCTTGATTTATCGGACTCGTAAATACAATGAAGCCTATGAAAAAGAAGCAGATGAGGATAAGAATTATGAATGGTACCGGCTAACCTTTAAAAATCTGGAATATGCGACTATTGTCTTTAATATCAGCAGTGCTATCGTTCTTTTTACGATTTTAGTTGGAGTTGTTTTTATTGGAAATATTACTAATCATAAGAGCCCTCTTCAGTGGAGTTTTATAGATTATGCGATTGCCTTTCTTTATATTATTTTGCAAGTTGTCTTTTTAAAGACAGTTCAGAAGGTGCGGCACTATAAGCTATCAGCCTTTCCGACTACTGAGGAAATAAAAGAATTTGTGCTCTCTTATGATGAGTCAGAGCTGCAAGCCAATTATGAACAGTGCTATCTTATTCTCTTCAATGTAAATCAGAGACTTCTGCCAATCCTCTATATTGTTTTAGGGATAGTGGGAACTTTCACCCCCTTCAATGTCGTTTCCGGTTTTGTCATCCTAGTGGTAATCCATATCTATATCAATCTTATGTATTATCCAATGGTAAGAAAATATTTCAAATAAGCTTATTTCCCGATGAAAGGCGGAAATTATGAAACTATTGAAAGAACTTGATTTTATCCATAATAAAAAGGTCAATCTGGCTCTGAATATAACGGCAGTGTTGCTGATCTTCCCTTTTCTAGCTCTCTTTACCTGGATTGCCATTCTGATGTATGGCAAGGGCAGCGAAGTTTTTCATTTTTTTGACTTACTCTACCTCCTTGTTCTAATGGTCATCCATGAGCTGATCCATGGCTTTTTCTTCAAGGTCTTGGGAGATGAAAATACCAAGGTCAAGTTTGGTTTTAAGAGCGGCATGGCCTATGCGACCAGCCCAGGCAGTCGTTACAGTCGGAAAAGGATGCTCGTCATTATCCTGGCACCTTTCTTTCTGATTAGCCTAGCCCTGACTTTGATCTATGGCTTGCATATTCTGACTGCGGCTTCTTATATCGTCCTTGCTAGCTTCCATGCAGCCGGCTGTGCAGGAGATTTTTTCCTCGCTGTCGCTATTCTTCGGCAGAAGGGAGATATTGCTGTTGAGGATACGGAAGTCGGTATCAATATTTATCAAAAGGAGAATACAAAATGAACAACTTCAAATCAACTGCTTTAGGACTTGTAAAATGGATAGGCTTAATTGCTCTTAGCCTCCTTATAAATGTTGCTCCGATGCTATTCTTAAGGCTCGGGAAGAGTTTACCTATATATGCAGAAATCTTATTGGTAGCCTTGTATCTGATTTTAGTTTTCCTGATTTTTCGTAGCTTATGGCAGCGTTATCAGAAGCGTGTGCCTGAAGAAAAGAAGAAATTCAAACTGTCTGGCAAGGACATCGGTTTTGCTTTTCTATTCTTTTTCCTTGCCAGAGTGGCTGCTATTGTCGGTGTTTATCTCAATCTCATCCTGAGCGGCAATTCCCAGACCAGTAATGACAGTGCCATACAAGGGCTAGGGGGAATGATGTCTTCGCAGCATATCTTTTTTGCCTTGCTCTTTGTTGCAACGATTGCCTTTATCGCTCCTATCATGGAAGAATTAATTTTCCGTGGTTTTGGTACTGCCTTCTTTTTCAAAAATAATCAAAAGGTTTTGCCTGCTATTGTGACTTCTGTGGTCTTCACTCTGCCTCATATCACCCAATTGACAGAGTTCCCAATTTATTTTGCACTTGGACTGGTTCTTTATTTATCCTATGCTCGTCGGGGGAATATAAAAGATTCCATGTTGGTTCATATCCTGAACAATCTCCCCATGGCTATAATACTGCTGCTAGCCATGTTTAAGTAAATCAATCTATAAGGAATCACTATGAAATTAAAAACTTTCTTTACTAATTTTGGTCTTTATATACTTGTTCTCTTGGCCTATTTCTATATTTTTTCGACTATAGTTGTTTTCACTATAGGTTCTCTGACAGGGGGATCTTCTCAACTATTGATTTTGCCGATTTTTGTCATACTTGCAAGTCTCTATTCTTTTGCCATGTGGAAATGGTACCAGCAAGATTTGAAACTGGAAATCAAAAGCACCAAGCTGACTAGTTCTATCTGGCTTCCCACTGTCCTCTTGCTTGCTTTTATCATCTTCCAGCAGCTCGTTCCTATTGAATCTTCTGCCAATCAGAACACTGCTGTACAGTTGATTCAGCAGCAGCCAGCTTTTGCCTTCCTATACATGGTAATCTTTGCTCCTATTCTTGAAGAGTTGCTAACACGAGGATTTTTGGCTAAGTTTCTCTTTCCCGACCAAAATAGCTTGGCGAAAATCCTGCTCTATTTAACTGTATCTGCCAGCTTTTTCTCTCTGCTGCACATGCCGGGCAATCTAGTCCAGTTTCTGGTCTACTTCATCTTGGGAGCTATCTTTGGCCTAGGCTATCTAGCTAAGAAGGACCTACGTTACTCAATGGGGCTACATTTGGCCAATAACCTCATTGCCTTTGTTCTCATTGTCTTCTTTTAATAGAAAAACTAAATATAAGACAGCACTTCTAAAGTTAGACAGAAAAATCTAACGCAAGAAGTGTTTTTCTGTGGAATCAATTCGAAATACCAAGTTGATTTTCTTCTGCATAGAAAAGTCATAGTTTCAAATATTTGTGAAAGTGTTTTCCAGATGGTATAATGAGCTATCAAATGAAAAGAGGTTTCCTTATGTCTAAAGTCCTATTAATTGTCAATCCTAGCTCGGGAGGCGAAAAAGCCAAGTCCTATGAAGACTTGGCAAGGGAAAAGCTGGCTGAATGTTTCGATGAGGTAGTAGTCAAGCATACTGAAAAAGGCGGAGACGCAACAGCTTTTGCTAAGCAAGCCGCAGAAGACCATTATGATAGCGTCTTTGTCATGGGCGGCGATGGAACAGTCAATGAAGGGATCAGTGGTCTGGCTGAACTAGACTATCGTCCGACCTTTGGTTTCTTTCCACTTGGTACGGTCAATGACTTGGCGCGTGCTCTCGGCATTCCTCTAGACGCTGAAGAAGCCATCCAAAATCTGGATATCAACAAAGTCAAGCCACTTGATATCGGCAAGATTAATGACCAGTACTTTATGAATGTGGTTGCTATTGGAACCATTCCAGAGTCGATCAATAATGTAGATTCTGAAGACAAGACCAAGTGGGGTAAGTTTGCCTACTTTATCTCTGGCTTCAAGCAGTTGATGGATACTAGTTTTTACGAATTTCACTTGAACATTGATGGAGAAGAGCGTACAATAAAGAGCAGCACACTCTTGATTGGCTCTACCAACTCAATCGGAGGTTTCGAGAGCATTCTCCCTGAAGCCACTGTCAATGACGGCTTGCTGCATCTCTTGTACCTTAAGGATAAAAATCTCTTGGACACCTTGGTTTCTGTGCCGGATTTGATTTCTGGCAATGGAGAAGAAAGTGATAATATCGAGTACTTGACCTTTAAGGAAATCACAGTTGAGTTGGCTGATGCTGATGCTGAGCTTAGTGTCAACGTTGACGGAGATGAGGGCGACCAATTGCCAGTGACGATTCGTGTCCTGCCATCTCATTTGAATGTGTATTGCTAGTTTTTTGTGTTTAGGTTTAAAAAAAAGAATATGGTAGAAGGACTCCAAACTTTTAAGTTTGGGGTCCTTTAATACTTGTAATATACTAATTTTTAGATTTACATCCTTTTCTCAAGTGATGGCGGACGTCAGCGACCTCCTGCAGAGTTCCATGACTAGCTATTGAGCCTAAGGTCTCAATAGCTCCGCTCTACCTAACTGTTGCATCAGTTAGGTAGATTTCATCACTGAGAAAAGGAAGTAATCTTTTTGGAATTTTATTAGTAAAATCTCTCCAGTTATGCTATAATAAATCTAGAATAACATGATAACATAATCAAAAGTTTCCTGATTTATTTGGGAGGGGAATTGGCGATGCAAGGAAAAGAATTTGGACAGCATTTGAAACAGCTTCGATTAAATAAGGGCTGGACTAAGGAACATCTGTGTGGTGATGAGTCAAAGCTTTCTATACGGCAGTTAACGCGTTTGGAGTCAGGCATTTCCCAGCCGACTCTCTCTACTTTAGAATATCTGGCTTCCTGTCTAGAGGTCGATTTGGCAACCTTGATAGGAAACAAAAAAGAAGATGTAGCTCTACCTGCTGATTACCAGCGTTTGAAGTATAAGCTGATTCGGACGACCACTTATGGCAATCCCGAAGTCTTATCTGAATTGGAGCATATCATAGATGAGATCTTTGAAGTTTATTATGATGATTTGCCAGAAGCTGAGCAGAATATAATGGTTATTTTGCAGTCAAAGATTTATACCTATACTTCTGAGAATTTCCAGAAATATGGAATGACTCTCTTTGCCCAACATTTGGATGATTTACAGAGTAAAAAGCATTATGATGTAAATGATTTGCTCTATATTCAGCTCTATCAGATCTATGTGGGAGATGAAGAGGAGATTAGGTCAGCTAAGTTTGATAAGGAATTATATGCAAGAATCGCTCAGCGATTACTGCAGTCAGTTGACTATATTCCAAATGAATATCTCTTTCTCATGCGGGATGCTTTACTGACAATCCCAGGTATTGAGTGCGAGCGAAAAGAGTTCATTTATACAAAAGATACACTCAACAAACTTAATGTAATTATGGAATTGACAGAGGATTATCAAAAGAAACCGCTGATAAGAATGTTAGAGGGAGAATATGAGCTTTTTGTACACAAGGACGAGAAAAAGGCACAACAATACTATGAAGAGGGACTGACGCTGGCAAAATTGTTAGGTCATACTTTCCTATCTAAAAAAATGGCTGAGGAATGGAATAAAGAACTTCGGCTCTATCATCAAGGCTAGCAGGACATGGATGTCCTGTATTGGCAAAATCTTTCGTGTTATAATTAGGCAAACCTAAAGGAGGTCCTTTTATGAAAAACGCAAAATTAATGTTTCTTGCGACTGCACTCACTTCTTCCATTATCTTGCTTGGTGCTTGCAGTAAACAGCAGGACAAGCAAACATCTCAAAGTAGTAGCTCTAGCCAAACAGTTCAAACTTCTAAATCAGATTCTAAGTCTGAAGCGAAAGCTGTTCCATCAGCTAGCCCAGATGAAACTGATGCAGCGTCAGTATCTTCTGAAGCTCAGCCTAAAAATGAAACAAAGTCTGACACGAAAGACCCAGCCACTCCAGCAGCGGGTATCGATGTCAATGCTTTGGCAGCAGGAGATTTTTCGACTGTAGCCGGTACTTGGCAAAATGATTTGGGGGATGCGATAGTATTGAATAATCAAGGGGTCGTTTCTCATACTCTGAATGGAAAAGAATCCAGCGATTATACTTTACTAAAAGGTCAAGTAAGCGATGGTAGTTATGTATCTACTCTTGCTTATACTGCTGGTAGCAGTAGCGCAACCTTTTTAGTAATTCCAGAAGGAGCTGTTTTGCCTGATACTGGAAACGAGAATCCTAAAGCACAGATTCGAGTTGGACAAGATGCTATCACTGCTTCCCAGCATCCGTATTATCGCGTATCTAATTAGTGACTGCATAAGTGGAGTTAGGGATGATGTTCCTAGCTCCACCTTTATTTGGATAAAAAACATGAAGGGAGGAAAAGATGGCTACTTTAATGATGAAAAAAATAGCTGAGGATTTAAATAAGACTAGAGTATTGGATGAAAATGGAGCTTTGGTAGCTTATTATGCCCTTCTGCCAGCTGACTTTTCTGGTGGTGACAGCAAGCTTTATCTTGAAAATCCAACGAGTCAAAGGCGGATGTATAGAATTTATCAAAATATGAAGCCCTTTTTATTTCCTATTGTCCCAGCTCATGACTGTACCGTGATTTATCTAACATCTGATGTTGGAGTTGAGATTACAGTCGCAGAACATCTGGAAGAATATATCTATGATAGTCAATAGATTAATAGTCAGTCAAAGACCCCCTCTTTCCGTATTTTGGAAAGAGGGGGTCTTTGTCTTATAAACCGTAATTATAGTCGTCATCCTGCATGGCTTCAACTTCGCCTAGCAGGTAGCCGTTACCTACTTGGGAGAAGAAATCATGGTTGGAAGTGCCGGTTGAGATACCGTTCATGACGATAGGGTTGACATCGTCCGCTGAGTCTGGGAAGAGGGGATCCTGTCCCAGATTCATCAGAGCCTTGTTGGCATTGTAGCGCAGGAAGGTCTTGACTTCTTCGGTCCAGCCGACTGTGTCATACAGGCTTTCAGTATAGCCTTCTTCATTTTCATAGAGGGTGTAGAGCAGGTCGTACATCCATTCTTTGAGTTTTTCTTGCTCGTCTTCTGGCAATTCGTTAAAACCTAGCTGGAACTTGTAGCCGATATAGGTTCCATGGACAGACTCGTCACGGATAATTAGCTTGATAATTTCAGCAACGTTGGCCAGTTTGTTATTACCCAGATAGTAGAGCGGAGTGAAGAAACCAGAGTAGAAGAGGAAGGTTTCCAAGAAAACGCTGGCTATTTTCTTTTCCAGAGCTGTACCGTTCAGGTAAATCTCATTGATAATCTCAGCTTTCTTTTGCAGGTATGGATTGGTGTTGGTCCAGTCAAAGATTTCATCGATTTCTGACTTGGTGTTGAGCGTAGAAAAGATAGAAGAGTAGGACTTGGCGTGAACGGACTCCATAAATTGGATGTTGTTGAAGACAGCTTCTTCGTGGGCTGTGCGGACATCCTTGCGCAGGGCATCCACACCAGACTCAGACTGGAGGGTATCCAGCAGGGTCAGGCCACCGAAGACCTTGCCGACTAGGTCTTTTTCCTTGTGGGACAGCTTTCTCCAGTCATCCAGGTCATTGGATAAGGGAATCCGCGTATCCAGCCAAAATTGCTCAGTCAGTTTTTCCCAGGTGGACTTATCGATGACATCTTCGATAGCGTTCCAGTTAATGGCTTTGTAGTAAGTTTGCATTCTTTCTCCTTTAGTAGATGGTACGACCTGATGGGGTATCAGCTATCACTTCTTGGATACTACCCCAATACTCCACGATTTTACCTTCCTGTCAATGATGGGGAAGGTAAAATTGTGACATGGTCGAATTTCCTTTTCTTTTTCTAAAATCTCTTGTTAGATCACACAGCTTTCACAATGGTTGGCACCTACTTCGCCACCATCATCGGTGAAGGTGCGGACGTAGTAGATGGACTTGATACCCTTGTTGAAGGCGTAGTTACGTAGGATAGAAAGGTCGCGGGTTGTTTGCTTGCTTTCTTTTTTCCATTCGTAGAGACCTTTAGGGATATCGCTGCGCATAAAGAGAGTCAGGGAAAGTCCTTGGTCCACGTGCTCAGTTGCGGCTGCATAGACATCGATAACCTTGCGCATGTCCATGTCATAAGCACTGGTGTAGTAAGGGATAGTCTCAGTTGACAGACCAGCAGCGGGATAGTAGATCTTACCGATTTTCTTTTCTTGACGTTCTTCGATCCGTTGAGTAATTGGATGGATTGAAGCAGAAACGTCATTGATGTAGCTGATAGAGCCATTTGGTGCAACAGCCAGGCGGTTTTGGTGGTAGAGACCATCAGCCTTGATCTTGTCACGCAACTCTGCCCAATCCTCTGCAGATGGGACAAAGATGCCTGCGAAGAGTTCTTTGACACGGTCAGACTTAGGTACAAATTCACCTGTCAGGTACTTGTCAAAGTAAGTGCCGTTAGCATAGTCAGATTTTTCAAAGTTATGGAAGGTCACGCCACGCTCGCGAGCGATATTGTTAGACTCAACCAAGGTCCAGTAGTTCATAAGCATGAAGTAGATGCTGGTGAACTCTACAGCTTCCGCAGATCCATAATCGATCAACTGCTGAGCTAAGTAGCTGTGCAGTCCCATAGCTCCCAGACCAAAGGTGTGCGCCAGACTGTTACCATTGTCGATAGAAGGCACAGCTGTGATGTGCGAGCTGTCTGTGACAAAGGTCAGGGCGCGTGTCATGGTCCGGATGGATTTTCCAAAGTCAGGCGATGTCATCATGTTGACAACGTTGGTAGAGCCTAAGTTACATGACACATCTGTTCCCAAGTGGAGATACTCTTGCGCATCATTCAAAAGGCTAGGCTCTTGTACCTGCAGGATTTCAGAGCAGAGGTTGCTCATGATGATTTTACCGTCGATTGGATTTGAACGGTTGGCTGTATCAATGTTTACAACATAAGGATAGCCAGATTCTTGTTGGAGTTTGGAAATTTCTGTTTCCAAATCACGGGCCTTGATCTTGGTCTTAGTGATATTTGGATTAGCGACCAACTCATCATACTTTTCAGTAATGTCAAGGTAGGCAAATGGCACGCCGTACTCGCGTTCAACAGAATATGGGCTGAAGAGGTACATTTCTTCATTCTTGCGCGCCAACTCGTAGAACTTATCCGGAATCACGACACCAAGTGAGAGGGTCTTAACCCGAACTTTTTCGTCAGCATTTTCTTTCTTGGTAGAAAGGAAGGCGATGATATCTGGGTGGAAGACATTGAGGTAAACAACCCCAGCTCCCTGACGTTGGCCCAGCTGGTTAGAATAGGAGAAGCTGTCCTCAAAGAGTTTCATAACAGGTACAACGCCAGACGCAGCTCCTTCATAACCCTTGATAGGTGCTCCAGCTTCCCGCAGATTGCTGAGGGAAATACCGACCCCGCCTCCGATACGAGACAACTGCAGGGCAGAGTTAATGGAGCGGCCGATTGAGTTCATATCATCTGTTACTTGGATGAGGAAGCAGGAAACCAATTCGCCGCGACGAGCCCGACCAGCGTTGAGGAAGCTTGGTGTAGCCGGTTGGTAGCGCTGGTGGATGATTTCATTAGCAATATCCTTGGCAATAGCTTCATCTCCGTTGGCAAAGTAGAGGGCGTTGAAGAGCACCCGGTCTTCCATACTTTCCAGATAGTATTCACCATCATTGGTCTTCAATGCATACTGGTTGTAGAACTTATAAGCAGCCATGAAAGATTTAAACTTGAAATCTTGAGCATGGATAAAAGCAGTCAGCTCCTCGATGTATTCAGGAGAGTAGAGCTGGATAAATTCCTTCTCCAAATAGTTTTCTTCTATTAAATATTCAATCTTTTCTGTAATAGAAGAAAATTGCTTGGTGTTTGGCTCAACGTTTTCTTTAAAGAAAGCTTCCAGGGCTTCTTTGTCCTTATGGAGCATAATCTGTCCGTTAATCGGACGGTTGATTTCGTTGTTGAGTCGGAAGTATGTCACATCCTCTAAATGTTTGAGTCCCATGTTTTCCCTTTTCTATATAAATAAGATAATTAGCTAGCGGAAAAAGTTCCGCCTTACAAAAGAAACGGCTCCTATGAGCATAGGAGCTGCAGTTTGCCCTGATAATATGTCCTTAGTTTATCTCCCAATCAAGGCACGCCGCCCTCAAAATAAACTACATTAAGACAGTTTTTTCAATTTACCAGGTTGGAAACCAGAAAATGCCTCAGTTGCTGTCTGAATCACAGGAGCAGCATTGAAACCAAGATCTTTGACATGGTCAATAAATTCTGGCTGTTCATCCAAGTTGATTTCGCGGTATTCTACATGATTAGTATCTAAGAAGCGCTTGGTCATTTTGCACTGAACGCAGTTGTTTTTTGAGTAAATAGTTACCATTAAAAATTCCTCTAAACTTTCGTTTTTTCTTTTAAATAATACGAAACTAGTATATCTAAAAGAAAATAGAATGTCAATAGTTTTGAACTAAATATTGTGTGATATTTTGTTATAGGATAGATTGCAATACAATATATAGTGTTTATATAAGCGGTGAAAAGAAGTGAAAAATTGCAGAAAAGGAGCAAAATGCTGTTGCGGCAATGCTTAAACAAGTCTTAAAATGTTAGATAAATGACTGGTAGCTTTTCCTCCCAAAAACCAAAATCCAATATCTTGTGTTACAGAATTTAGGGAATCACTAGGAGGAGTGGAGGGAGGAGTTTATATTCTTATTTTATAACAATTAGTTTCTATAAAATAAGAAATTTATGATTAAAAACTTAGTGGCAGTCATTTTTGAATAAAGCTTGGGAAATGTGGGATTTAGCTCGAAAATTCTCTCTTCAATATAATAAGAAGAGTTTTCATTTCCCAAGAAATATTTTGTAAGCGGGCCATAAAATTCTTGAAAAAGATTTCAAAAGGTGATATAATATCAACTTGTAAGGGTTATCACAATAACTCAAAAAGAATTATTTAAAAGGAGAGTCTAACTATGGCTTCTAAAGATTTCCACATTGTAGCAGAAACAGGTATTCACGCACGTCCAGCAACTTTGTTGGTTCAAACTGCTAGCAAATTCGCTTCAGACATTACGCTTGAATACAAAGGTAAATCAGTAAACTTGAAATCTATCATGGGTGTTATGAGTCTCGGTGTTGGCCAAGGAGCTGATGTTAAGATCTCAGCTGAAGGTGCAGATGCAGACGATGCCATCGCTGCAATCTCTGAAACAATGGAAAAAGAAGGATTGGCTTAATATGACAGAAATGCTTAAAGGAATTGCAGCATCTGACGGTGTTGCCGTTGCTAAGGCATATCTATTAGTTCAACCGGATTTATCATTTGAGACTGTTTCAGTCGAAGATACGAATGCAGAAGAGGCTCGTTTGGATGCAGCTCTTGAAGCTTCACAGAACGAGCTTTCTGTTATCCGTGAGAAAGCAGTAGATAGCCTTGGTGAGGAAGCCGCTCAGGTATTTGACGCTCACTTAATGGTACTTGCTGACCCTGAAATGGTTGGGCAAATCAAAGAAACAATCCGTGCGAAAAAGACCAATGCAGAAGCTGGTCTGAAAGAAGTAACGGACATGTTTATCACTCTCTTTGAAAACATGGACGACAATCCATACATGCAGGAACGTGCGGCAGATATCCGCGACGTGACAAAACGTGTTCTTGCTAACCTTTTGGGCAAGAAATTGCCAAACCCAGCGTCTATCAATGAAGAATCAGTTGTGATTGCTCATGACTTGACTCCATCTGATACAGCACAGCTGGATAAGAAATTTGTTAAAGCTTTTGTAACCAATATCGGCGGCCGGACAAGCCACTCTGCTATCATGGCGCGTACGCTTGAAATCGCAGCAGTATTGGGAACTAATAACATTACTGAGCTTGTAAAAGATGGCGATGTGATTGCAGCTAACGGTATCACTGGTGAAGTGATTATCAACCCAACTGAAGATCAAATCGCAGCATTCAAAGCAGCTGGTGAGGCTTATGCTAAGCAAAAAGCTGAATGGGAATTGCTTAAGGATGCTCAGACTGTGACTGCAGATGGCAAGCACTTCGAATTGGCTGCCAATATCGGTACGCCAAAAGACGTTGAAGGTGTCAATGCCAATGGTGCAGAGGCAGTTGGTCTTTACCGGACTGAGTTCCTTTACATGGATTCTCAAGACTTCCCGACAGAAGATGAGCAGTATGAAGCATACAAGGCTGTGCTTGAAGGCATGAATGGAAAACCAGTGGTTGTTCGGACCATGGACATCGGTGGAGATAAGGAGCTTCCTTACTTTGATATGCCGCATGAAATGAACCCATTCCTTGGTTTCCGTGCTTTGCGTATCTCTATCTCTGAAACTGGCGATGCTATGTTCCGTACACAAATCCGCGCTCTCTTGCGTGCTTCTGTACATGGACAATTGCGCATCATGTTCCCAATGGTAGCCCTTCTGACAGAATTCCGCAAAGCTAAAGCGGTTTATGACGAAGAGAAAGCTAAGCTGCAAGCTGAAGGCGTTGCAGTAGCAGACAATATCCAAGTGGGTATCATGATTGAAATCCCAGCAGCAGCTATGCTGGCGGATCAATTTGCCAAGGAAGTAGACTTCTTCTCAATTGGTACCAACGACTTGATCCAATACACTATGGCAGCTGACCGGATGAATGAGCAAGTCTCTTACCTCTATCAACCTTACAACCCATCTATCCTTCGCTTGATCAACAATGTTATCAAGGCAGCTCATGCTGAAGGCAAGTGGGCAGGTATGTGTGGAGAAATGGCCGGCGACCAAACAGCGGTGCCATTGCTCGTAGGTATGGGCTTGGATGAATTCTCTATGAGTGCGACTTCTGTCCTTCGGACTCGTAGCCTCATGAAGAAGCTGGATACGAAGAAGATGCAAGAATTGGCTCAGCGTGCATTGACTGAATGTGCAACGATGGAAGAAGTTCTTGAGCTTGAAAAAGAATATCTGGACTTCAATTAATCTGAAAAATTAAGATCAGGAAAATTTTCCTGGTCTTTTTTTGTTGCAGCCTCATAGTAAGAGGGAGCAAAAAGTGGAAATCAAAGAAAACAGAAAATAAGCAGTTCTAATATGAACAAAATTTAATAATCTATCTTAATTGTGAAAAAATTCTTTAAATTTATAACTTTTGGTTGAAATTTTCAGAAAATTTGGTAAAATAATATTTAATAACATTTTGGAGGGGACAAGTGACACAATATAAAAATTATATAAATGGAGAGTGGAAAGTTTCTGAAAATGAAATTACCATCTCATCTCCTATCAACAATGAGATTTTAGGAACTGTGCCTGCCATGACTCAGGCAGAGGTTGACTATGCGATGGCGAGCGCTCGTGCGGCTTTGCCAGCTTGGCGAGCTCTTTCAGCAGTTGAACGTGCAGCTTATTTGCATAAGGTTGCGGATATTTTGGAGCGCGATCAGGAGAAGATTGGTGAAATCCTTGCAAAGGAAGTTGCCAAGGGTATCAAAGCGGCAGTAGGAGAGGTAGTCCGGACAGCAGACTTGATTCGCTATGCGGCTGAAGAAGGGATTCGTATTCACGGACAGGTTATGGAAGGTGGCGGCTTTGAAGCTGCCAGCAAGAAAAAACTGGCTGTGGTCCGTCGTGAACCTGTAGGAGTTGTATTGGCTATTGCGCCATTTAACTACCCAGTCAACCTGTCTGGTTCTAAGATTGCTCCTGCCCTTATCGGCGGAAATGTCGTGATGTTTAAGCCACCTACTCAAGGTTCAATCTCTGGTTTGCTCTTGGCTCAGGCTTTTGCTGAGGCTGGTCTGCCTGCTGGTGTTTTCAATACCATCACAGGACGTGGTTCAGAAATCGGGGATTACATCATTGAGCATAAGGAAGTAAACTACATTAACTTTACTGGCTCCACTCCAATTGGTGAACGCATCGGTAAGTTGGCTGGTATGCGTCCAATTATGCTTGAATTGGGTGGTAAGGATGCTGCAGTTGTACTGGAAGATGCTGACTTGGAGCATGCAGCTAAGCAGATTGTTGGTGGAGCATACAGTTATTCTGGCCAGCGCTGTACGGCTATTAAACGTGTCATTGTTATGGAGAGCGTAGCAGATAAATTAGCGGCGCTGATTAAGGCAGAGGTAGAGAAACTGACGGTTGGTGATCCCTTTGATAATGCGGATATCACACCAGTCATTGATAATGCATCAGCAGATTTCATCTGGGGCTTGATTGAAGATGCTCAAGAAAAAGGAGCGTCAGCCTTGACAGAAATCAAACGTGAAGCAAATCTCATCTGGCCTGCCTTGTTTGACCATGTGACACTGGATATGAAATTAGCTTGGGAAGAGCCATTTGGTCCTGTTCTTCCGATTATTCGTGTGACTTCCGTTGAAGAGGCTATTCAGATCTGTAACCAGTCAGAGTTTGGTCTTCAATCTTCAGTCTTTACAAATGATTTCCCGAAAGCATTTGAAATTGCTGAGAAACTGGAAGTGGGTACTGTACACATCAATAATAAGACCCAACGTGGTCCAGATAACTTCCCATTCCTTGGAGTTAAGGGATCTGGAGCCGGAGTGCAAGGGATTCGTTACAGTATCGAAGCGATGACACAAGTGAAATCCATCGTGTTTGATGTGAAATAATGAGAAAGGCGGCTTTGTGCGGCCTTTTTTCTTACATTGATGAACTTGTAAATCTAATATGATTACCTCATGATTTGAAAAGAATCAAGCATTTATATGTTTAATTGCTTATTATTTTAAAATGTAAATTTACATATTGGTCTATATCTTTATGAAAATTTTCATCTTTTTCTTGTTTTGGATAGCTCCTATATTTAGTGAAAAAGGAATTAAAACATATTGAGAGACACAAAATGCAGTGCTTTCTCTCTCATTTATTACTAATTTCAGCTAATGTTCGGTTTTAGTAATTTTCCGTAAGGATATTTGAAATTTACTTGAAAAAGAGATAAAAATAATGTAGAATAGTATTATAGAAAACGCTTACAAATAGAAAGGTGATTGCATGGATAAGAACGAAGCATTAAGAACCTTTACAACAGGTGAAAACTTTCATTTGCAGCATTATCTAGGGGCGCATCAGGATGAAGTAGACGGCAAGTCTGGCTACTCTTTCCGTGTTTGGGCGCCTAATGCTCAGAGTGTCCATTTGATTGGAGATTTCACCAATTGGTATGAAGAGCAGATTCCTATGGTCCGAAATGAAGCGGGCGTTTGGGAAGTCTTCACGGAGCTGCCTAAGGAAGGAGATATTTACAAGTACAATATCAAGCGCAGCAGTGGTCAGGAAATTTTGAAAATTGATCCGCTGGCTATCTATCTGGAAGAGCGTCCGGGCACGGGAGCAGTCATTCGCACTATTCCTGAGAAGAAGTGGAAGGACGGTCTTTGGCTGGCACGCCGGAAGCGCTGGGGCTTCTTCTCTCGGCCAGTCAATATCTATGAAGTGCATGCTGGATCTTGGAAACGCAATGAAGACGGCAGCCCTTATAGCTTTGCCCAGTTAAAAGAAGACTTGATTCCTTATCTGGTGGAGATGAACTACACACATGTGGAATTCATGCCGCTTATGGCTCATCCGCTGGGACTTAGCTGGGGCTATCAACTCATGGGCTACTTTGCCTTTGAGCACACCTATGGCACGCCTGAGGAGTTTCAGGACTTCGTAGAAGAATGCCACTTGAACAATATCGGGGTCATTGTGGACTGGGTACCAGGTCACTTCACTATTAATGATGATGCTTTGGCCTACTATGATGGGACACCGACTTTCGAGTATCAGGACCACGATCGCGCCCATAACTATGGCTGGGGTGCTCTCAACTTTGATTTGGGTAAGAATCAGGTTCAGTCTTTCTTGATTTCCAGTATAAAATTTTGGATTGATTTTTATCATCTGGACGGAATTCGGGTTGATGCTGTCAGCAATATGCTCTATCTGGACTATGACAGCGGTCCTTGGCAGCCAAATAAAGATGGCGGCAATCGCAACTATGAAGGTTATTACTTCCTGCAACGCCTCAATACGGTTATCAAATTAGCTCATCCTGATGTCATGATGATTGCAGAGGAAAGTTCCTCAGAGACCAAGATTACTGGTATGAGAGAGCTGGGTGGTCTTGGATTTGACTACAAGTGGAATATGGGCTGGATGAATGATATCCTTCGTTTCTACGAAGAAGATCCGATTTATCGTAAGTACGATTTTAATCTAGTGACATTCAGCTTTATGTACGTTTTCTCTGAAAACTTCCTCCTGCCATTCTCGCATGATGAAGTGGTTCACGGCAAGAAGAGTCTCATGCACAAGATGTGGGGTGACCGTTACAATCAATTCGCAGGGCTCCGCAACTTGCTGACCTACCAAATCTGCCATCCGGGCAAGAAACTGCTCTTTATGGGCTCAGAATTTGGTCAGTTCCTAGAATGGAAGTCAGAAGAGCAGCTAGAATGGTCTAATCTGGACGATCAGATGAACAAGAAGATGCAGGGCTTCACTGCTGCACTCAATGCCTTCTATAAAGACAATCGTCCGCTTTGGGAAATTGATCTGAGCTATGATGGTATCGAAATCATAGATGCAGATAATACTGATCAAAGTGTCCTCTCCTTCATCCGTAAGACAGAAAAAGGAGATATGTTAGTTTGTGTATTCAATATGGCGCCGGTAGAGCGGAAGAACTTTACCATTGGTGTTCCAGTGGAAGCAATTTATGAAGAAGTATGGAACACTGAATTAGAAGAATGGGGAGGTGTTTGGAAGGAACATAACGAAACAGTTCAGTCTCAAGAAGGACTTTGGAAAGATTATCCACAGACCTTGACCTTTACGCTGCCGGCTCTTGGAGCCAGCATCTGGAAGATCAAGCGTCGGATTGCTCGTAAAAATGTTAAAAAAGATTCCACAAAGGAGTAATAGTCTATGAAGAATGAAATGCTAGCTTTGATTCTTGCCGGCGGGCAAGGAACTCGTCTTGGAAAGCTCACACAGAGTATCGCAAAACCTGCGGTACAGTTTGGCGGCCGCTATCGTATTATTGACTTCGCCTTGTCTAACTGTGCCAACTCCGGTATTCACAATGTCGGTGTCATTACTCAATACCAACCACTAGCTCTGAACAGTCATATCGGAAATGGTTCTAGCTGGGGTCTCGATGGTATTAACTCAGGCGTGTCCATTCTTCAGCCTTATTCTGCGAGCGAAGGAAATCGTTGGTTTGAAGGTACCAGCCATGCGATTTATCAAAATATCGACTATATCGACAGCATCAATCCTGAGTATGTCCTGATTTTGTCTGGGGACCATATCTATAAGATGGACTATGATGACATGCTTCAGTCTCACAAGGACAACAATGCCAGCCTGACAGTTGCCGTTCTGGATGTGCCTCTCAAAGAAGCCAGCCGTTTTGGTATCATGAATACAGATGCTAATAATCGGATTGTTGAATTTGAAGAAAAACCAGAACATCCTAAGTCAACCAAGGCTTCTATGGGGATTTACATCTTTGACTGGCAGCGTTTGCGCAATATGCTGGTAGCTGCTGAAAAGAGTAATGTGGATATGTCTGACTTTGGTAAGAATGTTATCCCTAACTACCTTGAATCTGGCGAAAGCGTTTATGCTTATGATTTTGAAGGCTATTGGAAAGACGTTGGTACAGTAGAGTCTCTCTGGGAAGCCAACATGGAATACATCAGCCCAGAAAATGCTCTGGATAGCCGCAATCGTCGCTGGAAGATTTATTCTCGCAACTTGATTTCTCCGCCAAACTTCATCAGTGAAAATTCCCATGTAGAAGATTCGCTGGTCGTTGATGGATGTTTCGTTGACGGTACAGTAAAACACTCTATCCTTTCTACTGGTGCTCGGGTCAAGAAGGGCGCAGTCATTGAAGACTCTGTTATCATGAGTGGAGCTGTTATTGGCAAAGACGCTAAGATTAAGCGGGCCATTATCGGCGAAGGTGCGATCATCTCTGATGGTGTAGAGATTGATGGTACAGAGGAAGTATATGTTGTCGGATACAACGAGAAAGTGGGGGTACCAAAAGATGAAGATTGATAAATACTCAGCAATTTTAGGAAACACAGTCGGCTTCCATGATATGTCAACTCTGACAAATCATCGTCCAGTAGCCAGCTTGCCATTTGGTGGGAAATATCGCTTGATTGACTTCCCGCTTTCAAGTCTTGCCAATGCTGGTATCCGCAGTGTCTTTGGTATCTTCCAGCAGGACAATATCAGCTCTGTTTTTGACCATATTCGCTCAGGCCGCGAGTGGGGATTGTCTACTTTGCTTAGCCACTATTACCTGGGAATCTACAATACCCGTGTAGAAAGCTCTACAGTCGGTGAGGAATACTATGATCAGCTTTTGACCTACCTGAAACGTTCCGGTTCCAACCAAACTGTTGCACTTAACTGTGATATCTTGGTTAATATTGACCTCAATCAAGTTTTCCACTTGCACAATACAACAGAGCAGCCGATTACAGTTGTCTATAAGAAATTGCACAAGGAAAATATCTCAGATGTGAATGCTGTCCTGGATATTGACGAAACGGACCATGTCAGAGGGCATAAACTCTTTGATGGCCGAGAAGATGCTGAGCTCTTTAATATGTCTACAGACATCTTTGTGGTGGATACTCCATGGCTGATTGAAAAGTTGGAAGAAGAAGCTAAGAAAGAGCATCCGCAAAAGCTGCGCTATGTCCTGCGTGATTTAGCAACTCAGGAAGGGGCATTTGCCTACGAATATACAGGCTATCTGGCGAATATCTATTCTGTAGAGACCTACTACCGTTCCAACATCGATATGCTTGAAAGTAAGAAATTCTACTCTCTCTTCAGTCCGAACCAAAAGATTTACACCAAGGTTAAGAATGAAGAGCCAACTTACTATGCTGAGTCTTCAAAAGTATCTCGCTCCCAGTTTGCGTCAGGAAGCATTGTGGAAGGTGAGGTCATCAATTCTGTGATTTCACGGAATACCAAGATTAAGACTGGAAGCAGTGTTAAATCCAGTGTTCTCTTCCCTCGAGTGAAAGTTGGAGAAAATGCAACTGTCGAGTACGCGATTGTGGATAAGGGTGTTGAAATTGGCGAAGGAGTGGTGATTCGCGGAACAGCAGAAGACCCAATCGTAGTCAAGAAGAGCCAAAAAGTTACAGAGGACATAATTCGATGAAGATTTTATTTGCAGCAGCAGAAGGAGCCCCATTTTCTAAGACAGGTGGTTTGGGAGACGTTATCGGCGCTCTCCCCAAATCACTGGTCAAGGCTGGCCATGAAGTTGGTGTCATTCTGCCTTACTATGACATGACCCATGCCAAATTTGGCGACCAGGTGGAAGACCTTTTCTACTTTGAAGTCAGTGTTGGCTGGCGCCGCCAGTATGTTGGGGTCAAGCGACTGGTCTTGAACGGTGTGTCCTTCTATTTTATTGACAATCAGCATTATTTCTTCCGCGGTCATGTTTATGGAGACTTTGATGATGGTGAGCGCTTTGCTTACTTCCAGTTAGCAGCCGTAGAGTTGATGGAGCGGATTGATTTCATTCCGGATGTTCTGCATGTTCACGATTATCATACAGCTATGATTCCTTTCTTGGTTAAGGAAAAATACCATTGGATTCAAGCATATCAGAATATCAAAACTGTCTTGACCATCCATAATCTGGAGTTCCAAGGTCAATTCCCTGACAGTATGCTTTGGGAACTATTTGGAGTGGGCTATGAGCGCTATGCAGACGGTACCCTGCGTTGGAATGACTGTCTCAACTGGATGAAAGCTGGCATTCTCTATGCGGACCGAGTGACAACTGTATCACCAAGCTATGCAGGTGAAATCCGTACACCAGAATTTGGCTGTAATTTGGATCAAATCCTGCGGATGGAGTCTGGTAAGCTGGTCGGAATTGTCAACGGTATAGATACAGATATCTATAACCCAGAAACGGATCCGCTCTTAGCTCATCACTTTGACAAATCTGACTTATCTGGTAAACTAGAAAACAAGCGAGCTTTGCAAGAGCGAGTTGGTCTGCCTGTGCGTGACGATGTGCCGGTGGTTGGGATTGTTTCCCGTCTGACCCGTCAGAAAGGCTTTGACTTGGTAGTGGAAGAGCTGCATAATCTCCTCCAGGAAGATGTGCAGATTATCCTCTTGGGAACAGGCGATCCAGCTTTTGAGCAGGCTTTCGCTTGGTTTGGTCATGCCTATCCTGATAAGCTTTCAGCTAATATTCTCTTTGATGTAACCTTGGCTCAGGAAATCTACGCTGCCAGCGATATTTTCCTCATGCCAAGCCGCTTCGAACCTTGTGGCCTGTCACAAATGATGGCTATGCGCTATGGAACCTTGCCTTTGGTGCATGAAGTGGGCGGTCTGCGTGATACTGTAGAGCCTTACAATGTCTATACAGGACAGGGAACTGGCTTTAGCTTTAATAACTTTTCTGGCTACTGGCTGACTTGGACCTTTAAGGAAGCGCTCAAGCTCTATACCGATGACAAGGAAGCTTGGAAATCTCTGCAAGAGCAGGCGATGGAGAGAGACTTCTCTTGGGATACAGCCAGCAAGGCATATAGTGATTTATATCAATCACTTCTATAACATTTACTTTGGAATCAGTATAAGCAAATCCTCTCTTGCCCATTGGACAAGGGAGGATTTCCGTGAGAATTACATTTTTATATATTATCATGCTGTATTGGAGTCCTATTTTTAGCTTGTGGCTGAAGTGAGCGATTCCCATCTTGATTGAAAAAAGTATTTCTACGTTTAAATCTGTTTCCCGCTATTAAGAAAGGGAGATAACCACCCACCATGGAACTGACAAAAGAACGTTTTATTAGAGATTTTAAGGACATTCTACATGAAAGACAGCTGATTAAGGTTGCCGATGCGACTTCAGTGGAGCTTTTTCAGGCTTTGGCCAGCACTGTCCGCAAGTATATCACGCCCCTGTGGCTAGAGCGCCGCAATCAGTTGATTGAGCAGCAGCAAAAGACAGCTTATTACTTTTCTATCGAGTTTCTTCCAGGACGCATGCTGGAAACAAATCTGCTCAACTTAGGTATCCTTGATACGGTTAAGGAAGGCTTTGCCGATTTGGGCGTTGACTTTGAAGATGTCAAGAATGCTGAGTATGATATGGCCTTGGGCAATGGCGGTCTGGGCCGCTTGGCGGCTGCCTTCATGGACTCGCTGGCAACCACTGGCTATCCAGGATTTGGAAATGGAATTCGCTATCGCTATGGACTCTTTAAGCAACGCATCGTTGATGGCTATCAGGTAGAAATTCCTGATGCTTGGTTTGGCAGTCTGGGCAATGTCTGGGAAACCCGTAAGGATCATGATATTGTTGATGTTAAAATCTTCGGAAATGTTTCCCTCCATGCCAATGAAAAGGGCCGGATTGTGCCTCTTTATGAGAATTCCAAAATCTTGCAGGCCGTTCCTTACGATGTGCCGCAGATTGGCTTTGGCAATGACAATGTCAACAATCTCCGGCTTTGGGATGTTGAAATTCCAGAGGAGTATGAACTGGACTATCCGACCATTGAAGCTCGTCGCCGGGTGCAAGACATCACTGCTATTCTCTATCCAGACGACTCTAGCTACGAAGGAAAAGAGCTGCGCTTGATCCAGGAATACTTTATGACCAGCGCAGGTCTGCAGACCATTATCAAATCCTACCTCAAGCAAGGTCGTCCGCTCAAGGATATTCATGAGAAGGTCTCTGTCCATATCAACGATACTCACCCAGCCGTCGCACCGGCTGAGTTTATGCGTCTCTTGGTGGATGAGTACGACCTGGAATGGGCAGATGCTTGGAATGCTACGGTTAAAACCATGAGCTATACCAACCATACCATTTTGTCAGAAGCCTTGGAAAAATGGGATGCGGAGCTCTTTAAGAATGTCCTGCCGCGGGTTTATCAGATTATCCTAGAAATCGACAACCGCTATGTGGCTGGAATGGCTGGACGCAGCCTTGATCCGCAAGTCATCGAAAACACTCGGATCGTCAAGGACAATCAAATCCACATGGCCCACTTGGCTATCATTGGCGGTCATTCAATCAATGGTGTTGCCAAACTCCACACAGAATTGCTCAAAGAAGACACTTTGCGTGATTTCTACAGTATTTACCCAGAGAAGTTTAACAACAAGACCAATGGCATTATCCAGCGCCGCTGGCTGCAGATTGCGGATGAACCTTTATCGGCTGAGATTGATAAGCTGATTGGTAAGGGCTGGAGAAGTGATATCCATGAGTTGCGTAAGCTTCTGGAATTCAAGGATGACAAGCAAGTGCTGGGCGATTTCTATCGGGTTAAGCAAGAAGCCAAGGCTCGTCTGGCTGACTTCATCAAGGAATCAACAGGAGTAAAAGTTTCTACAGAAGCCATCTTTGATGTGCAGGTGAAACGCCTCCACGCCTACAAGCGTCAGCTGCTCAACCTGCTTCATATCATCAAGCTTTACTGGGACCTCAAGGACAATCCTGATAAGGACATGGTACCGCGCGTCTTTATCTTTGGTGCCAAGGCTGCTCCGGGCTATCACTTTGCCAAGTCGGTCATCAAGCTGATCAATGAAGTAGCCAATCTAGTCAACAAGGATGAAAGCCTGCAAGGCAAACTCAAGGTTGTTTTCCTAGAAAACTACCGGGTCAGCCTGGCTGAGCTCATCATTCCAGCGGCAGATGTATCCGAGCAGATTTCTCTGGCTTCCAAGGAGGCTTCTGGCACTTCCAACATGAAGTTCATGATGACAGGTGCCATTACCTTGGCTACTCTGGACGGAGCCAATATCGAAATCAAGGATGAAGTCGGTGACGACAACATTGTTATCTTCGGGATGGACAAGGACGAGGTTTACGAGCACTATGCCCGCCACGATTACTACTCACGCGGTGTCTATGAGAGCAATCCAGACATTCGCCGGGTGGTCGATACCTTTGTCAACGGTACTATTCCAAACGTTCGTGAAGAAGGCTCTGAGATCTACGAAGCCCTCATCACCCACAATGATGAATACTTCCTCTTGGAAGACTTCCATGCCTATGTAGAAGCTCAAGAGAAGATTGATGCTCTCTATCGTGACAAAGAAAAATGGGCCCGTATGAGCTTGATCAACATCGCTACATCTGACAAGTTTACCTCAGATGATACCATTGAGCAATATGCCAAGGAAATCTGGAACTTGGAGAAATAATACTCTTCAGAAAACATGAATACTGAGAGATTGGGGCCTGGGTCTCAGTCTCTTTTGCTATCTATCTACCATCTTGTCGAGAAATATGCTATAGTATAGAAAGTATGAGAGTCCAACTTTTAGAAAAGCAGGGTAAGCAAGCATGAGAGACTACACGATTTTTTATCAACAATTAACAGCTCCCTTTCGCAGTCGCCCTCAGTGGCTGAAAGGGTTGGCTTACTTCAATCGGGGAATGACCCTCTTCATACCTATTGTTTATGGTCTCGTTCTAAGCAGTGCCTTTCTGACGGAAGGTTGGAAAGGGCTGCTTGCTTCTTTCTTCCTGCCAGCTATTGGATTTGGTTTGTTGTCAGCGATTCGTAAACGGCTGAATCAAGCACGCCCTTACGAGAAATGGGCTATTCAACCCTTGCTGGCTAAGGATACATCAGGCAAGTCCATGCCCAGCCGCCATGTCTTTTCGGCTACAGTGATTTCCATGTGCCTGCTCTACTTTTTCTGGCTGCCGGGGCTTATCTGCCTCTTGCTTTCAGCAGGGCTGGCCGTAGTGCGTGTGATTGGCGGTGTGCACTATCCAAAGGATGTGCTGGTCGGCTATCTTTGCGGCATTTTCTGGGGAGCTTTACTCTTTTTATTATAAAGGATCTGTTTTCAGCAGAGAGTAGACAAAGGACTTCCAGCTATATTATAATAGAAGCAGTAACAACCGTTTCGACACCAAGGATTATTCCTTGGATTATTCCTTGGTGGATCTAAAAAATATTTAAGGAGAAAACTATGTCAGAACCATTATTTCTACAGTCTGTGATGCAGGAGAAGATCTGGGGCGGAACCAAGCTGCGCGATGTCTTTGGCTATGAGATTCCCAGCAACCATGTAGGGGAGTACTGGGCTATCTCGGCTCATCCCAATGGTGTGTCAACCGTCAAGAACGGACGATTTGCCGGCCAGAAGTTAGATGTTCTCTATGCCGAGCACCGTGAGCTTTTTGGCAATCGTCCGGAACCAGTCTTTCCACTTTTGACGAAGATTTTAGATGCCAATGACTGGCTTAGTGTTCAGGTCCATCCTGATGATGCCTATGGACTAGAGCACGAAGGGGAGCTTGGTAAGACTGAATGCTGGTATGTCATTGCTGCAGACGAAGGAGCAGAGATTATTTATGGTCACAATGCCAGGAGCAAGGAAGAGCTGCGCCAGCAGATTGAGAGCAAGGACTGGGACCATCTCCTGACCAAAATCCCAGTCAAGGCTGGCGATTTCTTCTATGTACCAAGCGGTACCATGCATGCCATTGGCTCAGGTATTCTGATTTTGGAAACTCAGCAGTCCAGTGACACGACCTACCGTGTCTATGACTTTGATCGCAAGGACGATGCTGGCAATCTTCGTGAGCTGCATTTGGAGCAGTCGATTGATGTTTTAACTATCGGTGAGCCAGCCAATAGCCGTCCTGTTACCATTCAGGCAGATAGTTTGACTTCTACTCTTTTTGTGGCCAATGACTTCTTTGCTGTTTACAAGTGGGATATTGCCGGTTCAGTCAATTTTAAAAAGACAGCAGACTATAGTTTGGTCAGTGTCTTGGAAGGTGTCGGTGAGCTAGAAGTTGGTGGGGCAGTTTATCCTCTTGAAAAAGGGGAGCATTTCATCCTGCCAAGCGACGTCACTGAATGGACCTTGTCTGGGGATTTGCAGCTGATTGTCAGCCATCCATAATCGTAGAAAAATCAAGAGCAAATAACCATTTTGCTCTTTTTTCTTTTAAAAATATAGGAAATAAGTGAAATTTTAATCACTTTCTTCTTATTTATATAGCAGAATAGTTTGTATATCAATAATAATTCAATTGTTTTGACAGGAAAATTTATAAATCAAAAGAATGAAACAAAAAACGCTTACAATGGTGGCAAAAGATTGACTATTTGATATTTTAGGAGTAAACTAAGGAAGTAAATTTTAAAATATAAAGGAGAAGTCATCATGAATTTAACATATTTAGGACTTTGTTTGGCCTGCTTGGGCGTATCAATTGCTGAAGGTATGATTATGAGTAATCTATTTAAGGCGGCAGCTCGTCAGCCAGAAATTATCGGTCAATTACGAAGCCTCCTAATCTTGGGAGTAGCCTTTGTTGAAGGTACTTTCTTTGTAACGCTGGCTATGTCCTTTGTTATCAAATAAGAAAGGATTCTCTTTAGAAAAGGGGGTGTCATCTGTTGGAAGAAAGTATTAATCCAACTATCAATATAGGTCCTGTGACCTTTGATTTGACCCTGCTGGCCATGACTCTGCTGACGGTGTTTGTAACTTTTGGACTTGTTTATTGGGCAAGTCGAAAGATGACGATTAAGCCGTCAAGAAAGCAGAATGCTTTGGAATATATCTATGACTTTGTCATAGATTTTACCAAGGGAAACGTTGGCGAGCATTATATGAAGAATTACTCGCTTTTTCTATTCTCCCTCTTTCTTTTCGTTGCTGTGGCGAATAACTTGGGATTAATGGCTAAGGTCCAGACAACCAATGGTTTTAATCTTTGGACATCGCCGACAGCCAATCTCGCTTTTGACTTGGGCTTCTCTCTTTTAGTGACGGTATTCTGTCATGTAGAAGGAATCCGTCGTCAAGGTATAAAAGGATATCTAAAAGGTTTTGTGACTCCAGGTATCATGACACCCATGAATATCTTGGAAGAATTTACCAATTTTGCTTCGCTAGCCTTGCGGATTTATGGGAATATTTTTGCAGGTGAAGTATTGGCTGGTTTGCTCTTGACTTGGGCACATCAAGCAGCGTATTGGTATCCGATTGCCTTTATTATGAACATGGTTTGGACTGGTTTTTCCATCTTTATTTCCTGTATCCAAGCCTATGTTTTTACCATGCTAACATCTATGTATCTTGGTAAAAAGATTAATGGTGAGGTAGAATAAAAAGAAAGGATAGATAAAATGAATATAACCGTAGGTGAAATTATTGGCAACTTTATCTTTATTGCCGGCTCCTTTCTTCTTTTAGTATTTCTCATTAAGAAGTTTGCTTGGGGCAATATTATTGGGATTTTAGATCAGCGTGCTCAAAAGATTTCAGACGATATTGACGGTGCAGAAGCGGCCCGCCAGAAAGCTGAAGACTTGGCGCAAAAGCGTGAGGAAGCTCTGGCAGGCAGTCGGGTCGAAGCAGTTTCTATCGTTGAGACTGCTAAGGAGACAGCTGAGAAGAATAAGGCTGGAATCCTAGCTAATGCAGCAGAAGAAGCAGGGCGCTTGAAGGCTAAAGCCAATCAGGAAATTGCCCAAAACAAGGCAGAGGCTATGAGCAGCATCAAAGGAGAAGTAGCCGACTTGACAGTAACTCTGGCTAGTAAGATTTTGAGTCAGGAGCTGGATAAGGAAGCTCAGAGCGAGCTCATTGACCGCTATATCAAACAGTTAGGAGATGCCTGATGGATAAGAAGCAATATGCAATCATTGAGAAATATGCTTTGCCTTTTGTTCAGACGGTCTTTGAAAAAGGTCAGCAAGAAGATGTTTTTGAAAAACTGAGTCAGATTAAGGCTGTTTTCGCGGAGACCGGCCTTGCTGACTTTTTGTCACATATCGGCATCAGTGACCACGAGAAAGAAAAGAGTCTGCGGCTCTTTCAAAACTCAGGCTCCCAGCTGCTTGATAATCTGATTGAAATCGTCATTCTCAATCATCGCGAGAACCTCTTTTATGAGATTGTGCTGGAGAGTCAGCACCAGCTCGAAAAGATTAGCAATGAGTTTGAGGTGACGCTGCGCTCTGTTCAGCCTTTGACAGCCAGTCAGAAGGAGAAGATTCGACCGATTATTGAGCAGAAGATGGGCCTAAAAGTCCGCTCGCTCAAGGAAGAATTGGACAGCAGCTTGATTGGCGGCTTTGTCATCTCTGCTAATAACAAAACAATTGATGCAAGCATAAAACGTCAATTGCAAGTCGTAAAAGAAAAATTGAAATAGAAAGTGGTGTGAATTTTGGCGATTAACGCACAAGAAATCAGCGCTTTAATTAAGCAACAAATTGAAAATTTCCAGCCAAATTTTGACGTCACAGAAACAGGGGTCGTCACTTATATTGGTGATGGAATCGCGCGTGCTCATGGTCTGGATAAGGCTATGAGCGGAGAGCTCTTAATCTTTGAAAATGGCTCTTATGGTATGGCGCAAAATCTAGAGTCGACCGATGTTGGGATTATCATCTTGGGAGACTTTACAGACATTCGTGAGGGAGATACCATTCGCCGGACTGGTAAAATCATGGAAGTTCCTGTGGGAGATGCCTTGATTGGGCGGGTTGTTGATCCGCTGGGTCGTCCTGTTGATGGACTTGGTGACATTGTCACGGACAAGACACGTCCGGTTGAAACACCGGCTCCGGGTGTCATGCAGCGTAAGTCAGTATCTGAGCCTTTGCAGACAGGTCTCAAGGCTATTGATGCCTTGGTTCCGATTGGCCGCGGCCAGCGGGAGCTGATTATCGGGGACCGTCAGACTGGGAAGACAACCATTGCCATTGATGCCATCCTGAACCAGAAAGGTCAGGATATGATTTGTATCTATGTGGCGATTGGTCAGAAAGAATCCACAGTCCGTACGCAGGTAGAAACGCTGCGTCAGTATGGTGCTTTGGACTATACGATTGTCGTGACAGCCTCTGCTTCACAGCCGTCGCCCTTGCTTTTCCTAGCGCCTTATGCTGGTGTAGCGATGGCAGAAGAGTTCATGTATAATGGCAAGCATGTTTTGATTGTCTATGATGACTTGTCTAAGCAGGCGGTGGCCTATCGTGAACTGTCCCTCTTGCTCCGTCGTCCGCCAGGCCGTGAGGCCTTTCCAGGAGATGTTTTCTATCTACATAGCCGTCTCTTGGAACGTTCAGCCAAGGTTTCTGATGAGCTGGGCGGTGGTTCAATTACAGCTCTGCCATTTATTGAAACGCAGGCAGGAGATATTTCGGCCTATATCGCGACCAACGTGATTTCAATCACTGACGGACAAATTTTCCTCAGCGACAGCTTGTTCAATGCTGGGGTACGTCCGGCCATTGACGCAGGTTCTTCTGTATCACGGGTTGGGGGTTCTGCCCAAATCAAGGCTATGAAGAAAGTAGCTGGAACCCTGCGTATCGACCTGGCTTCTTATCGGGAGCTGGAGGCCTTTACTAAGTTTGGTAGTGATTTGGATGCAGCAACGCAGGCCAAGCTCAATCGTGGCCGCAGGACTGTAGAAGTCTTGAAACAGCCAATTCATGAGCCGCTGCCGGTTGAAAAGCAGGTCGTGATTCTCTATGCTTTGACCCATGGTTTCTTAGACAGTGTGCCAGTAGATGATATTCTGCGCTTTGAGTCAGAATTATTCGCCTACTTTGATGCACATCAAGAAAGCATTTATGAAACCATTCGGACAACGAAAGACCTTCCAAGTGAGGAAGTCTTGGATGCTGCCATTACTGAGTTTATTGACCAGTCTAGCTTCAAATAAGGATCGAGGTGTCAGATGGCAGTTTCATTAAATGATATTAAAAATAAAATTGCATCCACGAAAAACACCAGTCAAATCACCAATGCCATGCAGATGGTTTCTGCAGCTAAGCTGGGAAAGTCTGAGGAAGCAGCTAAGAACTTTCAGGTCTATGCCCAGAAAGTGCGTAAGTTAGTTACGGATATGCTGCATGGCCACGAGGCAGAAAATGCCCGTCATCACTCAATGTTAATCAGTCGGCCAGTCAAGAAATCAGCCTATATTGTCATTACTTCTGACCGCGGTCTGGTAGGAGGTTATAACGCAACCATTCTCAAGGCTTTGATGGAGCTGAAAGCTGAGTACCATCCGACAGGAGAGGACTTTGAAGTCATCTGTATCGGAAGTGTCGGTGCTGATTTCTTCCGAGCTCGGGGGATTCAGCCAGTTTATGAGCTGCGTGGTCTAGCCGATCAACCTAGCTTTGATGAAGTCCGTAAAATCATTAGCAAGACCATTGAGATGTATCAGAATGAGCTCTTTGATGAGCTCTATGTCTGCTATAACCACCATGTCAACAGTCTGACCAGTCAGATGCGGGTGGAGCAGATGCTGCCAATCATTGACTTGGATCCTAATGAAGCTGATGAAGATTATACGCTGAATCTGGAACTGGAGTCCAGTCGGGATTCTATCTTGGATCAACTGCTGCCTCAGTTTGCAGAGAGCATGATTTACGGTGCCATTATTGATGCCAAGACGGCTGAAAATGCTGCCGGTATGACTGCTATGCAGACAGCGACAGACAATGCTAAAAAGGTCATCAGTGATTTGACTATTCAGTACAACCGCGCTCGGCAGGCTGCCATTACGCAGGAAATTACTGAAATCGTGGCGGGTGCAAGTGCCCTAGAATAAGGCCACAAATGAATTAGAAATTAAACGAGGGAAAAAACATGAGCTCAGGCAAAATTGCTCAGGTTATCGGGCCGGTCGTAGACGTTGCGTTTGCTGCCGGAGACAAACTACCTGAGATAAATAATGCACTTGTAGTCTATAAAAATGATGAGAAAAAATCAAAAATCGTCCTTGAAGTAGCTCTTGAGCTTGGTGACGGTGTGGTGCGGACCATTGCCATGGAGTCGACCGATGGTTTGACACGTGGTTTGGAGGTCTTGGATACTGGTCGTCCGATTTCTGTGCCGGTCGGCAAGGAAACTCTGGGCCGGGTCTTCAATGTCCTAGGAGACACTATCGACTTGGATACGCCATTTCCTGCTGATGCAGAGCGCCAGCCGATTCATAAGAAGGCACCAACCTTTGATGAACTATCAACTTCATCAGAAATCCTGGAAACAGGGATCAAGGTTATCGACCTCCTAGCTCCTTATCTGAAAGGTGGGAAAGTTGGTCTCTTTGGTGGTGCCGGAGTTGGGAAGACTGTCCTGATTCAGGAATTGATCCACAACATTGCCCAAGAGCACGGTGGGATTTCTGTCTTTACAGGTGTTGGTGAACGGACGCGTGAAGGGAATGACCTCTACTGGGAAATGAAAGAGTCTGGCGTTATCGAAAAGACGGCTATGGTCTTTGGTCAGATGAATGAACCGCCAGGAGCTCGGATGCGGGTTGCTCTTACCGGACTGACCATCGCGGAATATTTCCGTGATGTGGAGGGTCAGGACGTGTTGCTCTTTATTGATAACATCTTCCGCTTTACGCAGGCTGGTTCGGAAGTGTCTGCCCTTTTGGGACGCATGCCATCAGCCGTTGGTTACCAACCAACACTTGCTACAGAAATGGGACAGTTACAAGAACGTATTACCTCAACCAAGAAAGGTTCCGTTACTTCCATCCAAGCTATCTATGTTCCAGCCGATGACTATACTGACCCAGCACCAGCGACAGCTTTTGCTCACTTGGACTCTACAACTAACCTAGAACGGAAATTGGTTCAGCTAGGGATTTATCCAGCCGTGGATCCACTCGCTTCCAGCTCTCGTGCCCTTTCACCAGAGATTGTCGGAGAAGAGCACTATGCAGTGGCAGCAGAGGTTAAGCGGGTCTTGCAACGTTATCATGAATTGCAGGACATCATTGCTATCCTTGGTATGGACGAGTTGTCAGATGATGAGAAGACTTTGGTTGCACGTGCGCGGCGGATTCAGTTCTTCCTGTCACAGAACTTCAACGTGGCGGAGCAATTTACCGGCCAGCCAGGTTCCTATGTGCCAGTAGCTGAAACGGTTCGTGGCTTCAAGGAAATCCTAGAAGGTAAACACGATAAGTTGCCAGAAGATGCCTTCCGTGGTGTGGGCTCCATCGAGGATGTATTGGCCAAGGCTGAGAAAATGGGATTCTAAGAGGTGAATGATGGCTCAAATGACAGTACAAATCGTGACACCGGATGGTCTTATTTATGATCACCATGCTGCATTTGTTTCCGTAAAGACCATTGAGGGTGAGCTGGGGATTTTGCCCCGCCACATCAATACCATCGCTGTTTTAGAAGTGGATCAGGTTAAGGTGCGCCGGGTTGATGATGACAAGCATATCGACTGGATTGCGGTTAATGGCGGAATCATTGAAATTGCAGATAATGTCATTACCATTGTGGCAGACTCAGCTGAGCGTGAGCGAGATATCGACATTAGTCGGGCTGAGCGAGCTAAGCTCCGAGCTGAGCAAGAAATCGAAGAAGCACATGATAAGCATTTGATTGATCAAGAACGCCGGGCTAAGATCGCCCTGCAGCGGGCAATCAACCGGATCAATGTCGGAACAAGATTATAAGAAGCTATTTTGTCTAGATTGATGGAAGTCATCTTTCATCTGACGAGATTTGGTTTCTTGAATACAAACTGAATACGAAAAACTGAGGCAGATCTGTCTCAGTTTTCTTTTCCAAAGAAAAAGGGGGGACTATTTAGTTCGTCCCTGACTGGAGTCTTGTGGTATAATAAAAGTTATGGTAGAAGTTGTTTTTAAATTATGCAGTCATTTGCTCTTTATTTTCTTTGCCTTTCATCTGCTGTCAACGGTTGTTGAGTGGGAGAGATTTTTCAAGGTTAATGCCGATAATGCGATGAAAATTCGCTTTTTGATTCTCTTGTTTAGCATTGCCTTGGGCTATTTAGTCAGCCTTTTCTTCATTGGTATTTACGATATGAGCCGGGCGATTTTTAATGGTACTTTATAAGGTCATATTTTTGATTTTATGGTATGATAGTATGGATGATTTTAAAAATTTAGAGTAAGGAATCGGTATGGAAAAAATTATTATTCAAGGTGGAGATAATCGCTTGGTCGGAAAGGTCAAGATTGAAGGAGCAAAAAATGCGGTCCTGCCTCTCTTAGCAGCGACAGTCTTGGCTAGCGAGGGTCAGTCTGTTTTGAAAAATGTTCCGGTCTTGTCTGATGTCTTTACCATGAACAATGTGGTCCGCGGTTTAAACACTCAGGTGGATTTTAATCAGGAAGAAAATACAGTTGTTGTGGATGCCACTCAGCCTTTGTCTGAGGAAGCGCCTTACAAATACGTCAGCAAAATGCGAGCGTCTATCGTTGTTTTGGGGCCAGTTCTAGCTCGTAATGGTCATGCTAAGGTTTCCATGCCAGGCGGCTGTACGATTGGCAGTCGGCCCATTGACTTGCACCTGAAGGGCTTAGAAGCCATGGGCGCTCAGATTACCCAAACAGCGGGTTATATCGAAGCGAAGGCAGAGAGACTCAAGGGTGCCCACATTTACATGGACTTTCCTAGTGTGGGAGCAACGCAAAACATCATGATGGCTGCTACGCTGGCTCAAGGCACCACAGTGATTGAAAATGCTGCTCGGGAGCCTGAAATCGTTGATCTAGCCCTATTTTTGAATGAAATGGGAGCCAAAGTCAGAGGAGCGGGTACAGAGACTCTGACGATTGTCGGAGTGGACCAGCTGCGAGGTGCCAAGCATAATGTGGTTCAAGACCGTATCGAAGCAGGAACTTTTATGGTTGCTGCAGCTATGACCAGCGGTGACTTGCTGATTGAGGATGCCATTTGGGAGCACAATCGTCCCCTGCTTTCCAAAATGCAGGAAATGGGAGTGGAAGTGACAGAGGAAGATGAAGGGATTCGGATTCGTTCCGATGTTTCGAAACTTAGACCGGTTGCGGTCAAGACCCTTCCTTATCCAGGCTTCCCAACGGACATGCAGGCTCAGTTTACGGCGCTGATGGCCATGGCAAAGGGCGAGTCTACGATGATTGAGACCGTCTTTGAGAACCGCTTCCAGCATCTGGAGGAAATGCGTCGGATGGGGCTGCACTCTGATATCATGCGTGACACAGCTCGTATCTGGGGCGGAGGCAGCTTGCAGGGTGCTGAAGTCATGTCAACAGACCTTCGGGCCAGTGCGACTTTGATTCTGATGGGCTTGATTGCTGAAGGCGAGACTAAGGTCAGCAAGCTGGTACACTTAGACCGAGGCTACTATAAATTCCATGAGAAATTGGCAGCCTTGGGAGCCAAAGTGAAGCGTGTAAAGGAAGAAGACGATGAGTGAAAATCTTAAATATTTAGGCCGGCAGATTGGCCTTGTTCTACTGGTTCTCCTGGTAGCCGTGATTCTCTTTCTCGTGTCTCTGATGATTGGCTATAACATTATCGGAAACGGTAAGGGCTCAGTTTTTTCACCAGAAACCTGGCAAGAATTAATCGGGAAGTTTACTGGAAACTAGCTCCTAGTCGAAAAGACTGGCTGAAATGAATCCAGTTTGCTAAGTTGAAAGAAAGAAGATGAAAAGAAAGACTAGTCAGAAAAGGAATTCTAAGAGCCTGCAAGGCTGGGCTGGGCTGACTCTGGCCTTTATTTTGGCTCTGGCTGGCTATTTCTGGGGACAGGATGGTCAGCAGCCACTTCAGAGTCCAAATTCAGAAATCAGAGTTGGGCAAGTTCAAGATCAGGGCACCCCTAGTCGGAAACTGGCTGAGAGCGTTCTGACGGATGCTGTCCGAGCTCAACTCAAAGGCAGCATTGAATGGAATGGAGCTGGTGCCTTTATCGTGAATGGGAATAAGACAGACTTGGATGCGGGGATTTCTAGCAAACCCTACGCTGACAATAAGACCAAGCTTGTACAAGGGCAAACCCTTCCGACAGTGGCGAATGCCTTTTTATCCAAGTCTACCCGTCAGTACAAAAAACGGGAAGAAACTGGAAATGCCAACACTTCATGGGTACCGGCAGGCTGGCATCAACTCAAGAACCTCCCTGGTGAGTACAACCACGCTGTGGACCGAGGACATCTCTTGGCCTATTCGCTGATAGGTGGTTTGAAGGGCTTTGATGCCTCCACCAGCAATCCTGCTAATATCGCTGTGCAGACGGCCTGGTCCAACCAAGCCAATGAAGCAGACTCGACAGGGCAGAATTACTACGAGACAAAGATCCGTAAGGCCCTTGATAAGAACAAGCGGGTGCGCTACCGGGTAACCTTGATTTATGCCACGGAGACTGATTTAGTGCCAGTTGGTTCTCATCTAGAGGCCAAGTCCAGCGATGGCAGTCTGGAATTCAATGTCTTTATCCCGAATGTGCAAAAAGGGATTCGTTTGGACTATAATAGTGGCAAGGTCAGTCAGGAGACGGGTTCTTAATTTTATACTCAAAAATGGATTTGCAAAGAGTATTCAATAGTATGAAAAGAAATGGTTGCAGATTTGTAGTCATTTTCTTTTATACTAATAGATGAAAGAAGGCGAATTTTTCAGTCTTCTTTAAGAAAGCGGTGGTAAAATCAACGTTCTCTTACAATCTAGTAAAGGAGGTTGCGATGAGACTTATTTTTAAAAGCATCCGGTTCCTCATGCGTCTGATTGGGCGCGTGGTTTGGGGACTTGCCTGGTCCTTTGTCCTGAGCTTTATGGTTATTGTCGGAATTTTCTATTTTACCACTTCGACAAAACCGGGTACAGAGGGACTGACGCAGGCTGTTCAGACAGCTGTTGGCAGAGTGGATCAATTTTTAAATCACCAAGGCATTTCCACGGGACTTCACAGCAGTGAGGAGACGCAGACGGATCAGCTGACAGATGAGCATGCAACAACAGGGGCTCGTTGGGATCAGCCAAGCGCCACGATTTATATCGATACAAATAATGATACCTTCCGTTCAGCCTATAAGGAGGCCATTGATTCTTGGAATCAAACAGGTGCCTTCACCTTTCAAATCATCAATGACAAAGACAAGGCGGACATTGTTGCGACGGAGATGAACGATGGTAACGTCAGTGCAGCTGGTGAAGCTGAGTCGCAGACCAATCTCCTAACCAAGCGGTTTACCCATGTCACGGTTCGCCTTAATAGTTACTACCTGCTGGACAGTCGCTATGCTTATTCTCATGATCGGATTGTCAATACAGCAGCGCACGAATTGGGCCATGCTATCGGATTAGACCATAATGAGGAGGAATCAGTGATGCAGTCAGCGGGCTCATTTTACAGTATCCAGCCGACAGATATCCAGGCTGTAAAAGACTTGTATCAATCGTAAGCCTATGTTAAAATCTATTTTTTACTTGATTCGACACTTTCCAGAGCAAGTTTTTCTCTTTGTTTTTAACTCAGGAATCTTTGTCTGGCTATGGAAAAGCGGCAATGAGATTGCCAACCAGCTAGGAGTGACAGCGGCTTGGGAAAATCATGTTCCGGCGCCCATTCAGGTCTTCTTCGGCCAGAATATTGAGGCAGTTCAGGGATTTTTTCACAATTCCGCCTTTATGTGGCTAGTCGGGTCCATGATTATCCTTCTGGTTATTCGTCTAATCAAGGGAATGATTAAATTTGTTGTCTTTGCGCTTCTGATTTTGCTGGGAATTTATCTGATTTTGCAGAATCAATCTATTCTCAATAGTTTTATGTAGAGGCTGGGACATAAGTCCTAGCCTCTCAATTGTCTTTGGATTGTCGAGCAAGACGCAGTGGTTGAGTGGGCTCTACTACGCTGATTTCATCAGCTTTTACAGCCCTACTCAACTGTGCGGAGGTGGGACGACGAAATCGAATTCTAACGAATTACCGATTTCTGTCCCACTCTCTTTTTCTTTTGGGGAGCTGAGTTCGCTTTCTCTTGAATTCTGATAGCTGTGCTTCTGGAAATCTGCTATAATGGTCTTATGATTATTTTACAAGCAAGCAAGATTGAGCGCTCTTTTGCAGGGGAGCTTCTTTTTGACAATATTAACCTGCAGGTGGATGAGGGTGATCGGATTGCTCTCGTCGGTAAAAATGGAGCTGGGAAGTCAACCCTACTCAAGATTTTGGTGGGCGAGGAAGAGCCTACTTCTGGTCAGATCAATAAAAAACGAGACCTTTCCCTGTCCTATCTGGCTCAGGATAGCCGCTTTGAGTCGGAGAATACTATCTACGACGAGATGCTGCTGGTCTTTGATAGTCTGCGTCAGCAGGAGAAGCGCTTGCGGCAGATGGAGCTGCAAATGGGAGAATTGTCAGGGGAAGACCTGACTGCTCTCATGACCCAGTACGATCAGCTGTCAGAGGACTTTCGCCAGAAAGGTGGTTTTACCTACGAGGCCGATATTCGAGCGATTTTGAATGGCTTCAAGTTTGACCAGTCCATGTGGCAGATGAAGATTTCTGAACTGTCAGGCGGGCAGAATACCCGTCTGGCGCTGGCTAAGATGCTGTTGGAAAAACCAGAGTTGCTGGTACTGGACGAGCCGACCAACCACTTGGATATCGAGACCATTGCCTGGCTGGAGACTTACTTAATCAACTACAGCGGTGCCCTGATCATCGTCAGCCACGACCGCTATTTCCTAGACAAGGTTGCGACCATCACGCTGGATTTGACCAAGCATTCCTTGGATCGCTATGTGGGTAATTACTCTAGCTTTGTGGTCCAAAAGGAGCAGAAGCTAGCCACTGAAGCCAAGAACTATGAAAAGCAACAGAAAGAAATCGCTGCGCTGGAGGACTTTGTCAATCGCAATCTAGTTCGAGCCTCCACTACCAAGCGAGCTCAGTCCCGTCGCAAGCAGCTGGAAAAGATGGAGCGTTTGGACAGGCCGGAGACCGGCAGTCGCTCGGCTAATATGACCTTCCAATCCGATAAAGTTTCAGGCAATGTTGTGCTGACCTTGGAAGATGCAGCTATTGGCTATGGCGAGGAAGTCCTGTCGGAGCCAATTAACCTTGATATTCGCAAGTTTAATGCGGTAGCTATTGTCGGGCCAAATGGGATTGGAAAGACGACCTTGATTAAATCACTAATCGGTCAAGTGCCCTTCATCAGAGGCAAGGAGCAGCTGGGAGCTAATGTGGAAGTGGGCTACTATGACCAGACCCAGAGCAAGCTGACTCCCAGCAATACGGTTCTTGATGAGCTATGGAATGACTTCAAGCTGACGCCAGAGGTCGAGATTCGCAATCGCTTAGGCGCTTTCCTCTTCTCGGGAGACGATGTCAAGAAGTCTGTCGGCATGCTATCAGGTGGAGAGCGGGCGCGTCTGCTCCTAGCCAAGCTGTCTATGGAAAACAACAACTTCCTCATCCTCGACGAGCCGACCAACCACCTGGACATTGACAGCAAGGAAGTGCTGGAAAATGCCCTGATTGACTTTGACGGTACCCTGCTCTTTGTCAGCCATGACCGTTACTTTATCAATCGCGTGGCCACCCAGATTATCGAGCTCTCTGAGACAGGCTCTACCCTTTATCTGGGTGATTATGACTACTATCTGGAGAAAAAGGCAGAGCAGGAAGCCTTGCGTGAGGAGACGGAGCAGGTCGATTCTGATAAGCCTGCCCCAGCCAATGACTATCAGCTTCAAAAGGAAAACCAGAAAGAACAGCGCCGACTGGCCCGCCGCTTAGAACAACTGGAAGCGCAAATTGAGGATTTGGATAGTCAGATCAGTCAGCTTCAGGAAGCCATGCAGGCTACCAACGACGCCAGTGAACTCATGGAGAGCCAGCAGCAAATCGACCAGCTGACTGCCGCCCAAGAAGAAGCCATGCAAGAGTGGGAAGAACTTGCGGAGAAGGTGTAGGAAAAGAATAGAATCAGACGAGCAACCTGCAGGAGTGAGCAGTTTCCATGAGGAATGAGCTTTATAGAGTCTGTAGTAAACATCAGGAAAAGATCGTACTCAGTGTGCTTCAGTTATTATGCTCGTTAGGATTTTGATAACTGAAGCACTTTATTAAGGAAAAAAAGGAGATAATGATGGATTTTCTAGTAATATTTATGATTGCAATGCTAGCAATTTTTGCTTTTGTCGGTTGGATAGTTTATTGGGCGATTAGTCGTTCTGCTAAAAAGAACAAAGAATATCAAGCCTTTGCTTCCGAGCACGGCTATCAATTTGACAAAGCACAAGGTAATGACTATTACAGAGATTATTCCAAGCAAAAAACAAGTAATGATCTCACACTAAAACTTTCCCAGAATCCGTATGTAGAAAAATATGCTCATTTTAGTCATTATCCATTTGGTCGTGGAAATATGGTAAAAGTTGCCTATGTAATTTCAGGTAGCTACAATGGTTCTCAATTTCGGGCTTTCACCTATCATTTTGAGGGGAATTCAATTGAGAATTCTGGTCCCGGTGGTGTATTCAGTATTGTTATGATTCAGTGCCCCGATGCACCAAAAGGTCAGCTTTTAGAGCAAATGTTTTATGAAAATGGAGTGCTCTGTGAATACCTTCGAGAAAACTTGAATGTAGAAACGATTCATGAGAGAATTGAGAAATTGGCTTATATTGCAAACGCAAAATGAGTCTTCCCGGTTTTCAATTCAGAGATTTGGTAATAGGAAGTATATAGTTAATTAGAAAGAGCTTAGAATGTTTTTTAGAAGACGGCGTATGTATTTAAATCAATATTATGACAAAGCTATTTATTTTGATCGTAAGACCCACGAAGTATTAGAAGCGCCAAAAAGCAAATTATTAGACACAGAGAAATCAAGTAAAATGAACAGGCATATTCCTTTATTAGTTGTTCTCTTTATAGCTAGTGGAAGTGGCATTTCTTCCTTCTTTAGTCTATTTTTACAAGGAACTTATAGCATGACTACTTTTTGGAGTGTTATTCTTATTTGGCTAGGAGAGTTTACTTTTATCACTATCCTCGTAGAACGGGCCTTGTATCGAAATGTCAATAGAGCGCAAGTGACTACTCAAACGGTCAGCCTTTTTACTATTTGTGATTCAGAGGATTTAAAAGAAAAGAACTTGAGCGAAAAAGAGAAGCGCAATAATACTTATTTATTTAACGCTTTGTTGTTCACTATTCCTGCAGTAGGTTTCTACTATGTCTATGATTTTATTTTTCATTTCAAAGATTTTTTGGGGCAACCAATTGGAGGTGAGATTTTTAAGATTATATTTGCAGGGCTTTTGTTAGGAATTGCTTTTGTTATATATAATCAGAATAATATTTCTGGTATTTTAGACATAACAGAAAAATTTGAGTCTGGAAAATTAAGAGTAGTATGTAGAGACGATGAAAACTCTGATGTATATTTAGAAGTGAGCGTTGGAACAGATGGAGCTATTTTGACAAAAGAGCTACATGATTATAAAGCTGGGGCTTAGCTGATTTGAAATTAAATAAAAGTGAGTGAAGCAGTAGAGATTATAAAGTTTAGTAACAGAACTTCAATAAGTAATTAGAAAGAGGTTAGTATGTTTTTTCTTAGACGTCGTCGAGTATTTATTGGCGAATGTGATGGTCAGGCGGTCTACTATGACCAGCAGACTAGAGAGGCTTTAGCAGCTCCCAAAAGTTTTCTGCTCAATACGGAAGGTGCTTATAAGACCAATGCCTACATTCCTGAAATGGTTATTTTTCTGATGGCAGGTGGGTCAGGGGTTTTTGGATTCTTTTCAGCCTTGTCCATTGGTGTCTATAATTGGACCAGTTTGACCTATATCCTGCTATTTTGGTTGGCTGAGTTTCTGTTAATGGTCGCTATTCTTGAGCGAGGGCTTTATAAAAATGTTCGCAAGGCTCAGCCGACAACAGAGAAGGTGTTTTATTATGCGGCTTCCCATAATTTGATGGTGGGTGACGAGAATTTTGACCCAGCTAAATCATCTTCAACAATCTATCGAATTGCTCGCTACATAATAATTGCTGCTGTTATATATTTAGTATGTGTTTTTTACGGCTATACTCAAAAGTTTGGTCAGCCTATTGAGACCAATTACGATTTTTGGATAGCTGGATTTATGTTCTATATACCCTTTTTGTTTTATAACCAAAACAACCCTGTTCGTTTTGTAAAGATTATGAAGCTGTACAGTCAAGGGAAAATCTTGTTCAAGAAAGAACCGGAGAGCGAAACTTGTAACTAAGTGTTAGATAAAACAGTCGATCGCAGAAGGTAAGTGTTATATCTTTAACAAAGCGAGGAGTAGCTGCTGCGACAGTTGCTGTTTTGTGACACAATTTGTTGCCTATCCTCAAATGGAAGATTCTCAAGGATATGAGCCTTTCTGCCAGATGAAATTTGGAGATTAAAAATGAAAAAAATCAGTATTTTCGGTGCAGACTTTGAACGAAGTAAGAAAATCGTAACGAACGGAAAGTTTGCCTTAACCGCCGGTATGCCAAATCCTATTCATATGGGGATGATCAATCGGCTGTTTACGGTCGTGTTTTGCATATTTATCTTTTTTGGAATTATGGTTTACTTTCTATTAATTGCTTTGCCAAGTAGTGTAGGTCAAAGTGGAGAAGTACACTATCTTTCTCATCAATCGGTTTCTTTGTTTCACACAATTGGGCAAATAATGCGACCAATCAGTATAGTTTTCTATCTAACTTTCCTTTTTGGATCTATCCCTGTTTTTTGGCCCAAGAAACGCTTGAACAGTCAGCTTTGGACTTACTTTCCTTTTTATTTTTCAATGTCAGTTTGTGCTTTTATATCAGGGTTTTATTTTGCCAGTGCGGTAGCTTACGATGCTTATACAGTGGTGGGATTCTGGTTTCAGTTCTTCTTAGGAATCGTTCTCTTTTTCTGGATTATTACTAATAGTATCCAGAATCTGAAAAGGAGACTGAACGATGAAGAAGAAAAGTCAATCCTTAAGAACGTGATGATGATTACAGTCGGAACGATGGTAGTTCTCTTTCCGGTATCACTGGTCTATCATCTAATGAATCAACTACCGGTCCTTTGGTATTTTTATATTTTTGGATTATTTTTGGTGGTTTGGTTTGTCATTGGCGCCTATTTTATAGCTTTTATGATGAATGTGCATATTTTTCAAGCCTACTATATCTACAAGTACCCGGAAGAGTATAAAACCTATTTAAAAATTTCAGATAGAGAATGGTATAGCAAAGGATATTATAAAAAGCTGGTCAAAAGCGGCAAGCTAGAAGAAGAAACAACACAAGAGAATGGAGAAGAAAATGAGTAAAAAATTATTAGCTTTAGGAAGTGCTATAAATAAAGAACTAGATCGGAATATTAAACCTAAAAAGCAAGGATGGAGCTGGCCATGGTAAAAAAAATAAGATTGTTATTTGCTGTGGATAATGGTATGGGCACTAATTTAAAAGGAACAGGTTTAGCTGCAGAGTACTATCCTTTTTCAAGAGATATTGTTTGGAGAAAGCTAGATAAGGAAAGCATACGGAATCACCAAAACATAGCTAAGAAAATAAGCAGATTAACTTGGATGTCTTCGCCATTTTTGATTGTCCCGATTATGGCTTTTATCGCTGGTTATTCTGATAATTACATTGTTCCTCAAAAAGAGTTCGGCCTTTTTTCTTTTCTATTACCAATGATCTTAGGAATTTGGTTTTTTATACTTTTTGAACTATGGATGGTTTCAATTAGAAATACTTATCCTTTGATTGAAGCTCCTAGTAGTACTGTCCAGAAAGAATATTTTGAAGTTATACACGATATAACTTTAAAACATAATGATGTTTTGAAACAGATAAAAACACCTTATCTTGCAAACATTTTAGTAGTTTTGTTTATTGTCTTTGCAGTTATTCCTTTTGTTTATTGGTTTTATTTTATGCCAAGTACAATCATAGAGTTTATAATAAAATTAGTTGTGCTTGCTATATTACTTTCTTTGGTTCCAAATATTATATGGAATGGCATAGTTAAAACTGTTATAAATAATAAAATTTTAGATAAATTAAATTATGAATTGGAGAATGAAAATGGAAAATAATAACCCTATTTTACCAATTGGTTCGGTTGTCATAAACCAGTTGAGATCAAACCATGTAATGTCTGTATGTCTAGCAGAATTAAAAAAATGCTTTTAGAGATACAAAGGCCAAATTTTTTGAGGTAGAAAATGAGTGAAAAAATATAGTTTTAGGACCAGAAGAATTAAACAAGAACTACTTTCAATCACTAGGTGCGACACGAGCTTCTGTTGGGATGCTTGGTTTGGCCTGGTCCGGTATATTTGCCTTAAGTATTGCCTTGTCGCATGTGTATTATTTTATAAAAGATCAACTCAAATTGAATCCCTTTTCTAATCTTATATTCCTATTTTTTTGCGTATACCTTCTTTTTATGCTGATATGTCAAGTTATTTCTTTCAATCAAAAATTGATTTATAGACATCAATTTTTTGGTACAGCCATGCTTTTTGCAATGATTAATGGATTACTTCTGTCATTAGTTTTGACCGATTATGTTATTGTTGTACTCACTAATAATTTATTGAGAAATTCTTTTATATATACCATTATTTTTGGGCTTAGTTCTCTGATTCTATTTTGGGGTTTAATCCTTTATAATGTAAGATGGCTAAAGAAACAATTAGAAACAGGCTTTTCCGAGCAACGGACTAATGCCAACTATGTTGCTGCTTCGAGTGTCTATAGTAAACCCTCTATTTGGATAATTCTAGGAGCTACCTTGCTTGGGGGAATGATGGTTGGTTTGATAACCGGCTATTATAAGCAAATATTAGGTATTTTTGGTAATCTAGTGTTTATATCAGCTTTCTCGAGACTCATTGTTGAAGTCGGATATTTACTTAAATTGAGAGCGAAAGATAAGACTTACTGGGAAGAAGTACCAGAAGAATTATATAATCAGAGTTTTTTAAAAACTTTAGATTTCAAAAAGACTAAGCCTCGTTTGATTACAGAGGTAATTCTATTTCTTGGTATTATTGTTTGTTTGCAATTATTGCATATAGATGCTGAAAATAGTCCGATTTGGCTAATATGGTTTATAAGAATTTTTGGCTATACGATTGTCTTGGATGCTACGGGGAGTTTTATTTATTATCAGTTTAAAAAGAGGAAGAAAAGAAAGTGCTGAGAACTATATCAACCTGACTTGTTTTAATTGTTGGTATATAGAGAGGAAAGGATGAAGGATGTTTTTTAGGAAAGTTATTTATATAGGGGAAAGTGATGGTCAGGCTATTTATGTAAATGTAGAAAAGCCAAGAGACCCCTTAGCAGCTCCTAAAAGTAAACTATTGAATACAGAGGCATCGCGTGGCAATCGGAAACAAATCATTTTAATTACATCATTTCTGATTGCTTTTAGTGGTGTGATGCAGCTTTTTCCTGAGACACGATTGTTTGGTGGTGTCTATGGCTATGGTACTTTGGTTTATTTTCTAATTGTTTGGTTTCTGGAAGGTACTCTTTTGCTGGTCATAGTAGAGCGAGCCCTTTATAAGAATGTTAAGTTGGCACAGCCAACCAGTAAAGAAAATTTTAGACGGGCAGTTGATACTAATCTTATTTGGGGTAATTTTGGCGATAAGAAGGTTACTCTTGGCAAGAAGATATTCGCTTGGATTTTCACAGTATTTATGGCTTTAATGGGACTGATTGGTCCAATTTTAGTCATATCTATTCTAGTTTTTAATATGATAGGGACACCTATCGGCAGTGAGATTATCACTTTAAGCTTTATGGGTATTTTACCAGCTGCAGCAGTTCTGTTATTATGGCAAAACAATATGGTTAGATGGTTTATGGCTGTTGAAAGATATAGAAAGAATAGATACAATAAAATTTCATAAAAAGAAAATACAAAAAAACTAGGCTGGAATAATTTCCAACCTAGTTTTCTGTATGGGAATTTTTAAGTGCTTCTTTGGTTTTCTTAAGCTCTTTTTTCAGCGAGAAGTTTTTTAGCATGCTGATGAGAAAGGTCGTGACAGAGCCTAGGAGCACTGAGACTAAAATCAATATGATTAAGGGAAGTTTGAAGCTGAACAGGATAAAGCTGACGTTGACACTCTGCATATTGGCCAAGGAAATACCAGCAACCAATAGAATGGTAATTAAAAGCAGAATATAATGCAATTTTTCTTTCATAGTGATTCTCCTGTTTATCTATTCAAACTCAGCCTTGCTCTTGATATCTCCATATTCTTCTGGGATTTCTTGGGCAAGGATATCTTCATAAGCGGCTAGTTGAATATCTGAGCCATATTTGTTTTTCAGAGCGGTGGTCACCAGACGGTAGGCCAAGTTCGCATTGCGGGACAAGATAGGGCCATGGAAGTAGGAGCCAAAGACATTTTTATAATGAACACCCTCGCAACCATCCTCTTGGTTGTTGCCATTTCCATAGACGACTTTGCCCAGAGGTTTTTCATCGTCCGAGAGGAAAGTCCGTCCTTGGTGATTTTCAAAGCCGTAGTAGGTCTCATTGAATTCTTCGTTATGAATCTTGATGTCACCGATATAGCGATTATTGGTTTGATTAAGGGTGTAATGTCCCATAATACCTAGGCCTTCGATACGTCGGCCAGAAGCTTCGATATAGTATTGGCCTAAGAGTTGGAAACCACCGCAGATAGCTAGCACTACGCCGTTTTCATTGATAAAGCTTTCCAAAGCTTCTTTTTTAGCTGGCATGTCACGAGCCACGATCGTTTGCTCATAGTCTTGACCTCCGCCAAAGAAGACGATGTCGTAGCTGTCCTTGTCAAAGTCATCTTCTAGAGAGACGATATCGACTTCAACTCTAGCGCCTAGCTTTTCAGCCACATACTTGAGCATGAGGACATTGCCGTTGTCACCGTAGGTATTCATGAGATTGCCATAGAGGTGGGCAATCTTTACATTGTAGCGATAGTCCTGGTTTTCGGGAGAAGTGAGGGATCTGTATACCATTAGTTCATCTCCTTTCTGACCACTTGCCGTTCTGCTAGTAACTCGCGGAATTCCAGCATGGCAGTATAAGTTGCTAAGATATAGGCATGCTTGGTTTCTTGCTGTTCAATGGTCTTGAACACTGCTTCCAAGTCCTTAACTTCGGTAATCTGATCTGCTGGATAGCCCGTTACCCGCAGTCGACGAGCAATCTCGGAGTGGCGCACACCGCCTGCAATGACATGAGGAATCTCCATCTCTAGAATTTTCTCAAAGTCAGCATCCCAGATCCAGCTGGTATCAATGCCGTCCGCATAGTTAGCATTGAGCAGGATAGACAAGCTAAAGTCAAAGGGCGCCAGTCCAATCATATCCAAAGCTTGGGTGGCACCGACTGGATTTTTAATCAAGACTAAGGTACATTCCTTATCGCCGATTTTGAAAGTTTCCTGACGGCCAAAGACAGCTCGGCTCTTGTCAAAGCCAGCCTTAATAGTAGCCGGCTCAACACCAAAGAACTGAGCCACTGATACAGCGGCCAAGGCATTGTAGATATTATAAAGACCGCCGATATTGATTTGATAGTCTTGACCATCAATGGTAAAGGCCGAGCGGTTATGCTCAAGTGTTTTGAGAGCGGTCAGGCTGTAGTCAAGCTTAGGACGCTTGAAGCCGCAGTCCTCACAGATATAAGCCCCCAGATTGGCATAAGTGTTGAGCTCGTATTTGAGGATATGCTCGCACTTGGGACAGAGAATGCCCTCTGTATTGTAGTGAGCCAGCTGAGCTTGGCCTTTCTCGGTATCAAATCCATAGTAGCGTACAGGATTCTTCAGGCTTACGGAGTTAAAGAGGGGGCTGTCACCATTCATCAGTACAGTTGCTTCAGGCACTTTAGCTGCAGCATCCAGAATCATCTGGTAGGTCGTGTAGATTTCCCCATAGCGGTCCATCTGGTCACGGAAAATATTGGTAAAGACGAAGAGGCTAGGCTTGATATAATCACAAATCCGAGATAGGCTGGCTTCATCTATTTCCAGCACAGCGATATTTTTGCCAGATTTGCCTTTTTTAGCAGTCAGGAAGGTTGTCGTGATTCCGGTAATCATATTGGCACCGCTGGGATTGGTCACCACTTCTCCAAAGGCTTCCTTGAGAATGCCTACTGTCAGAGCTGTAGTCAGTGTTTTACCATTGGTTCCGGTAATAACCACGACCTCATAGTTTTTTGCTAGGTTTTGCAAAATATTTTTATCAAATGTCAGGGCAACTTTCCCTGGCAGAGTCGATCCACGCCCCATTTTGTTGAGAACAAAGTGGGAGGACTTGCCCGCCAAGAGGCCCAAGGCTGTATTTATCTTCATAAGAAATATTTTATCATAAAAAAGTAAAGAAGGTTACAGAAAAATATTGACAAACGTGATATAATGGGTTGGTAAGTCTTTAAGCGTTAAGACCCACTGTAAAATAAAAAGAGAGAAGTTAATTGAGTAAACTCTGACTACAAGACAAAATCAGGCTGTTACTAGATTTAATAAGTTCGATTTGTTGCTACAGCTGTTTGATTTTGCTTGTAGAGGAGTAGGAAGTCTAAGTATGAATTTTCAACAACTAACCAATCTCCAATATTGGGCCAGTTTGTTTTCTGACCCTTGGAGGATTGTAATTAATATTATTGACGTCGCTATCGTCGCATGGATTCTATATTATCTAATCAAGGCCATTGCCGGTACCAAGATTATGATTCTGGTCCGCGGGGTGCTCTTCTTTATCTTGGCACAGTTTTTTGCCAATATCATCGGCTTGACCACCATTTCTTGGTTGATCAATCAGGTCATCACATACGGGGTCATTGCGACCGTGGTGATTTTCTCGCCAGAGATTCGGGCAGGATTGGAAAAGCTCGGCCGAGCAACAGATATTTTTTCTACAACGCCCATCAGTAACGAAGAAAAAATGGTTCAGGCCTTTGTCAAGTCTGTTGCCTATATGAGTCCGCGGAAAATCGGGGCTTTGGTGGCCATTCAGGGAACCCGCACCTTGCAGGAGTACATTGCAACAGGGATTCCTTTGGATGCAGATGTGTCTGGAGAGCTGCTAATCAACATTTTTATCCCCAATACGCCATTGCATGATGGAGCTGTCATCATAAAAAACAATAAGATTGCGGCTTCCTGTGCCTACCTGCCTCTGACAGAAAGCAGCGGCATCTCTAAGGAGTTTGGAACCCGGCACCGCGCAGCTATTGGCCTGTCTGAAGTATCCGATGCGTTTACTTTTGTTGTTTCAGAAGAAACAGGTGGGATTTCCACTACGCACAATGGAATTTTCAAGCATGATCTGACTTTGGATGAGTTTGAGATAGAGCTGAGAAAGGTCTTCTTATCAGAGCAGGACAAGCCAGCAGGTTTGAAAAAACGCTTCATGGGAGGATGGAAGAAATGAAAAAACGTAAAAAAATTCTTTATATCATCTCTTCGTTTTTCTTTGCCCTAGTGCTGTTTGTCTATGCAACCTCTAGCAGTTATCAAAACAATACTGGAGTTCGACAGGTCACATCCGAAACTTATACCAATACGGTTTCCAATGTGCCAATTGACATCAAATATGACAGCGAGAATTACTTTATCAGCGGCTTCACTTCTGAAGTCTCCGTCGCCCTGACAGGCTCCAACCGAGTCAATCTAGCCAGTGAAATGCAGGAAAGTACTCGGAAGTTTCGAGTCGTTGCTGATCTTTCCAAGGCTACAGAAGGCACAGTAGAAATTCCGCTAAAGGTTGAAAACCTGCCAAGCGGTCTGACTGCTACAGTGACTCCGCAGAAGATTTCGGTTAAGATTGGTAAAAAGGCTAGCAAGAAGGTTGAAGTCCGCTACCTCATCACAGACAGCCAGGTGGCTGAAAATGTGTCTATCAGTGGTGTGACCTTGGAAAATAAGGAAGCTACTGTAACCAGTGACGAGGAGACCCTGTCTAAGATAGAGTCTGTCGTAGCTATTCTTCCGACCAATGTCATTATCACTGGCAACTACAGCGGAACAGCACCGCTGCAGGCTGTTGATGGGCAGGGAAATGTCATGCCAAGCGTGGTGACACCATTTGAAACGACTATGCGTGTCAACACTAAAACAGCAGACAGTTCAGGCTCGTCCTCCTCTAACAGTAGCTCAAATACGAGCTCATCAAATAAAAACTAAATAAAATTTTGAAAATAAACTTGGATTAAAGCGGTCTGCCTTGCTTGCAGCCTAAATCTTTACATCCAGGTCTTATGAAAGGAAACTATTTATAATGGGTAAATACTTTGGAACCGATGGTGTTCGCGGAGAAGCAAATGTGGAATTAACGCCGGAATTGGCCTTTAAACTCGGTCGCTTTGGTGGTTATGTTCTGAGCCAGCACGAAAGTGAAGTTCCTCGGGTCTTTGTTGGCCGGGATACTCGAATTTCAGGAGAAATGCTGGAAAGCGCCTTGGTTGCAGGACTTTTGTCCGTTGGGATTCATGTCTATAAATTGGGTGTCATTGCAACGCCTGGTGTGGCTTATCTGGTCAAGTCAGAGAAAGCCAGCGCCGGAGTCATGATTTCTGCCAGCCACAATCCAGCTTTGGATAATGGTATCAAATTCTTTGGTGGTGACGGTTATAAACTGGATGATGAGCGTGAATTGGAAATCGAAGCTTTGCTGGACGCAGCAGAAGATACCTTGCCACGTCCAAGTGCCGAAGGTTTAGGTGACTTGGTGGATTATCCAGAAGGACTGCGCAAGTACCAACAATACTTGGTTTCAACTGGCTTAGAACTAGAAGGAATGCATGTGGCCTTAGATACGGCTAACGGTGCGGCTTCTACCAGCGCTCGTCAGATTTTTGCAGACCTCGGCGCTCAGTTGACGATTATTGGAGAAAATCCAGACGGCCTCAATATCAATCTGAATGTCGGCTCTACACATCCAGAAGCTTTGCAGGAAGTTGTCCGTGAGTCTGGTGCAGCAATTGGTCTGGCCTTTGATGGAGATAGCGACCGCTTGATTGCTGTGGATGAAAATGGTGAGCTGGTAGATGGTGACAAGATTATGTACATTATCGGTAAATACCTGTCTGAAAAAGGCGAGCTGGCGCAGAATACCATTGTTACGACCGTCATGTCCAATCTTGGCTTCCATAAGGCTTTGGATCGCGAAGGTATCCAAAAGGCTGTGACAGCAGTTGGTGACCGCTATGTAGTAGAGGAAATGCGCAAGAATGGCTATAATCTAGGTGGCGAGCAGTCTGGACATGTTATCATCATGGACTACAATACGACAGGTGACGGTCAGCTTTCAGCTGTGCAATTGACCAAGGTCATGCAGGAAACAGGTAAAAAACTATCCGAATTGGCTGCTGAAGTAACCATCTATCCGCAGAAACTGGTCAATATCCGTGTGGAAAACAGCATGAAGGATAAGGCGATGGAAGTTCCAGCTATCAAGACAGTGATTGAGAGAATGGAAGCTGAAATGGCTGGCAATGGCCGGATTTTGGTTCGTCCGAGCGGAACTGAGCCTCTGCTGAGGGTCATGGCTGAAGCACCAACTGACGAAGAAGTAAATTATTATGTAGATACCATTGCTAATGTTGTTCGAGATGAAATTGGGATAGACTAATAAATGTAAAGAAACTGAGACATAATGTCTTGGTTTTTTTATATTCGTATGAATTTTTAAACACTTTGAATAAAAATGTTGATAAATTGCAATACTCTTGGTATAATAAGCTACGAAAGGAGTATAAGATGAAAAATAAGAAAACACTTATTCTTAAAATTTTAATCTTGTTAACGGCTATTGTTACAGGTCTTGGTTTGGCTGCTAGGACACAGGCTGCTGAGGTAACAGATTATACCCAGCAAACAAGCATTACCAAAGATGGTGTGCCATTAACAAGTGACTCAACAGTTATGACCAATGAAACCTTGTCTGTAACAACTAGTTTCACATTCCCGTCATCTCAAACTATCGCTGAAGGCGACACCCTTACTTTCTCACTGCCGCAGGAATTAACCCTGATTACTCCCTTAAACTTCCAAGTATCTGATGTTGTCAATCACAAGGGAGAAGTAGTCGGAAAAGCTCAAGCGAATCCAGCAAGTCAGACTGTTACGGTAACCTTTAGTAATTACTTTACTAACTACACCGAACAAAAAGAAATGTCCCTGACTTTTAATGTACGAGTTAATAACGACAAGGTACAAAATTCAGAGCCGGTTTCCTTCAAATTTGGCCAGACAGATTTTTCTTTCCAATACGAAAAGGTAGAAGGAACTGCTGGTGAATATGAAATGAAATATGGTTACCAAGACAGTAGCGATCCAAAGATTGTCAAGTGGCGCATTATCCTGAATGCAAGACAGGACATGCTTCGTAACATGGTGATTTCAGACAACTTTGGCGATGGTCTGACATTGGTACCAGGTACACTGCGCGCAGTTCGTTATGCTCCTGTAGAAGGTGGCATCCGCAATGAAGCGCACTTGCTGACTCTGCCTGTTTTGGATAACTTCACTAACAAGGCAGTTCTTACGCAAAATGCTAATGGTGATGCCAATGGATTTACCATTAACTTTGGTGATAACTACAACTGGCCAATGTACATCGAGTACTCTACTCGTGTACCAGATGGTGTTCAAGTAGGCGATGTGGTTAACAACACCTTGTCTTGGACAGCTAAAGGCTTCCCAGAGCGTACTATTACTAAGTCAGTCCGCTTAGAAGATGGTTCTGGTAAAGGAAGCGCTCTGCTAGCAAAAGACGTAATGATTAAGGCTCAGAAGAAGCTTGTTAATAAAGAGTTAGAAAAAGGTCAATTTACCTTTGGTCTCTTTGACGAAAGTGGTAACTTGCTTCAAACAGTTACCAATGAAGCAGACGGCTCTATCAACTTCAAGGCTTTAAACTACAGTGCTGCTGGTACTTACCGCTACAGCATCAAGGAAATCCCAGGAAATGATCCTAACTACGTCTATGATGACAAGGAAGCACAGCTGACAGTTACTGTAACAGACGTTAATGGTGAGCTTTTAGGCTCTGTCAAGTATGACTTGGATCCAGTCTTTACAAATACTTATAGAGGTAATGATCCAGGCAAGTCAGTTCAGCCGCCAACTCCTGGCAATAACAACAATCCAAACAACAACCCAAATAATAATCCAAACAATAATCCAAATAATACCCCAGGCAATGGTAACAATACCCCTGGTAACAGTTCCGACAATCCAAAGGGTGGAACAGACAATCCAGGGAATGGAAATAACAATTCAAACAACGGTACCAATGATCCAGGTGCTGCAGGAGGCAACAAAAAGGTTCTGCCTAAGACTGGTCAAGAAACGACACTTTGGCTGTCACTTGCAGGTTTGGCAATCTTAGTTGGCTTTGGAAGCTATGTCTTTCTTCAAAAAAAGACTAGATAATATTCAAAGGTTTTAAGAGTTTTCTCTTAAAGCCTTTTTACATACTTTTCCATTTGAAAAAACGGAGTAATCATGTTAGAATAGACCTAGTAATTTTTAAAGGATAGAGGTGTTATCGTGGCTTTTGGAGATAACGGACAACGTAAAAAAACAGGATTTGAAAAATTGACGATGCTGGTCGTGATTATCATGCTCATCGTGACAGTTGGAGCTATCTTTGCTTCCGCTCTCAGCGCAATCTTTTAATCCAAACGCTTCAGGGCGTTTTTTTAGACTAGAAAAAGAGAATAGAAAAAATGAGTATGTTTTTAGATACGGCCAAGATTCAAGTTAAGGCTGGCAATGGTGGCGATGGCATGGTGGCCTTTCGCCGTGAAAAATATGTTCCTAATGGCGGTCCTTGGGGCGGTGATGGCGGTCGTGGCGGCAATGTTGTTTTTGTTGTAGACGAGGGCCTGCGCACCCTGATGGATTTTCGCTACAATCGCCACTTCAAGGCTCAGTCTGGTGAAAAGGGTATGACCAAGGGTATGCATGGCCGTGGAGCTGAGGACTTGATTGTTCGTGTACCGCAGGGGACGACGGTTCGTGATGCTGAGACGGGCAAGGTGCTGACGGACTTGGTAGAAAATGGCCAAGAATTTATCGTAGCGCGTGGTGGCCGAGGTGGTCGTGGAAATATCCGCTTTGCAACGCCTAAAAATCCTGCTCCAGAGATTTCTGAGAACGGAGAACCAGGTCAAGAACGGGAGCTTCTGCTTGAGCTTAAGGTCCTAGCAGATGTTGGTCTGGTTGGCTTCCCATCTGTCGGAAAATCAACTCTGCTTAGTGTTATCACAGCAGCTAAGCCTAAGATTGGTGCCTATCATTTTACGACAATCGTGCCCAATCTAGGAATGGTTCGTACTCACTCTGGAGAGTCCTTTGCAGTAGCAGATCTACCAGGTTTGATTGAGGGAGCCAGCCAAGGGGTCGGACTGGGAACTCAGTTTCTCCGTCATATTGAGCGGACACGGGTCATCCTGCATGTCATCGATATGTCAGCTAGTGAGGGGCGTGATCCTTATGAGGACTATCTAGCTATCAATAAAGAGTTGGAATCCTATAATCTTCGTCTTATGGAGCGCCCGCAGATTATTGTTGCTAACAAGATGGATATGCCAGATAGTGCTGAAAATCTCAAGGTATTCAAAGAGAAATTAGCGGCTAATTATGATGAGTTTGCGGAGCTGCCACAAATCTTCCCAATTTCCAGTCTGACTAAGCAAGGACTTGCGACTCTCTTGGATGCGACTGCAGAGTTACTGGATAAGACACCAGAGTTCTTGCTTTATGATGAGTCTGAAATGGAAGAAGAAGCTTACTATGGCTTTGACGAAGAAGCACCAGCCTTTGAAATTTCTCGTGATGATGATGCGACTTGGGTGCTGTCTGGTGATAAACTTGAGAAACTTTTTAATATGACTAACTTTGACCGCGATGAGGCAGTCATGAAATTTGCCCGTCAGCTGCGTGGTATGGGCGTTGATGAAGCCCTTCGTGATCGCGGAGCCAAGGATGGGGATTTGGTTCGCATCGGCAAGTTTGAGTTTGAATTCGTTGACTAAGGAGGCTTGCAATGGGTGATAAACCAATATCCTTCCGCGATGAAAATGGAAATTTTGTCTCTGCAGCCGACGTCTGGAATGCAGAAAAACTAGAAGAGCTCTTTAATAAACTCAACCCCAAACGCAAGCTGCGTCTGGAAAGAGAAGCATTAGCGAAAGCAGAAGAGGAATAAGATAAAAAGCAGCTGAGCAGGAAATAATCCTACTCAGCTGCTTTTTTGCGCCAAAGATGTATTCGTTAAGGTAATTAACCTTTGTTTTAAGCAAAGATTTTAGGGCTGACTGCTTTTATTCGAGGGAGAGCAGCTAGGCAGACACCTAGAACGATAAGCTTGTCTGCATAGTCAGTTAGTATTTGTACGAGGACGATACTAAGGACGGGGTTGACTCCCATTCCCCGCAGGGCTTGGACGATGAGGCTGGATCCGCTGGATGTTATGCCCCCGAAGAGCAGGACAGTGATTGCAGAGGCTACTAGGGTACCCGGAAGGGCTACCAATAGGGTTTTCCAGAGAAGACTGAGCTTTAAGCTTCCTTTTTCTTTAAAAAACCAAGCTGCTGAAAGAGCAATGATGATAGCGGCTGGCGAGTAGTAGAGAGAAAAGATATCGGTTGTCATCCAGCCAATGAGGGCGCTGAGAAAGGCAACGCCAGCCCCAGCAAGAGGCCCTAAGGTCAAGCTAGCTAGAATCGTTCCAAAGGTATCTAGATAGATAGGTAATTTCAGAAATAGTGCAATATTAGCTCCCACGTAGTTGAGAGCGATACAGATAGACAAGAAGCTTAGGATAAGGGGTGTCGATTTTTTCATGATAAAATTTTCCTCATAAAAGTGATGATAGGTCTCGAGCAATCGTTTCCTTAGGCTGATTCAGGAGGATAGCTAAGAAGTCTTGGAAGAAGAGTGAGGGACTGACTTGAGTTGCAATATAGGCATTGGCTGGTTTATGATAGAAGTTATAAGCATCAACCACGGTCTGTCCAAGAGCAATGCCTTCGGTCACGATTTCAACATAGGAGTCGAAGCCCATACAAAGATCTTCATGCAGAAAATGAGCAATAGCCAGCGGATCGTTGATGACACAGCCGGTGATGTGTTCATATTCCCAGTGAAAGTCCCAGTAGAAACGCGTGATACGACCGACAAACTCAGCTACTTCTGGCTGTAGAAAACGCATGTACTCTAATAGATTGGGGGTGAGGACGATGGCGCGTGTGACATCTAGTCCAACCATCTCGATTTTTCGGCCTAACTTTTGATAGACAAATTGAGCGGCGTGTGGGTCACACCAGTAGTTATACTCGGCTACAGGTGAGCAGTTGCCATGAGATTTGTAGCTGCCGCCCATACTGACAAAGCGTTTGATATGTTTTCCAATTTGGGGATTTTGCTTTATTGCCATTGCTAGATTAGTCAATGGTCCCAAGGCGATTAGTGAAGTGTCCTGAGCCTTCTGGAAATAGGTAGCCAGAAATTCAGATGCTTTCTGAGGCTGGGGCTGACAATTGCTTGTTCGATTGATTCTGCTCTCGCCTAAACCATCCATACCGTGGGTATCTTGAGCTGAAACAAAATCGCGGACTAGAGGTTTTTCTGCCCCTGCATAGACTGGTATATCTAGCCGGTTCAGTTTTTCTAATATTTTAAAGGCATTTTCAACACCAAGGTCTACTGGGACATTTCCAGCGACGATGGTCAGTGCTACTACTTCTAGATTGGGATGTTGAATTGCATAGATTAGGGCTAGACTATCATCTATACCAGGGTCGCAGTCGATAATGACTTTTCTTTTCATGAGTTCTCCTTTGCTTATATAAAAATGAGGTTGAGACAATCGGTCCCAACCTCTTAACTGTCTGACTAATCGAGGAGACAGCAAAAAAACTATGCGCAAGACATTTTATATACAATATAAAGGCACTTAGTTTTTTATTCTGGGAAGTTTTCGAACCAGTCCAAAACCGAGGTTTTGATTTCTCTATTTTTCTATCATAAATAAAAATAAGGAAAAAGTCAATGGGAGTAAGCCTAACATGGTCACCCCCATCTTTTTATGGTATAATGAAAAAAATAAGTAGGAGAAGTGATAATTATGGCAAAAACGATTCATACAGATAAAGCACCAGCAGCGATTGGACCTTATGTTCAAGGAAAAATTGTCGGCAATCTTTTGTTCGCGAGCGGGCAAATTCCCCTGTCTCCTGAAACTGGAGAAATCATTGGGACGACTATTGAAGAGCAGACCCAGCAGGTGCTGAAAAATGTTTCAGCCATTTTGGAAGCCGCTGGAACAGATTTTGACCATGTAGTCAAGGCTACTTGCTTCTTGAGTGATATCAATGATTTTGTGGCCTTTAATGAAGTTTACAAAACGGCCTTTACAGAAGCATTTCCAGCTCGTTCAGCAGTCGAAGTGGCTCGCCTGCCTAAGGATGTGAAGATTGAGATTGAGGTTATTGCCGAGATTCTCTAAAAAAGAGCGGGGGAAAACCACTCTTTGACAGATTCTATCTGATGAAAGGATTATTATGTCTGAGAAGAAAATTCAGCTTGTCATTGTGACTGGAATGAGCGGGGCGGGGAAAACCGTAGCCATCCAGTCCTTTGAAGACTTAGGTTATTTTACCATCGACAATATGCCGCCAACTCTGGTGCCGAAGTTCTTGCAGCTGGTCGAAGGGACTACTGACAATGATAAATTGGCTCTGGTTGTCGATATGCGCAGCCGTTCCTTCTTTTTGCAAATCCAGAACGTTTTGGATGATTTAGAGCAAAATGAGAATATAGATTTCAAGATTCTTTTTCTAGATGCGGCGGATAAGGAGTTAGTGGCTCGTTACAAGGAAACGCGTCGCAGCCATCCGTTGGCAGCTGATGGACGGATTTTAGATGGGATTAAACTGGAGCGTGAACTCTTAGCCCCTCTGAAGAATCTCAGCCAAAATGTTGTGGACACAACAGATTTGACACCACGGGAGCTCAGAAAGACCATCTCTGAGCAATTTTCAAATCAGGCTGACATGCATAGTTTCCGCATTGAGGTTATGAGTTTTGGTTTCAAATACGGTCTGCCCTTGGATGCTGACTTGGTTTTTGATGTGCGCTTTCTGCCTAATCCCTACTATAAGCCTGAGCTACGCAATCAGACAGGCTTGGACAAGGATGTCTTTGACTATGTCATGAACCATGCCGAGTCAGAAGAATTTTACCAGCATCTGCTGGGCTTGATCGAGCCCATTTTGCCAGGCTATCAGAAGGAAGGAAAGTCTATCCTGACGATTGCTGTTGGCTGTACAGGTGGTCAGCACCGCAGTGTAGCCTTTGCTCAGCGCTTAGCAGATGATTTGGCTAAAAATTGGCCGGTCAATGCCAGTCACCGCGACAAAAACCGTCGGAAAGAAACGGTGAACCGCTCATGAGAAAGCCACGAATTACAGTCATTGGCGGTGGAACAGGAATTTCAGTTATTTTAGACAGCCTGCGTAAAAAGGACGTAGAGATTACAGCCATTGTTACAGTAGCAGATGATGGCGGCAGTTCTGGTGAGCTGCGGAAAAACATCCAGCAGTTAACTCCGCCAGGTGACTTGCGAAATGTCCTGGTAGCTATGTCCGACATGCCAAAGTTTTATGAGAAGGTCTTCCAGTATCGCTTTGCGGAAGGAGACGGTGTTCTAGCGGGGCATCCCTTGGGCAATCTGATTATTGCCGGCATTTCCGAAATGCAGGGCTCAACTTATAATGCCATGCAGCTTCTGACCAAATTTTTCCATACGACAGGAAAAATTTACCCTTCTAGCGACAATCCACTAACTCTGCATGCTGTGTTTGCAGATGGGACGGAAGTTGTAGGTGAGAGCAATCTGACCAGCAAGAGCGGGATGATTGAGCGGGTCTATGTTACCAATACCTATGATGACAAGAAGCCTGCTGCTAGCAAAAAGGTGGTTGAAAGTATCCTGGAAAGCGATATGGTGGTTCTGGGACCAGGTTCGCTATTTACCTCAATCTTGCCTAATCTCGTTATCGAGGAAATTGGTCAAGCTCTTTTGGATACCAAGGCAGAAGTGGCCTATGTCTGCAATATCATGACCCAGCGCGGCGAAACAGAGCATTTTTCAGACAGCGATCACGTCCAAGTCCTGCACCGTCATTTAGGCAGGAAGTTTGTAGATACAGTCTTGGTTAATATCGAACCTGTCCCTCATGAGTACATGGACAGCAACCAGTTTGACGAATATCTGGTACAGGTGGAGCATGATTTTCAAGGATTACAAGAGCAGGTTCCGCGCGTTATTTCTTCGAACTTTCTTCGTTTGGAAAATGGCGGAGCGTTCCATGATGGTGAGTTGGTCGTTGACGAATTGATGCAGATTATACAGGTACGCAAATGAGCTTTACAGTAAAAGTAAAAGAAGAACTGTTGAGTCTGGCAAGCAGAGATAAAAATGAGCTGTCAGCCATGATCAAGATGTCTGGCAGTTTGGGCTTGGCCAGCAGTGGTTTGACCCTGTCTGTCACAACAGAAAATGCTAAGATTGCCCGCCATCTCTATGAGTTACTGTCGGACCTTTATCAGGTCAAGTCAGAAATCCGCCATCATCAGAAGACCAACTTGCGCAAGAATCGAGTTTATACAGTATTTCTAGATCAGAAAGTAGAAGAAATCCTTTCTGATCTGCACTTGGCTGACTCCTTTTTTGGTATCGAGGCCGGGATTGACCAGGCCATTTTGTCAGATGACGAAGCTAGCAGATCCTACCTCCGGGGAGCCTTTCTCTCAAATGGCAGTATGAGGGAGCCAGATTCAGGTAAGTACCAGCTGGAAATCCTGTCCGTTTATCTGGATCATGCTGAGGATTTGGCTGCCTTGATGCGCCGTTTTCTGCTGGATGCCAAGACCATTGAGCGCAAGAAGGGGGCTGTCACTTATCTGCAGCGGGCTGAAGACATCATGGATTTTCTCATTGTCATCGGTGCTATGGAAGCCATGGCTGAGTTTGAGTCTCTTAAGCTCATGCGGGAAGCGCGCAATGACCTCAACCGCGCTAATAATGCGGAGACAGCGAACATCGCTCGTACGGTCACAGCCAGTATGAAAACCATCAACAATATTGCTAAAATCAGCGATAATATCGGCATTGAGAGTTTACCTGTAGACCTGCAGGAGGTAGCCCAGCTTCGTATCCAACATCCAGACTACTCCATCCAGCAGCTAGCTGATAGTCTGAGACAGCCACTGACTAAGAGCGGTGTCAATCATCGCTTGAGAAAGATTAATAAAATCGCAGATGAATTATAAAAGCTGCTGAGCTCGAGCTCAGCAGCTGTTTTTTTATAGGCTTGTAGAATGTTTGGGTTGGACTTTTTGCTCAGGATAGATATGGTTAATGGCATTGTTGACAGCAGTAGGTGCCTCACCCAGCCCAGTCGCAATCAGGTCAATCTTCCCCTCGTAGCTACAGCAGTCTCCAGCCGCATAGATACCTGGCATGGAAGTTTCTTGCTTGCTGTTGACTAAAATCTTGTGACGGTTAAGTTCCAAGCCCCAATCTTTGAGATTGCCGACAGAGGATTTAAAACCGTAGTTGACAAAGAGGTGATCCAGAGGCAGAAGCTGACTTTCCTCTCCTTTGACTTGGCTGATTTCCAAGTGGGTTATCTTGCCATTTTCACCAACCAATCGACTGGGTACAAATGGTGTCTTAATCTCAACACTAGAAGCCTTGAGTTCTTCCACACTATGCTCTAAAGCCCGGAAGTTATCCCGACGGTGAACCAGGCTGGTTTTTGCGATTTTTTCAAAAGCTAGTGCCCAGTCAACAGCCGAGTCACCACCTCCCAGAATAACAACCTTTTTGCCAGCATACTGACTGATGTTTGAAACGTGATAGTGGAGGTTGCTGAAAGATTCAGCATCGTCTAACTCCAAAGCCCTCGGTTTGAAGGCGCCGCCTCCCATGGCAATGATGATGGTTTTGGTTTGATGCTGGGCTTGAGAAGTCGTGATGGTGAAGCCATCATCAGATTTAACGATATCCAGCACCGTTTCATTGAGGCAAATCTCAGTCTGGAAAGTTTCCAACTGCTCAATCAGACGCTGTGTCAGTTCTTCGCCACTTAGATTGGTAAAGCCCGGTACATCCAGAATCTTCTTCTCTGGATAGAGAATGGCCGGCTGACCGCCCAGCTGAGGCAGGGAATCAATGATTTTAACCTTGGCTTGGCGCAGATGAGCGTAAAAAGCTGCGAATAGGCCAACTGGACCGCCACCGACAATCGTAATATCATACAGTTCAGACATAATTTTCCTCAATCTTTTTAAAATAAACTAGCATTATTGTACCACAAAAAGGGGTTGAGATGTAAGCAAATGTTTTGAAGCCATCTTAAAAGCCCCATCTGGGGCTTAAAATTAGATAACAAATAAATCATTGAGGTTTTCAGCCAACGTTGGGTGGGTGAAGATTTGCTTGCTCAAGTAGGTGTAAGGAATCTTATTATCCATGGCTACAGTCAGGATATTGATAATTTCCTGAGCCCCAGCTGAGAAGATAGTCGCTCCGACGATTTCCTTGGTTTCAGTGTTGACAACAGCCTTGAAGGCACCGCGTAAGTCAGCATTGACATGTCCACGAGGCATTGCTGCGACTGGAATCTCCTTAACTGCAATCGGCAGGCCTTGCTCTTTGGCTTCCTTTTCAGTCAATCCGATTTGAGCCAAAGGTGGTGTGATGAACATGCTGGTAGGGACGTTTTTACGGTCTTCCAGTGTGTAGCTGCCATCGCCAGCCAGATAGCTATAAAGGATACGGAAGTCATCCAATGAGATATAAGTAAACTGCAGACCGCCATTGACATCGCCCGCTGCAAATACACCAGGTACAGATGTTTCCAAGTGCTTATCGACCTTAATCGCTCCGCGCTCTGTCAGCTCGATATCTGTATTTTCCAACTGTAGTGGTTCAACATTCGGCTTACGACCGGTAGCATAGAGTAGGGCATCAAAGCGGAATTCTCCAGATTCTGTCACAACTACAACTTCGTCACCATCATTTTTGACCTGTGTGGTACGTACATTTTGTAAGAGTTGGATTCCGTCTTCTTCCATGTATTGCTTAGCTAGAGCAGCGATAGAAGGCTCTACTCGAGGGAGAAAGACAGGTGCAGCATCCAGCACAGTCACCTGACTGCCCAATTTGTTGTAGAGTCCAGCGAATTCTAGTCCGATGTTACCGCCGCCCAGAACTCCCAAGCGTTTAGGAAGTTCCTTCAGATTTTGAATGCCAGTTGAGTCATAGACATGCTCGGTTTCAGTCAGTCCAGGAATTGGCAGGACATTGGAAACGGCACCGGTATTGATAACAATAGTTTCAGCCGTCAGTTCCTCTTTTTCATCGCCAACTGTGATTTCGATGACCTTATTTGAAAGAAAATGAGCTTCCGCATCAATGATGTCGACACCAGCGCCACTGATTGCTGCGTAGTTCTTCCCGTTGAGACGGCTGGTAACAGCATTCTTTTCAGCCATGACTTGGTCGAAAGCCAGGCCTTTTTCAGCTGCGACAAGCAGGGTCTTGGTTGGGATGCAGGCGATATTGATACAGGTTCCCCCGTACATAGCCTTGCTTCGCTCAATCAAAGCAACTTTTTTTCCTTGAGCCGCCATTTTGGCTGCCAATGTTTTACCGGCCTTCCCAAAGCCGATGACAATTAAATCATAGGTTAACATAATTTACCTCCATTTTTCAAAAAAGATTGTATCATATCTAGTCAGAAATTGCTGATTTCTGCTACGCTTTTTTTCTTCAGTATTTTTAGTGTTTATTTTTATACAGAATGTCCATTTTTGAGCAATGTTTTCGCAGTTCCAGTCAGTCTGTGTTATACTAAGTTTCGTTATTTATTTTAGGAGGTCAAAATGTCTATTGTTACACTTATTTTGGCAAGCTTGGTTGCCTTGGAATTTTTCTATATCCTGTACTTGGAGACCATCGCGACGACTTCGGTAGCGACAGCTCGGGTTTTCGGCATGTTACAAGAGGAGTTGGAGCAGCAGTCGGTCAATACTCTTTTCAAAAACCAATGAGTATACAACGGTCTGATAGCTGTTTTGGTCTTGATTGCGGCCTTTGTACAGCCTAGTCCGGTTTGGCTGGGAATTTTTATGGTTTATATCATCTTGGTGGCAGCATACGGTGCAGTGACCAGTGACCCCAAAATCCTGTTCAAGCAGGGAGGGCTGGTTATGCTGACCCTACTTAGTTTATTTTTCTAAATAGAGTGAGGAAAATTGATTTCTCGCTCTTTTTTATATAATGATTGACTTTTTTGTTAGACAAGTGTAGAATAAAATTAGAAATAGCATTAATTTAGAAAGCGCGTGGGAACGATGAAAAGATCTATTAAACGTTTGCCAGACGGGGAATTTACTATTTTAAAGGTAATTTGGCAGCTGCCTACACCGACGACCTCTGCCCGTATCATGGAAAAGCTGGGACCAGACAATCACTGGAAGCCTCAGACTTTGCTGACAGTCTTGGCTCGCTTGACAGAAAAGGGCTTTTTAGAAAGTGTCCGCAAGGGGCGTGAAAGGCAGTATACAGCCTTAATCTCAGAAGATGAGTATCTGGAAGTTGAGGCTTCGGATTTCTTGAAGCGTCATAGTGGTCGTTCTATGGGCGGTTTTGTCAAAACACTCTTTTCTTCTAACTCCTTTTCAGAAAATGAATTGGATGAGCTGCGTAGTTTGCTCAACCAAGGAAAGTAGGATGGAGGGATAAGCATGAAACAGTTCCTTCTTTCTTTTCTGCTGACCAGTTTGTCGACATCCATTTTGGTGCTTTTGCTTAGTCTGCTTTTTACGGCCTTTAAGACTAAGATTTCGGTCAGAGTGAAGTATTTTATTTGGTTTCTGATATTGCTAAGTTTTCTGTTTCCGTTCCGTCCTCAGTTCGGCTCAGGCCTGATTCGGCTGAATACAGGATCGGTAGTTCAGACAGCAGTGACTGCTACCCAGACAGGTGGAGCTCAGGGCGCTTCTCCAGCAGTTGAAAAAGCTGCCCAGCCAAATCTGTGGGAGGCTTTTCTAAACCTGCCTTGGTTTGAAATTCTCTTTGCCATCTGGCTGATTGGCTTTTTCTTTAGTGTAGGAAGATACGCTTATTCTTATATTCGCTTCAGAAAGATGCTGAAGCGCTGGGGCACGGAGTTTCAGGACGAAGAAGCGATGGCTCAGTTGCGGGCTGTTCAGCAGGAGATGGGAGTTAAGGGCCAGATTCGTCTGCTCCACTATCCTATGTCCCAAAGTCCTATGCTGCTAGGTTTCAGAGATATTTTAATCGTGCTTCCAGAACTTGACTACACGGAAGAAGAGCTGCAGCTGATTTTCAAGCATGAGCTGACTCACTATAAGCATCGCGATGTTTTAATCAATCTCTTAGGGATTTTTGCCAAGAGTCTGCACTGGTTTAATCCGGTTGTCCGCTTTGCCTGCCGTGAAACCCAAGAAGCAGGAGAAATGTACTGTGACTACGATGTTCTGAGCTGTAGAGATACAGAGTATCGGACGTTCTACGGTGAAACGATTTTGACCATGATAGACCGCAGTAAGAAGACCCCAATTGCTCTGACGACCTGCTTTTACTCTGACAAGTTTAATCTCAAGCGTCGGATTGTCGGTATTATGGATAACCGGCTGCCTAAGAGGTTTCTGTCTGCTGCCTTTGTAGTGGCAGTTCCTCTCCTTTTGCTCTTGACTAGCTCGGTCTTTGCTCTAGAAAGCCCAGCTGCTCAACAAAGCCAACCTGTAGCGGGTCAAAAACAGCCCCAGGGACTCAGTCAGCGTCAGGCACTAGCATCCGTCTTAAAAGAGCTGTCTCTTTCTGAAAAAGATATTAAAGATTTACAAATTTCGCGTGAGAAAGACACTTATAAGATTCTTTTCTCTCACGAGCAAACAGCCCATGAAACCATTGTCAATGCTAGGGATGGAAAACTGATCCAATCCAAGCAGCATACCATTGTCGAAAAGACGGTAACGGTCGAAAAAGAAGTCAGCCCATCCTCGTCAGCTGCATCAACTCCAGCTGACAACAGCGCTACTGCAGGCGCAGGGAATACGGGAGCAGCGGGCTCGACCGGAGCAAATACTGGAGCTAGTACAGCGACAGTTCAAACTCCGTCTCAGAACAGTTCCTCTCATACGACAGACACTGATGATCCAGATGATGATGATGACCATGATGATGATTAAATAGAGGATTCTGCCAGTTTAAGTTTCTTAAAAGCTTAGACTGGTAGAATTTTATTATCTTCTCAAAGGGGGATTTGGCAATCCTCCAAGAGCAGTTAGTCATCAGTTTATCTTTTATTTTAGGTCGATTTTGCTTACAGTTTGCATTTCGTTTCCTAATGCTAAAAAAACTGAAAGATTATTTATCTTTTTTCTTGACATTTATAAACGACAAGTGTAGAATATACTCATAAACTACATTTGTAGAATGATTTCAAAAAATACTCTTGGAAAGGAGAAGAAAGCAAAGCTTATCCATACGCTTGTAGGATGCAGAGCGGAAGCTCTATTTCTTTTAAAAGCACAAACTACATTTGTAGAATCAAAGGAGAATTCAAATGAAACAAAAGCAAATCCAAACAAACTTCCAACGAATCGAAACGAAGTATATTCTTGACCGAGCAATGCTAGCTCGTCTTGAAGCTGATATGAGACCTTACCTCACCGCAGATGATTATGCGACATCCACCATTTCTAATGTGTATTTTGATAATGATGAGTTCCAGATGATTCAAGATTCCATTGCCAGAAAAGGCGGTTGTGAAAAGATGCGGATGCGGACTTATGCTGAGCAGCCGAATGATGATAGTCAAGTTTTCTTGGAAATCAAGAAGAAACGCGATGAAGTAGGTTTCAAATACCGTTTGGTTTCGAATCCTCTCTCTGTGACCAACTATATTGTGAACGGTGTGGCAGACCATACTATTTTTGATGATCGGGTCAAGGCAGAAGTGGAGCAGTTGCAGGAGCGCTATATAGATTTGAAGCCAAAAATGGTGATTAGCTATGACCGCTACTCTATGAGAGGATTGGAAGATAAAAAGGTACGTGTGACAGTTGATTCCAACATCCGCTACCGAGATTATGATGTAGACTTGGCTTTAGGCCGCTATGGACTGCCCTTGCTGGAAGACGACAAGGTGATTATGGAAATCAAGGTTCCTGGTCAATATCCTCAGTGGCTGGCTGATATTCTGAATAAATACGGTCTTGAAGACCAGTCCTTTTCAAAATACGGCAATGCCTACCTGAAAACTAAAGAAAGGCTGACTCAAACAGTCAAGGCCTAAGGAGGTAGTTTATGCTCAATCAGTTATTTAACAGTATCTACTCCTCTACGGAAATCAAGATAAATCCTTTAGCATTGATTTTTTCACTAGCAACTAGTGTGGTTTTAGGAATTATCTTGGCCAAGGTCTATAAGCGCCAAACCATTTATACCAAGGAATTTGTCGTCACCCTCTCCCTTTTGCCAGCCATTATTTCCATTATCATCTTCTTGGTTAATGGAAATCTGGGTACCAGTGTCGCCGTAGCAGGGACTTTCAGCTTGATTCGCTTCCGGTCGGCCGCAGGTGGCTCCAAGGAGCTTCTAGCCATCTTTATGGCGACAGCTATCGGGATTACAACGGGGATGGGCTTTGTAGCATTGGGAATTGTCTTTACTCTAGCTATTTCAGGCATCTGGATGCTCTTTGAAAAGATGAGCTTTACTTCAGTCAGTCCGACCAGACGTTATGTCCAGGTTCAGGTTCCAGCTGATTTTGACTACGAAGTACTCTTTGATGCTATCTTTGAAACGACTTGTAAATCAGCCGAACTGACATCTCTCAAGTCGGCTGAAAAGAAGTCTATCAAGCTGGACTATGTTGTTGACTTGAATCCTGACATGAGCGACAGAGAGCTCATTCAGCAGTTCCTGTTCTATGATAAGGTGCAGGACATTTCCCTTTCCAAAGCTGCTAAGAAGCGTAAAACCCTCTAAGCAAAAGAAGACCAGCTGCAGCAGAGCAGTTGGTCTTCTTGTTTGTATCATAAAAAGGGGATACATCATACTTACAGAAAATACTTGACACTCTTTTCTATATGTGGTATGATTATATAGATTTTGGACTTGAAGGGAGTGAAAAAAATGTCAAAAACAGTAGTACGCAAGAATGAATCACTTGATGATGCACTTCGTCGTTTCAAACGTGCGGTTACTAAAGCTGGTACTCTTCAAGAAACACGCAAACGTGAATTCTATGAAAAACCTTCTGTAAAACGCAAACGCAAATCAGAAGCAGCTCGTAAACGTAAAAAATTCTAATTGAACAAAAAAGCAGACTCCGGTCTGTTTTTTGTTTTCACTCTTTGGAGAGAAGGGGATGATTGTGAGCAATAGGCAAGAAAAAAACACTGATTTTCATCAGTGAATTCTCTTTATTTTTTCTCAGCCAACAAAGCTTTGATTTCTTGCAGGACTTCCAATTCAGTTGGTCCAGCTGGCGCTTCTTCAGCTTCTTCCTTCTTCTTAGCAAGGCTTTGTGCTTTTTCAGCAGACTTAACGATGAAGAAGAGAACAGTACCGATTACCAAGAAGTTAATTACAGCGCTCAAGAAGTTACCATAGGCAATCCCGTTCCATTTCAGATCAGCAATTTGATTCAAGTGTGCAGCATCCAAAATTGGTTTGAGGAAGAGAGGAGTGATTACGTCAGTAATCAATGAAGTGACGATTGCTCCAAAAGCGTTGGCGATGATCACACCGACTGCCAAATCAATCACGTTCCCGCGCAGCAAGAATTCTTTAAGATCCTTTAACATTCTTTCTTTCCTTTCAAGAATTTATTAATGAGATTATATTATAGCTTATTTATATGACATCTACAAGATATTTGTTTGTCAAATATTTTACATTTGCTTCATTTTAGTATAAAATATAGAATGATATTCTATGATAAATTGGAGGTATTGTCTCTTGATTGATAAAGAAATCATTTCTGAAATTAAAAACAGCGTCAATATCGTCGATGTCATAGGAGAAACGGTGGCCTTGACCAAGGCTGGGCGGAATTTCCTGGGACTCTGTCCCTTTCATGGCGAAAAGACGCCCTCTTTTAACGTTGTAGAGGACAAGCAGTTTTATCACTGTTTTGGCTGCGGCAAGTCGGGCGATGTCTTCAAATTCATTGAGGATTATCGAGGCGTTTCCTTTATGGATGCTGTGCAGATTGTAGCAGATCGGGCAGGGATTCCCTTGGCTGTAGAGACAGCGGGCAATGACCGACTGAGACAAAGCCATCCGCACCAGGCTCTCTACGATATCCATACCGAGGCAGCGAAATTTTATCATGCGGTTCTGATGACGACCAAGATGGGAGAGGAAGCGCGGGCTTATCTCTACCAGCGGGGTCTGACAGATGATGTTCTTAAGCATTTTCAAATCGGCCTGGCTCCAAATGAAGGCAATTATCTTCATAAGAGTATGGCTGGAAAGTTTGATGAGAATACCATCATGAACTCGGGCCTCTTCAATCTGGCGGAGAATAATCTGGTCTATGATGCTTTTCAGAACCGGATTATGTTTCCCCTGACCAATGACAGCGGGCAGGTTGTGGCCTTTTCCGGACGGATTTGGCAAGCGGCGGCTTCAGACGGCCATCAGGCCAAGTACAAAAACAGTCGCAGCACCGCTATTTTCAATAAAAGCTACGAGCTCTATCATCTGGATAAGGCCAAGCCGGTTATCAAGAAGAGCCATGAGGTCTATCTGATGGAAGGTTTCATGGATGTGATTGCGGCTTATCGGGCCGGGATTGAAAATGCGGTTGCCTCGATGGGAACAGCTCTGACGCCTGAGCATGTCCAGCATCTGAGCAAGTATTGCAAGAAGATTATCCTATCCTATGATGGAGATAGGGCAGGGCAGGCAGCGACTGCAAAGGCTTTGGATGAGCTGAAAGATATGACGGTGGAAATTGTTCGGATTCCGGATAATTTGGATCCGGATGAGTTTCTCGCTAAAAATTCTGAGGAAGATTTGCAGCATTTACTGAGCAAAACGCGAATAAGTAATGTGGAGTTTCTGCTGCATCATCTGAAACCAGATAATATTGAAAATCTACAGGCTCAGATTGAGTTTGTAGAGAAGATGGCACCGATTATTGCGAAGACCAAGTCCATCACAGCGCAGAACTCCTATATTTACATGCTGGCTGAGTTGCTGCCGGACTTTGACTATCAGCAGGTGGAGCAGACGGTGAATAACAGCCGGCTGGCTGAGCGCTCTAGTCGCAGTCAGGAGGCGCCCACTCAGCAGTCTCAACCAGTCGTCATGCAGTTTTCGCCTTCGAACCGGCTGAGTCGTCTCATGAGGGCGGAAAATCATATCTTCCACCGCATGATACATCATCCTTTGATATTGAACCAATATCGGCTGAGAGAAGATTTTGTCTTTGACTCGGAAGAATTGCAGATCTTGTATGAGATTTTACTGGCAAATGGCGAGGTGACACCGCAGGATTTGTCCCAGCTGCCGGATCATGTCCAGCAGGCTTGGTACCGCGTCTTGGAAGAAGACTTGCCGGATGAGGTTTTGGAAGATGAGTTGAAAGAAGTGGAAGAAACCAGAGAGCGGGAGATTTTGCGCAAGCATAATCAGTTTATTAGTAAGAAGATTCGAGAAGCCTCTCACAGCGGAGATACGGATACAGCCTTATCCGAGCTGGAGCGCTTGATTGAGCAAAAAAGAAGAATGGAGTAGGAATGGCTACAAAACAAAGAGAAGTAACAACATTAGACGTTCAAATTGCAGAATTTATCCGCAACCACAAGCAGACAGGGGTTGCGACAGATGATGAAATCAATGACCAGCTGGTTATTCCTTTCACTTTGGATGCTGATGGGATTGAGGATTTGCTGCAGCGTATCCAGGATGCTGGCATCTCAATTACAGATAAGGAAGGAAATCCCAGCGCGCGCGTCTTGAATAACGAAGAGGAAGAAGCAGAGCTGACGGATGAAGAGCTCCTAGGCAGCAATTCAGCCAAGGTCAATGACCCAGTCCGCATGTATCTGAAAGAAATCGGGGTTGTGCCCCTTCTCAGCAATGAAGAAGAGCAGGAGCTGGCTATCTTGGTAGAACAGGGAGACTTGGAAGCCAAGCAGCGTCTGGCTGAGGCCAATCTTCGTCTGGTTGTTTCCATTGCTAAGCGCTATGTCGGCCGTGGCATGCAGTTCCTTGACTTGATTCAAGAAGGGAATATGGGGCTGATGAAGGCTGTTGATAAGTTTGACTACACCAAAGGATTTAAGTTTTCAACGTATGCGACTTGGTGGATTCGTCAGGCCATTACCCGTGCGATTGCTGACCAAGCTCGGACTATTCGGATTCCGGTCCACATGGTGGAAACCATTAACAAGCTAGTCCGCGAGCAACGTAATCTCTTGCAGGAATTAGGTCAAGATCCTACGCCTGAGCAAATCGCTGAGCGGATGGATATGACACCTGACAAGGTTCGTGAGATTCTCAAGATTGCTCAAGAGCCGGTGTCGCTGGAGACGCCTATCGGTGAGGAAGATGACAGCCATCTTGGGGACTTTATCGAAGATGAAGTGATCGAAAATCCAGTCGACTATACTACTCGTGTTGTCCTTCGTGAGCAGCTGGATGAGGTCTTGGATACGCTGACAGACCGCGAGGAAAACGTCTTGCGTCTGCGCTTTGGTCTGGACGATGGAAAAATGCGGACGCTGGAAGATGTCGGTAAGGTCTTCAATGTCACCCGCGAGCGGATTCGCCAGATTGAAGCCAAGGCTCTGCGTAAACTTCGCCATCCAAGCCGCAGCAAACCACTCAGAGACTTTATCGAAGATTAAGAAGTGAAGAGTAAGAAGGGGCAGAAATTTTTCAGCAGGAAGCATAAAGTCGGCAACCTTAGCTGAAAGCAAAAGCCCCCTCGAGCTAACTTGAAATTTCTGCTATATCTATAAGGAGGATATTGCATGTCAGAAAAAAAATACAGCCCTGAAGAAGTTGAAAAGATTAAAACACGTATTTTGGAGAGCTTGGAGCAGGTCATTGACCCAGAGCTGGGGATTGATATTGTTAATCTAGGTCTAATCTATGAAATCCGTTTTGATGAGACCAATGGAGAGACGGAAATCGATATGACCCTAACAACCATGGGATGCCCTCTGGCGGATCTTCTGACTGACCAGATCTATGATGCCATGTCTGATGTTCCAGAGGTTACCAAGACGGATGTTAAGTTGGTTTGGTACCCAGCTTGGACAGTGGAAAAGATGAGCCGCTATGCTCGGATTGCTTTGGGGATTCGCTAAGAACTGATAGTGAGTGCTGGCCTGCTGTGTGGTAAGTGTCTAGAGTTTTGAGAAAGTGAAAAATTGAATAAGAAATTGACGAGGAAATGAGAAATCATTTCCTCGTTTTTTGTTTGTTTAAGATAACTAAGGAGGGGCTAATATGTCACCTAAAGAAAAAGAATCCAGAGAGGCTATTATTTCATTCTTGATGAAAGAGACTGGTGCTACTCGAAAAGAAACGCTAGAAAATTTGAAAGAGCTAGAAGCTTTTGGATTGATTAGATTTAACTCAAAAGGTGCTTTTAGACTGAGGGAGGTTTAATCAATGCGAGATATAAAATTTATTAGTGCAAGTCATTATCAAACATCAGAACGATTTTATGCATTACCCAAAATTCTGTTTGAAAGCCCTTTGTACGAGAACATGAGATTAGACTCCAAAGTAGCTTATTCTATGCTGAAAGACAGATTGGATTTATCTTTCAAGAACAATTGGATTGATGAAGATGGAAATATCTATTTGGTATATTCTAACTCTAATCTAATGAAGATCCTAAATTGTTCAAAATCTACTCTTTTAAGAATTAAGAAGCAGCTTACAGAATATGGTTTAATTCGTGAAATTCAACAATCTACTAGTAAATCAGGAAACCTTGCTAACCGGATTTACCTTGGTCTACTACAAGATGATACACCTGCTAGAAATGCTGATAAACCAGGTGATTTCAAATCTGACACTAGGGGGGTGTCAAATTTAGACCAGGGGGGTGTCAAAAAAACACCAGGGGGGTGTCAATTTGATACTACCCCGGTATCAAATTTATCCCCTAACGATACTGATATTAGTGATACTGATATTAGTGATACTGAATTAATTCTTTCTGAGGAGGATGAGGAAAAGGCTACTCAAAATTCAAAAAATAAAAATCCAAATTCTCTTTTCCGGAAAGTTGATAAAGCTACCAAGTATGATAAAGATTATATCTGTGATTTGGTCTATGCTCAGCTTTTGGAAGATAGCTATTCAGAAACAGTAATTAGTGTTATCATGCTGCCATTTGAGGATCGTTACAAGTATGCTCTAGAGAACATGCGCTTTGCTCGTTCGTCTGAAATGGTTGCTGAGTACATCTACAATGGGCTACTAGCCACTTACAACAGCAATGCCAGAAAGCAGTTGGAATAAGATTTTGTTCTCTAGGAACAATGAAATAGATTTTACTAGAAAGAAATGTTTGAACGGAGAGGAAATTGATGACACTTTTTGCATATATTTTTATATTTATCACTGTAGTTTTTCTTATAAATCAACTGTATGAATGGTTCTGTATTTCTTGGCAGTTGATTATTGATGAAGGTGCTAAGATAGTTGTTTGGTTTTTAGTTGCTGCTATTTTAACTTTCTTTTTGGGAATAGCTTTTGGATTGCCTCATTTTGAGATTAAATTGATTCCACATTTTTAAAAACTTGACCTCAGTAAGTCGCTAAACTGCTGAAGCACTTTGACAACTGCATATAGCCTCTGCCCTGATACAGCGTGACTATGAGATACAGAATGGGGGGCGGAGTGTACAGCTGAAAACAGCCTCAGTCACATATTGCATTGTTGCAGGTTTGCCGTTATGACCATAAACGGTGCGTAGGAAGTACGGATATAACCTTGATGGTTATACAGCATGGGTGTAAATTAACCTAAATTTATTCGAGAAGGAGAAAAAGAATGAATAAATTTAAAGACCTTGCAGACAATGAAGTCTGCATCAGAGATTTAAAACAGTTAGGACGTGAAGGTGGAGCCTCTGCCTATCTGGAAACTGGTGAGATTTTGGTTTTAAAGCCAAAGTATGGAACCATTTCAAGACGTGGCTACGTTGCCGGAAAGTCTACAGTCGTTGAGTTGAAAGTCGAGTATAAAGACATTTTTTCTGCAATTCGCACAATTACCAGAAATAATATTTTAATTGCAAGAAGATGTCGATTTGGAACGACCAGCGTATTGAGACTGACCGGAACAGGTTATCACCGAACTAGAAGAAAAACAGGAGGAACTACATGACGGATTGGAAAGACGGAAATGATTGGAGTTTTGAAAAACCTCAGGAACAGAACCAGTCCAACCGTCACCCCAGAAAAGATAATAATGAGCCAGTTCATTTTAAAGTGGTTGAGCATATAGCAACGCTATCAACTACTGAAAAAGGCTGGCGAAAAGAACTAAATAAAGTATCTTGGAACGATACAGTTCCAAGATATGATATTCGATCTTGGAAGGACGATTATTCACGAGTTGGCAAAGGAGTCACACTTTTTGAGGATGAAATGATTGTCCTGGGGAAAGTGTTACAACAATTAAATCTAACAGAAGATAGAAAAGAGGAATGAAATAAATGGAAACGGCAGTTAAAGTATTTCAAATGTTACAGATCATTGTAGGTATTACAGGTTTGGTCTGGGTGTTAGTTGGTGTTATTGAATTTTTCGGAGGACGAAACAATAATGACTCTATGCGTCAGGAAAAAGGCGCAAATTCAATGATCAATGGTGGTGCTGTTGGTGTAATTGCAGTTTCAGTCTGCCAAGCAATCATTACAGCGCTCAATTCAATTCCAAAATAAGTAGTGAAAGGAGCTAGAGGGAATGGATAGCATTAGTAAATCTCTAGCTAGCTATAGTTCAACCGTTAATCAGTATGCGGACAAAATCAATAATGCCTTGTTGCCTATTGCAGCAGTCATTATTTTAACTTTCTTTCTTTTTGACATGATGTCCTGGAATAGAAGATTAGGTCAAGAGGGAGGGAGTTTAACCATACAGCTTTGGATGGAGGTAGCCTTGGGCTATATTCTAGCCTTTATGTTGGTTTATTACAGTTCAGAAATTTTCGATGTTATAGTCTACTTTTTCAATAAAGGCATTACCTTAGTCAACAGTGTCCTGCCAAAGACAGGTTTCAAATCTGATGTAGATACTTCAGGAGTGAGCGGCTGGATCATGAAACAAATAGTTGGCTTAGTTGGTTCAGCAACCGATTTTGTTGGGAACGTTTGTGCTGGAATTATTGCCTTTCTAAGATTTTTCCAGATGTATATTCTCAAGGCTGTGGCACCAATTTTGACAGCTTTATTCATGTCAGAAAAGACAAGAAATATCACTATTAATTTTCTAAAGCTCTTTGCAGCTTATGCTTTTCAAGGATTGTTGTTGGTCATTGTTATTAAACTTTATCCAGCTTTAGTTTCAGATGATATGTTTAAGGCAGGTAAGGGCGATTGGGTAACTGCTTTTGCTTCTATTGGTAAAAGCGTTGTTTACATCATGTGTCTCTTTGGTAGTCAAAAACAAGCGAAAACACTCTTAAATGCTATGTAAAAATCATAAAAAATATGGTAAAATAATTCTAATATATTAGGAGGTGAGGTCATGGCAGAAATGAAGTATCAAATCAGGCGAGAAGGCAGTCATTTCAAATTATCTTTTCCCAAAGAAGAGCCAGCTACTGTACCATTCCAACCATCAAAGACGAAGAAGTATAAGCCATCCATTTGGTCTAAGATTGGTACTTTTTTTGATATTGCATTCAACATCATTGTCATGGTGTTTGGATTTCTGATTGCGACCCCATTCTTTATCCTAAATGTTCTGTTGAATTGGGTAGTTATGTTTCTTGGATTGTCTCTCTTCTGGATATTTGCTTATTTTGCTTATAGAGTCTTTATCTTGAATGTCGTTGAAGGAGGAAATCCATTTGAGACTGGTTGGTCAGTATTAGCTATTTTACTTATTTCTTTTATCGGAGCTATTATGGCTACCATTAGCAAAATCAGAGAATAAAACTGAATTGAATAGGTTGAACTAACACTTTGCAAGGCAAGGTGTTTTTTAATTGGCTAGAAGGAGGCAGAATGAACAATAAACTAGGGAGTGAATTTATAAAAACGTTTGATGATTATGAACGCCCGATAGCGTTTGGAATGACCAAACGAATTCTAATCTTGGTGTTGGGGATTGTGCTAGTTTCGGCTATTACAATCACCATTTCACTGATGGGACTCTCGGATATTTTAATGTACCTAACGGCTTTTATCGTTGCCCCGCCTTTTGTAATTTATGGGCTAGGCTTTGATGAACTCGTTAAGGATAGAGTGATGTTTAATTTAAAAGTCCAAAAAAGGGGCTATTTAACAGAATTTGAGGAAGGAGAGGAGTTTACAAAAGATGATTTTAAACTTTGGAGGAAAGTCAAAGAATTTGACGAAAGCTGAAAAGGAACGTCGCAATCGTCTAAGACGGACACTGAAGGCATCTACACAGAATACTATCAAGTACAATAGCCTGTATGAAAACGGACTATTGCACGTCGCTAAAGATAAATGGTCTAGAACCTATCGCCTGGGTGACGTAGCCTATTTATCGGCTAATCAGGAAGAGAAAATCGATGTGATAGATACTCATGCCGAAGCGCTCAATTCTTTGGACTCAGGAACAACCTTTCAGCTTCTGGTTATCAATAGAAAAATTGAAGATAACACAGTCGAACGGATCAAGTATGAAGAGGTTGGAGATGGTTTCGACAAGTTCCGAAAAGAATACAATGATATGATTGAAAGCCGTTTTTCTAGTGATTCAAAGAATTTTCAGGTTGAGAAATATGTCACGATTGGAACAGAAGCCTATAATCGGGAGCAGGCGGATGCCAATTTGAAAGAAATTGGCAGTTCGCTTGAAAATCAGTATGCTCAGATGGATATTGGTTTTCAAGAACTAGACGGGAAAGAGCGCTTGGATGTCTTTGCGGAGTTGCTGCTGGGTAAACACAGACTACCTTACACTTACCGGGATATTGCTCTCTCTGAATTGCATAGTAAGGACTTTATCGCTCCTAACCAACTGCATTTCCTAGAAAATCGCTTCCGGATCAATGATGAAGTGGCTAAAGTTATGTATGCTCGAAACTTTCCAACCTTTCTAACTGACCGGATGATTAAAAATCTGACGGATATTGGAGAGGAGTTGGCAATTACGGTTCAGGCTGTACCTTATGAACCAGCAGAGTTCTTGAAGAAGATTAACAATGCTGACACCACTATCAAGACTGAAATGATTAAGGCTCAACGTTCTGGTGCGCAAGAAGGAGTAGACCAGGAGCTGGCAGTCAGTGGTCGAGCAAAGGAAATTTCTGAGTCTACCAAACGCTGGAAAGAAGAAATTGACGACAACGATCAAAAAGCTTTTTCAGGGCTGATTGCTCTTTACTTTAAGGCTAAAGATGAAGACGAATTAGCCAATATTACTGACAAGGTTTTGACGGCTGCTCGTAAGGTTGGGGTGAACTTTCAAGAGTGTTTCTACTACCAAGAAGAGGGGCTAAATACCATTCTTCCTATCGGTCACACATTCTTAAATGTGAAGCGTCGTTTTATCCGTGATATGACAACAGCAAATTTAGCGACACAAATTCCATTTACTAATGTTGACTTGAAATCTGAAAGCGACCGTGCTTTATATTATGGTCAAAATCAGCTTTCAAACAATGTTATTACAGTTGATCGGAAAGCAGATTTGAATACCGGTTCAGGAGTTGTACTTGGTTCTTCTGGCTCCGGAAAATCAGTAACAGTAAAAAGTATGGAAATTATTCCAACTTATTTGAAAAATCCAGAAGACAGAATTATCATTGTTGACCCGGAAGATGAATACTCTGATATTGGTCGAGAATTTGGGGCGCAGTTGGTGGATATTTTCATCGGCTCCAAGTCTCACCTTAATTTACTTGATTTACCGGATGTGAGCCAACTCAAGGATGAAGATAATGATCCAATCGGTGACAAGTCAAATCTGCTTATGGGGCTATTTGAGTCTATTCTGGACGAGGTTGGGGATGTTGAGTACACGATCATTGATCGTGTTACCAGGGAGACTTACCGTCGATTTGAAAAGAGTGATCAGACTCCAACCCTGAAAGATTGGCATGATGTCTTGGAAGAGCAGGAAGAACCAGAGGCTCAGGAGCTGGCTCTTAAATCTGAAATCTATGCGAAAGGATCACAGAATATCTTTGCTCATGAAACCAATGTCGATATTACAGACCGCTTTGTTATCTTTAATCTGAAGCGGTTGACTGGTAAGTTGAAGCCTTTTGCGATGATGGTTATTCAGGACTATATCTGGAACCAGGTTGTCGCCTCTCAAGGACAACTGACTACTCGCATTTACTTTGACGAAGTACAGCTGTACTTCAAGGAAGAAGCTCAAGCTATCTTCTTTACTGAGTTGTATTCTCGGGTGCGGAAATATGGGGCAATCGCAACAGCCATTACCCAAAATATTGAAACCCTGATGAACAAAGAAGAAGGACGGAAGTTGGTTTCCAACAGTGAATTTATGATTTTACTAAAGCATAAGAAATCAGATTTGCTGGCTTTATCAAGAGCTATAACCCTTACCCCAACCTTAACTCGATATATTGAAAAGCCAAAAGCCAAGGGAACAGGCTTAATTGTGGCTGGTCAAGTGGTAGTACCATTTGAAAACCCAATACCAAAACACACTCGATTATTTGAATTGATTGCGACAGATGCTTAATAGGAGGTGAAACGTTGTCAAGAAAATCAAGACGAGAAGTGAGAGAAGCCAAAGCGGAGTATAGAGAAATCAATTCTCAGATTAAGACAACGAAAGCCTCTTATCAGGCAGCCAATAAAAGAGAAAGAGAGCTTCTCAATCCGCAAACCGCTGCAGAAAAGCATTACGTCACTAGAAAGGCGGAAGCTAGGAATGCGGTGGCAAAAGGCGAACTCAAAGTCTTAAAAGAAAAGAAACAAGTTGCTAAAGATAAGAAGAAGGGAGCAATAGAAAGAAATGGTGGCAGCAATTTTCAAAAAGCTGGCCATTTAGTGCATCAACAGGCTTCTCAATTTATAGATGATGTATTTTCGGATAACAATATTTTGGAAGATGTAGCTTCTGCACGTCGCACAATCCGTCGTACACATGCAGAAGTAAGACAAGCTAAGAAAGCTGGCCGATATACTTTGAAAATTGGGAAAAGGACGACTAGAGCAGTTTATGGAGCTAGCAATCGGACTTATAACCTAGTCCGTGGTCGTAGTTTCACTCGCACCCCAGTTGCTAATCGCTGGGAAACCAAGTTTAGAAATAAATACCAGCGCTTACGTGCAAGGCTCAGAACATCAAAATTCGGAAAAGCAGCCAAAGCAACTCGGAAGGTATTTGCTAAATTTAGTAAGCCAATTCTTGCGGTTCTCAAAAATCCCTTATCGGCTAAAGCCTATCTGATTATATTTTTAGCCTTGCTAGCTATTGTCCTTTTAGGAGCATTATTTGGAGGTGGAAGCTCTACGGTCTCACAGAATGAGTTTGACCTGACGGATGCCTGGACGCACCTCAGCAAACTCGATAGGGAAAAGTCAACTGATGAAGTTGATTACTGGAGCGATATAGACTCAGTCATGATGTTTATGGGCTATAAATACAGTGATTATAAACTGGATAAGCCCTATAACAAAAAGAAAGGGATGCTGGAGTTCGATAAACCTTATCGAGACTTGCTGACGGATATTTGGAATGAAATGAATGGAGATAAGGACAATCTCCAAACAATGGAAGAATTGACTAAATCCAGCAAGCATGACTATATCAAACTTTCTAAAAAGGATCAGGAAGAATTTGGGGAAGTAGTTGAGCAAGCTAAACAAGTTGGCTTTTACATTAACTATAATGACTTAGAGCATCCGTTCTCGAAGGAAACATCTGACGAAACTGTCGAAGGAGTCACTATCACAAAGCGCTTTGGTTACGAAAGTAAGGATAAACTTTATGAGGGTTCTGTCTTACAGGCTTCTAAAGGTTCTCCAATATACGCAACCATGCCAGGTACAGTAGAAATCAAAGACGGAGACTTTATCATCAAGGATAAAAAGCGGGAATTCACCTACAAAAAAGTAGATAAAGCCCGCTTTAAATCCGGTGATAAAATTCTGCCTGGGGATGAAATCGGAGCGGTTGGTTCGGAAGATGGCCAAGAGGTCTTTTATAAGAAACTAAAGGATCGGAAGAAAAAAGAATGGGTCTATGTCAATCCAGGCTTTTATCTTCCAAATGCCAGCTATACACAAACAACGTCGGTTCTAACGAACATTGAATTTTCAGGGGATGTTGCTCAACGAGTGCAACAAACCTACAAACTCCTGAAGAAATACAAGCCTAATATTACAAAAAAAGCTGCATCCGCTATTATGGGTAACTTTCTGACAGAAAGTAACATTACAGCCAAAAGAGCTGAGGGAGATTATCTAAATCCCCCTATTGGAGCTTCTGCAAATTCTTGGGATGATCCTAATTGGCTTTCTTTAAACGGGCCAGCTATCTATAATGGCCGATATAGAAATATCGTTCATCGAGGGCTTGGACTTGGCCAGTGGACGGACACTGAAGACGGTTCTCTCCGTCATACCATGTTACTTGATTATGCAAAGAGTAAAAACAAAAAATGGTATGACTTAGAGCTGCAAATCGAATTTATGTTCAAGGGTGATAGCCCTTATTACATTGAGATAGTCAATCGTATCAGCGAGAGTAACGATGACATCTCCCAATTGACAAAAGAATTTCTTGTCAATTGGGAGGGAAATCCTGGAGATAAACTACTCCAACGACAGGATAGCGCTAAGCAAGTTCTTTCTTATTTGGAAAATGGCGGTGGTAGCGGAGGAGCTTCCTTTATTAAGCCAAACGGCAAATATGCCCCTATCTTCAACCAGGACTATTGGGTCATGCAGCCTTACGGCTACACTCCTTGGTCTTCTGGGGCCGGTGGTGGCCTTTATGGCCCGTCCGGTGGGAAGCATACCGGAGTAGACCTGGCACCAGTAAACGTCCAATACGGAACTGCTGCATTGCCTGCAGATGTGCCAGTTTATTCAATTACCAATGGTAAAGTATATAATACTGGTTTCTCTGCTGTCGGTGGATATCAAATCACCATTATTCCAGAAGGAACTGATCAGTATTTATATTACGGTCATTTGAAGGAGCAGCCAAATCTTGCTCCTGGTACCGAGGTCAAAGCTGGCCAACAAATAGCTCTATTGGGAAATTCAGGTGCTACAACAATCTATCACGTTCATCTAGAAATTAGCCCGACTCCAGCGATTGGTACAGCGGCTAGTCCGGATCCATCTTTCCTCATTACAGGTGGCCCCGCACTAGTACAAAGCCAACAAATCAAAGTTAAACAATAAAAGGAGTACACATGATTGATGAAAGAAAGGTCAAAATCTTCAAACTCATAGGATTAGGAGGCGGCATCATTCTGATTCTCCTCCTGATGTTCTTCTGGCAAGGCGGCCAGAATAAAAGCTCAACAGATAGCAGCACCCAGGTTGCCAGCCGTCAGATCACGGATTTTCTAAAAACCTACTTTACCAAAGACAAAGTAGGGTCAAACCGTAAGGACTACCGGCCTTACCTGACAGAACAAGCCTATCAGGAAGAGATGGCTAATGAAGAGGAGCCAGGCTTTAAAGTACGAACATCTCTCATGCAAAATTTCCGCTACAAGTCAGCTAAAATCTATGTAGGTACGGAGGAACCGGTTGTCTTTGCGACTGTGACCTATGATTATGATAGTGTGAGCCAGAAGAAACGGGAGGAAGACCAACAAAAGACAGTCCGAACAACCAATAGCTACAGCCTGAAACTGACTTATAAGGATGTAAACGGAAAGCAGTTGATTGATAAAATTGAGATTGTCAATCTCAATCCGGTTGGGGAAGCTGGCCAGCAAACAGATGAATATGCGCCAGGAGTCATCAACCTAGAAGATATGAATAAGGAGGAGTGAAATCATTGCTAGACCTTAAAAAAATTAAGATTTTGAAAATCGTTGGTTGGATTTTACTAGTCATTCTGGCAGCCTTAATCGGTTTTTCAGCCGGTCAAGGTTCCACTAAGACCAAGACACAAGAAAAGCCAAAGCAAAAAACAACCGTTGCCAGCAGTTCTTTTAATGTGAAACAGAAAGATGTTGAGGAATTTCTGCTCAACTATTACACAAAAAAGGATCTAGGGGAAAACCGCAAGCGCTACAAGGAATACATGACAGAAGGCATGTATTCCCAGGAGGTCGCTAAAGAAAATGAACCTCAAAATCAGACTTATAAAGGCTTTGTCGTAGATTTTGAATATCAAGGTTCAGAAATCTATATCGATGAAAAAAATCATCAGGTGCTTGCTCAAGTACGTTACACTAACACGTTACTAGACGAGAAGAAGAACTATGACTCAGCTGTTAAAGACGTTCAAAACGAAACTGTCTTAAAATTGAGCTACTCTGAAGATAATGAAAAATTCAAAATCAATAAAATTGAAACAATGGCTCTAATGGAGTTGCCTTCTTCTACTGGGATAGCCTCCCAGTCAGAAACAAGCCATCCAGAAGAAGAAACTACAACGACTGCATCAAGCAGCTCAAGCAACTAGAAACCGAAAAGGAGAGAAAGAATGGTCACTAGAAAATCACAACAACTGAAAGCAAAATTGGAGAAGCTAGAAAAGGATTTAGCAAAAATCAAGAGTCAAAAGGCTCAACTTGCTGAAAAAGAGAAAGATTTGCTGAAGCAGCAAAAGGCTGCAGATGCTGAGTATATTCTCGCTTTGATGGCCGAGTCCAATAGAACAAGAGAAGAGTTTGAACAATTTGCACAAGTCAAGGCTGCTAATGCTGAGAATGGCGGTGATGCTCATGTTCCGACTCACTAATATTCAGACTAGACAACAAGAAACATACACCAATCGGGATGAACTCCTGGCCAATGTCAATGAAAAGTCTGTCTGGGCAGAAGACAGAAGAGAGTCCTTCATGTTATTTCTGGAGCAGGTCGCTGAAGATGGCTCTATCCTAGACACGATGAATTTGATGCTTCCTTTGCATGCGATAGTAGAAGAAGCTCTAGCCGGCTTTGGACTGAAGCGAGAGAAAAAAGGCTTTTCTTTGCTTCAACGGAACAAGTCGCAGACGGCATCGTTCCAGGAAGAACCCAAGAAAGAGTTGAAACAAGAGCCTACAAAGCCAATCTCAGCACCTCCATCTAGCAATAACCCTTTTCAGGTTCCTCAGGAACCGGCTAAAACAATTCAGCCGACTATTCCTGTTGAACCCCAGAAAGTTGAGCAGCAACCAAAAGTGAATAATAAAAAAATTTCCCCTCAATCAAAAGAAAAACAAAAATCTATTGGCTTAATTTGGAAAATTGTTGCTATTGGAGCGCTGGGCTTATCTATTGGCGCTCTCGTTATATCACCGGCTCAAATAGCAATCAGTAATCAAAAGCTGACAAGGCAGATAAATCAACTGGAGAAGCGGCTAGCCGATGAAGAAGCCCAGGGGCAGGTGGAAGCGGTAGGACGCTTCTTCATTGCGAACTACTACTCAGGAAATCAAGAAAACATAACAAATTTTCTGAGTAAGAAGATGAAATCGGAAGGAGTAGAAGTCAAGTCAGAACAGCTACAGTCAACCATCTATGAAAAGCAGAAAGTCACAAAAGATATTATTTCAGTAACTTTTGTAGTGACTACCAAGGGAGCAGATGACAGCATAAAAACAAGTCGCTTAACTCTCCCTTTCAAAATCGATAAAAAATCCGTTTATGGCTATGTCCTAGACGGTCAGCCAAAATCATCAAAATTTGGCAGATAACGGAATATCACTATAAATATAATTATAAACATAATGAGGTATAAAAAATGAAAAAATGGACTAAACTTATCACACTATCATCTGTTGCAGTATTGACTTCAGCAAGCTCTCTGACTGCTTTTGCGAATGACAGCTCTGGAACTGTTCCAGCTTCTACTGACGTGCCAGCAGTTGTAACAGTTCCATCAACTGGAGAGACTACACCAACAACCCCTCCAGTTTCTGACACAACAGCACCATCTGTTCCAAGTCAACCCACTCAACCAACTACTGGAAATTCAAGTACACCAAGTACGGATGTTCCTGTACCTTCCAATCCGACTCCAGACACAAGCGTACCAGCAACAAGCAATGACAATGTAAAACCTACTCAGCCGGCAACAAATAACGACAATGCAAAACCCACTCAACCAACAACCAGCAATCCAACTGATAGCACGACCACTCAACCTGCTTCAACAGACACTGCCGCTGGTTCTGGTGTCACTGTTCCAACAGTTGACGGGGGATCTGCGGTCTTGAACCCAAATATTAGCGTTCCAACTAACAATCCCAACGTTTCAGCTCAAACAGCTGTAGACGCTGGAGCAAGTCAGGTCGGAACTACTTCTCAAGTAACTGGTCAGGTTGTGGCGAATGTCAATTCTGCATCACCAATCCAAACAAACACGGGCTATCAGGTAATCTCTACAAAGGATAGTCAAGTTGTGGTTGCTTATGCAGACGGAACAACTGATACAGTATCAGCTGAAGTCATTGGGGCTACAGTCAATGCCGATAAGACAATCAGTCTTACTAACCAAACAGGAGAAAAGACAACCTTGCCAAGTACCTCTCTGCAGCTACCATACACTGGCGAAAAAGAAGAAGCGATGATGTCTTGGGCTGGAGCTGGTCTTCTAGCTGTAGTTGGTGCCTATTTTCTCAAGAAGAAATCAGTCAAAATCAAATAATCAGATGGAGCGGTCAATTAAGAAATAATGGCCGCTCTTTTTAGAAAGGAGCGTAGGAATGGATCAGGAAAGAGTTGCAACAAAGGTAGTTGATGTCTATAAATTGACTGGTGAGTTGTTTTTAAAGACTATGTACCAAATGCTTGAGGGAAGCTACCAAAAAGTAAAGGATCGAGCTGAGAGCAAGGTTTTCACTGATAAGGCTAACTGGAATAAATTCATGGCTACCAGTGAGACGAAGCACTTTCAAACATTCATGGTTAGTGAGGTTAATTCTGATCGGCTAGAGGAGTATCTGAAAGGCTATGAGGTTGGTTTTGCTGTCAAGGACAACAAAGACGGCACATGTACCATTGCTATCGATGCCAAAAACGTGAAGGCACTAGAGGCCAGTTTCAAGGGTGTTATAAATGACTTAACCGATCCTGGAAAAGCTGAAAAGGTCACAAATAACCTGGTTAAGAACTCCAAAAATATGAACCTTCAGGAGAAATTGGCTTATCACAAGCAACAAGTAAAAGTCGAAATTCAAGCTAAGTCTGTTGAAAAAGCAGTTATACCTAAGAAGACTCTAGCTAAAGATGATAGGGGGTTATAAATGATTACAGAGCAAAAGAAGCGGAAATTTTTACCTTATCTGATAGCTGGACTAATCTTTTCTTATTTGGCTCATTGGCTGGTCAAGCTATATGATCTTGCACCAGCAACAGAAGGAGCTATTATCTTTGATAATGCTCGCTTAGACTGGATGTTGGAAAACTGGAGTAATAAATCTTTAATCGATTTTAGCTTCACTGCCGTTAGTTTGTACGGAGCAGGAATTGCTTTATTTATCGTTCTAATGTTCTATCTACGGATAGGTGACAGAGGACGCTATCGATACGGTGAAGAATATGGTTCAGCTCGTTATGCAACGGTCAAGGAGCTGGCCAGCTTTCGGGATAAAGAACCGGAAAATGATATGATTTTCACTCAAAATGCCAGAATGGGGCTATTTAACAAACGGCTGCCTTTCAATCGTCAGCTTAACAAGAATACACTCACAGTAGGCTTGCCTGGGGATGGTAAGACCTATACTTTTGTAAAACCTAATTTGATGCAGATGAACGGCTCTTTTGTGGTTACAGATCCCAAAGGGCTTTTAGTTCGAGAGTGCGGAAAAATGCTGGAAGATAATGGCTATACAATCAAGATTTTTGACCTGGTAAACTTCATCAATTCCAACCAATTCAACGTGTTCCACTATATGCATGATGAAATGGATATTGACCGAGTTGCAACGGCTCTAAAAGAAGGTACAAAGGTTTCAAATAACCTGGGAGAAGATTTTTGGAATAAAGCAGAAATGCTCCTTACCAGGGCATTGATTGGCTTTCTTTATTTTGACGGTAAGGTTTTAGGAAAGTATGAACCTAATCTCCCTCAGGTGACCGATCTTCTGAGAAATATTCAACGAGAGCATGAGGACGTTCCTAGCCCGGTTGAGCGAATGTTTGAAGAGCTAGAAGAAGAACTACCTGGAAACTATGCTTGTAGACAATGGCAGCTCTTCATAGATAATGCAAAAGGTCGGACAGCTACATCTGTGCGTATCATGGCGACAACTGTTTTTGCAGCCTTTGACCATGATGTCGTTAGAAATTTAATCTCTCGTGACTCAATGGAAATGGAAAAATGGCAAACAGAGAAAACAGCAGTCTTTATTGCCATTCCTGAAACAGATAAGTCTTTCAACTTCATTGCAACGGTTATGTTTACCATGATGTTTAGAGAGTTACCAAAAACAGCAGACAAAATTCTCCAGGGGCTACATCCGACTTGCCAGCCAGAGGACTTACTTCATATTCGCTTAATTTTAGATGAATTTGTCAATTTTGGCCGCTTTCCATTTTTTACGGAAGTTCAGTCTTCTGTACGTTCCCGTGAAATATCGATAGATATTATTATTCAAGCGATTAGCCAGCTAAAAACAGTGTATAAAGACCAGTGGGAAACAATTTTCAATAATTGTGCTACACTGCTTTATCTGGGAACGAATGACGAGGCTACCATGAAATACTTCTCAATGAGGAGTGGGAAACAAACGATCAATGTAAAAAGTCAGTCGATCACTCGAGGAGCGCAAGGCTCAAGCAGTCAATCCATTCAAACCATCCAACGGGATTTATTAACTCCAGACGAGGTGGCCAGAATAGGAGTAGATGAGGCTTTAGTCTTTATCTCTAAGCAGCATGTATTCAAGGATAAAAAGACCAACGTGCAGCAGCATCCACGTGCTAAAGAACTAGCTAATAGCCCTAGTGATAAAAATTGGTATCGCTACATTCGGTCAATGTCAGATATGGATGATTGGGATGTTAACGTCAATCATACTTTCGTGACCGAAAAAACCGAAAAAGAAGTATTAGAAACAGAATTACCGCTAGAGGTAGAATTTTAGAACAATAAAACCTGTTGTAGATTTTCAGCAGGTTTTTATTAGTGGAGGAAAATCAATATGCTCGAAACAACAAAATACACAAGGGGGATTGGTTATTTTGAAACGATTTTTTCAGCCGTTGAATTGTCAACGATGGCAGAAGCATTAAAACAATTTGCATTAAAAGGGGATATTACACCTACTGATGAACCTGGGGAAGTTTTAAATGCTTTTGTTTCAACTCTGGTTCAAACAGTAGATTTTGAAGATTTTCAGACGGTTGCAACTCAATTATTCAGCTACCCTCTAAAATATCAAGGAAATCTGGAGGTTGAGCAAGTTCAACCATCTAAAAAAGAATGGGAATACCTGCAGGAAAACATCAATCTACTCCTCCAGGTTCAGCCAGAGAAAGAAGGTGGCTTGAATGGCTAGTGTCGAAGAATTAAAAAGACTTTCAATCCTTGATGTTGCTGCAAGTCTTGGAATACAACTCAAAAGAACTGGTTCTCATACTTACTCTTGGGATGAACACGACTCTTTTACCATCAATACCCAAGAAAACTATTTCAACTGGTTTGCTCGGTCTAAAGGCGGCGATGTATTTGATATGGTGAGAGTCGTCCAGGAAGAATTGACTGGCCAGCAAGTTTCTTTCAAAGAGGCTAAACATTTTTTAGAAGAGGGGAATTTTGAGGTATTTGATAGCAGCAAGATACCAGAAAAGGAACCTTTTAAATATTACTTAGAACCCTATGAAACAGAATTTACTGAAGCAAGAAGCTATCTAAAGGATGTTCGGGGCTTGAGTGATGAAACGATTGATTATTTCGGTGAAAAAGGAGTCTTAGCTCAAGCTACAAAAAAGACAGGCAATTACTATGAGCCTATCATTGTCTTTAAGAGTTTAAATAGCCAAAATGAGGTCATAGGAGCCTCTTTACAGGGGATAAGGGAAAATCATGACCTCTACGAAAGAGGGCGCTTAAAACAGATTATGAGAGCTTCTGACGGCCTAACAGGAATGCACATCGACATTGGCCAGCCAAAGCGGCTTGTATTTGCGGAAGCTCCTATTGATTTAATGAGTTACTACGAGCTGCACAAAGGCGAATTATCTGACGTGCGTCTGGTAGCAATGGATGGCTTGAAAGAGTCAACCATCAGCCGGCACGTTGCTGAACTCTTGTATGAACTAGGAGAAATCAAAGCTCAAGTCAAACCTGAGAACTATTCAACTTTTCTATCTCAAACGGCAGAGGTCACAGATTTTTTCAAAGATGGTAAACACCAGGAACTAATCACTCTAGCAGTAGATAATGATACAGCAGGTCATACTTTCATAGACCGCTTGGCCGATAAAGGAATTTCTTTCAGTTCAGATTTGCCATCAATGCCAGCTGATAGGGATAAAATGGACTGGAACGATGCCTTGAAGGAGAGCAAAGTAAAAGCTCTTGACCGAAGCCAAGAGCCAAATAATAACATTGGGGGCGAACTAATCAATCGCAATTCCGGTTATTTAGAAGGCGAACCTTCAAGGACAGCACCACAGCCTGAAGAGCCAAAGGCCCAACCTGATTTTCCTGCCAATGTTCAATTATATTTTAACATTGAACGGCCTAAAAAGTCAAGTGTGCGCCTTAGAAAAGGCTATCACTATGCGACGAATAAAGATATTCGTTTTCTAAATCGTTATGCGGATGATATTCAAAAATCAGCTTCCTGGTATCTGCAGGAATTAGCAAATAGTAAGGTGACTTATTTCTACCAGGACAAGGAAGATGTTCAGATGCTTCAGGTGAATTTTGAAAAACATCACTGGATGCACTTGACGGGAATTGCTCCGGTGTATTCTAATTGGGTGGATAATCTTTCTGAGCAATTTATAGAAGACGTAGCAGCAGGAAAAGGGAACTTCGCAAACTTGAGCTTGGGGCTAGGGTTTAGAGATAAAGTGAAATTGATGCCATTGTTGCCTGAAATTTTTGAGACAGACTCCTTTGTCTTCGATGATTTGTCTTCCGTTGAGAAGATGGGGCGCTTGGATGTAGCTAATGCCATCCGATCAGATGATCGGGATGTGATGCTGGCTTTCAGGACGGATGATAGCTCTTCTTTTCCAGCAACTTTACTGAAGCCTAATCAAACACTTAATGTTGAGTTAGACGCTTTAAATCAAGAAAAAACGATTTTGGGAGTCTTTGTTGAGAAGAACAACGAAATCAAAACTCTATCAGTAAATAAAGAGTTTGTTGTTGATGGTGGCCAGCAAATGCTTGAAACCTTGAAGCAACATCAAGGAATAGAAATTTTAAAGGAGAATTTATCAATGCCAGAAAATCAAGCCCAAAGTTTAAGAGAGCGTGTTGAACAAATTCAGCGAGAAGACCAGGAAAGAAAACAAGCTCTAGCCAAGAAAGAAGAGCTAGAGCGTGATACTGACGGTGATGGAATTCCAGACGCTGTAGAGCGCAACATGGGAACCAATCCTTATAGTCCAGATACTGACGGAGACGGAAAGTCTGATCAGGAAGAAATTTCTTACGGCTCAAATCCTTTGGCAGCTGATAACTCTAAAAATGAAAATCTTTCTTCTTCCGGTCAGCAAAAAACAGTTGCTGAATTGATTGCTGCAAAAGATAGTAAAGGTCTTGCCCAAGTTCTAAAAGAAGGAGTAAAAGATTATTTCAAGTCTGACACGTACAAGCAATATTTATTAGCTATGAGTAAGTTTCACAATTACTCACCGCTGAATATTCAAATGATTTTGAGACAAAATCCAAACGCTTCTTATGTGGCATCTTTCAAAAAATGGAAGGATGAATTTAGCAGAAGTGTTAATAAGGGAGAAAAAGCTTTGCGAATTTTTGCTCCTATAACAGTGAAAAAAAGAGATCCAAAAACGAATGAACCACTGCTCGATAAAGATGGAAAAGAAATTACTTATACCTCTTTTAAGCTCGTTCCAGTTTTCGATGTTTCGCAGACAGACGGTAAAGAATTGCCTAAACCAATCTATGAACTGAAAGGCTCTTATCAAGATTATGGCAATCTTTATAAGTCCGCTAAAGAGGTATCAGAAGCTAACGGAGTTCCAATTTCTTTTAGCGAAGATACAAAGGGAGCCAAGGGATATTACTCACCTGTTAGCAACAAAATTGTTATCAAAAAGGGCTTGTCTGAGCAGCATACGTTAAAAACAATCTTCCACGAAATGGCACATTCGGATTTACACAATTTGGAAAAAAGAGCGGAGACTCCATTTAATTTAAGCACTGCAGAATTGCAAGCGGAGTCAGTAGCCTTTGTTGTATCTAGTCATTATGGACTTGATACAAGCGAATATAGTTTTGGATATTTGGCTAATTGGACGCAAGATCCAAAAGGTCTTAGTGACTTAGAAGGACAAATCAAAATTGTTCAAAAAGAAGCTGATAGTTTGATTTCTAGAATTGACCAAGCTCTTGAAAAGTATCAGAGCAAAGAATTGACTAAGGACGCTTTTCAACAAAAACTAGACCGATTGAAAGAGCAATCCAAAGAACAAACTTTAGAGTCAAAAGAGAAAGAGACGGCGAAAGATGAAATAAAAAAAGCCGAGAAGAGCAACAATCAGCTGAACCTGTAAAGGATATTGTTGCTCAATTATCTGACGGCTTTATGCAACGAAGAAAAACAACGGAGGAAACATGAAATGACAGAAAATGTTGAAACAACTCTACTGCTAAATCTATTCTATTTTGAGAATGGACGTTACAGCAGAAATGAAGATTTTATCGCTGCGAAACGCAGAAAGGCTATTGCTTTACTGGACGAGGACGCAGAAGATTTGAAAGAGATTGATCCAGAATTGGCTCTAGAATATACAGAGACGATTGACTATCTGGACTCTATTTCAGATGAAGCCTATCAGGCTGTTAAGGTCGATTTGCTTTCAAGAATTGAAAGCAACTAACGTCCAAAGGACGGACAAGGGGCTTGGGGATTTCCCCAAAACTTTGAAAGGTTTTCCTGCTCCTAAATTGGCAAAATGCCAGTTTTTGGAGTTTGGAAAATCTTTTAAAATGCGTAAGGTGGTACCACCTTGCTATGCTTGCCAGTTTGAAAAGTATAATCGGCAGGGGTGAAGATGTCAAGAAAAACTGAAGAGGTATTTTTATGAGTGATGAAAATAAATTATATCGGAAACACCAACTGAAAATGCGGGTGACTCCAGAAGAAAGAGATTTAATTAAGCGCCGAATGGAAAATCATAATTTCACTAACTTTAACACCTACGCTCGCTATATGCTGCTGACTGGTGAGGTAGTGACTGTAGATTATTCAGAACTAATTAAACTGAGAACAGAAATAAATAGGATTGGTACGAACATCAACCAGCTAGCAAGATATGTCAACACGAACGAGGAAATCAGCTTAGAAAATTATCAAAACTTGCAGCACTCACTCGCTGAAGTAAAGCGCTTGATGGAAGAAAATTTCAATCATGAAATTTCTCAGATTGATAAGCTGCTAAAAGAAAGACGGGGGTAAAAATGTCTTGGTCGTAACAAAAGTAAAACAAATAAAATCGGTCAATAAATTAGCTGAAGGTCTGAAATATATCAAAGATGGAGCTAAAACGATTGGAACAGAATTGCTAGACCCTGACTTGAATTTTCCTATCAAAATTGTTAATGGTCAGCCCGTTTCTCAACTGGTTTCTGGAAATTTACTGGTTGATGTGGACTCGGCCTTTTCTGAAATTATGCAGCTAAAGCAACTGGCCAATATTGAAAAAGGTCGGCCTATCAACAATGAAGAACTTTCAAAAAATGATGTTTTAGCTCACCATGTTATCCAGTCCTTTTCTCCAGAAGATAATCTGACACCAGAGCAAGTCCATGAAATTGGACGGAAGACAGCACTTGAGCTGACAGGTGGAAGTCATCAGTTTGTCATTGCTACTCATTTAGATAAAGGCCATCTGCACAATCACATTTATATCAATTCGACTAATTCGATTACACTTAATAAATTTCGTTGGCAGAAAAAAACCAAGAGTGCCTTAGAGAAAATTTCTGATAAACATGCGGACGTTGCTGGTGCTAGTATTATAGCTGTAAAAAATCCTTTTGGTCATAAAGAATACGCAGCTTATCGCAGAGAAAATTCATTCAAGTTAGAAATTAAATCTAGGCTTGAGTTCTTGCTCAAACACTCAACCAGCTTGGATGATTTTCAGGATAAAGCAAAAGCCTTAAATTTAGCGGTTGACTTTTCTGGGAAGTATGCAAAATACAAATTGCTAGATCAAGAGCAGAAGAGGAATACTAGAGACAGTACCTTATCCAAAAAAGGGCGGTACTCTCAAGAACAAATTAGGGAGCGCCTGGCAAAGAATGAAATTGTTCATCCATTAGAGAAAATCAAAACTGAATATGATAAGCAGCAAGCGGAAAAAGCTGAGGACTTTGAAAAGAGGGTCAAGATTGAACCGTGGCAAGTCGAGTACGAGACAGACTCAGGTATCTATCTACAAATTCAATACGGGATAGCAAACCAGGGAACTGTAAAAATTCCTAACCGGCTTATTGATAAACAAGAAGATGGCAGCTTTGATATTTTTATCAAAAAATCTGACTTTTTCTATTTCATCAATCCTGATAATTCTACTAGCAATAAGTTTATGAAAGGTTCAACTTTAATCAATCAACTAGCTTATGAGAGCGGCGAATATGTGCTGACTAAAAATCCTAATATTTCAAAATTGGAACAGCTAGTCAAGGAATATAATTATCTTGTCAGTCACAATGTCTCTGACTCAGACCAGTTTCATGATTTAAGAGATCGTTTCATTGAACAGATTGAAGAAACGCAACAATCTCTCAAACGTTTAGATGATAAGATTGAACGACTTAATAAGATAGCCTCTGCCCTGGAAGATATTCACTTGGAAAACCCTATCGATGCAAAAGCTGCTTATCAGGTTTTAGAGCAGTACTCAATATCTTCTGAAGTAGAACCAAAAGATATTGAAAAACAAGTGATTGAGTTCTCCGTCGAACGTAAAGGTCTGAAAGATAAGTTTGATAGTATTGTCAAAGACTTTACTCAGTATGAGAGACTTGAAAAAAATGCTCAAGCAAGAAGAAGTACGCAGACACTTGAGCAAACTCAAAAGGATGAAATTGAAAAATAGGGAAAAACCTTTATATTTGTTTGAAGTATAAACCAAAAAATAGTATAATGATTCTACTAATATAGACCTTAGTAGAAGATTTATTTTCTGTTGAGGTGTGTATTAGTATATAGCATTTTAAGGGTAAACTTGGACATCTCACTTCTATGTGATTTAATTCAGACAAGCATTGCAATTCTTAGCTTGGAAAGAGGTACATCTATGAAGTTGTCTATTTCAAATTTGGTGGTTAACGGTGTTGTTGGAGTGACCGTTTATGAAATGTTTTCCTGGCTATAGAAAGTACCAAACAGCACCTAGAGGGTTCGAGTCCCTCACACTCCATAATGAACCACTTAAAAAGTGGTTTTTTGTTTTTACTAATGTTAAATAAACTGGCCAATTAGGTATGCCCTATTGGCCTTGCACGTGCAACTTGATTTTACTGGCCTGAAGAAACGGCCAATAGAGTTAGGCAAAAAGGAGGTAAGAAAATGTCGAAAATCGGTTATGCCAGAATCAGCTCGGCCGATCAAAATCTATCTCGGCAACTGGAGCAGCTGAAGGGATGTGAGAAGATTTTTCAAGAAGCGGCCAGCGGAGCCAGCAAGGAGCGGCCCCAGCTGCAGGCTCTCCTGGGGTATGTCCGAGAGGGTGATGTAGTCACCGTAACAGAGCTAGAGCGTCTGGGTCGAAACAATCAGGAGCTGACAGAGATAATGGCTGCCTTACAAACAAAGGGAGCAACTTTGGAGGTGCTAAATCTTCCAACCCTGAGAGGAATTGAGGATGACAATCTCAGGCGGCTTCTGAATAGTCTAATTTTAGAAATATATAAGTATCAAGCGCAGGCTGAACGAGAGCGCATCAAGGAGCGCCAACGTCAGGGGATTGTTCTTGCCAAGGCTCAGGGTAAGTACCAGGGCAGGAAGGCTCTCTATACTGAAGATGATGAGCGTCTGCAGCATGCCTTTGATTTGTATCTTCAGGGATATACAGATAGAGACGTTAGTAAGCTGACTGGAATATCAGAAAGGACTTTTAGGCGGTATCGAGATAAATTTCATATCAAGCGAAAATAAAAAAATATTATTTTTATAATATTTTTTTATTTACTTTTAATTATTTTTGTAGTATAATTATATTATAAAAATAATATTAAAATAATTGATAGAAAGCTGATGCGAAATAAATCCTAGAAATTCTCTCGCAGAAACAGCAATCTTGGGAATATAAAATGAGGTTAGTAAAATGAAAAGTATTTTGAGGTACCCAGGGAGTAAATGGAATCTGGCCAGTAAAATTGTTGACTTGATGCCAGATCATAAGAGTTATCTAGAGCCATTCTTTGGCAGCGGAGCTGTTCTCTTTACAAAAACTTTAAGTAGCATTGAGACGGTTAATGATTTAAATGATGATGTTGTTAATCTCTTTCAAGTTATCCAACAAGACCCAGAGACTTTAATAGACAAATTATTTTTGACTCCTTATAGCCGGAAAATCTATGACAATGCTTGGGAAATACAGCCAAAGAATGAGGTAGACAAAGCCCTCAATTTCATTATTCGGTCACTGATGTCTCACGGTTTTAGGAATTTTGAAAAGTCTGGTTGGAAACGTGATGTGAACGGACGTGAAAGAGCCTATGCAGTCAAGCATTGGAACGAGCTGCCAGAACTTATTCAAGAAATTTCTCTGCGGCTAAAGCAGGTTCAGATTGAATGTCGTCCAGCATTTGATTTGATTTCTGAGTATGACCGTGAAAATGTATGCATGTATGTAGATCCGCCTTATGTCCTTAGTACAAGGACAAGGAAACAGTATACTGTTGAGATGGAAGACCAGGAACACGAGGAATTGCTGGATATCCTGAACCAATCTAAGGCAAAAATTCTCTTAAGCGGTTATGACAGTGAGCTTTATAACAAGCAACTGAGAAACTGGGAAAGAGTTGAGTTTGCGGCTACTGCAGAGCATGGTTTACCTAGAACAGAAGTTCTTTGGATGAATTTTCAGTCAAAGAAACAGCTTGAATTGTTTTAAAACTAAGTTACTTTGCTAGAAAATTCTAGGTGAGTTTTTCTGAATATGAGTTATTGATAAATCATAAAATCAAGGCTTCTAGCGACCAATTAAGGTATAATAGACTATAGAAAAGAGGATTTAAAATGAAGATTATCACATTTGCAGCTATAAAAGGTGGGGTTGGTAAAACAACCCTAGCATTCAATTTCAGTGAGTGGTTAGCTCGACAAGGAAAAAAGGTTTTAGTGATAGACTTGGATCATCAGTGTAATCTTACACAGACCTATGATATTTACGATGACACTGACACAGTTGCTAATGTCTTCCAGGGTGAGGGCGAGGTGAAACTTATTCCTGTTAAGTCCAATATAACTCTCATTCCTGGTTATATGCAGCTAGACACAATCGAAAAGCACCTTGAAAACAAGGTCAATAAAGATATGTTGCTGTATATGTGGTTGGAAGATCATTACGATGAAAAAAATCTTGAACAGTTTGATTATGTGATTATTGACTGCCATCCAGACTTTTCAACGGCTACTAGGAATGCTATAGCCGTCAGTCACTCAATTATCAGTCCGATTATCCCAAGCGAACATGGTTACAATGCCAAGTTTAACCTGGAGGATAGGTTGGAGAATTTCAGAAACGAAGTTATCAATTATCGAACCAGAGAGAGCTATATCACCGCTCAGCTCTACTTCGTACCAAACATGATTAAGCATAATACTAACTCTTCTAGAAGCCTATTAGATACTTTAAATAAGGCTGAGGATGACAATACTATCTTTTTACCGGGAACGCAGGAAGTTGTCTATATTCCTCAAAAAGAATTGTTTAACAAATCAACGATGGATAAGCAGTCTATTTTTGAAATGGCTGAGGATGCTGCTGTTCTTCAAAGAAATCGAAAATTCTTTGAAGAAATGGATCAGACTTTTCAAGTTATTTGTGATATAATATAAAAATAATAGTTTCATCATATTATAAAATGATTAAACTAATTGATAAATATTATAAAAATAATTTAAAAAGGAGAAACAAGATGGCATTTGAAGCAAAGAGAGATAAAATCAAAAAGGCTCTTGGAGAGCCAATAGATAAAAAAACAATTCCTGGTGTTAGTTTACCGAGCAGAGAGGAGCCTGATTTAGTTCCCTCTACCTATACACTGGAGAGAAGGAATAAGGAAAAGCTGGCTCGTTTAGCAAAAGCTAACGGCTATGAGAAATCTACTGCAGCATTCCTTAATGATTTAATCGCTGGTATTCAGGAATAGAATTGCAATATTATTGTATTTTAAAAATCATATAAAGATATTATAAAAATATGACCTTTCTATTTGAGAGGTCTTTTTTTGGTCGTTTCCGGGATAAAAAATGACATTTCAGAAGAGAGCTACTGCAAATTATTTAATACATGTTAAATTTTTTTTATCACTTGAAGGAGGAAAGGAAATGCTAAGAAAATTGAAAAGCTGGCATAAAAAATATTTTGGAGTTGGTAGTACCTTTTATCGTAAAATAGCCCACTTTGAAAGCTGGCTATATGATGCGATTGTTTCCAAACTATTCTAAAGTTTGTGTTATACTGGTTGTGAGGTGGTAACCCTAACAACTATCTCTTGCCTGGCCTGTTGGTCAGGCTCTTTTTTTATCATGGACTTGAAAATTTTACCAAAAAACAATAATATAATACCTAAGTTTTAGAAAGGGGTTAGCTTATGGGTGTGACTGTCCTGGATGAAAGAAAATTTTTAGCAGATTTGAGAAAGCAGAATGAAGAAGCCTTCCTGAAGGCTGTAACTCGATATGATGATCAGGTTGCCCCGTCTATGCGTGCCAGGGGCTACAAATTGAAAAATAGATCAGCCCGTACAGTTGCTTTTATCTTTGGGGAAATTTGCTTTGAAAGAAACCGCTGGTACAAAAAGGGAACGTGCAAGGTGCCAGTAGATGAATGGCTTGGCTTGGAGAAACACAGCCGTTTCAGCATGGAGCTGATTTATCAAATTAACCAGATTTCAACGTGTACCACTTACCGCAAAACAGCGGATTTGATAGAGTTCATGACTGGTATCAATCTAACAAAAGATACTGTCCTGAAAGCTGTTAAGCGAGCTGCAGCGCTCAAGAAGGAGCAAGAAGAATATGACCTCTTATCTCTTCCTGAAGCGAAAGAGAAAAACAAAAAAAGCCCTGAGAGGCTTTACATCGAGGGAGATGGAGTCTGGATCAAAACAAGATCTAAACAAGGAGAGGAAGCCAAATTTAGCAATATCTCTCATTATGTCATCCATACAGGAAGCGAGCAAGTAGGCCAGTCCAAACGCAGGCAGTTAAAAAATAAGAAGAATGTGCTATCTCTCAAGGTATCCAAGGCTAAAGAGCAAGTTCTAGATTATGTCTATCAGACATTTAAAACTGACCAGAAAACCATTCTAATCACGAACTCAGATGGTGGTTCTGGCTATGGGGATAGTGTTTTCAAAGAGTTTGCGGCCGCCTTACAGGTTCAACAGCATGAGCATTTCTGGGATCCCTACCACATCAAGCAGGAGATTGAAAGAAATTACAGACAGAGGCCAAGGGAATTGAGGGAACTCTTATGGCAAGCCATCAAAAAGCATGACAAACCGCTTCTTCATACAGCTCTTGATACAACAGAGAGCCTCATTGAGGACGAGGAGGAGACAGTCACTTTCCAAGATTTTGCCAAACGACTAATCAGGGACTTTCAATATACAAAACCTTCCTCACTTCGCAATCTCCCAAAGAAAGGAATTGGTGTGATGGAGTCACAGCACCGGCGACTTACTTACAGAATGAAAAATCAAGGAATGATCTGGAGCATAGAGGGTGCTGAGATTATGGCTAATATGATATTGGCGGTAGAAGAAGGCAGTCTTAGAGATCTGTTTTTTGGTGATTGGCGCCAGGCAGCCAAGAAGTTGAAAGAGCTAGACAAACTTTCAGGTGGAAAAATTAAAAAGAAAGTGAATCGCCTGAAACGTCTTAAACGAAATGTCAAAATTGAAGCAGGAAGAAAAGTACATAGAGGACGCCGCCAAAAATCATAATATAGATGTTACTATCCTAAGATAATCAAACAGTCCTGTGTAGTTCTTCTGGGGTTGAAAACTCTAGGGTTTATTTGACATGCCGTCATCATTTTTCTGTTGACATCGCTTGAAATTAGTTGTATAATTATAGCAATAAGAAACAAAAAAAGAGGCAAGGTGTTAGCGCACCCGCCTCCACCGAGTAAACAAGTACAGTTGTGTTACTCAGTCTTTAATCTAGTTTACAGCATAAAGTAGAGAATGTCAAGGCTGAAGTGAACGATTGTATACGTTTGCATCTCATTTCCTTGAATTTCTGCTATTTTTTTATCTTCTCAAAAATTGAGACACATACTGCTGTGTGCAGGCTTTTGCTTTTTTTAGCAGATTCTGTTATAATGTTCCTATTGTCTTGGGGTCGTTACGGATTCGACAGGCATTATGCGGCACATTTTGCAACCCATCTAGCGGATGTAAAACGCCAGTTAAATATAACTGCAAAAAATAACAATTCTTACGCTTTAGCTGCCTAAAAACCAGCCAGCGTGACCTGATTCGGATTGCTTGTGTCTGATGACAGGTCTTATTATGAGCAAGCTACGGCAAAGTCTGGTCTAGGGATTTTGCAAGAGATTGATAGACTCGCTTGACTTGGGCTTGAGCTATGTGTCAAAGTGAAGTTAAACCAATACATAGCCTATGGTTGTAGACAAATGTGTTAGCAGGTGTTTGGACGTGGGTTCGACTCCCACCGGCTCCATTATTTTAAAATCTTTCTAAAGCGTTGAGAAATCAGCGTTTTTTGCTTTTACAATGTCCAGGAAATCTTGATTTCTGTTTGAAAAAGTAATACAATGATGTTAGTGATGACAAAGGAAATATTTGTATTTCTATTGGGTTGATTTCATAAGTATTAAGGGAAGTTGGATATGAGTTTTTTTAAGAATCTGTTTGGTAAGAAACAAGAGCAAGAGGAAGAGAAAGTAGAAAAGGTGGAAGAATCAGCAGTGCTTGATATGCCTGCTGAGGATCCTTTTCCGAGTGAGTGGGGATCTTTCTCAACCTATATTGATGACAAGTTGGCTAGTATCCGTCTGAATTTAGCTCTTGCTGATGAGGCACCCTATCCTCTCTATGCCTATGCTATGAGGCTTAAGATATCGCTCCTCCAGTATGATGGAGAGACAGGTTTTCCATCTAGTGATGAGTTTAAAGAGCTGAATGTGATTGAGGATAGGCTTTCTGAGGCTTTAGGCCAGGTCGGTGGCATTCATGTTGGTGTGATTACGACAGATGGAAATATTGAGTTTTACTACTATCTGCAAGATAAGAAAAGCCATCTGGAGCCAATTACAAACGTGATGCGCGACTTTCCAGACCGCCGCTATGACTCGGCGACCTTAGAAGATGAGGAGTGGAATCAGTACTTTGACTTTCTCTATCCCAATGAATACGAGTATCAGACCATTCTCAACCAGCGGGTCTGGTACCAGCTGGAGCAGGACGGCGATGACCATAGTCAGGAGCGCGAGATTGACCATTGGGTCTATTTTGCGTCTGAGGAAGACCGAGATGGTTTCCTAAAGGAAGTTGAAGAGTTGGGCTATAGCCTCGTATCTGCTGAAAAGATAGAAGATGCGGACAAACCATATCAGCTGCATGTGATTCGTATGGATACGACGGAAATTTTTGATTTGAACCAGAACGTTTGGACCTTGGTCGAATTTGTTAAAAAATTTAACGGAAAGTATGGCGGTTGGGGCTGTAATGTGGTATAATGGTTAAAGTTTTGAGAAAGCTGGACTTTCTCTTTTGTGGAAGATTACTCAAGAGGCTTAAGAGGCTGTGTTGGAAACGCAGTAGGCGTGTAAAAGCGTGCGTGGGTTCGAATCCCATGTCTTCCGTCATCATATGCAAGAAACGCTGTTTAGCGTTTTTTTATTTGTTAAAAGAGATGAAAGTTGCTTTAATATGAATATTTTTGGAAATGCTTGAAAACAATTTCAACAAAAAAATGAGTAAATTATTGTTCACTTTATCAAATAGTGTGGTAAAATGGGATTAATGGATTTTTAAAAAGGATATAAATTAAAGGGAGAATTATGTTTTTTAAACGTCAAAAAGGTAAGTACCACGAAGTAGAGCGTGTGACTCGTTTTAAGCTGATTAAATCGGGTAAGCATTGGCTGCGTGCTGCGACATCACAGTTCGGCCTTTTTAGATCAATGAGAGGGGGAGGCCTTTCATCGATCGAGCTCAAGGTAACGGAAGAACAAGTTACCGATAAGAAGAGCGGCATAGACTTTTTGAGGGGCATTGTCGCCACGGGAGCCGTGCTGGGCGGAGCTCTTGTGACAAACACAATCGTCCATGCGGAAGAAGAGCAGGCTCTGGAAAAAGTCATTGACACGACAGACGTTTTAGCGACACGTGGTGAAACAGTTTTAGGAGAAGAAAGCAGTGCTGCTGAAGCAGCGACCGCAACGGCAAGCTCACATACTGAGTCAGAGTCTGTATCAGATACATCCTCAGCCAGTGCCAGTGCTTCTGTCAGTGCATCTATCTCTACCAGCGTCTCAGCTTCAGAGTCAGTGTCACAGTCTAGCTCTGCTTCTATCAGTGCCAGCACATCTCAGTCAGTCTCAGATTCCTTAAGTGTATCTGAGTCTCTTTCGGTGTCTTCAAGTGCATCTGATTCAGTGAGTGCATCTCAGCCAGCATCGACCTCAGCTAGCTCCAAGTCAGAATCCACTGTAAACAGTCAAAACGCATCATCTGAAACCAATAGGTCTTCGACTAATAATGGCTCAGCCAGTACCTCAAGAGAAACTGCTCGTGTTCGGAAACGTCGTGATGTAGCAAATGCTGTTGATACAGAGAGACCTGTCGTTGATTTTCCAGGGGAAATAACTGTTTATCGTGGTGAAAGTTTCGAATTTATTGCGACAGCGACAGATAATTCTAATGCTTTCGATATCGATAAGACGTATGTTCGTTGGTATAACGGTACTGATTCTGGTAGGGGAACTGAGTGGATTCAAAAAACTGTTACTCAAGAAGGTAATTTACTAAAGATTAAGGTTCATGGGAATGTGCCAGTTGATACAGTAATTGGTGACTATACTCGTTATGTTATGGTTACTGATGCAGCGGGAAATCAGAATGTATCTAATGAGGAATTTTCAGCTGCTCTTGCAAACAAGCAAAAAATCCTTAATGGTCAGTTTAGAATTGTCATTCGATACAGACCAAATCTTCCGGAGAATACTGTATTAGTCAACAATCCAAATCAATTATCAGAAACTGAAAAAAATCAGGTCAGAGAAGCGATTAAGCAGAGTAATCCAAACTTAAGACCACAAGATGTTGCAGGTAATAATTTAAATACTGCTATTTCAGTTTCTAATAATGGTATGACTACTATAACATTCAGAGATAACAGGAAGGCTACTGTTGAGGGTAGCAAGTTAGTAGATACAAGGGAAGGAAGTACTTCTAAATCTGCAAGCACCTCCGCATCCGTCAGTGCCTCTACCTCAACAATCGAATCTATTGCGGAAAGTAAGTCAGCCTCTGCTAGTGCCTCAACTTCAGCAAGCAGTTCCGCGTCTACAAGTGCTTCTGTGTCAATTAAGAGCTCAGCGTCCACAAGTGCGTCCACAAGTGCAAGTACGTCCGCGTCGACGAGTGCATCCGTAAGTGCAAGTACCTCTGCGTCCACTAGCGCATCAGTTTCAGCAAGCACCTCAGCGTCCACTAGCGCGTCAGTAAGTGCAAGCACCTCAGCGTCAACGAGTGCGTCTGTAAGCGCAAGTACATCAGCGTCCACAAGTGCATCAGTTTCAGCAAGTACGTCTGCTTCAACCAGTGCATCTGTGTCTGCCAGCACCTCAGCATCAACAAGTGCATCTGTGTCAGCAAGTACGTCCGCGTCAACGAGCGCATCAGTGTCAGCAAGTACCTCAGCATCGACCAGCGCGTCAGTAAGCGCAAGCACGTCCGCTTCCACGAGTGCCTCTGTAAGCGCAAGTACCTCAGCATCAACAAGTGCCTCCGTGAGTGCAAGTACGTCCGCGTCAACGAGCGCTTCAGTATCAGCAAGTACGTCGGCCTCCACGAGTGCCTCAGTTTCTGCCAGTGCGTCAGCATCGACGAGTGCGTCCGTATCAGCAAGTACGTCTGCTTCAACGAGTGCATCAGTCAGCGCAAGTACCTCAGCATCGACGAGTGCCTCAGTGTCAGCAAGTACGTCAGCGTCCACGAGTTCCTCAGTTTCTGCCAGCACGTCAGCATCGACGAGTGCGTCAGTGAGTGCAAGCACGTCAGCGTCGACTAGCGCGTCAGTATCTGCAAGTGAATCTGCGTCAACCAGTGCGTCAGTATCTGCAAGTGAATCTGCGTCAACCAGTGCGTCGGTAAGTGCAAGTACGTCAGCGTCCACGAGTGCGTCAGTGAGCGCAAGTACGTCTGCTTCAACGAGCGCGTCAGTAAGTGCAAGTACGTCAGCGTCCACGAGTGCCTCCGTATCAGCAAGTACATCAGCGTCAACCAGCGCATCGGTGAGCGCAAGTACGTCTGCATCGACTAGCGCATCTGTATCTGCAAGTACGTCCGCGTCCACAAGTGCGTCCGTAAGTGCAAGCACGTCTGCGTCGACTAGCGCGTCAGTATCTGCAAGTACGTCCGCATCGACTAGCGCATCTGTATCTGCAAGTACGTCCGCGTCCACGAGCGCGTCAGTGAGCGCAAGCACGTCCGCATCGACTAGCGCATCTGTATCTGCAAGTACATCTGCCTCAACGAGTGCGTCAGTATCTGCAAGCACATCTGCGTCGACTAGCGCGTCAGTATCTGCAAGTGAATCTGCGTCAACCAGTGCGTCAGTATCTGCAAGTACGTCAGCTTCAACGAGCGCGTCTACAAGTGCAAGCACATCAGCGTCTACCAGCGCATCTGTATCTGCAAGTACATCTGCCTCAACGAGCGCTTCCGTAAGTGCAAGTACGTCAGCTTCAACGAGCGCGTCTACAAGTGCAAGCACGTCAGCTTCAACGAGTGCATCCGTTTCAGCAAGTACATCAGCTTCAACGAGCGCGTCTACAAGTGCAAGCACGTCTGCGTCGACTAGCGCGTCAGTATCTGCAAGTGAATCTGCGTCAACCAGTGCGTCAGTATCTGCAAGCACGTCTGCGTTGACGAGCGCATCTGTATCTGCAAGTACATCTGCCTCAACGAGTGCGTCGGTAAGTGCAAGTACGTCCGCATCGACAAGTGCCTCTGTCTCAGCAAGTACTTCCGCGTCCACGAGCGCGTCTGTAAGTGCAAGTACGTCAGCGTCGACAAGTGCGTCTGTCTCAGCAAGTACGTCCGCTTCAACGAGCGCGTCTGTAAGTGCAAGTACGTCCGCGTCGACGAGTGCGTCAGTGAGTGCAAGTACGTCAGCGTCTACCAGCGCATCAGTATCTGCAAGCACGTCTGCATCAACCAGCGCATCAGTAAGCGCAAGCACCTCAGCGTCAATGAGCGCATCTGTATCTGCAAGTACGTCAGCATCAACGAGTGTGTCAGTGAGTGCAAGCACATCGGCCTCCACGAGCGCGTCAGTGAGTGCAAGTGAATCTGCTTCAACTAGCTCATCTGCAAAAGCGAGTGAATCAGCTTCTACGAGTGCATCTGTATCTGCCAGCACATCCGCGTCAACCAGCGCATCAGTAAGCGCAAGTACGTCAGCATCGACAAGTGCGTCCGTAAGTGCAAGTACCTCAGCCTCAACGAGTGCATCCGTAAGCGCAAGTACGTCTGCTTCAACGAGCGCATCTGTGTCTGCAAGCACATCCGCCTCAACCAGTGCGTCAGCTTCGGCAAGTACGTCAGCTTCAACAAGTGCCTCAGTAAGCGCAAGTACGTCTGCCTTAACCAGCGCATCAGTATCAGCAAGTACATCCGCTTCAACGAGTGCGTCCGTCTCCGCAAGCACGTCAGCATCGACAAGTGCGTCCGTGAGCGCAAGTGAGTCAGCATCAATCAGCGAATCCGCTTCAGTAAGTGCATCTGCTTTAGCGTTGGCAAGTATATCCGCTTCAGTAAGTGCCTCAGAATCAGCCAGCACTTCGGCTAGTCTATCTGGTTCAGAAAGTGCTTCGATTAGCGATTCTCAGTCAATCAGTGAGTCTACCTCAGTAAGCACCAGCACCTCAGTCTTGCATAGTCAGCTGGATCTGGTTCATGAGAAGGAATTCTACTCACTCAGCCTTTCTACAAGCGAGTCACTGTCAGCAGCAGTCAGTCTCAGCGAGCTTGCCCGTGTCAGTCAGTCTGTATCGGAAAGCCTGTCTACGAGCCTGTCAGCTAGTCAGAGCACATCTGAAAGCCTGTCCGCTTCAGCAAGACAGTCTGAGCTGGATCTGATTTCCAGAGGTCGTCTGCCACAGACAGGGGAAACGGAGAGCAAGGCTTCCATCCTGGCTCTGGGCTTAGGAGCATTGGGCTTGGCCTTCAAGAGACGTAAAAAGAAAAGCGACTCTGAGGAGTAGCAGTAAATAGAGCCGATCAGTTTATCTTTTAGTCCGTCGAAATTTCACTCAGCTAGTGAGCTGTGGAAGTGATGGACAAAGCAAGCTATAAGGAAATAACTTGGTTATTTCTGGTGCTTGCTTCCTAAAATCCTAGATTAGGAATTAGTAAAAAGAGACCGAGAGGCAATAGAAACAGGAAGTTTTGACAACTTCCTGTTTTTTTGACAATTTAGTAGAAAAAAAGTGTTCTTTATTCTGCAGGAAAGTCCTTGAGAATATAGATTTTTTGGACAATATTTTATATAATATCAAGTATAGAAATGATGTTTTAGAGTTTATGAAATGAAAGAGTAAGGGAAAAAATGAAAACGATTGTTTTGGTTGGGGATCAGGCCTATCAAGAGCAAGTTTCGACTGCAATTAAGTCGATTTTGTATTACAATAAAAATGCAAAAATCTATGTTTTCAATCAAGGATTAAGTGACGAATGGTTTCATGAATTTAATGAGCTGGCCGAGCAGCTGGATAGTGAACTAATTAATATCAGCTTGGACCAAGTGATGATCAGTCCAGAGTGGCTGACTCAGGACCATATCAGCTCAGCAGCCTATGCTCGCTATTTCATTCCGCAGTTTGTAGCAGAGGACCGTGTCCTTTACTTGGACAGCGATTTGGTGGTCAATGGGGACTTGCAGACTTTATGTGATATTCCTCTGGAAGGCAAGCTTGTGGCAGCGGTTGGAGATGCCGGCGGTTATGGTTTTAACTCTGGCGTTCTGCTAATTGATAATCGAGCATGGAAAGAAAAGCAGCTGCAGGAGACCTTTATCAAGGAAACGGACCGCATCATGGGTTTGGTCCAGTCTGGCCAGATGGAGGATTTCAACGGCGATCAGACAGTTTTAAATCATGTGCTGGCTCAGGACTGGCTGCCCTTGGATAAGATTTACAATCTGCAGGTAGGCCATGACTTGGTGGCCTTTTACAGCGGCTGGAATGGTCATTTTGAGCTAGATCAGGAACCTCTGATTATCCACTATACGACCTTCCGCAAGCCATGGAACTCGGAAGTTAGCTATCGGTACCGTCAGCTTTGGTGGGACTTTCAGGCCTTGAGCTTGGCGGAGATTTCAGCCCATCATCGGGGAGAGTTTGAGCTGCAAGACCGATGGGAGAAGGCGGCTCTGAATTGCATGCTCCTGACAGATGTACAGGAGCTGGAGCAGATTGAATTTTTAGCCCAGTCCCTGCCTAGCGTTCATTTTTATATAGCCTGTTACACAGATATGGGAGATTATCTGCGTTCTTTGGATCGCTATGAAAATATCCATCTCTATCCGCAGGTTATCCATGCAGTTCTGGATGAGCTCATTGATAAGTGCCAGGTCTATTTGGATATTCACCATGGGAACGAGCACTATGAACTGAGCAGTCGTTTCAAGGCGCTTGAAAAGCCAGTTCTGGCTTTTGACAATACTAAGAAAAATGAAAAGGAAGAGCTAGTCTATCCGCATGAAAATCCTCAGGAGATGGTGATAAAGCTGCGCAGTCTGATGAAAAAAGAGAAGCCGCAAGCCTTTCGAGCTGTGGTGTTGGCGGCTAATGCTGCCTATAGTGAGCAGGTCTTAACAACCATTAAGTCCATCGTCTGCCACAATCGCTTTATCAAGTTTTATGTCATCAATAGTGACTTTCCGACAGAGTGGTTTGTCAGCATGCAAAAAAAACTGGCCAAGCTGGACTGCCAGATTGTCAATGCTCGGGTGGATGGCAGTCATATTAGTCAATATAAGACAAATATCCATTATTCAGTTTTTTTGAGATATTTTACGGCTACTTTTGTAGAGGAAGATAAAGCTCTTTATTTGGACTGCGATATTGTAGTAACACGTGATTTATCGGAAATTTTTGCAGTCGATTTAGGTTCCTATCCGCTTGGAGCGGTAAGAGATCTGGGTGGAGAAGTTTACTTTGGCGAACAGATTTTTAATTCAGGTGTTTTACTGATTAATGTGAACTACTGGAGAGAAAACGATATTGCAGGTCAATTGATTGAGATGACTGATAACCTACATGATAAAGTTACTCAGGATGATCAAAGCATTCTCAATATGCTCTTTGAAAACCGCTGGATGGAGCTGCCTTTTGCTTATAACTGCATTACGCTGCACACGACCTTTTCGGACTATGAGCCAGAAAAAGGGCTCTATCCGCCTGTGATTCACTATCTGACCGAGCGCAAGCCTTGGAAAGAGTACACTCAGTCCATCTATCGTGAGGTCTGGTGGTTCTATCAGGGGCTGGATTGGTCGGATATGCAGGAGCCAGTCGGAGCCCTGACTCAAAAGATGGTGGAAGGTGAAGATGGACCAAGTCTGTCCTGCCTAGTCTACACCTACTCTTGTGACCTGATGCATATCAACTATCTGATTCAAGCCCTGTCTGCCTGCCATTTCTACATCGCTGCACCGGTAGTGGTAGCAGAGCCAATCACGCGTCTGCTCCAGTATCCTAATGTCAGCGTCAGTTCAGATATTGCGGGCATTCCGGCTCTCTTGGAGTCGCTGGAAGCCAAGTCTCAGCTGCTGTTGGATATCAATGCTGGTGATGAGGTAGGGGACATTATTGCTCGCTTTAAGTCTGCTGGCAAGCCAGTCTTTGCTTTTGATAGTACAGCCCATGGCCAGCAGGGGCAGGAAGTCTTTCCAGCCGATAACCCTGAAGTCATGGTGCAGGCTATTGAGAAGCTAGGCTTGGCCGAGCCTGAGGAGCAGCAGATTTCTGTACTCTCTATCGACCAATCACTGGATTATCTCTTGGAGAAAGGTGCTTCAGTGGTTCGCTTTGGAGATGGGGAGATGGATTTGATTGCGGGCCGTAGTATCGTCTATCAGGATTTTAATCCAGAACTGTCAGCGCGCTTGAGAGAGATTATGTCTATGGAGAGCGATGAGCATTTGATGATCTGTCTGCCCGATGTTTTTACAGGGCTAGAGCGCTATTCCATTGATGCCCAGAATTTCTGGAGTCTAAATCATTTGCCACATTTTCTTGAGAAATATAAAAATATTTGCCGAGCGCCTTGGTACGGATCGACCTTTATTTCCCGTCCTTATATTGACTTGGAAGATAAGACGCCGTCTGCGGGCTATTTTGTCAAGCTCAAGCAGCTATGGCAGGACAAGGACCTCTTGATCGTAGAGGGCTTGACTTCCCGCTCTGGTGTGGGCAATGACCTCTTTGACGGGGCTAAATCCATCAAGCGGATTATCTGTCCTTCGCGCAATGCCTACAGCAAACTGGAGGCGATTAAGCAAGCAGTTCGTGAGCATGCGGATAATCGTCTGATTTTGACCATGCTGGGTCCGACGGCCAAGGTCTTGGTCTATGATCTAGTACAGGAAGGTTATCGAGCGCTAGATATTGGGCATATTGACTCAGAGTATGAGTGGTTCCAGATGGGGGCTACGCACAAGGTCAAGTTGTCGCACAAGCATACGGCTGAGCACAACTTTGATCAGGATATTGAGTTTAGAGACGACCAAGCTTATGACAGTCAGATTGTTGCCAATCTGGCTCAGGAATGAAGATTAGAAAAAGAATATGAAAGTTAATATTACCAATCTATACGGTATGTCTGGCCAGAGTACGGCCTTGATTGCCCAGAATGATGTGACCAAGCTAGCCAAGCAGTTGGGCTTCAATGAACTGAGTTTTTACTTTTACGATATTTACAGCGACAGCCAGTCGGAGCTCAGTCGGCGTCTGGACGGCATCATGGCCAGTGTGGGCTATGGCGATGTGGTTATCTATCAGTCGCCCACTTGGAATGGTCGGGAGTTTGACCAGGCCTTTATCAGCAAGCTGAAGATTTTGCAGGCCAAGCTGGTGACCTTTATCCATGATGTACCGCCGCTGATGTTCCCGTCAAACTACTATCTGATGCCGGAGTATATCGATATGTACAATCAGTCAGATGCGGTCATCGTGCCTTCTGAGCAGATGCGGGATAAGCTAGTGGCAGAGGGGCTGACGGTGGACAAGATTTTGGTCCAACGCATGTGGGATCATCCCTATGATTTGCCCCTGCACCAGCCTCAGTTTGCCCGCAAGCTCTATTTTGCCGGAAGTGTGGAGCGTTTTCCACATCTGAGTAACTGGTCTTATGCTACGCCGCTGGAGATTTTTTCGCCTGAGGAGGAGTCAAATCCAGAGGCCAATGTCAGCTATCGCGGCTGGGTCAGCCGGCCAGAGTTGCTCTTGGAGCTGTCCAAGGGCGGTCTGGGGCTGGTCTGGGGTGTTGAGGAAAATCCAGCAGACGAGCCGGAATACTACGGTCTCAATATCTCTCATAAGTCTGCCACCTATCTGGCAGCTGGGATTCCGGTCATCGTCCCTTCTTACCTGTCCAATGCAGAGCTGATTCGCGAGCGCGGTCTGGGTTTTGTAGTAGACAGTCTGGAAGAGGCCAGTCGGATCGTTGAAAATTTGACTGCAGAGGAATATCAGGCTATGGTCGAGCGGGTTAGAAAATTCTCTTTCCTGCTCAAGGAAGGTTATTTTAGCAAGAAAGTCTTAGTAGATGCGGTGATGGAAGTCTTATCTTAGAGCCTTTCCAGCCATCGTCATGAGGAGTCAGTGTGAAGTCATTTTTAAAACCGGTCATTATCAAGAAGTTTCTGTGGACCTTATTTTTCTTATTTATCTATGTCTTGGGAACCAAGCTGACCCTGCCCTTCATCGATATGAGTAAGGCAGCTGCCATGGACGGAACCTCTACGACCTTGAACTATGCGACAGCCCTGATGGGTGGAAATCTGCGCAGTATGTCTCTCTTTTCTGTCGGCCTGTCTCCTTGGATGTCCTCTATGCTGATCTGGCAGATGTTTGCTGTATCCAAGCGTCTAGGCTTGAGTAAGCTCCCTCTGGAAGTGCAGGAAAGGCGGCGGATGCTGCTGACTTTGGTCATTGCCTTGATACAGTCTGTGGCACTGGTCCTAAACCTGCCACTGCAAGAAGCAGGTGGGGTGGATATGACTACGATTATGGTCTTAGATACCTTGGTCTTGATGGCTGGGACCTACTTTCTCATTTGGCTGACGGATTTGAATGCTGCCATGGGATTGGGCGGCTCCATCATGATTGTCATGGCCAGCATGATTGCCTACATTCCGCAGGATATTTGGAACTCTATTCAGGAACTGAAGATTTCTTCACTTTGGCTGGCCTTGATGCTGGTTTTCAGCCTGGTCTTTCTCTATCTGGCTGTTACAGTGGAGCGGTCCAAGTACCGAATTCCAGTCAATAAGATCAATATCCATAACCGTTTCAAGAAATACTCTTATCTGGATATTCGTCTGAATCCTGCTGGTGGGATGCCGATTATGTACGCTATGACCTTGGTCAGCATTCCCCAGTATTTCCTTTTGATTATCCACTTTCTCCAGCCGGAAAACCAGTTGATTGAGCAGTGGATAGAAGCGCTGTCTATGGGAAGTCCAGCTTGGTTTATCCTCTATCTGCTGACCATTTTCATCCTGGCACTGGCCTTCGCCTTTATCAATATCAGTGGTGACCAGATTGCTGAGCGGATGCAAAAGAGTGGAGAGTATATTGAAAATGTTTATCCGGGAGGAGCAACCCGCCGCTATATCAATGGTTTAGTGACCTATTTTGCACTAGTGGGGGCTTTCTATCTTATCCTGATTTCTGGCCTGCCTATGTTGGTGGTGCTTCTGGACATTCGCTATCTGCGGCTCAGTATGATTCCGGGGATTTTTATGATTTTTATCGGGATGGTCTTTTCTATTAAGGACGAGGTGGATGCCTTGACGCTTAATGACCGTTATCGTTCATTGTTGTAGGAGAAACTATGTATTACTTTATTCCTTCATGGAGTGGCAGTGGGGATCGGGTTTGGCACCGGGATATTGTCCCTTGGTATCGCTCCATGCAACGACTGGAGTTTGATGACTCGATTCATCAGATTCGGATTTTTCAAAGTGAAAATCTGCCAGTCCAGCTGCTTTTGCCAGCCTATATGCCGCATGCCCGCTACCTTTTGCATCGGCAGGATATTTTTGAGACGGACTATTACTCGGTCTTTGATGAGATTCAGGGAATCCAGTCTAAAGAAATGCAGGTTCTGCAAATCAAGGATCTGGACTGGGAGCCAGACTGCGAGTTTGTCTATACGCCCTTTCTAATCATGGTCCGCAGGCAGGGACAGCTCTATGCCCATGTCGAGTTTGGAGTAGAAGGCTTTATCAGCTTCATCAAGTTTTTCAAGGATGACCAGCTGGAGAAGTTTTATATCTTTGATGATCGGGGCTTTGTCTCCAGTATCACCTATTATGAAGCAGGTCAGCCCCTTTATCAGGACTACCTGCAGCCGGATGGTGATTGGCGGATTCGTGAGCATCTCAAGCCTAACGACAGTCGGGTAGAGGTCAACCCTGCTTACTTACTGGACTTTGATAAGCTGGAGTATGAGCGGATGCCGGACTTGATCTTGGAGAAATTGGGCCACTATATCGAGCGTAATGCAAGAGCGGACAGCCGGTTTGTCCTAGCAACGCATCCCTTATACACTCAAGCCATTTTGCGCTTATTGCCCCAGCAGGTTCAAGTCATTCTCAGCTTTTTCCACGAGCGCAATCATACAGTGGATTGGTCAGCTCTAGAAGCAGATTTGAAGCAGGCAGATTTAGTCTTGACTGATCGTATGGACTTTAAGAAGGCTATTCAGCGTTACCTGCCTGGGCAGGCTCAGAAGGTGCATTACCTGTCGCCTTTTGATACTCGTCTGCAACTGGGCAAGAGCCAACGCCGCCGCGAATCCAAGATTTTTTATCAGATTAATCTGGAAGAAGGGCTTAATGACTATGCTATCTTCAAGGTTCTCCACTATGTGGCCAAGCATCCGGATACGGAGCTGACTATCGGTGTTTACAATGCTTGGCAGGAAGGAATCCAAAAGGTGGAGACCAAGGTGCGGGAGGTTATTGATGAGTATCTGAATCAATATGAATTTGTCAAGAACTACCGGCGCAGTGAGCAGGCTGAGAATGCCCTGCTGGAAAATCAGGAGCAGGACCTTCGTTTCACCATTAAAAATATCACGGACGAGCTTAGCTTGATTCAGGAGCTGGATGATACGCGGTTAATCATTGACCTGAGTGAGCAGCCCAATCTCTATACACAGATTGCTGGGATTTCTGCCGGGATTCCGCAGATTAATCTGGTGGGCTCGGACTATGTGACCCATCTGCAAAATGGCTATATCTTAAACTCTATCTCTGAACTACCGACTGCTGCAGACTATTACTTGGAAGGTTTGAAAAATTGGAATCAGGCCCTGATTTATTCCATTGAAAAAATCCATCATAATACTGGTCTGGAGCTGATTGGCCGGTGGGAGCAGTGGCTCAAGGAGGCTGAGAATGCAAAATAAGCTGAAAATCTTACAGATTGGCTCAAGCGACTGGAGCAAAGAGCTTGCCATTCCAGACAATATGGCCTGGTATTATTTCTTTCCTAACTCCAATCTAGCTATCAAAAAGGTCATGGAAATGGATAAGATTGTCAAGTTTGATGCGATTCTGGTGGACGATTTGCGTCGGATCCCAGATTTGTTTATGATTGAGCCCAAGATTATCCCTTATACGGTCTTCTATGATCAGGAACATGAAACCCAGGAAGCGGATATTGAGTACTTTCTCAAGCGTCACTGCGCTCAGCCAACGGATATGAGCGATCGAGCTGACCTGATCCGCAAGCTGTCCAAGGCTCTCTTTTCCGGCCAGTATGGGGACAAGATGACTCCGCTTGATATGGTGGTTAGCCCCGGATTTCGGGGCAAGATTTGCTACAATGGCTATGAAAATCTAGATCTGGAAGGTGACTTTGGTCAGGACTTTCAGCCAATCGTGTCATGGAAATACAATATTATAGCCAACAAGTTTAATCCAGTTGAACTCTGGCTTGAATATGAAAAGTCAGGCAGCTGTGAGCTGCGGCTGCGCCTCTATAACATCCAGGAAGGATCGACTGCGGACATTGCTCGAGAGACTGTTTTCGCAGAAGAGGATATGCGAGAATCCATGGTTCTGGACAATGACTTTACTTCCTATCTGGGCGTCAGTCTGGAGGCTAGAGGCGAGGGACGGATTCAGGTCGGCGCTCTGCATCAGCGTCTGACCCGCTTTGAGTTTGGTAAGTATGTTCTGGGTGGAAAGATTTTTCGCGATAGCCACCGTCAGGAGATTAATTATTTCTTTTATCCGGGTGATTTGAAGCCGCCTTTGGCTGTTTATTTTTCTGGTTACCGTCGGGCGGAAGGCTTCGAGGGCTTCGGAATGATGCGGAGTCTGGGCTGCCCTTTTCTCTTGTTTTCAGATCCGCGCGTGGATGGTGGTATGTTTTATCTGGGCAGCCATGAGCTGGAGAGCAGTATTCATAAGATTATCCAAGAACATTTGGACTTTCTGGGCTTTACCGAGCGGGATCTAATCCTGTCAGGTATGTCTATGGGGACCTACGGTGCGGTTTATTACGGTTCAGAGTTTCGTCCGCGGGCTATCGTTTTGTCCAAGCCTTTGGGAAATCTAGGCACTATTGCCCAACGTGGTCGTTTACGTCTGCCCAAGGTTTTTCCGACGGCGTTAGATGTCCTTCACCGTCACACGGGTGGCAAAGATAAGGAGCATGTAGAGGAGCTGAATCGCCGCTACTGGCGTAAGTTTGAGAAGGCTGATTTCAGCCGGACGACCTTTGGTATCGCCTATATGAGAGAAGAGGACTATGATCCGACGGCCTATGAGGACCTGGTTGCGGCTCTTCATCTGACTGAGGCCAAGCTGATTAGCAGAGGTGTCCCTGGTCGGCATAATGATGACTCTACTATAGCTATATCTTGGTTTATGAATTATTATCGAATGATATTGGAAAAGGAATTTGGGAGAAAGAAATGAACATTCAAAAAAGAAAGGGCATTTACTGGGGAGAGCTGAGAGGGGTTTCAGCGGCTAGTACTATGATTGATTTTACCTATCTCTACGGCACTACCCTTATCATTCATTCCCCTTCACATATATTTTTTGAAAATAAACTGATGGCATCTGGCCAGACCATCCATGAATGGTCTTCCAAATGGAACTATCAGCGAGACCGGCAGGTGCCTGCTCTCCCCTTGCTCAAAAAGGGAGCTCGCTATTGCCTGTCTAGAGATATGACCACCTATCCTGAATCCAGCGTCTTTCTGAAAATCATCTTCTTTGACCGCTATGAGAAAGAAATCAGCAATCAAGTGGAGCGCTCGGAGAGTATGATCTTTACCTACCCAAACGAAGCCTATAGCTATAAGGTTCAGCTGCTGAGTGCAGGAGTTGAGTCCTTAGAGTTTCATTGCCTAAACATTGACCAAATCATAGAGGAGTCTGATGATTAAAAATCATTTTCAAATTCAGCGCTTAAAGAAAATCTTAGCCAAAGTCAAAAGCTTTGAGTCAGAAATGGCAGGCTTGTCAGACGCTGAACTGCGAAAGAAAACACAGGAATTTAAGGAAAGACTGACCGCAGGTGAGACCTTAGACGACTTACTGCCGGAGGCTTATGCTGTGGTGCGGGAAGCGGACAAGCGCGTGCTGGGCATGTTCCCCTACGATGTGCAGGTCATGGGGGCGATTGTTCTCCATGAAGGCAATGTCGCTGAGATGGCTACGGGAGAGGGCAAGACTCTGACGGCTACCATGCCGCTCTATCTCAATGCCCTGTCTGGACAAGGAGCTATGCTGGTGACCACCAATACCTATCTGGCTCTGCGGGATGCTCAGGAAATGGGGCAGGTCTATCGTTTTCTTGGGTTGACTATTGAGGCAGCGGTGGTAGCTGATGAGACTGAAAATTTGACTCCAAAGCAGAAGCGGCTGATTTACCAGGCGGATATTGTCTATACGACCAATAGTGCCTTGGGCTTTGACTATCTGATTGAAAATCTAGCTGAGAACAAGGATAGCCAATATCTTAGTCCTTTCAACTATGTCATCATAGACGAGATTGACTCTATCCTCTTGGACAGCGCTCAGGTGCCTTTGGTTATCTCTGGTGCGCCTCGAGTCCAGTCAAACTTCTATGGTATCATGGATACCTTCATTACGACTTTGAAAGAAGAAGAGGATTATCACTACGATGACGAGAAAAATGAAGTCTGGCTGACATCCAAAGGTATTCTGGCGGCGGAGTCTTTCCTTGACTTGGAGCATCTTTTCTCCAAGGAAAATCAAGAGTTGGTCCGCCACCTCAATCTAGCCTTGCGAGCCCACAATCTCTACAAGAAGGACAAGGACTATGTTGTTCGTCAGGGTGACAAAGAGGCAGAAGTTGTGCTTCTGGATCGCTCAACCGGCCGTTTGCTGGAAATGACCCGACTTCAGGGAGGTCAACACCAGGCCATTGAGGCCAAGGAGCATGTCAAGCTGACGGAGGAAACGCGGGCCATGGCTTCCATCACCTATCAGAACCTCTTCCGGCTCTTCCAGAAAATCTCTGGTATGACTGGGACCGGCAAGGTGGTGGAGAGCGAGTTTATGGAAACTTACTCCATGTCTGTCATCAAGATCCCGACCAACCAGCCAGTTATTCGGCAGGATTTACCAGACCAGCTTTACCAGACCCTGCCAGAAAAAGTCTTTGCTTCACTAGACGAGGTCAAGCACTACCATGCCCAAGGCAATCCGCTCTTGATTTTCACCGGCTCAGTGGAGATGTCAGAGATTTACTCATCCCTACTGCTGAGAGAAGGAATCGCCCACAATCTGCTCAATGCCAACAATGCGGCGCGTGAGGCACAAATCATCGCTGAGTCTGGACAGAAAGGTGCTGTGACGGTGGCTACATCCATGGCCGGTCGCGGTACGGATATAAAGCTAGGACCAGGTGTCGCAGATTTGGGTGGTCTCGTGGTGATTGGTACTGAGCGGATGGAGAACCAACGGATTGACCTACAGATTCGTGGCCGTTCAGGCCGCCAAGGTAATCCGGGGATTAGTAAGTTTTTCATCTCGCTAGAGGATGATCTGCTCAGGAAGTGGGGGCCAGATTGGCTCAAGAAGTTCTACAAGGACTACTCAACTGAAGAAGTTCAGCAGCATCCAGTCCAGCTGGGACAGCGCCGCTTTAGACGCTTAGTAGCTAAGGCCCAGAGAGCCAGCGAAAGCAGTGCCAAGATGTCCCGTCGGATGACGCTGGAATATGCCCAGTGTATGAAGATTCAGCGGGAGATTACCTATGCTGAGCGCAATCGCTTGATTCAAGCTGAAGAGCGGATTGATGAAGAAATCAGCCGTGTCCTCAGTCAGGTCATTCATCAGGCGGCCTATGAGCAGTCCTATGAGACGCGAGCTGACCTCTATCGCTTTATTTTAGACCATTTCAGCTATCATGCTGAGCGTATTCCTTATGATTTCGATATTTATTCGCCAGAGAAAATTGCAGAGTTCTTGCAGGATATTGCCGAGCAGGAATTGCAGGCAAAGAAAGCCTATCTCAAGTCTGACAAGCTATTCACCCATTTTCAGCGGGTGTCCGTTCTCAAGGCTATTGATGAGAACTGGGTCGAGCAGGTGGACTATCTGCAGCAGCTCAAGACAGCCTTGAGCGGTCAGCATTTCTCTATGAAAAATCCTCTGGTAGAATACTACCAAGAGGCTTACGATGGCTTTGAATATATGAAGGAGCGCATGAAACAGCAGATTGTCAAGAATCTTTTGATGAGTGAATTGGCACTCAACCCTAAAGGAGAAGTCATCATGTACTTCCCGTAAGACGAGGAGAATATGACAGTATATAACATCAACTTAGGCATTGGCTGGGCCAGCAGCGGTGTAGAATACGCCCAAGCTTATCGGGCCCAGCTTCTGCGCAGGATCCAGCAGCCGGCTAAGTTTATCTTTATGGATATGATTTTAGCGGATAATATTCAGCATCTGACGGAAAATATTGGTTTTCTGGATGAGGAAGTTATCTGGCTTTATAACTATTTTACTGATATCAAGATTGCACCGACGACGGTGACGCTGGATCAGGTGCTGGCTCAAGTAGCTGGTCAGCCGGAGCGCTCGGAGAGAGAGGGCAAGATTGTCCGCTATTTCTATCCGCAGGATGATCAGTTTATCACTTGCTATCTGCGGCAGGAAGACCAAGACTTTGTGGAGCATGTGGAATATGTCTCGAGGGGGAGATTGATTCGCAAGGATTATTTCTCCTATGTCCGCTATGCCAGCGAGTACTTCGCACCTCACAATGATGCTGCAACCCTATACCAGCGCCGTTTTTACCACGAAGACGGCAGTGTGGCCTATGACATGCTGATAGAGGATGGTCAGGAAGAGCTCTATCGCTTTCCAGACCGGATTTTCTATTCCAAGGCTGAGCTAGTTCGTTATTTTCTTCAGAGCTTGGAGTTGAAATCTGATGATGTGGTCATCTTAGATAGAGAGACAGGGATTGGTCAGGTTGTCTTTGAGGAGAGTCAGAAGGCTAAGCTGGGAGTGGTGGTCCATGCAGAGCATTTTAGTGAAAATGCCAGCAGTGACGACTACATTCTCTGGAATAATTTCTATGACTACCAGTTTACCAATGCTGATAAGGTGGACTTTTTCATCGTTGCAACAGAGGCTCAGAAAACGATTCTAGAGCAGCAGTTTCAGCATTACTCGGACAAGCAGCCCAAGATTGTCACCATACCGGTAGGGAGTCTGGACCAGCTGACTTATCCCAAAGAGCCTCGCAAGCCTTACTCCATGATCACGGCTTCGCGTCTCGCTACGGAAAAGCATATCGATTGGCTAGTGGCAGCGACTGTCCAAGCCCATGCCCAGCTACCTGAGCTGACTCTGGATATTTACGGTAAGGGGGGCGAAGAGGACAAGCTGCGCCGCAGGATTGAGGAAGCAGGAGCTCAGGACTACATTCGGCTTAAAGGGCATGCAGATTTGAGCCAGATTTATGCAGGCTATGAGCTTTATCTGACGGCTTCAACCAGTGAAGGCTTTGGTCTAACGCTCATGGAAGCGGTTGGATCAGGTCTGCCCCTTATTGGCTTTGATGTCCGCTATGGCAATCAGACTTTTATCGATGATGGTAAAAATGGCTATCTGCTGCCGGTCAGTTCCAATCAGGTCGAGGACCAGATTATTGCTGCTTTTGTGGAGAAAATAGTTGCTCTCTTTAGTCAAGGACGCCAGCAGGAGATGAGCCAACACTCTTATCAAGTGGCCGAGAATTATTTGACCAGCCGGGTTGAAGCGGCTTGGTCCCAGCTTTTAAAGGAGGTCAGAGATGATTCAGCTCTTTGATTATTACAATCAGGAAACTCAGGATCTGCATGATTCCCTCCTTGCAGCTGGCTATGACTGTCCGACCATTGTCATTGAGGCCAATGGCTTTCTCCCGGACGATATGATTTCCCCCTATACTTATTTTTTAGGGGATGAAGAGGGAGTAGACCACCCGCTCTTTTTCAATCAAGTGCCAGTGCCACCTTTCTGGGAAATCACAGGCGACCATCAGGCGGCGCGTGTCAGTGACATGGGGGAAGAAAGAGCACGGATTCACTATGCCAGTCAGGCCAAGGGCCGGCTGGTCAAGCAGGTGGACTGGCTAGATAAAAAAGGCCAGCTCCGACTGAGTGAGCGCTATAATAAGCAAAGCCGCTGCTTTGCAAAAACAGCTTATAAATCAGGCCAGGAGGCTTTCAACACAACCTATTACAGCACTGATGGTCAGGAACGTATCGTGGAAAATCATGCCACTGGTGACATCATCCTGACACTGGACCAAGAGCCCTTGCGGATTTTTAAAAGCCGAGTGGATTTTATCCGTTTCTTTTTAGAGCGGCTAGAATTTGACTTGGATCACATTCTCTTTAATTCGCTGGCTTATTCTTTCCTAGTTTCCCACAGCTTGACAGGGCGTGCTGGCCAGGATATTCTCTTTTGGCAGGAACCTCTGTATGATGAGCTTCCGGGCAATATGCAGCTGATTCTGGAAAATAGTCAGCTGCGGACGCAGACCATTGTCATTCCAGATTTAGCGACCTATGAAAAGGCCATGAGTCTGGCTGCAGCTGACCAGCAGCAGAAGTTCCTGCATCTGGGCTATCATTATGACTTCAAGCGGGATAACTTCCTACGAAAAGATGCTTTAATCCTGACCCACTCAGATCAGATTGAAGGCTTAGAGACCTTGGTTCAGGCCTTGCCACAGGTGGTCTTTCGCATTGCAGCACTTACGGAAATGTCGCCTAAACTCTTATCTATGCTGTCCTATAAGAATGTCGTCCTTTATCAAAATGCCAGTCTCAAGCAAATTGAGCAGCTCTACTTGGAATCAGACATCTATCTGGATATCAATCACGGCGGCCAGGTCCTGCAGGCAGTGCGCAAGGCTTTTGAGAACAATCTCTTGATCCTAGGCTTTAAGCAGACCCTGCATGACAGACACTACATTGCCCAGCAGCATATTTTCGACAGCAGCCAGCCAGCTCAATTGGCATCAACTTTGGAAGAAGCCTTATCTGGTGTCGAGCAGATGCGGTCAGCCTTGCAAGCTCAAGGTCGGCATGCCAACGATGTACCAGTTAGTCTTTATCAGGAGACTCTCCAAAGCTTGTTAGGAGGTCAGCATGGCTAAAAAAGATTTATTTCATAAGGATATTGAGGGGCGGTTAGATGAGCTCAAGCATGGCAAGCCCAAGAAAGAAAAGGCCAGCTTGGGTGAAAATCTCAACAAGGCCTTTGTCATCGCCTTGGGCTTGATGATCTTGATTGGCTTGATTTTTACATTGATTGGAGTCTTGAGGAAATAAAATGCAAACAATATTGATTACACTTACCATTGTAGCAGCCCTTGTCTTGATTTTGCTGGTTAGTCTTCTTCCCAGAGAGAGCCAGCAATTTTACAGAGACACCAATACATCAATCGGCAAGTCAGGCTACTGGGAAACTCACTTTGCAAAGAAAATCCTAGTTCTTTTGGCAAGCCTTGCCCTGATTGTGCTCATGATTTTCTTTATGATTCAATCCTTCTAGCATCTGTTTAGGAAGTTACTCAGACGACTGCTAAATAAGAAAGACCCTCTATTGCAGACAATGGAGGGAATTTTATAAGCAAATTTTGGATGTAAAGGTTTTAATTTCTGAAAGCACCTTGATATTTTTTTGAAAAGGAGTAAACTGGATATACAAGTGATGGAGGTTTGGTATGAAATTATACGTTCAGTTGATGATTATTTTTATGATTTCCCTCGTTGGAGAAGGAATTTCAAGTGTTTTCCACCTGTCTGTTCCAGGCAGTATCATTGGTTTAGTCTTGCTGTTTTTGGCTCTGCAGTTCAAGCTCCTGCGCCTACGTCATATCAGTATGGTTGGCAATTTTCTCTTGGCAAATATGACCATCCTTTTTCTGCCTCCTGCAGTTGGTATCATGGATAAATTTCAGGTCATTGCACCTTATCTGCTGCCGATTATTTTGATTGTTTTAGGAGCAATTGTGCTTAATGTCTGCGTGATTGCAGTTGTGGTGCAGCTGATTAAGACTCGTTTTGAAGGAGATTATGAGGAAGGAGACGCCAGCAATGTCTGATTTATGGAGCAACCCTCTCTTTGGCCTTGCCTTGTCTATCTTGGCCTATCTGTTCGGCCTATTGATTTTTCGTAGATTTCCTCATCCCTTGACAACTCCTTTGCTGATTGCAGCAGTTTTGGTCATTGCTTTTTTGAAACTATCTGGTATTTCCTACAAGGATTACTATGTCGGCGGCTCCTATTTAAACAATCTAATTGTGCCATCTACGGTTGCTTTGGGGATTCCGCTTTACAAGACTTTTCATTTGATGAAGCACCATGCGCGCAGTATTTTGATTGGGACCTTTGCGGCGGTTGTAGTCAATACCAGCTTTACTGCTCTGTTGGCTAAGTTTTTCGGCATGAATTTCTTTCTGGCTGTTTCTCTTTTTCCGAAATCTGTCACAACGGCCATGGCTGTCGGTATCACAGACAAGCTGCAAGGGCTTGCTACTGTGACATTAGTTGTGGTGGTTGCGACGGGCATTCTGACCAGTGTTTTAGGGCCAACGCTTCTTAAGCTCTTAAAAATCACAGACCCAGTAGCTATCGGTCTAGCTCTAGGGGGAACCGGCCATGCGGTAGGAACGGGAACCGCCTTTAAATACGGTCAGGTCGCAGGAGCTATGGCAGGACTGGCGATTGGCGTGACTGGGCTCATGTACGTTCTGGTCAGCCCCATCGTGGCAGCCATTATTCTGAAGTAAAAATAAACGAGGTTGAAACATTTTGTTTCAACCTTGTTTTGCTTATTGCAGATTTAGTTTGTTTTTTACGATGGCATAGATTGTAAAATAGAAACCGAAAATTTTGACGAGTTCAAAGACGATTCGGATAATAATGAAACCATCTAGCATCTGTTCAAAGTCCGAAGAGGAGTAACTATAATCATATAAACTAAGTAGTCCATATGAATCAAAAGAACTTGGCAAGAGGAGTGACAAGACTGCCAGAACAGTCCAAATCAAAAATCCGAAAAGCACAGCCATCATAATCCGATTCTTCTTAAATAGCTGTCCGACTGAGATTGCTAGATAAAAGAAGAGGATACCAGAAAGGATTTGGAGGAGATTAAGGAAGCCGTATTTGACAATCCAAAGCCATAAATCTGGGATTTCGCCAATATATTTAAAAATCTCATCGAATGAATAGCCTACAAGGGGAAGCGCAATGCCAAAGATGACTAAACCACTAATAAACATGGTCAGCATACACAAGAGGGTCCAAACAAATGCGGAAAGAAGCTTGGACAGAAGAATCTGATGCGGGGTGACCGGCAAGGTCCAAGTCAGGTAGCCTTCTCTCCCAAAGACATTTTTATAAAATCGACGGATAATAATGATGGTATTGGACAGAAAGACAGCGCAAGATGCAGAAAACAGCAAGAGAAATAGTAGATAGAAAGTGATAATAACACCACTAATAGACAATGGATGTTCACTATAGCGATTCATCGCCTCAGGTCTTAGGATGCTGCCAGCTATGATTCCCATAAAGACTGATAGAGTGAGAAGAATGGCAAAGGTGATACAATACCATTTGTAATTAGACTTAAAGTCGTATTTAAACAGTTTTCCAAACATATAATGAAGACCTCCTAATAAAAGCGAAACTGGATGCGGAAGAGATTATCAATGGATTGATTGTACTGTTGACGCAGCTGATTAGCATTTTCATGCAAAAAGATCTGACCTTGGTTAATCAGGATTACTTCATCCAAGATTGGCTCGATATCTGCGATCAAGTGGGTGGAAATGATGACAGATGACTGAGGTGTGCGGTTTTGAATGATGGTCTGCAGGATATAGTCGCGAGCAGCCGGATCAACACCGCCGATAGGCTCGTCTAGGATATACAGTTCTGCATGGCGGCTCATGACCAGAATGAGCTGCATTTTTTCTTTATTTCCTTTTGAAAGGCTTCCGATGCGCGCTTGAGGATCGATATGAAGATCCTTTAGAAGCTGCATGGCTTTCGCGCTGTCAAAATTATCATAAAAATCTTGAAAATATTTTACAGCTTCGATTACTTTGGAGCTGTCGCTTAGATAAGTCGTATCTGGTAGATAGGAAACGATTCTTTTGGTATCAGGAGAAGGTTTGACGCCTTTGAGATAAATATGGCCAGAGGTAGGCTGCAAGAGACCATTGATAAGCTTGATAATAGTTGTCTTGCCGCTGCCATTAGGACCTAGAAGTCCGATGATTCTGCCAGGTTGGATGTTTAAACTCACATCATACAGGGCGGGTGCGTCGCCATAATTTTTATGGACATGGTCAAGATAGACCAGAGGATACTGATTCATACATGTCTCCTTTGTTTTCTTCAATTTACAATTATTATACCTTTTCCTTAGGAAAATGGCAAAGAAAGCCGGAAAGAGGGAATGGAATCTTTCTGTTCAGTCAAACTCCTATTTCCCTCATTCAGTGAATTGCGGTATAATAGTTGTAAGAAGAAGCAAAGCGTGTTCAAGGAGAATAATGTGCTAATACAACTTGATACCAAGACTGTTTACAGTTTTATGGATAGCTTGGTCCCGATAAAGAAATATGTGCAAAAAGCCAAGGACTTAGGATACAGTCATCTAGGCATGATGGATGTGGACAATCTCTATGGTGCCTATCATTTTTTAGAGGAAGCTGAATCTGCGGGACTGCAGCCGCTTTTAGGCTTGGATCTGAGTCTGATTAAGGCAGATCAGGAGCTTCATCTCCGTCTGCTGGCCTTGGACAGTCAGGGCTATCGCAATCTGATGAAAGTCTCGACTCTCAAGATGATGGGACAAAAAAATTGGGAGGATTTTCAGCATCTATTTAAGGGATTAGCTTTGATTGTTCCTGCTTTTGACGGAGTAGCAGATTTAGATTTGGGGATGGATTTTTACATTGGAGTTTTTCCAGCAACACCTAAGCAGGAGTTCGGTCGGCCAACCCTGCCCCTGCATACTGTCCGATATTTTGACACGGGGGATTTGGAAACCTTGCAGATGCTCCGGGCTATTCGAGAAAATGCCAGCCTGCGGGAGATTGGCAGCCTTCCCAATCATGAGTTTTTGCTGACACCAGATGCTCTGGCAGGAGCTTTTAAGGAAACTTTCCCAGAGAGTTTGGCTAATCTTGAGAAGCTAGTCCGTTATGTTCACTATGATATCAATAGGGAGTTGAAACTGCCCCGCTTTAATCGGGAACGTCCTGCCGTGGAAGAGCTGCGGGAGCGATCAGAAGCTGGCTTAAAAAAACGCGGTTTAACAGGTAAACTTTATCAGGAACGGCTGAACCAGGAGCTGGCTGTCATTCATCAGATGGGCTTTGATGATTATTTTCTCATTGTCTGGGATTTGCTGCGCTTTGGTCGCAGTCAGGGCTACTATATGGGCATGGGTCGAGGATCTGCTGTTGGCAGTCTGGTGGCCTATGCTTTGGAGATTACTGGGATCGATCCAGTCAAGAATAACCTGCTTTTTGAGCGCTTTCTAAATCTAGAGCGCTATACCATGCCCGATATTGATATCGATATTCCTGATGTTTACCGGCCGGAGTTTATCCGCTATGTTCGGGACCGCTATGGCAGCATGCATGCGGCTCAGATTGTGACCTACTCGACCTTTGGAGCCAAGCAGGCCATTCGCGATGTTTTCAAGCGCTTCGGTCTGCCAGAGTATGAGCTAACCAATATCACCAAGAAAATCCGCTTCGGGGATAGTCTGACCTCTGCTTATGAGAAAAATATGGGCTTTCGTCAGATTATCAACAGTAAGCTAGAATATCAAAAGGCCTTTGATATTGCTAAAAAAATTGAAGGTCATCCCCGTCAGACTTCTATCCATGCAGCCGGCGTTGTGATGAGTGACAATGACCTGACAGACCAGATACCGCTCAAATACGGTGAGGACATGTATATCACTCAATATGATGCCCACGGTGTGGAGAGCAACGGTCTGCTCAAGATGGACTTTCTGGGCTTGCGCAATCTGACCTTTGTTCAGCGGATGAAAGAAGCAACCCTGAAAAAATATGAGGTAGATATTGAAATTGCAGACATTGACTTGGAGGATGCAGAAACTCTGAAACTCTTTGCGGCTGGCCAGACCAAGGGCATTTTCCAGTTTGAGCAGCCGGGTGCAATCAGCCTGCTTAAGCGAGTTCAGCCAGTTTGCTTTGAGGAAGTAGTGGCCACAACCTCTCTCAACCGTCCTGGAGCCAGTGATTATATCGACAATTTTGTCAAAAGAAAGCATGGACTGGAGCAGGTGGAGTTGATTGATGAAAGTTTGGCTGATATTCTAGCTCCGACTTATGGTATCATGCTCTACCAAGAGCAGGTTATGCAGGTAGCCCAGCGCTTTGGTGGCTTTAGTCTGGGGAAAGCCGATATTTTACGAAGAGCAATGGGTAAGAAAAATGCTGCTGAAATGCATCGCATGCAGGAGGACTTTGTTGCAGGTGCTCTCAAGCTAGGGCATTCGGAATCCAAAGCCAAGGAAGTCTTTGCTATTATGGAGAAGTTTGCTGGTTATGGCTTTAACCGCAGCCACGCCTATGCCTACTCAGCTCTGGCCTTTCAGTTGGCTTTCTTCAAGGCTCACTATCCAGATGTTTTCTTTGATGTCATGCTTAATTATTCTAGCAGTGACTATATCACCGATGCCCTGAGTTTTGACTTTGAAACAGCACCCCTCAGCATCAATAATATTCCCTACCATGATAAGTTTCAGGATAAAAAGATTTTTTTGGGTCTGAAAAATATCAAAGGCTTGCCTAAGGATTTGGCTTACTGGATTATCGAAGAGCGTCAAAATGCTGCCTTTACTGGAGTAGAAGACTTTATTCTGCGCCTGCCTCAGAATTACCATAAGATTCCACTGCTGACTCCTCTGATCCAGCTGGGGCTCTTTGACAGTTTTGAGAAAAATCGGCAAAAAATTCTAGTCAATCTGCCTAATCTATTTGTATTTGCGGATGAGCTGGGCAGCCTCTTTGCGGATACGACTTATTCTTGGACAGAGGCTCAGGATTTTAGCGATGCTGAAAAGTTTGTGCTGGAACAGAGCATTATCGGTGTGGGGCTTAGCGATCACCCCTTGGTTAAATTGGCCAAAGAAGCGGATCAGCCCTTTAGCTGGATTAGTGAGCTGACAGAAAATAGCCGAGCTAGGATTCTGGCTGAAGTTCAGACTATCAAGACTATCCGGACCAAAAAGGGCGAGAATATGGCCTTCTTGCAGGTTTCAGATACGAAGAAAAAACTGGATGTCACCCTTTTTCCTGATACCTATCGTCAGTTGGCCGAGCGTATTAAGGAAAAGGGGGGTTACTACTTGACCGGCAAGGTGCAGGAACGGGATGGACGTTTACAGTTGGTCTTGTCAGATATAGAAGAAGCCACTACAGAACGGTTCTGGATAAAACTTGCTGGACATGAGCATGATCGGGCAATATCTCAGATTTTGCAGAAATACCCCGGCAATATTCCAGTTGTCCTGCGCTATGAAGATGAGAAGCGAACCATATCTGCACCTCATTTCCGAGTGGAGAAATCGGAGCAGCTACAAGAGGAATTGAAGAATTATACTATGAAAACGATTTTTCGTTAAAAAATATGGAAAATAAGAGAATTTTCATGATGATTGTGGTATAATCTATAAGAATGTTAAAAAGAAAAAGGAGCAAAAAGCGAAATGAAACGTATTGCTGTTTTGACTAGTGGTGGTGATGCCCCTGGTATGAATGCTGCCATCCGTGCGGTTGTTCGTAAAGCAATTTCCGAAGGAATGGAAGTTTACGGTATTTATGATGGTTACGCTGGAATGGTAGCTGGCGAGATTTACCCACTTGATGCAACATCAGTTGGTGACATTATTTCTCGTGGTGGAACTTTCCTTCACTCTGCTCGTTACCCTGAGTTTGCCCAAGTTGAAGGGCAGCTGAAAGGGATTGAGCAACTTAAAAAACATGGAATCGAAGGTGTCGTTGTTATCGGTGGAGATGGATCTTACCATGGTGCGATGCGCTTGACAGAGCACGGTTTCCCAGCTGTTGGTGTTCCAGGAACAATTGACAATGATATCGTTGGAACAGACTTCACTATCGGTTTTGATACAGCTGTTACTACAGCTATGGATGCGATTGACAAGATTCGGGATACCTCATCCAGTCACCGCCGTACTTTCGTTATCGAAGTAATGGGACGAAATGCTGGTGATATTGCTCTTTGGGCAGGTATTGCATCTGGTGCGGACGAAATCATCGTTCCTGAAGAAGGTTTCAAGATCGAAGAAGTTGTTGAAAGCATTAAGAGTGGCTATGCTAAGGGTAAGAAGCACAACATCATCGTCTTGGCTGAGGGTGTCATGTCAGCGGATGAATTTGCTGAAAAGCTGAAAGAAGCTGGAGATATGAGCGATTTGCGTGTCACAGAGCTCGGACATATCCAGCGTGGAGGCTCACCGACTGCGCGTGACCGTGTTCTTGCATCTCGTATGGGAGCCCATGCTGTTAAACTGCTTAAAGAAGGAATCGGCGGAGTTGCTGTTGGAATCCGCAATGAGCAGATGGTTGAAAGCCCAATTCTGGGAACTGCTGAAGAAGGAGCACTCTTTAGCTTGACTGCTGAAGGCAAAATTGTCGTTAACAATCCGCACAAGGCTGATTTGGACTTGGCTGATTTGAACCGCAGCATCAATATTTAATTATTATTTGTTATTCAGGCCAAGAGGCCAAATAGAAGAAGGAGTTTCATACAATCATGAATAAACGTGTAAAAATCGTTGCAACATTAGGTCCTGCGGTAGAAATCCGCGGTGGTAAAAAATTCGGTGATGACGGATATTGGGGAGAAAAGCTGGATGTTGAAGCATCAGCTCAAAACATTGCTAAGCTGATTGAAGCTGGCGCAAACACATTCCGTTTCAACTTCTCACACGGTGACCATGCTGAGCAAGGAGAACGCATGGCAACTGTTAAGCGTGCAGAAGAAATTGCCGGCCAAAAAGTTGGTTTCCTTCTTGATACAAAAGGACCAGAAATTCGTACAGAATTGTTTGAAGGCGATGCAAAAGAGTATTCATACAAGACTGGTGAAAAAATCCGTGTTGCTACTAAGCAAGGTATCAAATCTACTCGTGAAGTAATTGCTTTGAACGTTGCTGGTGGATTGGACATCTACGATGATGTTGAAGTTGGCCGTCAAGTATTGGTTGATGATGGTAAACTTGGTCTTCGTGTTATCGCTAAAGACGATGCTACTCGTGAATTTGAAGTAGAAGTTGAAAATGACGGCATCATTGCTAAGCAAAAAGGTGTGAACATTCCTAACACTAAGATTCCTTTCCCAGCACTTGCTGAGCGTGACAATGACGATATCCGCTTCGGTCTTGAGCAAGGAATCAACTTCATCGCGATTTCATTTGTACGTACTGCAAAAGACGTCAACGAAGTTCGTGCAATCTGTGAAGAAACTGGTAATGGACACGTTCAATTGTTCGCGAAAATCGAAAACCAACAAGGTATCGATAACTTGGACGAAATCATTGAAGCTGCTGACGGTATCATGATTGCCCGTGGTGACATGGGTATCGAAGTACCATTTGAAATGGTTCCAGTTTACCAAAAAATGATCATCACGAAGGTAAATGCAGCTGGTAAAGTGGTTATCACAGCAACTAACATGCTTGAAACCATGACAGAAAAACCACGTGCAACTCGTTCAGAAGTATCAGACGTATTTAACGCTGTTATCGACGGAACTGACGCAACTATGCTTTCAGGTGAGTCTGCAAATGGTAAATACCCACTTGAGTCAGTAACAACAATGGCGACTATCGATAAGAATGCTCAAACCCTTCTTAACGAATATGGTCGCTTGACAACTGACAACTTTGAGCGTAACTCTAAGACTGAAGTTATGGCTTCAGCAGTTAAAGATGCTACAAACTCAATGGATATCAAGTTGGTAGTTACCCTTACTAAGACTGGTCACACAGCTCGCTTGATTTCTAAATACCGTCCAAATGCTGATATCTTGGCTATCACTTTTGACGAATTGACTCAACGCGGTCTTATGCTGAACTGGGGTGTAATTCCAGTGACTACAAACACTCCATCTAACACAGATGATATGTTTGACATCGCTGAAAAGATTGCGGTTGAGCAAGGCTTGGTTGAATCTGGTGATGATATCGTTATCGTTGCTGGTGTGCCGCTTGGTGAAGCAGTTCGTACCAACACAATGCGTATCCGTACAGTACGTTAATAGGAATTAAAAAACCTTGCTATATCAACGTTTTAGCGTTGTTAGCAAGGTTTTTATTTGTTATAAGGGGCAAGCAAGGGGCAAAAATCTATTTTCGGTCATTGGCAATTGTGTCTAGAATATTCTCTATATTGGATTTCATGCTCTTTGTTACATGTGTATAGATTTGTATGGTAGTATTAGAGTCTTTATGTCCGACTCTTGCCATGATAGCTTTTATAGGTACATTTCTTTCAGCAAGCATGCTGATTAGTGTGTGCCTAAAGATGTGGGAGCTGAGGGGCTTATTAATCGGCTTATCCAACCTCTGATTTGCTTTCTGCAGGGTGATGTTAAAAGCGTTTCTTTGGATTGGCTTCCCATGGTTGTTGAGGAATATATAATCTGTATCAGAGAGTTCCGGGTTCGTACTAGTGATTAGTTCATTTAGTTTGATAAACTCGTCGATGATCTCGATTTCACGGTTAGTCAAGTTAGTCGTTCGGTAGCTTGATATAGTTTTCGTTAGTTCTTTCTTGGCGTTTCTATCAATGCTATCTAATGTGCCATGTATATCCAGCTTTCTGCTTTCTTTGCGGTAATTGTGTCTTTCGATAGCTACAGCTTCACCAATGCGGTAGCCATTCAAAGACATAAATTCAGCCAATAGCCCAGCTCTGTATGTCCTAGTGCTTTTGTATAGCTCTTTCAAGAGCAAATTTAGTTCTTCTAGCTCCAGGTATTTCTCGGTGACTGATTGCATCTTTTCCAGCGTTATTACACATTTAGGAAGAGTAGTAGCCCTGGCAGGATTGTCAGTTATGATTCTTAGCTCTTGAGCATAATCAAACACTCCGTTTAAGACAACTTTGATATGATTTAGTTGAGAAGCTGTGTAGTCAGAATTAGCAATATATCTCTTAATATAAGCGACATCTATATTGCGGATCGGAACATTGGCAGCAAAGTTATTAGATAGTCTTTTGTATGCTGGTTTACGAGCACGGACGCTAGACCGCCTGACTTCCTTTTGGTAAAATGTCCACCATTCTTCCAGGACATCGGCAAACAGCCTGTCTGATGTCGTAAGCTTCTAGAGAACATTCTCAATCTTTTCATCTAAAGTCTTCTGAGCTTCTTTTTTGGCTCTACTAGAGCCGCTATCTAGTGTCACTGAGACTCTGCGCCATTTCTCTGTATATGGATCTTTGTATCTTTCGAAAAATTTATATTTTCCGTTTTCTAATTTCTCTATCCACATTGTTTTTTCTCCTCATTTTTGGTAAAATGAGTACAAGAAAACGACCTTTTGAATGGTTGTTTCTTATACAGGATTTCCCTACATTCAAGCTTGCCGGCCGAGAATGTGGGTTTTTTTTATTTTAAAGACCGCTAGCGAATTTCAAATACTCATCTTGTATCATGATTTCATCTGCAGTGGTTCTTAAATTATATTTATTAGCGAAAGTCGCCCAATTAAAGGCTGCTGGATCATCATAGCGGGCCAGTTCTTCCTGGACCAGGTGGCGGATCATGAAACGGTTAGCTTCATTCTCGCAACGTATAGAGGCATAGTTATAAACAGCCTTGATATGTTCCAGATGACCAAGCTCGTGTAGCAGCACTTTGTGACGCTCCTCTGATGATAAGGCGCTATTCAAGTAAATTGTCTGTGTCTCTGAATCGTAGAAACCTAGACCATCCCATTGATCCGGACTAAAAAATTGAGCTGTACATGGTACTGGCGCGATAATTCTTTTTCTGTCATAATCTCAAAAATCCTAACTTTAAAATAAAGAAAAAGCCGACTAGTGACTAGCCGACTTCCTTTTGGTATGGATTCCCTTCGCAATGCACGCATTGTGAATAGGGCGCTGAACTTAATCAGTCTTACACTATAACCATTCTAACACAAAAAATTATAAGATGTCAACGATTTTCTGAAAGATTACCATCATTTTTGTCAATTCAGGGTTGCGCAGGTATGATGATTCGTACCGCTTGCATCGTTTTAAAAATTCTTCGATGAATTGTTTTTGAAAGCTTAATACTGCAGGCGAGCAATAGGCTTTCGCAAGTACAAAAAGCGAAATCAAATCATTTACTTTCTTATAATTTTTGTATTTAAGGACGTCAGCTTGTTTAGCAAAGGTAGAAACAGTAGCGTTTACGTTTGATAACTTACCATTTTTTTCGAATACATTTATCAATAATACGCTGTTATGAGCGCAGGCGTTTCGTATATGTCTGGCACCATCTCCTAATTCATAGGCTTTTTTTAATGACTTGGGCTTGTATTTATCGTAGTAGAATGTAACGAACTTGATAAGGCAACCGTAGTCCATATGTTCAAGTAAAGCCCAGTATGGATAGTCGCGCTTCCTTTTTTCGTACATTGCACTTTGGTATCGTGACTGTTTAAATTTCCTCTTGGTGATTTCGTAATAGTTTCCGTATTTCGAACGCTTGAAATCAACTAGAATACTATACCCATCTTCGGAAGGGTTGTTATTAATTTGACGGGACAGCTCTACTTTTATGAAATGTTCGACATTGACAGCCATATTTAGCAAGATGTTTCTAATCTTCATATCAAGAGAAGCAAGGTCTTTCAGATAGGCAAAATCTAGATCTAAATATTTCCCATCTTTCTTTTTGAAATTTTTTCTAAAAGAAGCGAGCTTATAGTAATAATTATTCTTATCCAGGAAGGTAATAGCTTGACCTTGTGATACCGTTTTGAAAGTAACACCCTTCGAAACCAAGTGAGTGACAAGTTCTCTATTATTTAGCTTTCGTTGTCTTGTCATCACTTATCCCTCTTGCTATTCATAAAACCCTCTATAATGCCCTTAATAGCTCGCTTGTCATCATCGGACAAGGGCTTGCCATCAAACAGCATGATGCGGCCGTCCAAGTCATCAAGTTCTATTTCATGCTCTGGAGCTTTTTCTCCTGCAATAGCTGGGTTATCTGTCCTACCTAGTAAGTAGTCAGTAGATACTCCGAAATAATCTGCGATTTCTTGAAGACGGTCAGAACTTACCTTTTGCCGTTTTAAAGAATATAATGTATTTTTGCTATATCCGAGTTTTTCTTCCACTTGATTTAAAGACAAACCACGTTTTTTAGCAAGTTCTTTGATTCTTTCAAATGTTAAGAACATTGATTTATCAACCTTTCTCAGAGATTGACAAAAAATATTCAAATTATTTATATAAAAGTATTGACAAAATTAAACAAATAATTTAAAATAGTTTTTGTAAGTTAAAGATTTAGTAAAAAACCTTGTAAAAACTTATCTAAAAATTAAATAGCTTTGGCGAGCGCATTGAATTGATAGATATAACGTTTTATCAAGTCTTTTAATTATGGTTTCATTTTAAATTATTTGTTTAAAACTGTCAAGCATTTTTATAAAATAATTTACTATTTCTTTAACTTTCTAATTAAGAAAGGAGAATCAAAAATGAGATACAGGTACGAAAAGACCGTTTTGGGTTGGAATTACCACGTTGTAAACGAAAAGGATAATCGGACAATGTTTCATCCGAATGCAAAAGAATTAAAAAATCTTAAAAGATTTTGCGCTGCCAACAAAGATATCTTAGAGGAAAAAATGGAAAGCGAAAGCAATTATGGTCTAGCATTCTTTGCCTGCGGTTATGACGGACAAGGCCAACAAGATTTCATTGAGTATTGGGATAAACGTGGTGTGTCAGTTTTTTAAAAAGAAAGGAGAAAACATGAGTCAACAGCACCAAAAATGGGTCGAATTGGTTAAATGCCGAATCAACGAAAAAGGTTGGAGTCAGTCAGACTTGGCAACAGTTACCAGTGTCACACCGGCTGCTATTACCCGACTTCTCAAGGAGGGGCATGGAAGTGATAGCCTGAAGCTTGAGATCACTAAAAAGCTATCTATCTCTGATAGTTGGACTGTCTTTGAAGAAAGGTAGGGGAGAAGATGCCACAGGTAAAGATAAAAGAAATTATCTATACGCCAACTGGCGGAACGGAAGAACCGACAGGCGGAGATTATGAACATCTAATGCAAAGGTGGCAAGGGCTGACACTTCCAACGGCAAAGCAATTTGTCAAAGAAATGCGAGAAAATGCAGAATTCGAGCAATATGTCTTCAATCCGACGCACAAGCTGATGTTTGTAGACTATGAGGGTTTCCGCAAGTTCTGGAAATGGAAGCAACTCAACCGCTACCGTGCTAAAAAAATAAGCCTTGCCGAGATAGAGTCGGACAAGGCATTAGCGAAGCGATTAGGCTTTTAGAAAGGAAAAACAAATGAATTATACCAGAGAGGTAAATACTTAAAAATAAGGAGATATTATGGAAACATTAATCATTTCAATATTAACATCTTTTATCGTTTCAACAACCATGATGCACTACCATATACACAGAGTGAATATTTTATATAAAAAATATATGGATTTTGAAAAATCAAGTGTAGAAGAATTTGCCAAATCGATTACAAGCAGACTTCCAAAAAATTCTTCCCAAGAGGAGTGATGGAAAAACACATTTTTTCAATGCTAACTTCTGGATAATCTTCAAGAACATGTTGAACAAGAGAGTTATTTCTAATGAAATCATAGTTCGAATCGTTCGCAGAATATGTGTCACTTTTAATTCTTACCAAACCTAGACGCTCTAAGTTTGTTAAAGAAGGAGCGAGTTGATCAATCCCCTCAGTTCCCTCTATGAAGTAGATGATTGGAAATATTATTCTAGTTCCTTCGTCAGACTTTACTACAGCTTTCATGCAAGGAATTGGGGAGTCTGTTACGTAGCCATGTTCTTTTAGGAATTGGAGAATACGTGCATCTGTGACATCTAGTTGCTTAATGATCTCAACGAAGGAGGGGTGGATAACCGAGTTTTTCCGATTATCAAATGAACTAGATAATATTTTTGCGAACATAGAGCGTAGCTCTTCTTCTTCAATATAATACTTAGATGCTTCCAAAGCAGGGCCTAATATTTTTAAGGGTGGTTCTTGAATATTCTCTGGTGGGATAGTTGCCACTTCTTGAAGCGTGCTATTTCTGAGATTCTCAACATCAATTTCATTTTTTGCACGCAATAATGCTGCTTGATTAGAAACGTTATGGCCATAATTGATATACCACCAATCTTGTAATGTTTGAATAGGCCCAGCGAACACACCGGCTGAAGTAGCTCCTCCTAAAAATCCTGTAACAAGAGGAAGGAAGTCTTGAAATTGATTAGGATCCATAATTATTATTTCGTTCTTTCTGTTGAATTTTGACTAAAACAGTGAGAGGTCTTTGTCAATACATATTATATGATTTCAAACATATATTGTCAATATATTGTGTAGAAAGTGAACGCTTTATTTATTAAATACAATATATAGTATTTTTTGAAAGGAGAAAATAAATGCTTTGGGAAAAAATATCCAAAAAACTTTCGGAGAAAAATTGGACAATTTATAAACTTTGCTTGAAAGCGGGCATCGGGCCCTCAGGTATCTATCGTTTAAGAGATGGAGAAGTGAAAGATTTATATTTTGACACAGTTAAGAAAATTGCTGATGCATTGGAAATCAGCATAGATGATCTAAGATGACATAAAAAGCACCTAACAAAAGTCAGGCGCTTACAAAAAAATCTAAACAAATTATATCACAAAAGAAAGGCAAAGTAAATGAACGAATTAGAAAGAACAGCCCTCAATGAGATATTGAGGACCGTAACACATATAGCCGAGAAGTTGGATGAACTAGATTCTAAGATTTCTCAATCAGAAGAAGTAAAAGATAATGCTTCATCTGCATCATAATCAGCAGCAATAAATTGAGCTGCTGAGAGAATGAACTTCTTTAAATCTTGAATATCTTTACCGTCATGTCTGCGGACATAATGAGTTTCATCATTTCCAATCCAAGCGACGGATTTTGCTAAAGCTTGAATTTTTGGAAAATCATTCAAGTAGTCAGCGATTACTTTTCCAAGCATGATTGATTTGATGTGTTCTTCGTCAGATGAATTTTTAGAAATTGCGTAGTCCTTTATGAGGAATTCGGCTGCTTTACGATAGCCTACACCCGCTATCTGATCTAATTTCTCTTTTTCTGCAACCGTTGCTTGAGAATAGATTTCAACAAAAATAGGAGAAACTTTCTCTATATTTTCAGGGAGTTTTACCTTGATAGGTGGACGGTATGTATAGTCTACCATTGATGCATTGTCGTAATCATCGTGGATGTATTCTATTACAAAATATTTCAAGCAGTCCTCAAAAGAACATCGAAAAATAACAGAAAATCTTCCTTCTTCTGAAACGCTTGTGCTTTCAGAGCTTGTACTTTGTCCAACGTGTTGAGGGGACATGGTTCTGCCACAGTGTGGGCATTTCGAAGGAGTATCAATCGTAATGGTTTTGGTGGCATCTCTGAAACAAATACGCACATCAAGTTTCATAAGTAATTCTCCAATCATTTTATTATCTCTATTATACCAAATTAGAAAGGAAATTTATGAACGAAATAGCATTATCTGACAATTTAGCGCAGATTGAGCTTGAAATCAATCACCACAAGCAACTTGCCGGTCAGTCAATTTGGGAAATCGGCAGACGGCTTAATCATGTTAAGGAGCATGACTTAGTGCATGGGCAGTTTATGAACTGGCTAAGAAAGGTTGAAATAGACCACACATCAGCTAAACGAATGATGAAGATTGCAAACGAATTGCCAAATAGTGCAACGTTGCACCATTTAGGAACAACAGCATTACATCTTATCGCAACCTTGCCAGAGGAAAGCAGGCAAGAGCAGATTGAACGGATTGAGAAAGGCGACAATCCAACAGTCAGAGAACTGCAAGAAGTCAAGCGCCAACTCAACCTTGCACGAAGTGCAAATGAAAGCTTGCGAGAGAAGAACGAGCGACTAGCAGAACAAGCCTTGAAAGGTCTTGAAACCAAGACGATTGAAAAGGAAGTTGTCAAAGAAATCGAAGTCGCACCAGCAGACTATGACGCTGTATCATTCATTCGTCGCTGGTCTATCAGCCCAGAGCTGAAAGATGAAATTTTCAACGCAAATCAGCAAGTATCGCTGTTTAACTAGAGGAGTAACACATGGAACCAACATTAACAAGCCAACTTTTAGGCGTTTGCCTAGTCGCAACAATCGCATTTGTAGCCGTACAGTACGTTAATCTAAGACAATAAAAAGAACCGTTGATTGAAAAATCATCGGTTTTTTCTTGTCAAAGTGATGACCATTATCTTGCTTGAGAAGGAGGACACGTCAGCGTTTTGATTTTTGAAATAAGATTGTCCCTTTGTCTATTTCATCTAAAAATGATATAATGGTATAAAAGAGATGGGAGAGACAGATGTTAAAGAGAGATTTATTAAGAAATGTCATTATTTTTTCAGTTCTAGCAGCCATCATTATAGGGCTGAGAGTTTTTATTTATACGCCTTATCGAGTGACTGAGCAAGACAGTAATGCTTATTTGGCAAAGAATGACTTGGTCTTGGCGACGAGAAAGCAAGACATCAAGCGTGGAGACTTTGTTCTCTATGAAGTGGACGGCAAAGACTATGTCGGCCGGGTTATTGCCCTGGAAAAGGATCAAGTGACCTATATGGATGACCTCCTTTACCTGAACGGTCAGGTCATGTCGGAAGAATACATTGAGAAAATGCGCGAGAAATATTTGGCTTCAGCAGGAAGTTCAGGTTATTATACTCATGATTTCTCTATTATGGATTTGAAGGGCTCAAAGTCAGATAAAATTACTAAAGATACTTATCTGATTCTTAATGACCGACGGGAAAATACGAAGGACAGCCGAGAATTTGGGCTCATCAAAGCCAGTCAAATCAAGGGAGTGGTGGAGTTCCGACTCTCACCGCTTAATGAATTTGGTTTTATTAAGAATAAGTAAATTAAAGTCTATTTTGAACCAAGGCAGGGCAAACCTTGCTTTTTTTCTTTGAAAATCAACTTTAAAGTTACAAGTAAACATAAAGATACTTGTTCTGATGTGGTATACTAATATCAAAAGACTATTAAAGGAGACTGCTCTTGAAGTCAGGAAAGAAAAAATTACTATTTTGGGCTATACTTGCACTGATTTTTCTGACTGCATGTAGCAGCATAGTAAATAGAGATGGTGAAAAAATATGGATGTCAGAAACTGAAATGTCGGAGCTTCATAAGAAAGAGGAAAAGATCGCACTTTATATCATTAATCATTATGAAGATGTTCAAAAAATTGAATTTGATGAATTTTCCAAGGGAAAGTTCTGGGAAGCAGGTTCTGTTAGTGTGATTGTAAATGACACCAGCTATATACCACACATTTCTTTGGACTCAAAGGATAAAAACTATAATATAAATGATAGTTCTCGCACTGATTCGACAGAATTGACTTTTCGTCTGAAAAAGAAAAAGAAGGTCACAAATTTTAAAGATACGGGTGAGACGGATGTTATTTACTCTGGAGAAAATGCTTGGCTGACGACTGAGGAAAAAGTAAAGGTGCGCAACCAGGAAGAGGGACTGGCTTTATTTTTACTGAATCACTATGAAAATGTTGAAAAAATTGAATTTACAAAGATTTCAAGAAAGCCTTTTGGACAGGCAAGATATGCTGCTTTACTTGTTAATGATAAGATAAAGATTTATACCGACCTAGATGATAGCTATGACAACTATTATTTGTCTGACAATCCTGAAAAAGACGGCCTGAAAGCTAAAGAGAAACCAACAAATTTGCAAAGTCTAGATAGTATTACTGTTATTTATTATACAGGGAAATGAAGGATGTGTTGAAATGAAAAAGCCAGACTGACTTAATCATCAGACTGGTTTTTTCGTGTCTCTTGGTGAAAGATATTTTGCCATACTTCGTGACGGCGCCAGAGGCTGGTATGGATAACACCGTCCATTTCATAGCGGATGAGCTTGGTTTTCTGGCTGACAGAGAGCAGTTCAAAGTTTTTGATAGGTGTTTTTGAGGCTCTTTCTGCCTGAAACTCAGCCTTGTTCAGCTGTCGGCCATCTTGGGAAATATAGAGAAATTCAGCAGACAGAAGCGTATCCAGTTGGCTGCCTTGCTCCACGAGCTGCTCACGCATGAGTAGATTTGGGTAAAGAGTGTCCAGCGTCTCATCTTCGGGAATAGGAGCAGGCTCAATATGAATGTCAATGTCAAAGACTCCGAAGCGCTCCATAAGCATATCCTCAACTTGGTCCGCAATCTCATGGCTTTCAAAAACAGATAAATCTGGATTCATTTCCAAGATAATATCCAGATAGATATTACTGCCATAGGTCCGGCCACGCTGCGACTTGACCTGAGTGATTTTAGGAATTTCTAAGATAGCTTGCTTATAGTCCTGCAGCAAGCTTTCATCAAATCCGTCGGACAGGCTGAAGGAAGATTCTATAAAGATATCATAGGCCGTCTTGAGAATGAAGAAGGTAATGATAATGGCTGCCAGCTTATCAACGATTGGAAAGTTAAAGGTGCTGGCAATGATAGCAACTGAAGTTCCGATAGAAGTGACAGCGTCTGACAAGTTGTCCTTGGCTGCAGCATCCAGAGCCTTGGAGTGAGCTTTTTTAGCCAGTGTTTTATTGTAAAAATAAACACCCAGCATAATGATTGCCGAGATGATTCCGACCACGGCACCAACTGGGTCAATTTTAGTCTCTTGGTTGGAGATGATTTTCTGAATGGTCTCAATCAGGACATCAAATCCAACGAAAAACATGATAAAAGATGTGATGAGACTGGCCAAATCTTCTATCTTCCAATGGCCGAAGCGATGGTCACGGTCGGCTGGTTTTCTGGCCATACGCAGGCCGATTAGAACGGCGATATTAGCCACGATATCAGAGACATTGTTGAAGCCATCGGCCGTCAGACTGGAGGACTGGAGGGTCGAGCCTGCGATAATCTTGACCGCGGAGAGAATCAGATAGGTAGCGATGGACAGGATGGCTCCTCTCTCCGCTAGCTTCAGATTGTTACTAGGATTTTTCATGACAGCCTTTCTTTCTAAGTGGGGCAGCAAAATGGAAAAGAGACTTGAGAAGAAATGTCATCTCTGGACAGATGTTCTAAGTCTCATATGGGCATATTATAGCAAAAATAGGGTTGATTTTCAATTTGCGTCGGGCTTAGGGTGACTTAAATGACTTTGCCTAAAATCTAATCTAAAATCAGAAATTCCTCTTCTTTCTGGTTTAGCTTCATCAGGATTTTTGTTATAATAGTAGCATTGACTTTGAAAGAGGAAGAAAAATGCATCCTTTATTAAACGGTATGAATGACCGTCAGGCTGAGGCGGTTCAGACAACAGAAGGGCCTTTGCTGATAATGGCGGGAGCTGGTTCGGGTAAGACCCGTGTCCTGACCCACCGTATTGCCTATTTGATTGATGAGAAGATGGTTAATCCTTGGAATATCCTTGCCATTACCTTTACTAATAAGGCGGCGCGGGAGATGAGAGAACGGGCTGAAAAACTTAAAACGGAGGCCCAAGACTGCTTAATCGCTACTTTCCACTCCATGTGTGTGCGCATCCTGCGGCGAGAGGCAGATCATATTGGCTACAACCGTAACTTCACCATCGTTGATCCAGGTGAGCAGCGGACTCTGATGAAGCGAATTCTTAAAAATCTCAATCTAGATCCTAAAAAGTGGAACGAGCGCGCCATTCTGGGTACTATTTCCAATGCTAAGAACGACCTGATTGATGAGGTGGCCTATGCGAATCTAGCTGGTGATATGTATACAGAGATTGTGGCCAAGTGCTACAAAGCTTATCAAAAGGAATTGCGCCAGTCCGAAGCTATGGACTTTGATGACTTAATCATGCTGACCCTGCGCCTTTTTGATCAAAATCCTGATGTTCTGATCTACTACCAGCAACGTTACCAGTATATCCATGTGGACGAGTATCAGGATACCAACCATGCCCAGTACCAGCTGGTCAAGCTCTTGGCTTCTCGCTTTAAGAATATCTGCGTGGTCGGAGACGCTGACCAGTCTATCTATGGCTGGCGGGGAGCCGATATGCAGAATATCCTGGACTTTGAAAAGGATTATCCTGAAGCTAAGGTAGTCTTGCTTGAGGAAAACTATCGTTCCACCAAAACCATTCTTCAGGCAGCTAATGAAGTCATCCGAAACAACCGCAACCGCCGTCCTAAAAATCTCTGGACTCAAAATGAAGACGGTGAAGAGATTGTCTACTATCGGGCTAATGACGAGCAGGACGAGGCTCTTTTTGTCGCCCGAACTATTGATCAGCTGAGCCGAGAAGGCTACAGTCATAAGGATTTTGCAGTCCTTTACCGGACCAATGCCCAGTCACGTACGGTGGAGGAAGCCTTGCTCAAGTCCAATATTCCCTATACCATGGTTGGTGGCACCAAGTTCTACAGCCGTAAGGAAATACGCGATGTCATTTCTTATCTCAATCTCATCGCCAATCCTAGCGATAATATTAGCTATGAGCGCGTGGTCAATGAGCCTAAGCGTGGTGTCGGACCAGGAACGGTGGAGAAAATTCGGGATTTTGCGTCCAGTCAGGAAATGTCTTTACTGGATGCGTCAGCCAATATCCTGCTGTCGCCAGTCAAGGGTAAGGCGGCTCAGGCGGTCTATGATTTTGCCAATATGCTTCTGGATTTGCGGGAGCGCTTGGATGATTATACAGTAACGGATCTGGTAGAGGCTGTATTGGAAAAGACAGGCTATGCTGCATCCTTGGCAGCCCAGGCAACCTTGGAAAGCCAAGCACGGATTGAAAATATCGAAGAATTCCTGTCTGTAACTAAGAACTTTGATGAAAGTCCAGATAATCCTAGTGATGAGTCTGGCCTTGATAAGCTTAGCCGTTTTCTCAATGATTTAGCCTTGATTGCAGACACAGATGACGGAGATACGGAGAGTTCTGAAGTGACTTTGATGACCCTCCACGCAGCCAAGGGATTGGAATTTCCGGTCGTCTTTCTGGTTGGTATGGAGGAAAATGTCTTCCCTCTAAGTCGGGCATCTGAAGATGAGGATGAGCTGGAGGAGGAGCGGCGTCTGGCCTATGTCGGTATCACTCGAGCAGAGAAGATTCTTTATCTGACCAATGCTAATTCCCGTATGCTTTATGGTAAAACCAACTATAATCATCCTACTCGCTTCTTGAGAGAAATCAGCTCAGACCTGCTAAACTATCAAGGACTGGCTCGACCGGCAAACAGCTCCTTTAAAGTCAGTTATACTAATAGCGATACAAGCAAATTCGGTCAGGGCATGAGCCTGGCCCAGGCTCTACAAGAGCGGAAACGTCAAGCGGCACCTAGTTCCATTTCTACAGGCAGTCTGCCTTTTGGAAAGAGTGGTCAAAGCCAGCCAACTAAGCCGGAAGTTGCTTGGGCTATCGGAGATATTGCCCACCATAAGAAATGGGGCGATGGGACAGTTCTAGCAGTCTCTGGCAGCGGCAACAGTCAAGAGCTCAAGATTAATTTCCCAGAAGTCGGTCTGAAGAAAGTGCTGGCCAGCATAGCACCGATTGAGAAAAAATCATGATGAGGCAGTCGATTGAAGCCTGGCTCTTTCATCCAGAGGATGGAGAAATCTTGCTCTTGAAAGTGGAAGCTGAGAAAGTTTCCTTTTGGCAGCCCATTACTGGTGGGATTGAGAGTGGTGAGAGCCCAGAAGAAGCCTGCCTTCGTGAAATAAAAGAGGAGACTGGCATGCTCTTAGCTTGTTCAAATCTGACTAGTCTTGGAGATTTTACGGTAAAGATTGATGAAAATCTGACCATCCACAAAAATCTCTTTCTAGTTCTGACAGAGCAGAAAGAAATCCAGATTTCTGATGAGCATGTGGGAGCTCAGTGGATAGCTTTAGAAGAAGTTTCGTCTCAGCTGTACTGGCCCAGCAATCAAGCGACTTTTGAGATTATATCTGAGAAGCTATAAGATATAGCTTCTCTTTATTTCTTTTGATAAGGAAATTCTATTAGTCAAGCGAGCCGTTTAGTGGTAGACTTATCACATAACTATAGTGAGGTGACCTTATGACACGTGAATTTAAATTTGAAACTCTGCAGCTTCATGCCGGACAGACAGTTGACCCGACAACCAAGTCACGGGCTCTGCCTATTTACCAGACAACTTCTTATGTGTTTGATGATACTCAGGAAGGAGAAGATCTCTTTGCTCTACGCAAACCTGGCAATATCTACACTCGGATTACCAATCCGACCCTGTCTGCTTTTGAGGAGCGGATTGCGGCTTTGGAAGGTGGAGTCGGAGCTTTAGCAACAGCTTCTGGTATGGCAGCTGTTACCTACACCATTCTAGCTTTAGCCCATGCTGGCGACCATGTAGTAGCAGCCTCTACCATTTACGGCGGTACCTTTAATCTGCTCAAGGAAACCCTGCCTCGCTATGGCATTACCACGACTTTTGTTGATATTGAAAATCTGGCTGAAGTAGAAGCGGCTATTCAGGACAATACCAAGCTGGTTCTGATTGAAAGCTTGGGTAATCCACTGATTAATATCCCTGACTTTGATGCTTTGGCAGAGCTGGTTCATGCTCATAAAATTCCGCTGATTTCCGACAATACCTTTGCCACTCCTTATCTGATCAATGTCTTTTCTCATGGAGTGGACATCGCGGTGCATTCTGCGACCAAGTTTATCGGCGGTCACGGAACTAGCATCGGTGGTGTGATTGTGGACAGCGGTCGTTTCGACTGGGAAGCTTCTGGCAAGTTTCCGCAGTTTGTTGATCCAGATCCGAGCTATCATGATATTAGTTATACGCGCGATGTCGGAGCAGCAGCTTTTGTCACTGCTGTGCGGACCCAGCTCTTGCGCGATACCGGCGCAGCCATGTCACCCTTCAATGCCTTTCTCTTCCTGCAGGGGTTGGAAACTCTCTCTTTGCGTGTAGAGCGCCATGTGTCCAATGCAGAGAAGATTGTGGAATTCTTAGCGGAGCATCCTAAGGTTGAGCAGGTTAATTATCCCAAGCTTGCTGCCAGTCCTTATCATACTTTGGCAGAAAAATATTTCCCTAAGGGTGTAGGCTCTATCTTTACCTTTAATGTCAATGGCGGAGAGAAAGAAGCTCGTAAGGTTATTGACAGCCTGGAGATTTTCTCTGACTTGGCCAATGTAGCTGATGCTAAGTCCTTGGTTGTCCATCCAGCTACGACAACTCACGGTCAGATGTCGCCAGAAGCTCAGCTGGCAGCATGCATTACACCAAATCAAATTCGTCTCTCTATCGGCTTGGAAAATGTGGATGACTTGATAGAGGATTTGAAAATCGCCTTGGAATCTATCTAATTTTCAAGGTCTCTAGACTAAGCAATAAGAATAAAACTAGGTTGGAAATAAGCTGCACCCCCAAAAGCTAGATTTTTTTGTGTCTAACTTTTGGGGTGCAGTGCATTTCGCCTAGTTTTTTGTTATAATAGGATGAAATATATAAAATAGTAGGAGATTAAAATGACAATTTCGGTGATTGTTCCGTGTTTCAATGAAGAAGAGTCTATTCCTCTGTTTCATGAAGCCATGGAAGCGGTCAAATATCAAATCCGTGACCAGTTCGAATATATTTTTGTCAATGACGGATCGACGGACCGGACCTTGGCTGCTTTGCGAGAGCTCAGTAGTCGCTGTCCAGATGTGCACTATCTGTCCTTTTCTCGTAATTTCGGGAAAGAAGCAGCCCTCTATGCTGGTTTGCAAGAGGCGAGTGGGGATTTTGTGACGGTCATGGATGTGGACTTGCAGGATCCGCCAGAGCTCCTGATTGAGATGAAGGCTTTGCTGGACTCGAATCCTGAGTTGGACTGTGTGGGTACCCGTCGCACTAGTCGCGAGGGAGAGCCGCCTATCCGAAGCTTTTTTGCCAATTTGTTCTATAAGCTGATTAACAAGATTAGTCAGGTAGAGATGGTAGATGGTGCGCGTGACTTTCGACTGATGCGACGCCAGATGGTAGAAGCCATTCTGGAAGTTTCAGAGTACAATCGCTTTTCCAAGGGAATTTTTGCCTGGGTTGGCTTCAATACCGAGTACTTGGAATACAAAAATGTCGAACGAGTAGCTGGCAAGACCTCTTGGAATTTCTGGTCTCTTTTCAACTATTCTTTGGAAGGCATCGTCAATTTCTCTGATGCGCCGCTCAATATCGCCTTTTTAGGAGGTATCCTGTCTTGGATTTTAGCCTTCATCCTGATGGCAGTGATTATTATTCGCACCTTGGTTTTTGGTGACCCGACATCGGGTTGGCCGTCCCTTATGACTGTCATTCTCCTTATCGGCGGCTTCCAGCTGCTGACCATCGGTATCCTAGGCAAATACATTGGCAAAATCTTTATGGAAACCAAGCATCGGCCGATTTATGTGATTAAGGAGAAGAGTAAATGATTTTCCAGAAACGTTTTTCTGATTTTAAAAACTATCTTCTTTTAAATAAATCGTCTGCCCTAGTTATTTTTATTATTTATTCAGTAGTCAATATTAATATCGGTTTAGCTGAGTATCCCTATATTGATGATATTGGAAGACAATTACAAGGCTATTCAAAATTCTCTGAACATTATTCAAGATATTTAAGTGAGTATGCCGCTCGATTAATACAAGGTGGGGATCATCTGACAGAACTAGGCTTGACTTCAAATATTCTGTCAGCTTGTTTTTTAACTTTAGCGAGCTTAATTTTATTGTTTGTCTTATATCCCAATAAGAAGATTTCTTTTATAACAGCATCTGTTTCAACTATTATAGGGATTAATCCGTGGTTTTTAGAGCCATTAAGTTTTAGATTTGACAATCCTTTTATGACTTTAAGTATATTAGTTTCCATCATTCCATTTATTTTCTGGGATAATAAAAGAATATTTGGAGTTATGTCAGTTGTTGGTATATTCTTAATGTGCAATTCATACCAAGCTTCTTCTGGAGTGTACATTATGATAACCATGACGCTAATATTTTTAGAATTATTGCAAGGAAGTTATTTTAAAGAAAGAATCCCTAAAATTTTCATCTCAATGTTGTCATATGTAATTGGTTTGGTTTTATATCGTATACAAATTTTTATAAAGCCTCCTATTTTTGCTGATCAAGCTGATATTCCAAAGGGATTAGAGATGATTAAAATAATCGGGGTGAATGCTGCAGGATATTTGAACAATATATTTTTTCAAAGTTCAACTATCTGGGTTTTATTAACGATAATTGCTATATTTCTCTTAACTATCAGTGTGATTCGCTTATCCAGTACTAAATTCCTTTTAAACTTTATTTATATGCTGATTTGGCTAAGTTTAGGAAGTGTGTTTAGCTATGGAACCTATTTGATTTTGTCTAATCCTTATTATCTTATGAGACCAAGATATGAATATGGTTTCGGAATTTTTTTAGCGATAATCTTAATTGTTAGCTTAGAGTGCGTTGAAAAGAGTAAAATTCTACGTAGAGGGAAGTCCTTCGTCTCGGGATTATTAGTTTTTTATTTCTTATCTTTCTCTTTTACTTATGTGAGCAGTTTAAAACAACAAAATGAAATGTTCAAAGCACAGAGCATATTGCTAGCTTCCTCTCTAAACAAGTACATTACACCCGAAAAAACAGTTATTAATGTGAATCGCTTTCTTTCTGATTCGCCAGTATTTAGCAATACAGCTTCTGTTTATCCAATGTTAAAAAGTTTGATTATGCCAAATACGAATGTTTCTTGGGATATGACATTGAGATTTAATAGCATAACGAACTTAAATGTCGATTTCAAATTAATCGATATTGCTAATATAGATTTTAGTAGTGAAAACTATACATTACTTGAAGAAACAAAGTTATATAATATTTATCTTGAAAATAATGAATTATTTGTTATCATGAAGTAGAATCTTTCTAAGAGAGAAATAAAGAAAAGATTCATTTTAATGTGATTATGCATTGTTAAAGTTTATACTGTCAATTTGAAATGATGCTAAGTTTTCTGATTATCACTTGCATAATATTGCATCATTTATATATGGAGTGTAAAAAGTATGAGATTTTATTTTCTAAAAATGACTAGAGGTCTGATTCAACCAAGCAGATTTTTTCTGCTTTTTTTGTTATAATAAACTCATTGAATGTTTATGATGTGAAAGGAAAGACAAATGATTTTAATTACAGGTGCGAATGGACAGCTAGGTACAGAGCTTCGCTATCTTTTGGATGAGCGCAATGAGGAGTATGTGGCTGTTGATGTGGCAGAAATGGACATTACCAATGCCCAAATGGTGGACAAGGTCTTTGCGGAAGTCAAGCCAAGCTTGGTCTATCACTGCGCAGCTTATACTGCAGTTGATGCGGCTGAGGACGAAGGAAAAGAGCTGGACTATGCCATCAATGTGACCGGTACCGAAAATGTGGCAAAAGCTGCTGAAGCACACGGAGCGACCTTGGTCTACATCTCAACAGACTATGTCTTTGACGGACAAAAGCCTGTCGGTGAGGAGTGGGAAGTAGATGATCGGCCAGATCCGCAGACTGAGTATGGTCGTACCAAGCGTATGGGTGAGGAGCTAGTTGAGAAATATTCCAGCCGTTTCTATATAATCCGTACTGCCTGGGTCTTTGGTAACTACGGTAAAAACTTTGTCTTTACCATGCAAAATCTTGCTAAGACGCACAAAACTCTGACTGTAGTCAATGACCAACATGGTCGTCCGACATGGACTCGTACGCTGGCTGAGTTTATGACTCATCTGGCTGAAAACCAAAAGGAATTTGGTTATTACCATCTGTCTAATGATGCGGCAGAGGACACCACTTGGTATGATTTCGCAGTGGAAATTCTCAAAGATACGGATGTGGAAGTCCAGCCGGTTGATTCCAGCAAATTCCCAGCTAAGGCAAAGCGGCCTTTCAACTCAACTATGAGCTTGACCAAGGCCAAGGCTACAGGCTTTGTCATTCCGACTTGGCAGGATGCCTTAAAAGAGTTTTACAAGCAAGAGAAGAAACAGTGATTTTCTTTGACGTTTATAACAGCGACAGAACTTAGTCTCAGACTAGGTTCTGTTTTTTCTTCTGGCAGACTGAAGAGGTGATTTTGAGGTGCGTGCTCTGGTGGAGAAAGAGCTGGCTTGAAGATGCGGGTGGGAAATGATAATGAGAAGAATTTTCCACAGATCTTATCCCCTTAAAATAAAGATGTTTCAATTTGATGAAATTCTGTGGATAACCTTTATTATTTCATTCAACTGTGTTACAATGTTACTATAAATAAAATAGAAGAGGTGTGTGAATATGTCACGTAAACCATTTATTGCTGGTAACTGGAAAATGAACAAAAATCCTGAAGAAGCAAAGGTTTTTGTAGAAGCGGTTGCTGCTAAGCTACCTTCTTCAGATTTGGTAGAAGCTGGTATCGCTGTTCCAGCACTTGATTTGACAACTGTTTTGGCAGCAGCTAAAGGAAGTAATCTTAAGGTAGCAGCCCAAAACGCTTACTTTGAAGATGCAGGTGCCTTCACTGGTGAAAACAGCCCTAAAGTTCTTGCAGAAGTTGGAGTTGACTACATCGTTATCGGTCACTCAGAACGCCGCGATTATTTCCATGAAACAGACCAAGACATCAACAAAAAAGCGCATGCTATCTTCCGCAATGGTCTGGTGCCAATCATCTGCTGTGGTGAATCACTGGAAACTTACGAAGCTGGTAAAGCAGTAGATTTCGTTGGTGCTCAAGTATCAGCTGCTTTGAAAGACTTGACTGCTGAGCAAGTTGCATCATTGGTTATCGCTTATGAGCCAATCTGGGCTATCGGTACTGGTAAGTCAGCAACTCAAGACGACGCTCAAAAGATGTGTAAAGCAGTTCGTGACGTTGTAGCAGCTGACTTTGGTCAAGAAGTAGCGGACAAGGTTCGCGTTCAGTACGGCGGTTCTGTAAAACCTGAAAATGTTGCGTCTTACATGGCTTGTCCAGATGTTGACGGTGCTCTTGTTGGTGGTGCATCACTTGAAGCTGAAAGCTTCTTGGCATTGCTTGATTTTGTAAAATAAAAAATGTTGAAAAAAGACTTGTCCTCCCAAAGGTGACAAGTTTTTTAAAAGTTGGAGAGAAAAGTTGAAATCGAAAGAATTAGTTTATTTAGCGAGTACGGCTATTTTGTTGGCAGCGACTGCCAATGTTGCAAAAGCCGAGGAACATACTGTCGCTGAGTCAGGAGTTTTAAAAACAGAAAGGTCTGTTAGTTCCGAGAATCAGACAGTGAATGCGGCCGCATCACAAACGTCTAATCAGCTGACTGTAGCAGTATCATCTGCAGAACAGTCAGTTCAAGCTGTTAAGCAAGAGGAGGAAGCAACGAACGCTACAGGAACAGCTATTGAGTCTGGAGGAGCAGCTCAATCAGTTCCTGTAGAAACTCAGGTAGCTTCTGCTAAGCCAGAAGGGCAAAGTCAGCCAGATGCAAATGCTTCTAATCAGAATGAAACTGCAGCTAATCAGTCAGCAAAAGCAAGTTCTTCTGTTGTAGATTCTGCTATTGCCTCAGAGCCCAAGGCTAGTCCTGCAGTAGCATCAGCACCAAAAGCTAATAATGCTGGAAAAACTGTATTTTATAATGCGGGGTCAAAGGCTCAGGCAGCCCGCGGGAATTCCCAAGCGGAGATTAAAGGCACATCCTTTGTAGATGTCAGCAGCCACAATGGCCATATCAGCGTAGACGACTATCGTAAATTAGCCCAGCAAGGGGTTGGCGGTGTCGTTGTCAAACTGACAGAAGGAACCCATTACACTAATCCATTTGCTGAGTCTCAGGTGAGAAATGCGCAGGGAGCTGGTTTACAAGTATCGACCTATGCCTTCTCGCACTATACCAGTGATGAAGAAGCGAGAGCAGAAGCTCGTTATTACGTTGCCTTTGCTAATAGACTAGGCCTGCCTAAAAACACAGTCATGGTCAATGACATGGAAGATCCTAAAATGCAAAATGGGATTAACCAGCATACCCAGGCTTGGGCGGATGAGATGCGCAGACTGGGTTATTCAAACCTGATGTACTATACCAGTGCCAGCTGGCTGGATCAAAATAATCTTCGCAGCAAGGGACCGGTTAATACGTCGCAATTTGGATATAGCAACTTCTGGGTGGCCCAGTATCCGTCCTCTAATTTAAATCTTGATGGAGCTAAATCTCTCAAATACAATAGTGGCGCTGGAGCATGGCAGTTTACAGCCCAGGCTCAGCTGTTAGCTGGTAAGCATGTATTTGATCATAGCGTTGATTACACTGGGAGATTTACCCAGCAGTCCGCTCTTGCTAAGCAGCCTTTGAAGGGTAACATCAGTATTCAGAATAAGAATAATGTCAACGGCAGCTTTGATGTTGTGATTTCGAACGTTTCTGCTCCTTATGGAGTGTCTGTCGTTAGTGTTCCAGTGTGGTCTGAAGCTAATGGTCAAGACGATATTATCTGGTACACAGCCACTCAGCAGGCCAATGGTACTTATAAAGTTTCTGTTGATTCTAGCAGACATAAGGATTCAGTTGGCAAGTACAATGTCCATCTCTACTATGTCCGCAACGACGGTCAATTAGTCGGTGTTGGTGGTACTACAACCAATGTATCTGTCATCAAGCCACAGGGAAAAATCAGCATTCAGAATCTCAACAGCGAAACTGGAGATTTCGATATTGTAGTTTCAGGTATCTCATCCCCAGGTGGTCTTAAGACTGTCTCTCTGCCAACTTGGTCAGAGGCCAACGGTCAGGATGATATCAAGTGGTACAACGCGGAACGTCAGCCGGACGGCACCTATCGTAAGCGAGTACGTATAAGCGACCACAATAATGTGCAGGGCGAGTACAACGTCCATCTCTACTATGTCCAAAATGACGGCCGATTGGTTGGTGTAAGCGGAACTAAAACGACCGTTTCTCTTGGCAAGCCTAAGGGCACTATCAGTATTCAAAATCGAAACAAAGAAACCGGCGATTTTGATATTGTGGTTTCAGGTATTTCATCTCCGGGCGGTCTGAAGGAAGTTTCCCTGCCAACTTGGTCTGAGGCTAACGGCCAAGATGATATCAAGTGGTACAACGCTGAGCGTCAAGCTGATGGCACCTATCGTAAGCGTGTCCGTCTGAGCGATCACAAAAATGTTGAGGGTGAGTACAATGTGCATCTCTACTATGTGCAAAATGATGGCAGCTTGGTAGGTGTAAATGGCACTAAAACGACTATTTCTATAGAAAAACCAAAAGTTCAAGGCAAAATCAGTATTCAGAATCGCAACAGCGAAACTGGCGATTTTGATATTGTGGTTTCAGATATCGTATCGCCAGGCGGTCTCAAGACTGTTTCCCTACCAACTTGGTCAGAGGCCAATGGCCAAGATGATATCAAGTGGTACAATGCTGAGCGTCAGGCTGACGGTACTTATCGGAAACGAGTTCGACTGAGCGATCATAACAATGTCCAAGGCGAATATAATGTGCATCTCTACTATGTGCAAAATGATGGCAAGCTAGTAGGAGCAGGTGGCATCAAGACCAACGTTTCTATCAGCAAGCCGCAGGGCAAAATCAGCATCCAGAATCGCAACAGCGAAACCGGCGATTTTGATATTGTAGTTTCAGGTATCGTATCTCCAGGCGGTCTGAAGGAAGTTTCCCTGCCAACCTGGTCAGAGGCCAACGGTCAAGATGATATCAAGTGGTACAACGCAGAACGTCAGCCGGATGGTACCTATCGTAAGCGAGTCCGTGTGAGTGATCACAAAAATGTTGAGGGCGAGTACAATATTCATCTCTACTATGTGCAAAATGATGGCAAGCTGGTTGGTGCTGGTGGCATCAAGACTAATGTTTCTCTAGGTAAGCCAAAGGGCAACATCAGTATCCAAAATAAGAATAATGTCAACGGCAGTTTTGATGTTGTGATTTCAAACGTTTCTGCCCCTTATGAAGTGTCTGCTGTCAGTGTTCCGGTTTGGTCTGAAGCTAACGGTCAAGACGATATTATCTGGTATACAGCTACTCAGCAGGCTAATGGTACCTATAAAGTTACTGTTGAATCTAGTAAACATAAAGACTCAGTTGGTAAGTATCATATCCATCTTTACTATGTCCGTAACGACGGGCAGTTAGTCGGTGTTGGTGGTACTACAACCAATGTGTCAGCAGTTAAACCACAGGGCAAAATCAGTATCCAAAATCGTAACAGCGAAAATGGCGATTTTGATATTGTGGTTTCAGATATTGTATCGCCAGGCGGTCTCAAGACTGTTTCCCTGCCAACCTGGTCAGAGGCCAACGGTCAGGATGATATCAAGTGGTACAACGCGGAACGTCAGCCGGATGGAACTTATCGGAAACGAGTTCGTGCTAGTGACCATAACAACGTTCAGGGCGAGTATAATGTGCATCTCTACTATGTCCAAAATGATGGTAAGCTGGTAGGAGCAGGTGGCATCAAGACAAATGTTTCTATCAGTAAGCCGCAAGGTAAAATCAGTATTCAAAATAAGAACAACGATACTGGAGAGTTTGACATTGTAGTATCAGGCATTGTGGCACCAGAAGGTCTCAAGACAGTTTACCTGCCGACTTGGTCAGAAGCGAATGGCCAAGATGATGTCCAATGGTACACAGCGGATCGTCAGGCTGATGGTACTTATCGTAAGCATGTATATGCGCGTGACCATAAGAATAATGCAGGCGAGTACAATGTTCACTTGTATTACTTAAATAATCAAAATCAGCTGCAAGGAGCTGGTGGAGAAAAGACCTCTATCTCTGTGAACCGTCCTCAGGCAGCTAGTCAGCGAGATCGAGTTCTTGCGGCGGCAGCTGCTATGGTAGGTGTCAGGGGAGGAAGTGCTGAGCATCAGCGCTTGGTCAACGATTATAACAGTGTCAGACCGCTGCCAGTTGGCTATGCTGTGAAAAACACAGATGACTGGTGCGACATTTTCACGACGGTTATTTTCCAAAGAGAAGGCTTGAGCGATCTTATCGGCCGTGAGTGCGGTGTAGAGCGCCATATTCATATTTTCCAAAGACTAGGTATCTGGAATGAAGATGGCAATTCGACTCCTAGCGCAGGTGATATCATCACCTTTAACTGGGACAAAGATACCCAGCAAAACGATGGCTGGGCTGATCATATCGGTATTGTCGAAAAAGTCGAAAATGGGATCATTCACACGATTGAAGGTAACAGCAATAACGTAGTTAAACGCAATACTTACCACATCGGTCATGGAAATATCCGTGGTTTTGCGACACCTCGTTATAGATAAACATACAAAAAAACCAAGGGAAACCTTGGTTTTTTAACGTCTTAGAATTTTCTTTATGAGCTGAAGCAGCTTAAACTTGAGAGGGTTAGGATAATAACGGAAAGTTCCCATTTTTCGAACGATGAAGCCGTTGAAGTTTTGTTTGAAGCGCAGAACACCGTCAGAACCGTCGAAAATTCCCATAATGCCGAGGAAATTATAAAATGGAATGCCTCTCTTGATGCTTTCGGTCATAACATATTCCTGCAGCAGGGCAGGGGCGTAGAATTTGTTAAACTCAGGATAGGAGCCGCTGAAGAGATAGGTTGCTTCCTGGGGGGTGTAGATAAAGAGGCTGGCAGCCAGGATCTGGTCTTGGTCGCCGTACTTATCAATCAGTTCTTGGGCTTCAGCTTTGCGGGTTTCAAAGCTGTCAAACTGGCTGGAAAGCTCTCGTAGCTGATTTTGTTTCTTTTCAGATTGAGGATTCTTTTCCAAGTCCGCCTGCAGTTTCTGGATTTTTTGGCCCAGTTTCTCTTGATCCTTTTGTAAGTTCTGAAGATAGTCCTTGAAGTTGAGACTAGCAGTCATAAAGTCTGCCTGCTGACCAAAGCTATCATAAAAATCTTGATAGTAGTCTAGTGGCTTGTCATCATATTCCCGCCGGTCAGAAGTGGCAGCTGTGATGTCTTTAAAAATGCTGAGTTGGTCACGTTCCAGCCTTTTTAGCTTAATACCAAAGGTGTTAGCTTTTTTGACGGTCGCCTTGCCGTTTTTACTGAAGGACTTGAGCAAGTCTTTCTCCGTCAGATCAGCTAGGTCTTTGACATAATGCCAATCAGGCTCCCCGCCTGGATAGCCTGTCTGTAGGCCATCAAAGGCAAAGCCTAAGTCAGTCAGCTGCTGGATAAGCTCGCCTTTTTCTTCAGATGTGGGTTGGCCATTGCTGTCAAAAGTCTGATAAGTCTCATAGGGCTTGATAATGAGCTCTAGGGCGCCTTCTTTTTTAGCATAGGCTTGCAAAGCTTGATAGAAGGGGGTCAGGTATTGAGCATCGGTAGAGACAGGACCGCAGTTGATTTCCATATGAAGGCCGCCAGTCATAGGCATGCTGTAGAGGACAGCTGACACCACTACCTGTCCCTGTGGGTCAGTGTAGCCGACATACTGGGTATTGAAGCCCCTCTTGCTCAGCAGCTCTGTCATTTCCACGGTCTGCATAAAGGAGCGTTGGGAGCTAGCTGAGGTATGCTGGATGAATTCTTCTTGACTGAGAAGTTTAAAGGTCATAGGCTTCCTTTCTTTTAATGCTTGCTACGCAGTTTCTTTCTGATAGTGTAGGCCAGATTGGAGAGGTGGTAAAGAGGATTGGTTGGCAGGTTAAACTCACCAGCGAATTCCTCAATGGTAGGATTGAACTTGGATTTAAAGCTGTAGAGACCGCCCTTGAGGTCGTTTTCGATTCCACCCATATTTTGCCAATCTGCTCCGCGCTCAAAAGCATGTTTGGCGGTTTCGTACCAAGTGATGATAGCAGGCTGATAACGACGGTATTCCTCGTCCATTCCAGCATAGATATTTTCAGAGGTCTTGCCGTATTCTAAGACCAAGGTGCCAGACAGGGGAACAATAGCAGCCCCTTGGCTGATTTTGGCCTGTAAAAAGTCAATCTCTTCCTGAAGTCGTTTCTGTTCTTGCTGGTTATTCTCAATCTTGCCAGGCTTGGTTTTCTCGGTAAATTTCTCTGCTTCCTTGAGTGTCTTAGTCAGCTGAGCCTGCAAGTCTTCCAATCGTGCCTTTAGATCAATAGTGGACAAGGTGACATAGGAGTGCTCAGGATAAGTTTCCAAGAGTTTTTGGTAATAGTCTTTGCCGCGTAGGTGGATGTTTTTTCTGTTTTCTGTCTTCTTCATCAGGCCTGAAAAGTCGTCCAGTAATTCTGCTCCACCAAATTGGATTTGAATGCCTTTGTTACGGGCTGTACGAATAGCCTGGCGAGTACTTTTAGAAAGCAACTCTTCGCTGAAATCTTCTTTATGAATATTGGCCTGCAAGCGAGGCTGAATGGTTTCGTCCAGAGACTCAGTCCGTCCGACCCAGACAGCGCCTGCTTCCTGTAACTGTTGAATCAGCTCAATCGTTTCTGCCTTGTCTTGCAATTCACCGCCCATCTTGCTTTCTGCCAGAAAGAGGCTAGGGTCAAACTTGATAAAGAGCGCTTTTTTCTCCTTGGCAAATTTCTTGAGCGAGGCCAAAACAAAGGTCAGCAGCTCCTTGTCACCATAGTCCATTATGGGACCGCGCGGAATATAAAGCATGGTCATCCCCAAGGGAAGTGGTTTGATCAAGACACTGGCTGCAGCAACCAAGTGGTCGTCTTTATAGAAGCCCAAGCGTTCGTTTTCCCAGTTGTCCTTGATTTGAGCCCAGGCTGAACTCTGCAGAAGATTGGCCTGCGGATGAGCAGTGACAAAATCGTCGTGTTCCTGAGCTGAAATTCCAATTTTGTAACTAAACATTATTTTAAAACCCACTCTCTAATAGCGTGCGCTACGCCAGATTCGTCGTTCGATTTGGTGATATATTTGGCGATTTTCTTGAGTTCTTCCTTGCCGTTTTCCATGACAACAGGAGAGCCAACAGCTTCCAGCATGGCGCGGTCGTTTTCTTCATCACCGATAGCCATGGTCTGCTCCTTGCTCAAGCCAAGCTTTTCAGCCAGATGAAGGATAGCAGCTCCTTTATTGACAGTCTTTTTGACAATTTCCAGATAGAAAGGAGCTGATTTAACCAGTGTATATTTTTCGGCTAATTCCGGTGGTAGCTTAGCAATGGCCGCATCCAGAATTTCTGGCTCATCAATATACATGCACTTAACGATTTCTTTATTGACCATTTCTTCAGGTGTGCGGTAGAAGATAGGCATGCTGACCAGATTGGACTCGTAAACAGTGTACTTGCCGATGTTGCGATTGGCTGTATAAATGCCGTCCTTGGTGATGGCATGCATGTGAACACCTAATTTTCGCCCGAGCAGTTCGATATCTAGATAGTCGTCATAGGTCAGTGTTTCTTTGATTAATTCTTGACTTGTGACAGTATCCTGCACCAGTCCGCCGTTGAAAGTAACGACATAGTTGTCTGGCTGATTAAGCTCTAGATCCTCGAGAAGCTTTTGAACGCCTGCAATAGGACGGCCGGTTGCAATGACGATTTTGACACCAGCAGCTTTGGCATCCTGAACAGCACTGAAGACTTCAGGAGTGATTTCTTTTTGGTTATTTAAAAGGGTACCGTCAATGTCAACGGCAACTAATTTGATAGACATATTATTCTCCGTAGGTAAATTGGTCGTTTTTGATATAGTGCATAAAGGTCTGGTTTTTTTCGCTGAAAAGTCCGGTCTCTGCTAGCATTTCCTTGGGGAAGTAGAAGCGATTATCACCCTGTCTGGTCCCGGCTAGCGAATGGACGATAGGAGACAGGCTGGACAGTTCTGCTAAGCTGCCATCTTTTTGTAGGATTTCAATCTGAGTCCGGGGTTTTTCAACGTCAGGCCGGTAGAAATCGTAAGGTAAATCAAAATTACGATGGATAGCAGTATAGTAATCAGGGTCAAAACCAACCTGTCCAACTAGGTCTCGCATGATATCCAAATGCCCTTCGTTTTCCTGAGAGAAGACGATAGACTTAAAGACCTTGCGGTTGATAAAACGCTGAGCCAAGTCAGATAAAATCTTGTCTGGACTAGTCATCCAGACTTGGAAATAGGTATTCATAACACCATCATCCAAGGCCAGATAATCCTGCAGGGTCACTCTGTTTTCAAAGAATGGAATGAGATTGGGCGATGACAGCGCAAAATAATCTTTCTGGGCCGGATAGAGGAACTTAGCTCGCTTGAGCAGATTTTGCAGCAGAACTTCCATCGCTCGGCTGGCCGGGTGGAAATAGACCTGCATGTACATCTGGTAGCGGCTGACTACGTAGTCTTCCACCGCATGCATGCCATTGCGCTTGAAGGCGATGCCGTTTTCTACTGGACAAATCACTCGTAAAATTCTGGTTAAGTCAAATTGCCCATAGGAAGCGCCAGTAAAGAAGGAATCGCGCAAGAGATAATCCATCCGGTCCACATCAATCTGGCTGGAAATCAGCTGGACCACCTGCTTATTGGGATAGGTATGGTTAATAACGCTAGCTACCTTTTCTGGAAAATCTGGTGAAACCTGCACCAGTACCTGATGAATCTCTGTTTCAGGGCTGGTGATGATTTGCCGCGTAATGTCCTCGTGATTAGTATCAAAAAGGCGCTCGAAAGTGTGTGAATAAGCTCCGTGTCCCAAGTCATGCAGGAGAGCGGCTGTCATGGTCAGTAGGCTTTCATGGCTGTCCCAGTTGGCTTGGTATTTTTCGTTGAAAATCTTGGTGATGCGCCGAGCAATCTCATAAGCTCCCAGACAATGCGAAAAACGGCTGTGCTCCCCGCCGTGGAAAGTATAGCCGGAAGTACCCAGCTGTTTGATGCGGCGCAGCCGTTGAAATTCTTTAGTATTGATTAAATCATAGATAACCTGATGGTCCACATGAACATAATTATGAACTGGATCCCGAAATACTTTTTCAATCATGTTACCATTATACCACAAATCATAGTAGGAAAAAAATCAAAGCTGCAACTGAAAGAAGAGCAATTTTATCCTTTTTTTGATAAAATAGGGAAAGAAAAAGAGAAACGAGATGAAGATGCAAATCAGAATAAAAAATCACATCCAGCTGGACGGGCATACCGAGCTAATCGATCAGGTCTACGATACGGACTGGACGCAAAAAGGAGACTTTCATTATCTGCTGTACAAGAATGAAGAAGGAGAGAAAGTAGTTCTGAAGTTTCACGATAAAGAGCTGGTTATGACGCGTTTTTCTGAGCCTAAGTCCATCATGCGCTTCATCAGTCAAGGGCAGGCGTTGGTTGGTATCCATACACCTGTGGGCTTGCAGCAGTTTGTGACCGATACTTCTTTCTATAAGGTTGATTTTACTCAGCAGGTTCTGCAACTTCATTATCAGCTGAAAACTGTTGACAGAGAGCAGATTTTTGCTAGCTATGAAATGGAGATTAGCTGGGGTTAATTGCTATTCTCAAAGAAAACTCTTGAAAATCATAATGTTTCCCCTTGCAAAAGCTTGAAAATTTGGTATAATAGTTTTTACTCAAGGGAGTAGCTAACGGAATAACCGTTACAAGGTCGTCAATACGAAAGAAATTTCCGGCCTTGTATGAAATAGCGAGACTTGTTAATAAACAGGTCTCTTTTTTGTTTCTGACTTTTTGGATATGACTGATGCGGCTCGAGATGATAAGTCGTAGTGGTCAGAAAAGTTCAGAAATAAAAGAGGCCAAGAGGAGGAATACATTGTCAAAAGAACAAAAGCGCCAAGCTTTTTACACCCAGAGTCCTGAGGAAATTTTCAAAACTTTGGACGCTTCAGAGCAAGGTTTGTCCAGTCAAGAAGCAGCCAAGCGTTTAGCTGATTATGGCCGCAATGAACTGGATGAAGGAGAGAAAAAATCTCTCTTAATGAAGTTTTTGGAGCAGTTCAAGGATTTGATGATTATCATCTTGTTGGTAGCAGCTGTCTTGTCTGTTGTCACATCAGGTGGTGAAGACATCGCAGATGCTTTAATCATCTTAGCGGTCGTAATCATCAATGCCATTTTCGGTGTCTATCAGGAAGGCAAGGCTGAAGAAGCGATTGCGGCTCTCAAATCAATGTCCAGCCCGGCTGCGCGTGTCTTGCGTGATGGCCATGTCACAGAAGTAGATTCTAAGGACTTGGTACCTGGCGATATCGTTAGACTGGAAGCCGGTGATGTTGTCCCAGCTGATATGCGACTTTTAGAAGCTAATTCACTGAAAATCGAAGAAGCGGCTCTGACAGGTGAGTCTGTTCCGGTTGAGAAAGATTTGACTGTTGAGGTGGCTGCAGATGCTGGTATTGGCGACCGTGTGAATATGGCCTTCCAAAACTCAAATGTGACCTATGGTCGTGGGGTTGGATTGGTTGTCAATACAGGAATGTATACGGAAGTCGGACATATCGCAGGTATGTTGCAGGATGCGGATGAAACGGACACACCGCTCAAGCAAAATCTTAATAGTCTGTCTAAGGTTCTGACCTATGCTATCTTGGTGATTGCTGCAGTGACTTTTGTAGTTGGTGTCTTCATTCAAGGGAAAAATCCACTGGATGAGCTGATGACCTCTGTAGCCTTGGCAGTTGCGGCTATCCCTGAAGGTCTGCCAGCTATCGTTACCATTGTGCTGGCCTTGGGAACTCAGGTTCTGGCTAAGCGGAATTCAATTGTCCGTAAGCTTCCGGCTGTTGAGACTTTGGGATCAACTGAGATTATCGCTTCAGATAAGACTGGTACCCTGACCATGAATAAGATGACGGTCGAAAAAGTCTTTTACGACGGAGTCCTGAATGAAGCTGGACAAGATATTGAACTTGGACTGGAGCTGCCGCTCTTACGTTCGGTTGTTTTGGCCAATGATACCAAGATTGACCAAGAAGGGAAGCTGATTGGTGACCCAACAGAAACAGCCTTTATCCAATATGCTCTGGACAAGGGATATGATGTGAAGGCCTTTTTAGAGAAATATCCTCGAGTAGCTGAGCTGCCCTTTGATTCAGATCGTAAGCTCATGTCTACTGTCCATCCATTGCCAGATGGGAAATTCCTTGTGGCAGTAAAGGGAGCACCAGATCAACTCTTGAAACGCTGTGTTGCCCGTGATAAGGCTGGAGATGTTGCAGCGATTGATGACGCTACTTCACAGCTGATTAAGTCTAACAACTCAGACATGGCTCACCAAGCTCTGCGTGTGCTGGCTGGTGCCTACAAGATTATTGATGCGGTTCCGACTGACTTGACATCTGAAAATCTAGAAAACGATTTAATCTTTACTGGTTTAATCGGTATGATTGACCCAGAACGTGCAGAAGCAGCAGAAGCTGTTCGCGTAGCCAAGGAAGCTGGTATTCGTCCGATTATGATTACCGGTGACCATCAGGATACAGCTGAAGCTATCGCTAAGCGCTTGGGTATCATCGAAGAAGGAGATACTGAAGACCATGTCCTGACTGGTGCAGAGCTCAATGAGCTTTCTGATTCAGAATTCGAAAAGGTTGTTGGCCAATACTCTGTCTATGCACGGGTTTCTCCTGAGCATAAGGTACGGATTGTCAAAGCTTGGCAAAACCAAGGTAAGGTCGTAGCCATGACAGGTGATGGTGTCAATGACGCACCAGCTCTGAAGACAGCTGATATCGGTATCGGTATGGGAATTACCGGTACAGAAGTATCTAAGGGTGCCTCTGACATGATTCTGGCAGATGATAACTTTGCGACCATCATTGTAGCCGTGGAAGAAGGACGTAAGGTCTTCTCTAATATTCAAAAGACTATCCAGTATCTCCTTTCAGCTAATACAGCTGAGGTACTGACTATTTTCTTGGCAACCCTCTTTGGCTGGGATGTGTTGCAGCCAGTTCATCTGCTTTGGATTAACCTAGTAACAGATACCTTCCCAGCAATTGCTCTGGGGGTTGAGCCTGCTGAGCCAGGTGTCATGAGTCATAAGCCTCGTGGCCGTAAGTCTAGCTTCTTCTCAGGTGGAGTTATGAGCTCTATCATCTATCAGGGTGTCCTGCAAGGGGCTTTGGTTCTGGCAGTTTATGGTTATGCTATCTCTAATCCCGTCCATGTCGGTGATATCAAGGCTATCCATGCCGACGCTCTTACAATGGCCTTTGCAACTCTTGGCCTCATCCAGCTCTTCCATGCTTATAATGTGAAATCTGTTTACCAATCTATCTTTACAGTTGGACCATTTAAGTCTAAGACCTTTAACTGGTCTATCCTGGTTTCTTTCATCCTATTGATTTCAACTATTGTAATTGATCCACTGGAAAAGATTTTCCATGTGACCAAGCTGGACTTGTCACAATGGACAGTTGTTCTGATTGGTAGCTTTGCCATGATTGTCATTGTTGAAATTGTTAAGTTCATCCAACGTAAATTAGGTATGGACAAAAATGCTATTTAACAGCAAAAAGTCATCTACGGATGGCTTTTTTGCGTACAAGGCGATATAATCAAATTCAAAGAAAGCAACTCGAAAGGACGGTGAAAGTATGTATCAAAACTTACGAAAGAAGTTGGAAGAAGCTTCTCCTTTATATTATGAGGAAGAAATCTTATGGTTACTGGATCATATTGGTCATCCAGAAGCGAAAATCCGTGATGAGTTAGTCTTTTCGTCCTTAGCAAGGGGACTTCAGGATGATCTGTTTTCAGCTGAACAGTTTCGTTTCTTAGCTCAAGAAGCAGTCAAAAGACAAGGACTTTTATACAAGAGTGACGAAAATGGTCAAGCCACCTTAACACGTTCTTTCACAGCTTTACTTTATGCCAATCTCTTAAACTGCGATGGTAATCCAAACTCTTCGTATTATCAGGCTTTATCAGTGCAAGAAAGAAAATATTTACTAGATAAGGGGCTAACCTACTTGTCAGTAGAAAGAGACACAAGGGGTTACTCCAGGAAATACGGTTGGGTTCATGCCTTCGCTCATGGAGCAGACTTATTGACAGAAGTGGCTTGTCATCCGGACTTTCCCTCCAGTAGGATGCCAGTGGTTTTAGAGGTCATTCATCAAGTTTTTAAAAGAGTTCCAGTCCGTTTCAGAAATGATGAGGACTGGCGCTTAGCCCAGGTGCTCTATCAAGCTGTCTTAAAGAAAAAACTGTCGCAGCATGAATTTAGATTGTGGCTTCAATCACAGAGTTTTCCATTGGAAAGTAACCAAGACTTCATTGCTTTTTCCAATTTTCGTTCCTGTTTATTAGAAGTCTATGTGCAGTTGGACAACAAAAAACAGCTCTCAGATGAGCTGAGAACTGCTATTCAACATTTCCATTACTGAACTTCAATCACTGTTAAAGCATCTCGCAGTTCAGCTGCCAGGTGTTTTTTCTTATAGTCTCGAAATTCGGCTAAATCTTTAACAGCATTATAACGCTTGTGCAGGCGGTACATCTGGGGAATCTTATACTGAGGAAAATCATTAAAAAAGTTCCGAGTCAGTTCCCATTCACGAATGTAGCCTAGAGGACGCATATGATAGCGAACCCCTTCGATGACACGGCTTTGGTGGCGGTGATGGAGATGACCAAAAACCACCTCTTTTACCCTGTATTTAACAAAAAGCTGATGAAAAGCTTGGCTTCCTAGGAAGGCATTGAAGCGCTGGAAGTAGGGATGGTCGTATAGAAAGTCTTGATGGGGGACAAAATGCAGAGCAACAATAATGGGACCATCTAAAGTCGCCAGCAGTTTTTCTAACTCTTGCAGTATCTGAGCTGTAATGCTAGGGTCGTCGAGTTGACGCTCCAATCTGCGGTCAAACCAGAAATTGGTCTTGGTTCTCAGATGCTCTTCCTTGCTTTTTTCTGGAACAAAGCTGTAGTCATACCAGCCAGAAAAGCTGACGAGCTTGGTCTGGCCGAACTGCTGAACCTGAAAATCATAGTTTGAAATTTCTTGCTCAGAAAGTCCCAGCATATCGTGATTTCCCAGATTAAAAGAAAGGGGAATCTCTTGCTTCAAAGTTTCAAGAAAGGGCAAACTGATTTTGGCCAGATCGTTGGACAAATCTCCTGCAATGTGTAGGTGGTCAATCCCTTCCTCTTTTAAAAGATGGCGAAGAGTTTGCTGCTCAAAATCTCCAAACTGGTTGGAGTCCAGATGGAGGTCGCTCATAAATCCGATTCTTGTCATGGTTTTAGTCTAGCATATTTTTCAAAACTTGAAAATGCTTAAGCACCTATGGAGAGTCTCCCTTTTATCTGAACACCTCATAAATTATTGTAATTTTGTATTTCGTTTATCCATGAATGAAGTCTAGGAAGGCTTGAAATAATTCTTCCAACCCCATGTCATTATATTACTTTTCTAACAATTAGGTGACAAGGAGTCGCTTGTCTTGCCTAGCTAGGGAAAATCCGATAAAATGTAAGCTGCTGAATGTGAGATTAGGCAAACTGTTTAATTTATGTTATAATTAAACGATATGTGAAAAGAGGTATTTATGGACATTTCAGAAATTCGTCAAAAGATTGACGCAAATCGTGAAAAATTAGATTCTTTCAGGGGGTCTCTTTGACTTAGAAGGTCTGGAAGAAGAAATTGCCATTTTAGAAAATAAGATGACAGAACCCGACTTTTGGGATGACAACATTGCAGCCCAGAAGACATCTCAAGAGCTGAATGAACTCAAGCAAACCTATGAAAATTTCCATCAGATGACGGAGCTTTTTGATGAATCGGAAATCTTGCTTGATTTTATGGCTGAAGATGAGTCGGTTCAGGGAGAGTTGGAAGAAAAGCTGGCAGAACTCGAGAAAATGATGACCAGCTATGAAATGACCCTGCTCCTTTCTGAGCCTTACGACAATAACAATGCTATCCTTGAAATTCACCCGGGATCGGGTGGTACAGAGGCCCAGGATTGGGGAGATATGCTGTTGCGTATGTATACACGCTTTGGCAATGCCAAGGGCTTCAAAGTAGAGGTCTTGGACTATCAAGCTGGTGATGAAGCGGGAATTAAGTCAGTGACTCTTTCATTTGAAGGGCCGCACGCTTATGGTCTGCTTAAGTCAGAAATGGGAGTCCACCGTTTGGTTCGGATTTCGCCATTTGACTCAGCTAAACGTCGCCATACTTCCTTTACCTCAGTAGAGGTCATGCCAGAGTTGGATGACACCATTGAGGTGGAAATTCGCGATGACGATATTAAGATGGACACTTTCCGCTCGGGAGGAGCCGGCGGGCAGAACGTCAATAAAGTTTCTACTGGTGTGCGGCTGACGCATATTCCTACAGGAATTGTGGTGCAGTCTACCGTTGACCGGACCCAGTATGGAAACCGTGATCGGGCGATGAAGATGCTACAAGCTAAGCTTTATCAGCTAGAGCAAGAGAAACAAGCAGCCGAAGTCGATTCACTCAAGGGAGATAAGAAGGAGATTTCCTGGGGCAGCCAAATCCGCTCCTATGTCTTTACGCCTTATACCATGGTCAAAGACCATCGGACCAGTTACGAAGTAGCACAGGTGGACAAGGTGATGGATGGTGATTTGGATGGTTTCATCGACGCTTATTTGAAATGGCGTTTGAACTAGGAAATGTAAGAGATTAGAATTAGATTGAAAGGAAATTTCAATAGATGTCAATAATTGAAATGAAAGATGTTGTCAAGAAGTATGGCAACGGGACCACTGCCCTGCGTAGTGTGTCTATTAATGTAGAACCTGGGGAGTTTGCCTATATTGTTGGCCCTTCAGGAGCAGGAAAGTCAACCTTTATTCGTTTGCTTTACAGGGAGATAAAGCTGGATAAGGGAAGTCTGAAAGTAGCTGATTTTGACTTAGCCAAGATTAAGAAGCGCGATGTTCCAATGCTGCGCCGTCAGGTCGGGGTCGTCTTCCAAGACTACAAACTTCTTCCTAAAAAGACAGTGTATGAGAATATTGCCTACGCCATGGAAGTTATCGGTGAACGCCGCCGCAATATTAAAAAGCGAGTTATGGAAGTGCTGGACCTAGTTGGTCTTAAGCACAAGGTTCGCTCATTCCCTAATGAGCTTTCCGGTGGTGAGCAGCAGCGGATTGCCATTGCGCGTGCGATTGCCAACAACCCTAAAGTCCTGATTGCGGATGAGCCGACAGGAAACTTGGACCCAGATAATTCTTGGGAGATTATGAACCTGCTGGAGCGGATTAACCTTCAGGGAACAACTGTCCTGATGGCAACCCACAACAGCCAGATTGTAAATACTCTGCGTCACCGCGTTATTGCTATTGAAAATGGCCGTGTGGTACGTGATGAAGCGGAAGGAGAATACGGATACGATGATTAGAAGATTTTTTCGTCATTTGATTGAGTCGCTTAAGAGTCTTACGCGGAATGGTTGGATGACTGTAGCGGCTGTCAGCTCGGTTATGATTACCTTGAGTTTAGTGGCTGTCTTTGCTTCAGTAATTTTAAATACAGCCAAGCTGGCAAATGATATTTCCAATAATGTCCGCGTCATGGTCTATATGCGTAAGGATGTTGCCGACAATAGCGAAACGATTGTAAAAGAAGGCCAAACAGTTCAGAATGAGGACTACCACAAGGTCTATGATGCTCTAACTTCTATGAAAAATGTAGAGAAGGTTACTTTTTCTAGCAAGCAAGAGCAGTATAATAAGCTAACAGAGACCATGGGTAGTGAGTGGGATGTTTTTGATGAAGAAAATAATCCTCTTTACGATGCTTATATTGTTGAGACCAAGGCACCTAAATATGTAGAATCTGTTACAAAAGATGCTCGTAAGATTGATGGTGTTTCAGAGGTTCAAAATGGTGGTACCAATACCAAAAATCTCTTTGCGTTTTCTAATTTCATCCAAACATGGGGATTGATTGGGACAGCGCTTCTGATTTTCATTGCTATCCTTCTCATTTCCAATACTATCCGGATTACCATTATTTCCCGAAGTCGCGAGATTCAAATCATGCGCTTGGTTGGTGCTAAGAATAGCTATATCCGCGGACCATTCCTGTTTGAAGGAGCATGGATTGGCTTGCTAGGAGCAACAGTTCCGTCACTTGTAGTGTATTTGACATATGGTATAGCCTACCAGACTATGAATAAGAGCTTAGTAGGTCAAGGACTTTCTATGATTGATCCAAAACTCTTTAGTCCGATTATGATAGCAGCACTCTTTGTGTTGGGAATTCTTATCGGATCATTGGGATCTATCATCTCTATGAGACGCTTCTTGAAGATTTAACAAATCATAAAAAACAGAGTTTGAAGAATTTCAAACTCTGTTTTTGTTATAGGTAATTGCTTAAATGGCTACTGAGCTAAAAATGGGTTAAAGATTTTTTCATGTGAAATAGTGGTATCATGACCATGACCAGGATAAACAGCATAGTCTTTAGGTAATACCAGAAGTTTCTCGCGAATGGATGTCAGCAATTGCTCCATGTTTCCTGTCGGCAGATCCGTTCGTCCGATGCTTTCTCGAAAGAGGGCATCGCCCGTCAAAACAAGGCAGTCATTAGGAAAGACTAGAGAGACACCTCCGATGGAGTGGCCAGGTGTTGCAAGCACATAGAAGTGAAAGCCTCCAATATCATAGTCTGTTTCGTAGGAGAAAAACTCTTCTGCTGGTCGACAGATAATATCATCCAGATCAGCATGGCGCGCCAGACCAGATAGGTTATCTGTCGGTGTGTAGAGCCAGCTGCTTTCACTCTCAGCCACATAGACAGGTGGGGCAGCATAGTGCTCCCGGACCTTTTCTAAACTCATAATGTGGTCATAATGGGTATGGGTCAAGAGTATAGCAATCACAGGCTTGGCTAGTTCCTCCAGCTTGCGCTCAATCTTTTTCCAGTCACTGCCAGGATCGACGACTAGGAGACCCTGATCGTTCTCTAAGATATAGGTGTTTTCAAAAGCTACAAGGTTGGTAATTTTATGAATCTTCATTTGATTTCCTCGGAAAATGTATTCTGCTATTGAGTGTAACAGAAAAGAGAATTTTTTGCACAGAATTGCTTCATAGACTATGGCTGAAAATTTTCAGATGTCTCAGAATGGCTTTTATGATATAATCATAGCAGTATGACACAAAATGATTATAAGTATGCCGTTGTGGACTTGGAGGCTACAGGAACGGGCAGTAGTGCAAAGATTATCCAGATTGGCATTGTTCTGATTGAGAATGGAATCATTACCAAGACTTATGAAACAGATGTCAATCCTCATGAGGAACTGGATGAGCATATCAAAGAGCTGACAGGTTTGGATGATGAGCGGCTTGGCCGAGCACCGGAGTTTTCTCAGGTAGCAGCTGAGGTATATGAGTTGATTCAGGATGCGATTTTTGTCGCTCATAATGTCAAGTTTGACGCTAATCTACTAGCAGAGGCCCTTTTCTGGGAAGGGTTTGACTTGCTGACACCACGTGTGGACACGGTAGAGTTGGCTCAGGTCTTCTACCCGACCTTTGATAAATATTCCTTGGGCAATCTCTGTAATTTACTGGATATTTCTTTGGAAAACGCCCATACTGCTCTGGCAGATGCTCAAGCAACGGCTCAGCTATTTTTAAAAATACAAGACAAAATCAAGAGCCTGCCCAAGGCCTTGGTTGAGAAAATGCTAACTTTGGCGGATAGCATTATCTATGAGTCGCGTCTGGCTATCGAGGAAGTTTATCAGACAATGCCGGATCAGCAAGATAAGGAACTGCAATCCTGCCATGGTATTTTCCTGCGACGTCCCCAAAAGCTGACTTCGGAAAAGAAACTGTCGCAGGATTTCCTGACCAATCTATACCTGCTGGGCTTAGAAGAGCGGCCAGAACAGCTCAAGTTTGCTCGCTTTATGGAGGAAGCTCTAGACCAGCAGGAGCCTAGTTTTTTAGAAGCCCAGACAGGCTTAGGTAAGACCTTTGGCTACTTGCTGCCCATTCTATCTAGAGGCCGGGAAAAAGTACTAGTGACGGTTCCGACTAAGATCCTGCAGGACCAGCTGCTGCAAAAGGAAGGGCGATTGTTGGAGGAAGTATTTGGTATTTCCTTTCACAGTCTCAAGAGTCCGGAGAATTATCTCAAACTGGACCATTTCTATCAGACATTGGATAGGGAATATGACAACCGTCTGGTGAATCGCTGCAAGCTACAACTCTTGGTTTGGCTGGCAGAAACTAAAACAGGTGATTTGAACGAAATTGGGCAAGCTCATCGCTTCTCAAGCTACTTCAATGAAATCCGTCATGATGGCAAGCTAAGCAAACATTCTCTTTTTTATGAGGAAGATTTTTGGCGGTTGGGACAGGTCAAGTCAGCTACCAGTCGAGTCGTGATTACCAATCATGCTTATCTACTGACGCGTTTAGAGGATGACCAGTCTTTGCTGGACAATCGTATTCTGGTAGTTGATGAAGCTCAGAAGATGTTTTTTGCCTTGGAAAGTTTCTCTCAAGCCAGTATAAATCTGACTAAAACGCTGCAGCAGATAAATCATCTCCTTCAAGAAGAAGGGGAACTTCTGCAGCAACGGCTTTTGCAAAGCATTCAGTTTGAGCTGGCTGATGCCGCAGAGAAGCATCGCAAGAAAACGTCTGAGCTAAGTCGGGAAAAGATTGTCCGGCTGTTTCAGGATGTGTCTGAGTTAAAGACTAGTGCACTGCCTGAGCTGCAGCACTTATTCAGTGGCAAATACCAGTATTATTGGTTGGTTGATGAAGATTTGGCAGACCATCGCTTGATGACTCTGCATGCTGGCCGTTCAGAATTGCTGCATTTTACAGACTTTTTGCCTGAAAGGGCCAAGGTTATCTTGGTTTCGTCAACTCTGGAAATCAGCTCTAATGTCAATCTGGCGCAGTTGCTAGGCTTTGAAAGTTATCACTTTTACAAGCTGAAGAGCAAGAAGAAGCCACTGCAAAAGCTCTTTTTAGATGAAAGTTTTCCAGCAGTAGTGGATTTGTCAACTGAGGATTTTGCGCAAGAGATTGTTGCTTGCCTGCAGAAAGTGGCAGAACTTGGTCTGCCTATCGTCGTCCTCTTCACCTCTAAAGACTTGCTTTTGGCTGTTTCGGACTTGCTGGCTCTGCCGCATTTAGCCCAATATAAAAATGGAGATGCCGGTAATATCAAGCGGCGTTTCGATAGAGGAGAAGCAAGTATTCTGTTAGGCTCTGGCAGCTTCTGGGAGGGGGCGGATTTTGCTGAGCAAGACCAGATTATTCAGCTGATTACTCGGATTCCATTTGACAATCCCAAGGATTTCTTTGTGCAGAAGATTAACAGCCGCCTGAAAGCAGAAGGTAAGAATGCCTTTTATGATTATCAACTGCCTCTTGCCATCTTACGGCTTAAGCAGGCTATTGGCCGGACTCGGCGCAATGAGCATCAGAAATCAGCTGTTATTCTTTTGGACAATCGCATTTCTAGTAAACGCTATGGAAAGCAGATTCAGCATCATCTATCACAATTGGCTTCTTTAGATATCCTACCAGAGGCAGCCATTATGCAGGAATTACAAGAATTTTTTGACTGAAACTATCTGAAATCAGCTGAGTTTTATTGGCTGATTTTTTAGTTCCATTCAGATTTTTGGGAAAGAATTTGTTATAATGAGAGGCATAAGAAAGAAGGAGTGCTCGTGAAAAAATATTTACCAGGAATTCTGTTATCCTTTGGCATAGCAGCTGTTTCTATCTTTTTAGGCGGTTTGCTTCCCTTGATAGGCTCTAGTGTTTTGGCTATTATCTTTGGGATTGTTTTGAACAACAGCATGAAGCTGCCGGCTGCTTTTCAGGAAGGACTCAGCTATTCAGGGAAGAAATTGCTGCAGTATTCCATCATCTTTTTGGGATTTTCCATGTCCATTGGTCAGGTTTCTGAGACAGGGATTTCTTCTCTTCGTATCAGTCTTATTACGATTCTGATAGCCTTTCTGGCGGCCTATCTGGCTGGCCGTTTCTTTAAGATGAATCGTGTCTTGACTATTTTAATTGGTTTTGGAACAGCCATCTGCGGTGGCTCTGCCATAGCGGCTGCTTCACCAATCTTGGAAGCTGATGAAGAGGAAATCGCTCTGTCTATCTCCACTATTTTCTTTTTCAATATTTTAGCAGTATTCATTTTCCCTTTTTTAGGGCATTTGCTGCAGATGTCGGATGCATTTTTCGGGACTTGGGCTGGAACAGCCATCAATGATACTTCGTCAGTAGTGGCGGCAGGTTATACATTTAGCCCGTCAGCTGGAGACTTGGCGACCATTGTCAAGCTTAGTCGGGCCCTGATGATTGTACCGGCTTGCTTAATCTTCGCAGCTTATCGCTATATCAAGTCTAAGAAGTCGTCGCAAAAGACAAACTTGAAACAGATTTTTCCTTGGTTTATAGCTTGGTTTGTCCTAGCTTCACTTATCAGCAGTCTTGGGTTTCTGCCGGCTGCTGTCATCCCCTATACAAAATTTATTTCTCAGTGGCTGATGGCTATGGCCTTGGCAGCTATTGGTGCCAAGGTTTCCTTTAAGCAGTTTAAGCAAGCAGGAGCAGCGCCTTTACTGACTGGTGCCTTCGCTTGGTTTTGCGTCGCTGTTTCTAGCTTGATTATCCAGTATTTTTTCTAAAAAGGAGGGACTATGCCCTATCAAAGACGGACGTTTGAGTCTCGGATTGATTATAGTTTAATTTTGCCCGTTTTGATGCTGCTCTCAATCGGAGTTGTAGCTATTTACATTGCTGTTAGTCATGATTATCCTGACAATGCCTGGCCCATGGTTGGTCAGCAGATTGCCTGGATTGTGGTGGGCTTCCTGCTCAGCTTTATCCTCATGTTCTTTAACACCAAGTTTCTCTGGAAAATTACGCCCTATCTCTATGTTTTTGGTCTTGGCCTCATGGTCTTGCCTCTCATTTTTTACAGCCAATCGCTGGTAGCCTCCACTGGTGCCAAAAACTGGATTGCTATTCGTGGTGTGACCCTCTTTCAGCCCTCGGAGTTCATGAAGATTTCATATATTCTCATGCTGTCGCGGCTGGTGGTTCATTTTCTCCAGCAGCACAAGCAGGATGAGCGAACCTTGGCTTTAGACTTTTTTCTGATTCTGAAGCTTGGGCTCTACACAGTGCCTGTTCTGGTTCTGTTAACCCTTCAGAGTGATTTGGGGACGGCTCTGGTTTTTGTTGCTATATACGGCGGCATCGTTCTACTGTCAGGTGTTTCTTGGAAGATTATCCTGCCGGTCTTTCTGACGGGAGTCCTGCTGTTGGGAGGATTTCTCTTTATCTTTATTTCTGATGGCGGTCGTGCCTTTCTGCATAATCTAGGCATGCCAACCTACCAAATCAATCGGATTTTGGCTTGGCTTCATCCCTTTGACTACGCTCAGACGACCACCTTCCAGCAAGCACAGGGACAAATCGCTGTCGGAAGTGGTGGTCTGACTGGCCAAGGCTTTAATGTTTCCAATCTCTTGGTTCCTGTTCGGGAAAGCGATATGATTTTCACCGTCATTGCAGAAGATTTTGGTTTCTTAGGTTCAACCTTGGTTATCATGCTCTATTTACTGCTGATTTATCGCATGCTCAAGATTACGATTAAATCCAACAACCAGTTTTATACCTATATCTCAACTGGCTTTATCATGATGCTGCTCTTCCATATCTTTGAAAATATTGGAGCGGTGACAGGGATTCTACCTTTAACAGGGATTCCGCTGCCCTTTATCTCACAGGGCGGCTCTTCCATTATCAGTAATCTTATCGGTGTTGGTCTCCTGCTGTCCGTCTCCTATCAGAACAGCTTGACGGATGAAAAGAAGGAGCGAATTCCAGCTGTCCGTAAAAAAGTCGTACTGAAGAAATTAAGATAAAAATAAAGCAAGTTTTTGACTCACAAATCAGATGGGATTTTGTGACTAGCTCATCTCAGAAAGGATATTTTCATGAAAAAAGCAGCTTTACTCTTAGCTCCCGGCTTTGAAGAAATCGAGGCCCTGACGGTTGTGGATGTCTTGCGCCGTGCAGGTCTTGTCTGTGATATGATTGGTTTTGATGAATCAGTGACTGGCTCTCACGCCATTACTGTTCAGGTGGATCAGGTCTGGAAGGGCAGACTGGATGACTATGATATGGTCATCTTGCCAGGGGGGATGCCAGGATCGGATAATCTCCGTGATGATGACCGCCTGATGCAGCTTTTGCAGTATTTTCAGCAGGCGGACAAATTCATCGCGGCCATTTGTGCCGCTCCCATTGCTCTTGACCGTGCAGGTATCTTGACTGGTAAGTATTTCACCTGCTATGATGGTGCGCAAGACAATATTAAAAATGGAACTTACCGTAAAGAAACAGTTCTTGTTGATGGGAAGCTGATTACTAGCCGTGGTCCATCAACTGCCTTGGCTTTTGCCTATGAGCTGGTTCGTCAGCTGGGCGGAGACGCTGACCAGTTGGCTGATGCTATGCTTTATACAGATGTATTTGGAAATTAAAAATAGGCTGGGATTCATAATGTTTCCCAGCTTTTTTGAACCCTTATGACTCTTTGCCGTCCTCTATATGGAACGAGTTTAGAGCTGTTGAAAAGGACGAAACCAGCAGCCATTTTTAAATTTTGGATTCTTTGAGATATTTTGTTTAGAAAAAGGCTTGAAAAAAGTCGGAAAAGTGCTAGATTCGGGCAAATATTAGCCCCTTTTTCATGAAAATTATGGTATAATGAAAGGTATGAATTATCAAGATTACATCTGGGATTTAGGTGGAACACTCTTGGATAATTATGAAACTTCGACAGCAGCTTTTGTTCAAACCTTGAAAGAGTTTGGTCTGCAAGCTGGTCACGACGAAGTTTATAAGGCCCTCAAGGTGTCTACGGACTATGCAGTCCAGCAGTTTGCTCCCCAAGAAAAAGACTTTTTAAAGTTTTATAAGGCCAATGAAGCAGAAGAGTTGACTCACCCTGTCTTATTTGACGGAGCGGCAGACTTGCTTAGGCGGATTGTGGCCAAGGGTGGGCGGAACTTTCTGGTCTCTCACCGGGACAACCAAGTACTGGAAATCTTGGAGAAAACTGCCATTTCATCAGCTTTTACAGAAGTGGTGACAGCTGCAAATGGTTTTCCAAGGAAACCCTCTCCAGACTCCATGCTCTATCTAAAAGACAAGTATCAGATTGCCTCTGGCTTGGTCATTGGTGACCGTCCGCTGGATATTGAAGCAGGGCAGGCAGCTGGCTTTGACACCTATCTCTTTGATAATATGCAGCATCTTGAAGAATTTATAGATATTGATTAGAAAAGGAACACTATGACAGAAGAAAAGCAACAAGATATACAGGCCCAAGAATATGATGCCAGTCAGATTCAGGTCTTAGAAGGCTTAGAAGCCGTTCGTATGCGTCCGGGGATGTATATCGGTTCGACCTCCAAGGAAGGTCTTCACCATTTAGTATGGGAAATTGTTGACAACTCAATTGATGAGGCGTTGGCTGGTTTTGCCAGTCACATTCAGGTCTTTATCGAAAAAGACAATTCCATCACAGTAGTAGATAACGGTCGGGGAATTCCTGTTGATATTCAAGAGAAAACAGGCCGTCCGGCCGTGGAAACCGTCTTTACTGTGCTCCATGCCGGAGGAAAATTCGGCGGTGGGGGATACAAGGTATCAGGAGGTCTGCACGGTGTGGGTTCTTCCGTTGTAAATGCCCTGTCCACTCAGCTGGATGTCCGCGTTTATAAGAACGGTCAGATTCATTACCAAGAATACCGTCGCGGTCATGTAGTCGCTGATTTAGAAATCATCGGTGAGACAGACCGTACTGGTACGACAGTTCACTTTACACCAGATCCAGAGATTTTCACTGAAACAGTAGAATTTGACTTTGAAAAGCTCAATAAGCGGGTACAAGAACTGGCCTTCCTCAATCGTGGTCTCAGAATTTCCATCACCGATAAGCGAGATGGAATGGAGCAGGTCAAGGATTACCACTATGAAGGTGGGATTGCCAGCTATGTCCAATACATCAATGAAAACAAGGATGTAATCTTTGAAACGCCGATTTATACCGACGGCGAAATGGACGACATTACGGTTGAAGTAGCTATGCAGTATACGACTGGCTACCATGAAACAGTCATGAGCTTTGCTAATAACATCCACACCCACGAGGGTGGAACGCATGAGCAAGGCTTCCGGACTGCCCTGACTCGGGTTATCAATGACTATGCCAAGAAAAACAAGCTTCTCAAAGAAAACGAGGACAATCTGACTGGAGAAGATGTTCGTGAAGGCTTGACAGCGGTCATCTCTGTCAAGCATCCTAACCCTCAGTTTGAAGGTCAAACCAAGACCAAGCTGGGCAATAGCGAAGTGGTCAAGATTACCAATCGTCTCTTCAGTGAAGCTTTCTCAGATTTCCTTTTGGAAAATCCTGCGGTAGCTCGAAAAATCGTTGAAAAAGGAATTTTGGCTTCTAAGGCCAGAATTGCTGCCAAGCGAGCTCGGGAAGTAACCCGCAAAAAATCTGGCTTGGAAATCTCCAATCTGCCAGGTAAATTGGCTGACTGCTCGTCCAACGACCCACAGGAAACAGAACTCTTCATCGTGGAGGGGGATTCAGCGGGTGGTTCAGCTAAGTCCGGCCGTAACCGTGAATTTCAGGCTATTTTGCCAATTCGCGGTAAGATTCTCAACGTTGAAAAAGCCAGCATGGATAAGATTTTGGCCAATGAAGAAATCCGCAGTCTCTTTACTGCTATGGGAACTGGCTTTGGAGCTGACTTTGATGTCAGCAAGGCTCGTTACCAAAAATTAGTCATCATGACCGATGCCGATGTAGATGGAGCCCATATTCGGACCTTGCTCTTGACTTTGATTTACCGCTATATGAAGCCGGTTCTGGAAGCTGGATTTGTCTATATCGCTCAGCCGCCAATCTATGGTGTCAAGGTCGGAAGTGAAGTCAAAGAATACATCCAGCCAGGTGCCAACCAAGAAGAAGAGCTTCAAGCTGCTTTGGCTCGCTACAGTGAAGGTCGATCCAAGCCAACCATTCAGCGCTATAAAGGGCTCGGAGAGATGGATGACCATCAGCTGTGGGAGACAACTATGAATCCTGAACATCGCTTGATGGCACGGGTTTCAGTGGATGATGCAGCGGAAGCTGACAAGATTTTTGACATGCTGATGGGGGATCGCGTTGAACCTCGTCGTGAATTTATCGAAGAAAATGCTGTATACAGTACGCTCGACGTCTAAAAAAATCAGAAAAATCAACCATTATGGGCAAAAATATGATATAATCATTATGTTTGCTTTATAGTAACAATGTGAAGGAGTTCTATATGTCTATTGGACTAGTTATTCTCGTTGCTGTGGTAGCTCTGCTTTTGGTTGTCGGCTATGGTACTGCAGTTCTGATGAGAAAGAGAAATGAAGCTTTACTTCAAAATTTAGAGGAGAGAAAAGAAGCACTCTATAATCTCCCGGTAAATGATGAAGTTGAAGAAGTAAAAAATATGCATTTGATTGGGCAGAGTCAGGTAGCCTTCCGTGAATGGAATCAAAAATGGGTAGACCTGTCCTTAAATTCATTTGCTGATATCGAAAATAATCTATTTGAAGCAGAAGGTTACAATAATTCTTTCCGTTTCATAAAAGCCAAGCATGCCATCGGCAATATTGAGAGTCAGATTGATTTGATTGAAGAAGATATCAAGATGATTCGTGCTGCCTTGGAAGATCTTAAAGAGCAAGAGTCTAAAAACAGCGGTCGTGTGCTCCATGCCTTGGATTTGTTTGAAAAACTGCAAACCCAGGTCGCAGAGAATGCAGATTCGTATGGGCAAGCCCTTGCTGAGATTGAGAAGCAACTGGAAAATATCCAGTCAGAGTTTTCTCAGTTTGTGACCCTTAATTCTTCAGGTGACCCGGTTGAGGCGGCTGAAATCTTGGATAAAGCTGAGGATCATATCCTTGCTCTGACACATATCGTTGAGAAAGTTCCTGCCATTGTCGAAGAGTTGACTGTTAAACTGCCAGATCAGTTGGAAGACTTAGAATCTGGTCATCGTAAGCTCTTGGAATCTGGTTATCACTTTATCGAAACAGATATAGAGTCTCGTTTCCAGCAGCTTCATGCAAGTCTCAAACGCAACGAAGCCAATATTTCAGCCCTAGAGCTGGATAATGCTGAGTATGAAAATGAGCAGGCGCAAGAAGAGATTAACGCTCTTTATGAAATTTTTACGCGGGAAATTGAAGCCCACAAAGTAGTGGAGAAGCTGATTAAAAATTTACCAAGCTATTTGGCTCATACAAAGGAAAACAACCAGCAACTCCAAAAAGAGATAGAACGTTTATCTCAAACCTTCCTTATCTCTGATACGGAAACTTCTCATGTCAAGGAGTTGCAGGCTGAACTTTCTGCCCAGGAAGATGTGGTTCTTAGCGCGGTAGAAGATTCTTCTGAAACCAAGCAAGCTTATTCAGTGGTTCAGGAAGAGTTGGAAGATATCCAAGAGCGTTTGAAAGAAATCGAAGATGAGCAGATTTCTCTTGGTGAAGCACTTGCAGAGATTGAAAAAGATGATGCTAATGCTCGCCAAAAAGTCAATATCTATGCCAACAAATTGCATACCATTAAGAGATATATGGAAAAACGCAATTTGCCAGGTATTCCAGACTCTTTCTTAGAAATTTTCTTCTCAACCAGCAACAATATTGAAGAGTTGGTGAAGGAATTGGAAGCTACACGAGTCAATATCGAATCAGTTAACCGTTGGCTGGAAATTCTAGGAAATGATATGGAGCAATTGGAAGAAGAAACTTATCGTATCGTCCAAGATGCTACCTTGACTGAGCAGCTGCTGCAGTATTCAAACCGCTATCGTTCCTTTGATGATAACGTACAGGCAGCCTTCAACAAGTCCTTGTATGTCTTTGAACATGACTACGACTATGCTCAATCCTTGGAAATCATTTCAAAAGCTTTGGATCTTGTCGAGCCAGGTGTGACAGAGCGTTTTGTGACATCCTACGAAAAAACACGCGAGAATATTCGTTTTTAAAAGAAGTTCCTTCGGGAACTTTTTTCTTTTACAAAGAGAACGCTAGAGAACAGTCAGTAACAAGGATTCTGAGACTTCAATTTTTCCCAGCTTGTTTTGAAATAGAATTTCCTGTATAATACAAAAAAATAGAAAGAATGAGGTCGGATGATGAAAACAGTCAAAGGATTGTTAGTCATGGATGTAGACAGCACCTTAATCATGGAAGAAGGGATTGACCTGCTAGGAGAGGAAGCGGGTGTAGGAGCTCAGGTTGCGGCTATTACCGAGCGTGCCATGCGAGGAGAGTTGGACTTTGAAGCTGCCTTACGTGAGCGAGTCGCCCTTTTAAAAGGTCTGCCAGAGGATATTTTTGCTCGAATTGCTGAAAGGATCCACTTCACGCCAGGAGCCGAGGACTTGGTCAAGGAGCTGCATAAACGTGGTTATAAAGTAGGCTTAGTGTCAGGTGGTTTTCATGAGACGGTGGACAGACTGGCTGAGCAGCTTGGAATTAACTACGTCAAGGCAAATCGTTTGGAGATCCAGCAGGGGTTTTTGACAGGCCAAGTCTTAGGAGAGATTGTCACTAAGGATACCAAGCTTGCCATGCTAAAAGCATGGGCGGCTGAAAATAAATTGGAATTAAATCGAACAATTGCTATGGGGGACGGCGCCAATGATCTGCCTATGATTCAGACAGCTGGGATGGGAATTGCCTTTATGGCCAAGCCGATCGTGCGAGAGCAGGCTCCTTACCAGATTCAAGAATGCAATCTCTATCGGGTCATTGATCTTTTAGACAATAGAAAAGCATAGGAGAGTAATATGCATATTCTAATTGCACCGGATTCTTTCAAGGAAAGTTTGTCAGCGGCTCAGGTTGCTCAAGCTCTGCAGACAGGATTTTCTCAGGTCTTGCCAGATGCCAGTTTTGACTTGCTGCCGGTTGGTGACGGGGGCGAGGGGACAATGGCTGCGCTGACAGCAGCCTTGGGCTGGGCTGTATTTCATCACACTGTGACCGGACCCTTTGGCCAGCCGGTAAAAATGCCTTACGCTAGAAATGGTCAGCAAGCGCTTTTTGAAATGGCTGATTTGGTCGGACTTGCCTCTATTCCTCAGGAAAAACGAAATCCCTTGGCCATAGAGACCAAAGGATTGGGAGAATTAATTTTGCGCCTGGCTGAAGACGGTGTCAGAAAGATTTTAGTTGGTGTTGGAGGTTCGGCCAGCAATGACGGTGGAATTGGACTTGCAGCGGGCCTAGGATATGAATTTTTCGATGCGGATAATCATAGACTGCGCCCAATTGGATCGTCTTTGGGAAAGGTCGCTCGAATATCAGCAGAGCAGGTTCCTGCTTTCTTGAAAGAAGTTGAGATTGAGATTTTGACGGATGTTGACAATCCTCTCTGCGGAGAGCGCGGTGCGACAACTGTTTTCGGAGGTCAGAAAGGTCTATCTCCCTTATTATTTTCTCAAGTGGATCAAGCTATGGCTGATTTCTATCAGCTGGTCGATCCTCAGGTGATTGATATGGATGGAACTGGAGCCGGAGGGGGAATGGCAGCAGGACTGGTTGCTTTTGCTGGAGGAACAATCGTTTCGGGTATTGAAACCTGTCTAGATTTACTGGATTTTGATGACAGAGTCAAAAAAGCGGACTTGGTCGTAGTGGGCGAAGGACGGATGGACCGTCAGTCTTTGGCGGGCAAGGCACCGATTGGGGTCGCAAGACGAACACCAGAAGGCATCCCTGTACTGGCGATTTGCGGCAGTCTGGCAGATGATTTACCGGATTTCCCAGTTGAGAATATCCAGGCAGCTTTTCCGATTATTGCGCGAGCAGATAGTTTAGATAGGATGCTAGAGCAGGCGGAGCAAAATTTGATTCGCACAGCCAGAAATATTGGCAATGTACTAAAAATGAAAAAAAGCGGTTAGTCCGCTTTTTTTAGTAGGTATTCAATTTCTTTGACTATCATTCCCTTTTCAAAGAAGAAGATGTCACAAGACAGGTCACCAAAGTCATTTTCTAAAATGGTCACAATCCGATTCTGGTCGGGACTAAGCTGATAATAAGTACAACGAAACTGAACGGGGTTGTTATGGTAGACTTTTTGAATATTAGTCAAGTAGTCTGCTTTACCTTTGATGATTTCGATTGTGTCACCCTCTAATTCCCAGCTAACATGATCAGAAAGAAAGGTCTGATAGGTTTGCCAATCACGCTGGTTTTCAGCTTCAAAAAAGGCAAAAAGTTTTTCTAAATTTGTCATTTTATCCAAACCATTTTTTCCAGAGGGAGCGCTTTTCTTTTGCTGGTTTTTCTGCTGGCTGAAGGAGATTAGCAAACTGTTGGCTCATGTCCTTATCATCTACTTGGACCAGATGGTCGCTATGGACAATTAGGCCAAAAGGAGAAGAATGGTAATCGCTAGAGACAATAGTTGCCTCGCAGCCCAGCTCCTTGGAGGTTTTTAGATAAAAGATTTGATTGCCTGACTCGACTTCTGGGGAAATTTTGACAATTACAGGTTGGCAGTTTTTCATGATGCTACTGATCATTTCCTTGAAATGACTGCGAATGAGGGTCTCGTTGGCTTGCTCAATAGAGCAGGAGGCCAGCACTCGCTCCTCAAAAGTCCCTAAAAATCTACGCTGTTCATCAGGGTTGAGCTTGACTCCGCCCTGGGCTTTTTCCATGATTACTTTATTAATATCAGTCATAATAAAATTGTACCATAAAAGGAGAAATTCTAAAAGCTCGAATGTCTGTTCTGATTTGCTGGAAAAGCATTTATATAGTAAATTTGGAATCGTTTTCTTGTGCAAAATTTCTCAAATTTGCTTAGATTCTCTATTTTTCCTTGAAAAAAAAGCGTTTTTGAGGTATCATAGACTAGTAAATAATTTTAAATAATAAGGAGAGTAAGAAATGTCAATTATTACTGATGTTTACGCTCGCGAAGTCCTAGACTCACGCGGTAACCCAACACTTGAAGTAGAAGTTTATACTGAATCAGGTGCTTTCGGACGTGGTATGGTTCCTTCAGGAGCTTCTACAGGTGAGCACGAAGCAGTTGAACTTCGTGATGGCGACAAATCTCGTTACGGTGGTCTTGGTACACAAAAAGCAGTTGATAATGTAAACAACGTTATCGCTGAAGCTATTATCGGTTACGATGTTCGTGACCAACAAGCCATTGACCGTGCAATGATCGCTTTGGACGGTACTCCTAACAAAGGTAAATTGGGTGCGAACGCAATCCTTGGTGTGTCTATCGCTGTAGCTCGTGCTGCTGCTGATTACCTTGAAGTGCCACTTTACAGCTACCTTGGCGGATTCAACACTAAAGTTCTTCCAACTCCAATGATGAACATCATCAACGGTGGATCTCACTCAGATGCTCCAATTGCATTCCAAGAGTTCATGATTTTGCCAGTTGGTGCTCCAACATTCAAAGAAGCTCTTCGTTACGGTGCTGAAATCTTCCACGCTCTTAAGAAAATCCTTAAATCTCGTGGTTTGGAAACTGCCGTTGGTGATGAAGGTGGATTCGCTCCTCGCTTTGAAGGAACTGAAGATGGTGTAGAAACTATCATCGCTGCTATCGAAGCTGCTGGCTATGTTCCAGGTAAAGATGTATTTATCGGATTTGACTGTGCATCATCAGAATTCTACGATAAAGAACGTAAAGTATACGACTACACTAAATTTGAAGGTGAAGGCGCTGCTGTTCGTACATCTGCAGAACAAATCGACTACCTTGAAGAGTTGGTTAACAAATACCCAATCATCACTATCGAAGATGGTATGGATGAAAATGACTGGGATGGTTGGAAAGCTCTTACTGAACGTCTTGGTAAGAAAGTACAACTTGTTGGTGATGACTTCTTCGTAACAAACACTGACTATCTTGCTCGTGGTATCAAAGAAGGTGCTGCTAACTCAATCCTTATCAAAGTTAACCAAATCGGTACTCTTACTGAAACTTTTGAAGCGATTGAAATGGCTAAAGAAGCTGGTTACACTGCAGTTGTATCACACCGTTCAGGTGAAACTGAAGATTCAACAATCGCTGACATCGCAGTTGCAACTAATGCAGGTCAAATCAAGACTGGTTCACTTTCACGTACAGACCGTATTGCTAAATACAACCAATTGCTTCGTATCGAAGATCAACTTGGTGAAGTTGCTCAATACAAAGGTCTTCAAGCTTTCTATAACTTGAAAAAATAATCTAACAACCTTTAAGAGGAGCTAGGACTTAGTCCTAGCTTTTTTGATGTGTAAAGATGTAACAATGGATATTTTTTGATTTAGGAACCACCCTAATTGATGAGAGGGAGATTTATCATCTTTTCCGAGAAAATTGCCTAGAAGTACTGTGTGGGTCTGGTCATGCTCTTTCCCTTGAAAAATTAGAGGACAAGATGACAGTTTTTCTTTCGGAAAATATAATCAAGTAATCCCTGCGTTTCCTTGTGACTACATACTTGAAAAAGTGAGTGATTTATTGAAGATTTTATAGCTTTCTTGTATCAAAATCAGTCTTTTATGGTATACTAGCAAAGTGGAAGGAGGAGTACAATGGAAGAATTATTAAATCAGGTCTTACTATCACAGGATAGTGAAGTTTTCAATCAGATATTCGACGATTACTATCCCATTGATATTGCTCTTTCTTTGGAGGCCTTGGAGGATGAGGAAGGGAATCTTCTCAAAACCTTTACAGAAATGGCTAGTGATGATCAATTGGTAGAGATTTTAAAAGAAGCCGAGCCGGAGTTGCAACGACAGATTATCCAATCGATTTCTTTCAAACGTACCAGCACTCTTTTTCATCTTATGCCAGATGATGATGTGGTAGATATTTTGGGTTACTTGAGTGTGGACTTGCGTAAGCAATACTTAAGTATGATGAAAAATACCAGTCAAGAGAATTTGAAAGCTATGTTGGCTTACGATCCTCAGACAGCTGGTGGTCTGATGACGACAGAATTCATTACCTTAAATGAAAATCTGACCGTCTCAGCAACTCTCAATAAATTGAGGGAGATTTCGCCCAATACGGAAGTTATTGATACCTTATTTATTAGAAATGTGCATCATTCGCTAGTTGGCTGGATTGATATCCGTGATTTGTTTATTCATGATGCGGAGATGAAACTCAGTGAATTTATGAATACTCAGATAGTGAGTGTAACGCCAGAGGTTGACCAAGAGGAAGTGGCACAGCTTTCTGCCAAATATAATTTATCTGTCGTACCGGTCGTCAATCATCGGCAGGTATTGCTAGGAATCATCACAATTGATGATATCGTCGATGTTTTGCAAGAAGAGTATCAAGAAGATATCTTGCGGATGGGTGGTGTCCAAGAAAGTGAAGAAATTGGAGGACCTTTCAAAGAATCACTCAAGAAACGCTTACCTTGGTTGATGATTAACCTAGTGACAGCCTTCCTAGCTTCTGCGACAGTAGCACTTTTTGATGATACGATTTCAAAAGTTGTAGCATTGGCAGCGATTAGTCCTATTATCACGGGAATGGGAGGAAATTCTGCCTCTCAGACACTTGCTTTGGTTATACAGGGAATTGCCTTGGGGAAACTGGATCTGAAAGAAGATCAGAATTTAGTATTCAAAGAAATCGTGCTAGCTTTAGTTAATGGTTTCTTTACTGGCTTGATTGCAGCTATTGTCATGTTTGTCTTCTATCAAAATTTCTATCTGTCTGTTATTGTGGTATTGGCTATGATGATCAATCTAGCATGTGGTGCTCTATTTGGTTACTTTGTACCGTTGATTATCAAGACCCTGCATCAGGATCCGGCTCTAGCCTCGACCATTTTCATTACCACAGCAACAGATGTGTTAGGTTATCTAGCTTTTCTAGGCTTAGCACAAATTTTCTTACCATTGATTTTATAAAAAAGAATAAAAAACGCTTGATTTTTCAAGCGTTTTTGTTATGTTTACTTAGAACAAACCTTTAATTTTATCAATTGCGCCGCTGGCCATTTCATTTCCAGCTACTAATTTTTTGGCTTGATCTAGGTATTCACCGAGTTTGTCTTTGTTTTCTTCGATAAACTTTTTGGCGCCATCAAAGTCTTTCTTTTCAATCATTTCTTTTACTTGGTTAAATAAATCTACTGGATTCATAGTTGTTGCTCCTTAGTAATTTTTTATACTATTTAATCAAATTTTTAATAGAAAGACAAGAATTCTGCTTATTTAAAAGTCACACAAACAGCTTCGGGAACGTAGAAATCGTGGGAGATTTCTGTTAATTTTCCACTCTCTGCATCGCGTTTGAAGATGGTTGCATTGTCTGAGTCTTGATGGACAGCAATGATATGGTTTTGATCTGGTGTGATGTTGAAATCCCGCGGATTTTGACCATTGGTAGGTGCAATCTGGATTAAGTCCAAACTGCCGTCGGCTAAGATTTTGTAAACGGCAAGAGAGTCATGACCGCGGTTGGAACCGTAGAGGAACTTGCCATCAGCAGACAGACGGATAGCAGCTGTTCCGTTTGCACCTTCAAAGTCCTCTGGCAAGGTGGAGACGGTTTGCAGGTGTTCAAAATGGCCGACTCCATCGTAAATCAGGACTTCAATAGTAGAATTAAGCTCACAGATTAAATAGGCGATTTTATAATGATGGTGGAAAACGATATGGCGGGCACCAGCTCCAGCGGCACACTTGTAGGTATCCAGAGGAGCGATCTTTCCATCTTCAGTAACATCATAAGTGGTGACTTCATCAGTTCCCAAGTCGCAGGTAATCAGGTATTGATCTGGTGTAAGGTCAGCATAGTGGACATGAGCAGACGCTTGGTTAGCATGTGGTCCTTGACCTTGATGGCTTGCTGAGTCAGCCAGTTCCAGTTTGCCATCAGCTAGGCGTCTGTAGACCAAGACTTGTCCCTTATGATAATTGGCACCGTAAACCAAGTCGCGTTCTTCGTCAACTGCCACATAGCAGAGCGGAGCTCCTTCTTCAACGACATGGTTGAGGAGCTGACCTGCCTGGTCAAAGGCTGCAATCCCCCCCTGTCCGTCCTTTGCTCCAACAGAATAGAGATGCCCAGCCTTATCAAAGGCTAGGTAGGTTGGACTGGGCTCTTCAGCAAGCAAGGTCAAGTTTTCTAAAGTTCCTTTGTTAGAATTAAAATCTGCTTTGTAAATTCCCTTGGAATCTCTGCGAGTATAGGTTCCAAAGTAAACCGTTTGTGTCATGACATTACCTCTTATATATTTAGATTACTTGCTACTATTATATCATAAAAGCAGAAGATAGGGCTTAGAGCAGAGGATTTGCCTGATTTTCAACAGAAAAGTATTGTTTTTGAAAAAATAGATAAAAAACAGATAGTGGGTAGGAAGGGGATAGATGGCTTTGTTAGAATAGAATTGTTCAAAAAAACAATTACTGTCAGGAAACAACAAACTTCCTGCTTGCTAAAACAAAGGAGAAATCAAATGAACGTTAAAAAAATTGCTATGCTAGTTGCTCTTATCGGAATGTCAGGATTCTTTTTAGCCGCGTGCGGAAATAAAGAAGCAGATAATTCAGAAATTAAGGATGGGAAACAGGTGGACTTCCAGAAGGATGCTGTTGACAAGAAGACCAAGACAGTCGATGGCAAAGAAGTGACAGAATATACAATGCCTGATGGAAATGTTATCCAAATCCCAGCAGATGGTGAGGAAATCCCAGAAGATGGATCAGGATCTAGCTCAGAAGCTGAATAAAGATTAAAACATGTAGGTTGGAGGCAATATGTTTCGAAGAAAAAAAATGAATCGTAAGACCATTCTATTGGGCAGCACGGTCATTCTCGCTTGTGCTGGGCTGGGAGGCTATCTGTATTTTAGACAGATCAATCAACAACAGGCCATGAAAATGGTAGATAAGACGATTGATTCGCTGACAGTCCAAGAAGCTGTCAATAACAGCAAAAAAACAAGCCTGGTTTTATCTGGGGAAGTAGTTGCCAACAATAGCAGTAAGGTCAAGATTGACCCGTCTAAAGGGGAAGTCAAGGAAGTATTTGTCAAAAATGGTGATACCGTTACACAAGGACAGCCGCTCTTTTCCTATGCGACAGAGCAGCAATTGACAGCCCAGTCGGCTCAATATGATGCCCAGTCCAAAGCTAATGGCATTACAGCCGCTCAAAACAGCGCTGCGATTAAATGGGAAACCTATAATCGCAAGTTGGCCAGCTTAAACTCACTCAAGGACAAATACAATTCCAGTCAGGATGAGTCATTGCTGGAGCAGATTAAGTCTGCTGAAGACGAGCTGGCTCAGGCACTGAGCGATGCTAAGACTGCGGATAGTGAAGTGACGACAGCTCAGATTGAGGCTGAAAAGGCTCAGGTGACAGCTCAGACTGAATCAGACCGGATGAAGTATGATACTGTGACTGCCGATACAGCAGGAACAATTACCTCTATGAATGAAGATTTGCCTAATCAGTCCAAGGCCAAAAAAGAAGAAGAAAACTTTATTGAGATTATGGACAAGTCCAAAACTCTGGTCAAAGGTACTGTCAGTGAATTTGACCGTGAGAAGCTGAGTGTCGGCCAGAAAGTGGAAGTGGTGGATCGCAAGGATCCTAAGAAACGCTGGAGTGGTACGGTAACTCAGGTCGGCAGTCTGACTGCAGAAAATACTTCCAATAATAATGGTGGGAATAAGCAACAGGAAAATCCCAACCAAGGTAAGTATCCTTATACAGTTGAGCTGGATCAGGGTGGTGAAATGCCGCTGGTGGGCTCCCATTCCTATGTTAATATCGTGGAGAATGCTCCTGAGGCAGGAAAGGTAGTTGTCAATAAGGCTTATACTTTCAATAAAAATGGCAAGACCTATGTCTGGAAGGTAGAGGGCAAGACTCTGAAAATGCATGAAGTCAAGACCAAGAAAGTTTCTGACCGTTTGGTAGAGATTACAGAAGGTCTGACTATGCAGGATACCATTTCAACACCGAGAGCAGGTATGGAAGAAGGGATGGAGGTAGGACAGCATGTTAAAGCTTAAGGACATCCACAAATCTTATCAGCAGGGCAGTCAGGAATTTCCAATTTTAAAAGGAATTGATCTGCATGTGAAAGAGGGGGATTTTCTAGCTATCATGGGACCGTCTGGATCTGGTAAGTCCACTCTGATGAACATTATCGGCTGTCTGGATAAGGCAAGTTCAGGGACTTATCATATTGAAGGGACCGATGTGTCTGAGCTGTCTGACAATCAGCTGTCCGATCTGCGTAATCAGAAGATTGGCTTTGTTTTTCAAAATTTTAATCTCATGCCCAAGCTGACGGCTTGTCAAAATGTGGAACTGCCTCTGACTTACATGAAAATTCCTAAAAAAGAGAGACGGGAGCGGGCTCTGGAAATGCTGCGGTTGGTCGGTCTGGAAGAAAGAAGTGATTTCAAACCTATGGAGCTGTCCGGTGGTCAGAAGCAGAGGGTAGCCATTGCACGAGCCTTGGTAACCAATCCCAGCTTCATCCTTGGGGACGAACCAACGGGGGCCCTGGATACCAAGACCAGTGTGCAGATTATGGATCTTTTCAAGCAGTTTAATGATGAGGGCAAGACCATTGTCATCATTACCCATGAGCCGGAAGTAGCCCAACTCTGCAAGCAGACGGTTATCCTGCGGGACGGTAATATAGAGAGCAAAGCGATAGGATAGAAAGGAAGCTGTATGGAAGATATTTTTGTAGCTCTGAATTCAATCTTGTCGCATAAAATGCGCTCTATGCTGACCATGTTGGGGATTATCATCGGGATAGGCGCTATCATCGCTATCTTTTCTATCATTGAGGGAAATACGGAAAATACCAAGCGTCAGCTCATCGGCGGCAACAATAACACAATCAAGGTCGTTTATGACAAGAAAAGCGCCATCGATCCAACCATTCCAGAGAAATCTCAAGCTCAGAAGCCTTCTTATATTCCCTTTATGGGAGAGGATGTGCTGAGCAAGATTAAGGAAATCTCTGGGGTCAAGAATGCTCTGCTGACCTATGGTACAGATGAGAAGATTTACTACCTGAGCCAAAAGTCATCTGGGAAGATTCAGGCTGTTTCGCAGACAGCCGCTGACATCAAGCAGCAACGTCTGCTAGAAGGTGAAGGATTTGACTCAGAAGCCTTTAAAAATCAAGAGCAGGTGACCTATCTGGAAAAGTCCCTTTATGACAGTCTTTTTCCAAAGGGTGATGGTATCGGCAAATATGTTGAAGTCTTAGGCAATCCCTTTAAGGTCATTGGCGTGTTTGAGTCGACTGAGCAGAGTGGTTTAACAGCTGGTGCGGAAAAGGTGGCCTATATTCCCCTGCAGCAGTGGCATCGGATTTTTGATACCATTAATGTCAGTCCAGAAGTGACTGTCCAAACCCATAAGGCCGATGATTTGAAGAAGGTGGCCAAGAAGGTCAGTGATTATCTCAATCAGCAAATGCCACCGTCAGACTATATGTTTGGTGTGCTCAACCTGCAGGAATTTGAACGGCAGCTGGACAATCTCAACAAGTCTAACTTCGTCTTGCTAGCAGGTATTGCCAGTATCTCCCTCCTAGTCGGAGGTATCGGTGTTATGAATATCATGCTAGTTTCAGTGACAGAGCGGACTCGTGAAATCGGGATTAAAAAGGCCCTGGGAGCTCGGCGGAAGATTATTCTCAAGCAGTTCCTGATTGAGGCAGTTATCCTGACTCTGATGGGAGGGATTATTGGCGTGGTGGCTGGTATCGCCTCGGGCTTTGCCATCACCCAGTCTCTAGCCTATCCGTATATTTTATCCCTCTTTTCTGTCTTTGTAAGTTTGCTCTTTTGTTGTATAATAGGAGTAGTATTTGGGCTCCTGCCAGCTGTGAAAGCATCCAAGTTGGATCCAATCGAAGCCCTGAGATTTGAATAGGTAAAGGAGAAAGATCTAAGTATGCACAAGATTCTAGTGGTGGAAGATGATACGACGATTAATCAAGTGATTTGCGAGTTTTTAAAGGAAAGTCAGTATGAGGTAAGGCCAGTCTTTGACGGAGGCGATGCTTTGCAGGCTTTTGAAGAAGAGCCCTTTGATCTGGTCATCTTAGATATGATGTTGCCAACCAAGAGCGGACTGGAAGTACTGAAGGAAATCCGCAAGACTTCTCAGATTCCGGTCATGATTTTGACAGCACTGGATGACGAGTATACACAGCTGGTCAGCTTTAACCATCTCATCAGTGATTATGTAACCAAGCCTTTTTCACCGCTAATCTTGGTCAAACGGATTGAGAATATTCTGCGCAGAAATACGGTTGCTTCAGAGATTGCTGTTGGCGACCTGACGGTTTCTATTGATGACTGCACGGTTTACTGGCAGGGTGAGAAGATGCCTCTGACCAAGAAAGAATATGAAATCTTGCAGACTCTGGCTAAGAGGAAAGGCCATTTGGTGACCCGAGATCAGCTGATGAATACCATTTGGGGCTACAGCGAGCTGGATAGTCGGGTACTGGATAATCATATCAAGAATATCCGCAAAAAGATTCCTGGTGTGCCGCTGAAAACCATTACAGGTATGGGCTACCAGCTTGGAGGAGAAGACAAGTGAAAATTGTCAAAAAGAACTTTCTCTTGACCTCGTCCATCATTTTCGTGGTAGTGACTATCGTTCTAGCCAGTCTTTACTTTGCCATGCCGGTGTATTATCAGCAGGTTAAGAGTGGAGAAGCTAAGAGAGAATTTGACCAAGTTTCCAAGCAAGTCAAAGGAAAGTCCAGTCAGCAAATCGGCGAGCTCTTGAGCGATTATAGTAAAAAGAGCAATCTGATTTGGTTTACCTTGCTGGCCAAAGACAATACGATTCTCTATCCTTCACTCGAAGCTGGCGATGAAAGCTCTTTGCAGTTGACCATCGTTCCAACGATTGCCAACAGCGACTATGAGAGCAAGAGTTTATCAGAAAGCTTTCGAACTTCAGATGGTAAAGAAGTTGTCCTGAGAGGGGAATATTCCTTACAGCCGGTTTCTGATGCTAGTCGGATTTTGCTCAATCTCTATCCATTTGTCTTGATCATATCTCTGAGTCTAGGCGGTCTGGCTGCCTATCTCTACAGCCGGACTTCCAGTCAGCGGATTAAAGCCATCTCTAAGAGCACCCGTCAAATGACGAGTCTGGCTCCAGATGTGACCTGTCAGGTCAAGGGTCGGGATGAGATTGCTGAGTTGGCCCAAGACATCAATCATCTTTATGCTAATCTACTGACCAGTATCGAGGCTCTGCGCCTAGAAAATGAAAAGGTAGCAGAAAGCGAGCGGGAAAAAGCTGAGTTTCTGCGGATGACATCGCATGAGCTCAAGACACCCATTACCAGCATGATGGGGATGGTTGATGGCATGATTTATGGTGTTGGAGAGTTCAAGGATCGCGACAAGTACTTGCAGAAGTGCCGAGAAATCCTAGAGGAGCAGTCGGAGTTAGTCCAGTCTATCTTAGCCATTTCTAAACTGGAGATGAAGACTGAAACTGAACAGGAAGTCTTTTCACTCAAGCAGGTCTTGGAGGAAAATCTGAGTACCTATCGAGTTTTAGCAGATGTCAGACACTACCATTTTCAGGTGGAACTGGCAGAAGTATCGGTCAAAGGAAATAGGACCTACCTGCTCAAGGCTATCAAGAATCTTCTGGACAATGCCTTTCATTATACAGTAGAAGGCGGACAGATTCTACTCAGGCTGGAAGAGCGTAAGCTAGTCATCGAAAATGAGGCAGAACGAGTCTTAAACAAAGACCAAATCCAGCAGATTTTTCAGCCTTTCTACCGGCCAGACTACAGTCGCAATCGTAAGGATGGTGGAACTGGTCTGGGACTCTTTATCGTTCAGCAGATTTTGGAAAAGCATGGTCTGCGATATCAGTTTGAAGCCGTTGATGGACGGAAGATGCGCTTTAGCATTTCTCTGCCGGTTGTCGAGAAATAGCCTTGCATTCTAGCTGGCCCTGCTGAAGCAGAAGAGAGAAGTCAGAAGCTGTATTTTGTGAAAAATACAAGTCTTCTGGCACCTCTCTTTTTTTGCTTTTCCCTATAGCTGAGCTGAGAATTTTTCTTTGAAAAATGTTACAATGAAATGACGAGTTAAAGGAGGAGAATATGGAGCACAAAGAAAAAGATTTTAGCCTATCTTGGTTTTTTAAATGGTTTTTGGATAACAAGGCCATTACAGTATTTCTAGTAACCCTTTTGATGGGACTGAATATTTTTATACTTAGTAAAATCAGTTTTATTTTTAGCCCAGTCATTGAGTTTTTGGGAGTAATCATGCTGCCGGTTATTTTAGCTGGTCTGCTTTATTATCTGTTAAATCCGATTGTTGACTGGATGGAAAAGCATAAGATTAATAGACTGGTTGCTATTACTATTGTCTTTGTTTTAATTGCTTTTTTGATTATCTGGGGCTTGGCTGTTGCTATTCCTAGCTTGCAGCATCAGGTCATGGCCTTTGTCAGAAATGTTCCAGCTTATCTGAAGCAGGCTGACAAGTTCATCGATGATGTCGTAACTAAGTATATTTCGGCAGATTTTAAGCCGCAGATTGAGGAATATACTAGCAATCTGTCAAGCCAGATTACAGATTGGGCCAGCAATTTTTCATCGCGGGCAGTTAATTGGGCAGGGAACTTGATTAGTACAACTTCGCAGATTGTCGTGGCTATTATCATCATGCCGTTTATCCTTTTTTACCTGCTGAGAGATGGAAAAAATCTGAAAGGCTATGTGACCCAGTTTCTGCCAACTAAATTCCGCGCTTCCTTTGGTCAAGTGATGACGGATATCAACAGCCAGCTGGCCAACTATGTGCGCGGTCAGGTGACGGTCGCTATCATTGTAGCTCTGATGTTTATTGTTTTCTTCAAGATTATTGGCCTGCGCTATGGTGTCACTCTTGGAGTAATTGCGGGCGTTCTCAATCTGGTGCCTTATCTGGGCAGTTTTTTGGCTATGCTTCCGGCTCTGGCAATCGGTTTGATTGCTGGCGGTCCAGTGATGCTGGCTAAAGTTATTGTCGTTTTCATCGTTGAGCAGACAATCGAGGGGCGTTTTGTTTCTCCTTTGGTCTTGGGCAGTCAGCTCAGTATTCATCCAATTACGATTTTATTCGTATTATTGACTTCTGGTACCATGTTTGGGATTTGGGGCGTTTTCCTGGGAATTCCCGCCTATGCTTCAGCCAAGGTTGCCATTGCGGCCATCTTTAAGTGGTATCAGAAAGTAAGTGGCCTCTATGAAGCCGATTTTGAACAAGAAGGAGAAATCAGTGAGCAAGAGTGAGCAAATGTTGGCAGCTTTACAGGAGCAGGACCTAGCTCTGGCTGACCGCTATTTCGAGCAAGCCCTGACTACAGACAGCGAAGAAGAATTATTGGATTTGGCCGATTACTTAGAGAGTATCGGCTTTTTCCCTCAGGCCAAGCGTATTTTTGAAAAGTTGGCCCCTGACTATCCAGCTTCTTATATCAGTCTGGCAGCTATTGCCAGTGACGATGGGGACTTGGAGCAGGCTTTTGCCTATCTGGAGGAGATTCAGCCAAGCAGTGACTGGTATGTCGCTGCTCTCTTGGCTAAGGCTGACCTCTATCAGCTAGAGGGGCTTCCTGATGTGGCTCGTGAAAAATTAGCTCAGGCAGCAGAGCTGACTGATGAGGCTTTAGTAACCTTTGGTCTGGCTGAGATAGATTTGGAGTTGGGGGATTTTTCTCAGGCGATTAAGGAATATGCCCAGCTAGACAATCGCTCAATCTTTGAACAGACAGGCGTCTCAACCTATCAGCGGATTGGGGTCTGCTATGCCAGTCTTGGAAAATTTGCAGCGGCTATTGAGTTTTTGGAGAAAGCTGTTGAGCTGGAGTATGACGATGCTGCGGTTTATGAGCTGGCAACTATATTAGCAGACCAGGAAGAATATCAGAAAGCTAATCTTTATTTCAAGCAGCTGGATACTCTGTCGCCGGATTTTGAAGGCTACGAGTATGGCTATGCCCTATCTCTTCATGGAGAGCATCGGACGGCTGAAGCTCTGACGCTCGCCCAGCAGGGCTTGGCTAAGAATCCTTTTGAGACTCGGCTCTTGCTCCTAGCCTCACAGCTTTCTTATGAACTTCATGATGAGAAAGCGGCTGAACATTATCTCTTGCAGGCTCAGGAAGATGCGGATGATATGGAAGAGATTGCCTTGCGACTGACTACTCTTTACTTGGAGCAGGAGCGCTATGAGGATATTTTAGAATTTGCAGGGCAAGAAGTCGATAATGCCTTGACCCGCTGGAATCTGGCGCGTGCTTATCAGGCCTTGGAAAATCTGGAAAAAGCAGAGGAACTCTATAATCAACTGGCTCGTGAACTGCAAGATAATCCAGAGTTTCTAGAGCAGTATGTCTATCTTTTGCGAGAACTAGGCAGATTCGAAGAAGCTAAAAGGGCTGCAGTTTCTTACTTGAGACTAGTACCTGATGATGCTAGTATGCAGGAACTTTATGAAAGCCTATAAGAGCACTCGCTCAGCCCTTTCCCGCGATTTATGGTATAATGATTGGCGGTAGAAATTCAGTAAGCACATGTAATAAGGATGAATAAAGCTTAGCTGGATAGGCGATAATATTTTTAAGAAGAGAAAGATTAAGGAAAAAGAATGGCAGAACCAATCAAATTATTTCAATATAATACTTTGGGAGCTTTGATGGCTGGTCTTTACGACGGTAGTATGACTGTTGGGGAGCTGCTGCAGTATGGAGATTTGGGTTTGGGAACGTTGGACTCTATTGATGGTGAGCTCATTATTCTCGATGGTAAGGCTTATCAGGCAAAGGGATCTGGAGAAGTGCCAGAAGTCGTTGAGGTGTCACCGGATATGACAGTGCCTTATGCGGCAGTGGTTCCCCATCAGGCGGAGGTCATTTTCCGTCAGCGCTTTGAGATGGATGACAAGGAGCTGGAGAAGAGAATTGAGTCTTACTATGATGGGGAAAATCTTTTCCGCTCTATCAAGATTCATGGCGATTTCGCCCGCATGCACGTCCGGATGATTCCCAAGTCTACAACGGAGCGGAAGTTTGCAGAAGTAGCGGTTAATCAGCCTGAGTATCGTAAGGAAAATGTCACAGGTACCATCGTCGGTATCTGGACGCCAGAGATTTTCCACGGGGTCAGTCTGGCAGGCTATCATCTGCATTTTGTATCGGATGATCTGACTTTTGGCGGACATGTTATGGACTTTGTCATCAGGGAAGGTGTCGTCGAGTTGGGTGCTGTAGACCAGCTGGATCAGCGTTTCCCGGTACAAGATCGCAAGTATCTCTTTGCTAAGTTTAATATGGATGAGATGAAAGAAGATATGGAAAAGTCGGAATAAATAGCAGGGGCTAGCATTGTTTGCTGCCTCTTTTTTTGATATAATTGGAAAAAGAATAGAGGAGAAGTGAAGCTATGATTTATTTGGTAAACGCCAGCCCAAATAGGAATGGCAATAGTTTTAAGCTGGGGCACTTTTTTCTGCGAGATAGAGATTATGAGGCTCTTCAATTAGTAGACTACCATATTGAGCAATATGGCCAGTCGGCAGAAAACGATCAGTTCTTTCAAGTCTATGAGCAGCTGAGCCAAGCCGATGTTTTGGTGTTTACCAGTCCTATTTATTGGTGGTCTTTTTCAGGCTTGCTAAAAACTCTGTTGGACCGAGTGGCTGATGTGCATGAGCCGCAGGAAGCACTTAAGGGCAAAAAGGTATTCTTGCTCTTGCAAGGTTCTCAGCCTAGCAAAGAAATTGAAATGCTGGACTACGTCATGAACCGCTTTTGCCGGAACTGCGGACTCAAATATGAGGGGCTGGCAGTGACCAATCATAAGCTAAAAGAAATCGAAGGTTGGGAATTAGCAGCCTTGCAGGAAAAGTTAGATAAGGTTTTATCAGAAGGTTAAAAGTGAGAAGATTCGTTTGCGGATCTTCTTTTTTACTATAAAAATGGAGCCTTTTTTTTATGTGTCCATTTTTGGACACAATAGCCCTCAACTACAGTCATATCCATGGCTAACTAAATATAAATGTTGTATAATACCAGTTGCTATTAAATATTAATATAGGAGATTCTATGGGAAAAGAATTATTTAATCCCCATTTAAACAAGTTTTCAATTCGAAAATTAAATGTCGGAGTTTGCTCGGTATTATTATCTACCGTTTTCCTTTTAGGTACTGCGGCTACAGTCAATGCAGATGAAACTGCCAACGGATCTGTAGATGATAATATCTCACTGCCAGAAAAACCGACGGACTCTGCTGTCAGTCAGCCTGCTCTTGAGAATACAGCAACATCTGCTGTTTCAGAAACAGCTAGCTCAGAAGCAAGTGCTGATCAAAATCAGTTGGTAAGTCCAGCTGCAGCTCCAGAGCAAGCGACACCTGAAAAGGCGAAAGAAGCTAATCAGACAGCTGAGACCCCTAATGAAGCAAGACCAGCTGAAGCTAGTCGGACTCGCTCTTATTCAGTACAATATACGCCAAAACCAAGTTCTGCAGCTATGCCGAGGTCCGAGCGTAATGGCCAGCCAATGGAGACAGGAACATCATTTCGTACTACCAGTCCTGCTGGTCAATCTAGCTCTGCTTTAAGAGATGCGACCGCTAATCCTACAGTTTCTAAGCCTACGCTGGAAGAGTCAGTAAGAAAACGCTCTGATGAGTTGATGAAGCAGGTAAACTGGCTGGATTTTGGTGATACTAAATCACTGAGAAATCTAGATAAAGATGGATCCTTTAAAGTTGGAACAGTATATGAAAAAGAGATTTCGCCGGGCTATGTGGTCAAACTGACCGTGACGGAATTGAAACCTTTCTATGCGACAGAGATCTATCGTGATCGAGTTAAGGGAACTGAGTACGAAAGCAGTTATGATCCCAATGCAAAAAATACTTGGCTTCAGTATAACAATAGTAATAATTATGCTTATCAGTATTGGTATGGTGATGATTACCGTCCTAAAATTACTGGTGCAGCTCAAAATCAATATTCAGCAATTAAGTCAGAAGGAATTGATACCAAGGGGCGTAAGACTCAACTGCAGGTTCCTAAAGATGAAGCCAACTATGGTGTGAAGTTCAAAGTTGAAGCTAGATATCGTGGGAAGCCAGTTAAAGCAACAGTTGTCATGGCTGATGGTGAAGAAGCCAATCCGGGTGAGTACGCTATCTTTACAACCAATGGTAAGGGTTGGGAACATATTTAGCCGAGTGGAAGCGTACAGTTACAGACGCAAATGGTGTGACTACTGAGATTACAGAAACCTATAAGCCGATGAAGCCTACTACAGAAGGCCAATTTATTGGAGATGACGGTACTGGTGTTCATTGGCAGGCCTATGTCAGTCCTGACCAAAAGACTGGCGGACTGGGAAGTCAAGTATTTGGACCGAACATTTCTAGAAATAATACGATTCCACTTGTGATGACTCGTGGTGCATCAGAGGTTGGTATTTACATAGCTTCTTCTGGTCAGCAGGCTGCGATGATTGGTTTTATGGCAATCGATGAAGGTGATGCACCGGATTCTTATGGAAAAGCTATCCATGCTATTTCAAGATACAATGCAGAAACTGGCGGTCAAAATCCACAGCCATTCTTGGGCCGTGTTGCGGCTGATATTGATACCACATCTGGAAACAACTGGAAGCATGACGATCAGAATGATTTAGCCGATGAAGGTATTAATCAGCTCTTGTCTGATGATTTAGTCGGGAAAACCAATGGTCTTTTTCCAGTAAACCGTCTGCGTGACGGAGATTATTCTCTCCGCATCCATGCTTCGGCTAACGGATATGAAAAAGCCTATGTTCGTGCCTGGATTGACTTCAATAATAATGGTGTCTTTGACGAAGACGAAGCCAGTGAATTTACCGAAGTAACAACTGCGGGAGATTATACTGTCAACTTTAAGAAGAATCCAGCCATGACCAATCCTGAACTTAGCAAGCTGGGAATGCGGGTTCGTATTGCCTTGAACAAGGGAGATATTGAAAAACCTACCGGAACTGCATTTAGTGGTGAGGTGGAAGACCTAGAAGTTGAACTGACCTATCCACCAAAAGGCGAGAAGAAGGAAAGTACTGGAATCCGTGATCAGAGACAGACAGCCACTCTTCATTTCACTCCGCAGGGGATTGCTCAAAATACTGAAAATAAGAGAGTAGCGATTGATACTACTAAAGCTCCGATTGTATTGGATGCGAGAGGAAATGCCCTGACTGCTGATGCAGCAGGCTGGTATAACACTGCTGAAGGCCGTTATAAAGTAACTGCAAACGTTGCTGATGTAGATGTGGTATATGAGCCTAAAGCTGGCTTTATCGGCACAGCTCAGGGGATTAACATCCGTCGTTTTGATACTAACGGGGCAAGTACGGATTGGATTGCCAAAAATCAGGCTGAAGCAGTCATCAATGACCAGCTCAACACCATGGACGGACGCTATGTACCAACCGTGCTGAATGTGTCTAAGTATGAAACAAGGGATGCTCAAGGACTGACGCAAGAAAAGACGCCTGTCTTTAATGATGGAGATGCTAGCAAAACTCCAGCAAGTCCAAGTACAGCAAATCCTGTAAAATTTGTGAAAGCAGATGGAACGACTACAGATGATACAAGAGTTCCAGCTTTATCAAATGGTCAGGAAGTTGGTCGTTTTCAAGTTGAGCCTGCAACTGGTAAGATTACTTTCAAACCAAACAAAAACTTTGTTGGTACTGTTGACCCTGTGTCTGTTCAAATGCTTGATGGCAAAGGTATTCCGCACCAAGCTGTTTATCAGCCAAAGGTGACTCCTGTTAGACCGACTGCTCAAGGTGCCAGCAGCGAGGGCATTCAAGGTGCAGTTCAGACAGGGCAATTGACCTTTAATCCAGGCCATAATCGTGTGCCTATTGATAGCAAGAAGTTGCCAATCTTTGATAATGGCAGCCAAACTAAAACAGTTGCTGGTGTCGGCACTTATCAGGTGGATAATCAAGGCTTAGTTACCTTCACTCCACTGCCGACTTATACTGGACGGCCAGCGGCAGAGACTGTCAAGCGAGTAGATGTCAATGGAACAGAAGTAACAGCTACCTATCAGGCTGATGTGAAAGCAGCAGCACCAAGTGCGACGAATGCTGAAACCAGTGGTATACAAGGCCAAGTTCAGCGAGGAAAAGTCAGCTTCACAGAAGGTTCTGCGCAAGTCAACGGTCAAACACAAACGGTGGCCTTTCCAGCTGGCTCAACTCCGCTCTTTGACAACGGTTCGACTGTTAAAGAAGTGCCTACTGTTGGTAAGTTTGAAGTGGATGGGGATGGAAATGTAACCTTTACTCCAGAGAAACAATTTAAAGGCCTTACGCCAGACATCAGGATTACTCGTACAGATAGGAATGGCAGCACAGCTACAGCTATCTACAAAGCGACAGTCACTGCTGTAACTCCAACAGGGACAAACATCACCAGCACTGGTAAACAAGGCCGTCCACAGACAGGTAAGCCAAACTTTGTCAGTGGCAACCCAGATGTACCACTTGATAATGACACTCCTGCGACTTTCGACGACGGAAGCAAGCGCAAGGTGGTTCCAAATGTTGGTATCTTTGAAGTGGCACCAGATGGATCTGTCACTTTCACACCAGACAAGCAATATGTTGGGACACCAGACCCGGTTGTTGTTAAGCGTGTAGATAAGAATGGCACTCCTGTGACGGCTAAGTACACGCCTACTGTTGAGAAGGTGACCCCAAAAGCAACAGGCGCTCAGACGAAAGGCCCTCAAGGCCAAGTTCAAAAAGGAAAAGTTACTTTTGAACCAGGAAGTCCTCAAGTTGGTTTCCCAGAAAACAGCACCCCAGTCTTTGACACCGGCACGAATGTGAAAGAAATTGCCAAAGTCGGTAAGTTCGAGGTTGATACGGAGGGTAATGTCACCTTTACTCCAGTCAAAACCTTTGTAGGCAAAACTCCAGAAGTCGAACTCAGCCGTACAGATGTTAATGGTACAGTAGCCAAGGCCAAATATCGGGCGACTGTGACCGCTGTGACTCCGACGGGAACTGGAGATCAGACAGAAGGTCCGCAAGGCCAAGTCCAAAAGGGCCGTGTAACTTTTAAAGCTGGCGATCCAAAAGTAGAATTCCCAGCCAATAGCACGCCAGTCTTTGACACGGGTACGAATGTGAAAGAAATTGCCAAAGTCGGTAAGTTCGAAGTAGATGCTGAGGGCAATGTCACCTTCATGCCAGACAAGCGCTTTGTAGGTGAAACGCCAGAAATTAGCATTTCTCGCAAAGATGCAAATGGTATTGCAGCAAAAGTCACTTATATCGCGACAGTTACATCAGTAACTCCAACAGGAACTAATGTGACTAGCACTGGTCCTCAGGGTATCCCGCAAACAGGTACCCCAACTTTCCAAGGTGGTGATCCGCTAGTTCCGATTGATGAAGCAGTCGAGCCTACCTTCAAAGATGGCAGCAAGGAAAAGACTATTCCAAGCCAGGGAACTTACACCATCACTCCAGATGGCGCAGTGACCTTCACACCGGAGAAGCAGTTTGTAGGCAAACCTGATCCAGTTACCGTTAAGCGAGTGGATAAGAATGGCACTCCAGTGACAGCGACCTACAGTCCAGAATTCACCAAGGTAACTCCAACAGGTACTAATGTGACTAGCACCGGTCCTCAGGGTATCCCGCAAACTGGTACCCCAACTTTCCAAGGTGGTGATCCGCAAGTTCCGATTGATGAAGCAGTCACGCCAACCTTCGCAGATGGCAGCAAGGAAAAGACTATTCCAGGTCAAGGAACTTACACCATTACTTCAGATGGCGCAGTGACCTTCATGCCAGAGAAGCAGTTTGTAGGAAAGCCAGATTCAATTACTGTAAAACGTGTCGATAAGAACGGAACGTCAGTAACTGCGACTTATAGTCCAGAGTTCATGAAAGTCACTCCGACTGGTACTGGTGATAAGACAGAAGGATTGCAAGGTCAGGTTCAAGAAGGTCATGTTACCTTCACCCCAGGTCATGCCTCTGTACCATTCCCAGCTGAAACAACTCCGCTCTTTGACAATGGTTTGACTGTAAAAGAGATTCCAACCGTTGGTAAATTTGAAGTGGATGATAATGGTAAGGTGACCTTCACGCCAGACAAGCAGTTTAAGGGGACCACTCCTGAGCTGACATTGATTCGAGCAGATGTGAATGGCACTCCTGTTACAGTCAAATATCAAGCAGTAGTGAAAGAAGTGACTCCAACAGGAACAAATATTACCAGCACTGGTGAGCAAGGCCGTCCACAAACAGGCAAGCCAAACTTAGTAAGCGGCACTCCGGGAGTTCCACTGGATAATGACACTCCGGCTACTTTCGACGACGGAAGCAAGCGCAAGGTTGTTCCAAATGTCGGTATCTTCGAAGTGGCACCAGACGGTTCTGTTACCTTTACCCCAGAGAAGCAATATGTTGGCACACCAGATCCAGTTGTTGTTAAGCGAGTGGACAAAAATGGCACTCCTGTGACAGCCAAGTATACGCCAACTGTTGAGAAAGTGACTCCAAGAGCGACAGGTGCTCAGACAGAGGGGCTTCAAGGCCAAGTTCAAAAAGGCAAGGTTACTTTTGAAGCCGGAAGTCCGCAAGTCGGCTTCCCAACCGACAGCACACCGGTCTTTGATACCGGCACAAATGTCAAAGAAATTGCCAAAGTTGGTAAGTTCGAGGTTGATGCGGAGGGGAATGTTACCTTCACACCAGTCAAATCGTTTGTCGGTAAGACACCAGAAGTTGAACTTAGCCGTACAGATGTCAACGGTACAGCAGCAAAAGCTAATTACCAAGCAAGTGTGACAGCTGTTACCCCGACAGGTACTGGTGATAAGACAGAAGGTCTTCAAGGTCAGGTTCAAAAAGGTCATGTCACCTTCACGCCAGGCCATGAATTAGTTCCATTCCCAGCAGGTTCGACTCCGCTATTTGGTAACGGAAAAAATATTAAAGAAGTACCGAATATCGGTAAGTTCGAAGTGGATGCAGATGGTATTGTGACCTTCACTCCAGACAAACAGTTCAAGGGTGAAACACCAGAACTAGGAATCATTCGTGTGGACGCCAATGGCACTCCTGTTACAGTTAAGTACCAAGCGGTAGTGAAAGAAGTAACTCCGACAGGTACCACCGTTACGAGCACCGGTCCGCAGGGTATCCCGCAAACAGGAACCCCAACCTTCAAAGCTGCGGATCCACTAGTTCCAATCGATGAAACAGTCGAGCCAACTTTTGACGATGGCAGCAAGGAAAAAACCATTCCAGGTCAAGGAACGTACACCATCACTCCAGATGGCGTAGTGACCTTCACCCCAAACAAGCAATTTGTAGGTAAACCAGATCCAATTACTGTGAAACGTGTTGATAAGAATGGAACACCAGTAACGGCTACCTACAGCCCAGAGTTTACTAAGGTAACGCCAACCAGCACTAACGCAACAAGTACAGGACCTCAAGGTGTTCCACAAACGGGCACTCCGACTTTTGCGGGTGGCGACCCACTAGTTCCGATTGATGAAACCGTAGAGCCAAACTTCGAAGATGGCAGCAAGAAGAAGACCATTCCAGGCCAGGGAACATACACCGTCACTCCAAATGGTGCAGTGACCTTTACTCCAGACAAGCAGTTTGTAGGCAAACCAGATCCAATCACTGTTAAACGTGTCGATAAGAACGGCACACCAGTGACTGCGACCTACAGTCCAGAGTTTACCAAGGTAACTCCGACAGGTACTGGAACTAAGACAGAAGGCCTACAAGGTCAAGTCCAGGAAGGCAAAGTGACCTTTACGCCTGGTCATGACTCAGTTCCATTCCCAGCCGGTTCAACTCCGCTGTTCGATAACAATTCAACAGTTAAAGAAGTGCCGAATGTTGGTAAGTTCGAAGTGGATGCAGACGGTAAGGTAACCTTCACACCAGACAAACAATTCAAGGGTGAAACGCCAGAACTTGAATTGACTCGCACTGATGCTAATGGAACATCAGTAACCGTCAAGTATCAAGCGGTAGTGAAAGAGGTAACTCCAACAGCTACCACCTCAACCAGTACTGGCCCACAAGGCCGTCCACAAACGGGTAAACCAAATTTTGTCGGTGGCGACCCAGATGTACCACTGGATAATGACACTCCAGCGACTTTTGATGATGGAAGCAAACGCAAGGAAGTTCCAAATGTCGGTACCTTTGAAGTAGCACCAGATGGATCTGTCACCTTTACACCTGACAAGCAATTTGTAGGTACACCAGACCCAGTTGTTGTTAAGCGTGTAGATAAGAATGGTACGCCAGTGACAGCTAAGTACGCACCAACTGTTGAGAAAGTCACTCCGACGGCGAAAGGTGCTCAGACAGAGGGGCTTCAAGGCCAAGTTCAAAAAGGTAAGATTACTTTTGAAGCAGGAAGTCCACAAGTAGGTTTCCCTGAGAATAGCACGCCAGTCTTTGATACCGGTACTAATCTGAAAGAAATTGCCAAAGTCGGTAAGTTCGAAGTAGACGGAGTGGGTAATGTCACCTTTACTCCAGTCAAAACGTTTGTCGGTAAGACACCAGAAATCGAACTCAGTCGCGCAGATGTCAATGGTACAGTAGCTAAGGCTAACTACCAAGCGACAGTGACTGCTGTTACTCCGACTGGTACTGGAGCCAAGACAGAAGGTCTGCAAGGTCAAGTCCAAGAAGGTAAAGTAAGCTTCACCCCAGGTCATGACTCTGTTCCATTCCCAGCTGGTTCGACGCCGTTATTTGACAATGGCTCTTCTGTCAAAGAAGTACCGAATGTTGGTAAGTTTGAAGTGGACGCAGACGGTAAGGTGATCTTCACACCAGACAAGCAGTTTAAAGGTGAAATACCAGAACTTGAATTGACTCGTGTGGATGTCAATGGAACACCAGTAACTGTCAAATATCAAGCGGTAGTGAGGGAAGTCACTCCGACAGGTACCACCTCAACTAGCACTGGTAAACAAGGCCGTCCACAGACGGGTAAGCCAAACTTTGTCAGTGGCAATCCAGATCTACCAATGGATAATGATGCTCCAGCTACTTTTGATGATGGAAGCAAACGCAAGGAAGTTCCAAATATCGGTACTTTTGAAGTGGCACCAGATGGTTCTGTTACTTTCACACCGGACAAGCAATTTGTTGGCACACCAGACCCAGTTGTTGTTAAGCGGGTAGATAAGAATGGTACACCAGTGACGGCTAAGTACACACCTACTGTTGAGAAAGTGACCCCAATAGGAACTACCGCAACTAGCACTGGCCCACAAGGCCTTCCTCAAACGGGCACCCCAACCTTTGCAGGTGGTGATCCATTGGTTCCGATTGACGAAACAGTTGAGCCAAGCTTCGACGATGGTAGCAAGGAAAAGACCATTCCAGGTCAGGGAACTTACACCATTACTCCAGATGGCTCAGTGACCTTTACTCCAGACAAGCAGTTTGTAGGCAAACCTGATCCAATCACTGTTAAACGTGTGGATAAGAATGGTACTCCAGTAACTGCGACTTACAGTCCAGAGTTTACCAAGGTGACTCCAACTGGTACTGGCGCCAAGACAGAAGGTCTTCAAGGCCAAGTCCAAGAAGGCAAAGTGACCTTCACGCCTGGTAATGATTCAGTTCCATTCCCAGCAGGTTCGACTCCGTTATTTGACAATGGTTCCACAGTTAAAGAAGTACCAAATGTTGGAAAGTTTGAAGTGGATGCAGACGGCAAGGTTACTTTCACGCCAGACAAACAATTCAAGGGCGAAACGCCAGAACTTGAATTGACTCGCACTGATATCAATGGTACCCCTGTTACAGTTAAGTACCAAGCGGTAGTGAAAGAAGTAACTCCAACAGGCACCACCGTGACGAGCACTGGCCCACAAGGTCTTCCGCAAACAGGCACTCCGACCTTCAAAGGTGCGGACCCACTAGTTCCGATTGATGAGACTGTTGAGCCAACCTTTGCAGATGGCAGCAAGAAGAAGACCATTCCAGGTCAAGGAACGTACACCATCACTCCGGATGGAGCAGTGACTTTCACCCCAGACAAGCAGTTTGTAGGCAAACCAGATCCAATCACTGTGAAGCGAGTGGATAAGAACGGTACACCAGTGACAGCGACCTATAGTCCAGAGTTCACCAAGGTAACTCCGACAGGTACTGGCACCAAGACAGAAGGTCTGCAAGGTCAGGTTCAAAAAGGTCAAGTGACTTTCACGCCAGGACATAAATTAGTTCCATTCCCAGCTGGTTCGACTCCACTCTTTGGTAACGGAAAGAATATTAAAGAAGTGCCAAATGTTGGTAAGTTCGAAGTGGATGCGGATAACAAGGTGACCTTCACCCCAATAAAACAATTCAAGGGTGAAACGTCAGAACTGGGATTGATTCGTTTAGACGCTAACGGAACTCCTGTTATTGTCAAATATCAAGCAATAGTGAAAGCAGTAGTCCCAACTGGTAAAAATGCGACCTCTACAAATATCAAAGGCCATGTTCAGACTGGCAAACCTATCTTCGAAGCAGGTGATCCATTGGTTCCAATTGATGAGTCAGTAGAGCCAACCTTCGAAGACGGAAGCAAGGAAAAGACTATTCCGGGTCAGGGAACATACACCATCGCACCAGACGGTACAGTGACCTTCACACCAGAAACTGATTTCCTTGGTCAGGGAAGCGGTGTGACCCTTGTCCGTCGTGATAAGAATGGCACCTCAGTGACGGCTCGCTATGTTCCGACCGTGGTTGAACCATCAACCAGTCAGGACAGTGTATCCAGTGGCCGCAAGGGCCAAGCTCAAACGGGCACGCCAACCTTTGAAGGGGCGATTGACCAGGCACTGGCACCGACCTTTGCGGACGGCAGCACGGAAAAGGTTGTCCCAGGTGAGGGAACTTATCGGTTCAATATGCTGGGGGCAGTGACCTTTGTGCCGGAAGCAGACTTTGTCGGAACTACTCGCGGAGTTGTCGTGAAGCGTTCAGATATTTATGGCAATGCCGTGACGGCAACCTATACCCCAACTGTTTTGGGAAGTACTGCTACAGAAGATACCAGCAGCACAGGTCTAAAAGGACAGCCGCAGACTGGCAAACCAATCTTTGAAGGCGACGTGGATCCAACTGTTCCGCCAACTTTCGAGGATGGAAGTACTGAAAAGGTTGTTCCAGGCCAAGGTACCTACACGATTGCGCCAGATGGCACTGTGACCTTTGTACCAGAAACGGGCTTTGTCGGTCAAGCTGATGGTGTGACAGTGATTCGCAAAGACCGCAATGGTCAAACTATTTCAGCGGTTTACGTTCCAACTGTGACAGAAAATCCTTTTCAGCCAGAGCGGACGATTACACCTGCACCGCCATCACTTTCTAAGAGTGCGGGTGCAAAATCCCTTCCTAAGACTGGTACAGAAGAAACCTCATACTTAGCAGCAAGCTTGCTTGCGGGAGTATCAGGTTTGGGACTGTTTGGCTTAGAGAAGAGGAAGAAAAAGTCTGAAGACTAAGAGGTGAGAACTTAGCTTCTAACCGCTAAATCAAAATAGGAAAGATTCGTTTATGGATCTTTCCTATTTTTTGTTGAAAATAGACTGTTTTTAATAAAGTGTCCAATTATAATCTTAGTTTCTTACAATTATAGTTATATATATGGATAACTAAAATAGAATAGTGTATAATAAAAGCTGCAATTTAAATGATTATTTAGGAGATTATTATGGGAAAAGATTTATTTAATCCTCACCTGCGTAAGTTTTCGATTCGAAAACTAAACGTCGGTGTTTGTTCTGTGCTCTTATCAACCCTGCTTCTTTTGGGAGCAGCAACACAGGTTAGCGCTGATGAAACTGTTGGTTCTGATACCCAAAGCGAGGTTTCGCAAACAGGTACAGCAGGTTCCGCAGGAAGTACTGCAGAATCAGTAAATTCACCAGCTGAGGAAAGTAAGCCTGACACTATTGCAGTTCAAGCAGAAGATGCGTCTGCGGTAGCGACTGCAAAGCCTGATTCAGTTGATAAGCCAACAAGTGAGCAGCCAGCTGCAGAAACTACCTCTTTGCAAACAACTGTTCCTGCAGAAGTTAAGTCTAAGGAAAACAGCCAACCAGCTCCTGCTCAACCGGCAGGAACTACAGAGACTCCTCAGCCTAGTCGCTCTCGTCGCGTAAGACGGGATGCGGCACCTACTGGTCTGCGAGATGGTGACCCTAACAACACCATTGAGAAGCCTACTTTGGCTGACTCTGAAAAAAAGAATCCCACAGACTTGATGAAGCAGATTAACTGGCTGGATCTTGGTGATAAAAGTGCCATCAGCAACTTAGATACGGACGATTCCTTTAAAGTTGGTACTGTCTATGAAAAAGAAATTTCACCAGGCTATCGTATCAAACTGACAGTGACGGAATTAAAACCTTTCCACTCAACAGAGATTTATCGTGACCGCGTCAAGGGTACTGCGTATGAAAATAGCTATGATCCGAATGCGAAAAACACTTGGTTCAGGTATGTAAATGAAGACTATAAAAAGCAAGAAGCTGAGGGAGATTCAGCTAGACCAAAAATTATAGGAACGGAGCAGAATCAATGGACATCTGTTCGAGACCAAGGGATTAACACCAATGGCCGAAAGACTCAATTACAAGTCCCTAAAAATGGTGCTAGCTACGGAATAAAATTCAAGGTAGAAGCGACTTACCTTGGGAAACCTGTAAAAGCAACAGTTATCATGGCAGATGGAGAAGAAGCCAACCCAGGGGAGTATGCTATCTTCACGACCAATGGCCAAGGATGGGAACACTTGGCAGAATGGAAACGTGTTCGGCCAGATGGGTCTGTAATTACCGACACTTATGCACCGATGAACCCTAACAGATATGGTCAATACATAGGGGATAATGCGACTATACCTGTAATCGACTGGACTGCTTTTACTAATCCAGATCAAAAAACAGGAGGCTTAGGTTCTCAGGTCTTTGGTCCTAATACTTCTAAAGATCGCACTGTTCCGATTGTGATGACACGAGGTGCTTCAGAAGTTGGGATTTATATTGCTTCTTCAGGTCAGCAAGCTGCTATGATTGGTTTTATGGTAGTTGATGAGGGGGATGCACCGGCTTCTTATGGAAATGCTGTTCATGCTATTTCTGGCTATGATGCCAATACGGGTGCAAGAACTCCTCAGCCATTCTTGGGTCGAGTTGAAGCTGATATTGATACTACTTCGGGGAATGACTGGAGGCATGATGACGATACTGATCACGCAGACGAAGGGGTTGATCAGCTTTTACCTTCTGATTTGACAGGTAAGACGAATAACCTTTTCCGAGTCAATCGTCTTCAAAATGGTGACTACTCAGTTCGCCTCCAAGCCTCTGCCAATGGTAATAGCAAGGCCTATGTCCGTGCTTGGATTGATTTCAATCAAAACGGTATTTTTGATGAAAATGAGGCCAGCGAATTTACTGAAGTAACAACGGCTGGTGACTATACTGTTAATTTTAAGAATAATCCAGCGATGACCAATCCTGCAGTTAGCAAGCTGGGAATGCGGGTCCGCATTGCCCTAAATAAGGGAGATATTGAAAAACCTACTGGAACAGCCTTTAGTGGGGAAGTTGAAGACTTAGAAGTCATCTTGACCTATCCGCCAAAAGGTGAAAAGAAGGAAAGTTCGGGAATAATCGGCCAGCCTCAGAAAGCTACTCTTCAGTTTACACCTCAAGGTATTGATCAAAATGATGAAAGCAAGAAAGCGGCTATTGATACAACTGTAGCACCTCTTGTTTTGGACAATGCTGGAAATACATTAACAGCAGATGGCGACGGTTGGTACAATACTGCTGAGGGACGATATAAAGTAACAGCCAAGGGTACAAATGTGGATGTGATATTTGAACCTAGCACTGGCTATATCGGTACTACTCAAGGAATTAATATCCGCCGTGTTGATACTAATGGCGCAAGTACAGATTGGATTGCGAAGAATAATGGAGAACCTGTTATCAACGATAAGTTGAATAACATGGATGCCCGCTATATTCCGACTGTTTTGAATTTCACGGAACATCGTTCGACGGACGCACAAGGTTTGCCTCAAGTACAAGATATTGTCTTTAATGATGGAAATCCTGCTAAGACACCTGCTCAACCATCTGCAACGAATCCTGTCTCTTTCTTGGATGCTGATGGCAATCGCATTGCTGGAACAAGCGTGAAAGCAAGCTCGCAAGGCCAAGAAGTGGGAACCTTTGAGTTAGATCCAGCTACTGGGCGTGTGACTTTCACTCCGAATAAGTCATTTGTGGGGACAGTTGACCCTGTTAACCTACAATTGTATGATACCGATGGAACAGAGCACCGTGCAACCTATCAACCGACAGTAACGCGTGTTGTTCCAACAGCACAAGGAGCAAACTCTGAGGGTATTCAAGGTGCTGAACAATTTGGTAATTTGATTTTTACACCAGGTGATAATCGTGTGCCAATTAATGAGGCAGTTGCTCCAACTTTTGATAACGGTCAAACAACTAAGGTTGTTCCGAATGTTGGAACTTATATGGTTGATAACGCAGGTCGCGTAACCTTCCAACCGGTTCCTAGCTACACTGGCCGTCCAAGTGCTGAATCTGTTAAACGTGTTGATATGAACGGGACAGAAGTAACCGCTGCTTATCAAGCCGAAGTTAAGGCCGCAACTCCAACAGGTCAAGATATGCAGACTACTGGCCTCCAAGGGAAACTTCAAACGAGTCACCTAAACTTTACTCCAGGTCAAGCAAGTATTAATGGACAGAATGCGACGGTGCCTTTAGCGCCAGAGGGACCACAATTCGTAGTTAATGGGCAAATTCAACAATCTAATAGTCTGCTTGTTCATGATGCAAGTGGCAAGCTACAAGGAACTTATACTGTTCAAACTAATGGAGATATTAGCTTCCAACCTGCACCAGATTTCCATGGGACGCCTACTCCTGCGCGTCTTCGTGTAAGGGATATGAATGGTTCTACAGCAGAAGCAGTTTACCAACCTACAGTGACTCAAGTAACCCCAACCAGCACCGATGCGACTAGTACAGGTCCTCAGGGTGTGCCTCAAATTGGTACCCCAACCTTTGCAGGCGGTGACCAAGCGGTTCCAATTGATATGGATTCTCCAATGACCTTCGAAGACGGTCAGTCTAAGAAGACTGTTCAGGGAGTAGGGGGATACACAATTAACTCAGATGGTTCTATCACCTTTATACCTGAGAAACAGTATGTGGGCACACCAACACCAGTTACAGTAAAACGTGTTGATAAAAATGGAACGGAAGTAACCGCAACTTACACGCCAACTGTTACTAAGGTTACACCGGTAGGTACTAATGCGACTAGCACTGGTCCTCAGGGTGTTCCACAAACTGGTACACCAACTTTCCAAGGTGGTGATCCATTAGTTCCAATTGATGAAACCGTTGAGCCGACCTTTGAAGATGGAAGCAAGAAGAAGACTATTCCAGATCAAGGAACTTACACCATTGCACCAGATGGCGCAGTGACCTTCACGCCAGACAAGCAGTTTGTAGGCAAGCCAGATTCAGTGACTGTGAAACGAGTAGATAAAAATGGCACTCCAGTAACTGCGACATACAGTCCAGAGTTCGCCAAGGTAACTCCAACTGGCACCACAGCGACTAGCACCGGTCCTCAGGGTGTTCCGCAAACGGGTACCCCAACCTTTGCGGGCGGTGATCCACTGGTTCCAATTGATGATACAGTGGAGCCTACTTTCGCTGATGGCAATAAGGAAAAAGTGATTCCAGGTCAGGGAACCTATACCATTGCACCAGATGGTGCAGTAACTTTCACGCCAGACAAGCAATTTGTAGGTAAACCGGATCCTATCATTGTGAAGCGAGTGGATAAGAATGGTAGCCCAGTAACGGCTACATACAGCCCAGAGTTTACTAAGGTTACGCCAATCGGCACCAACGCAACCAGCACAGGTCCTCAAGGTCTTTCGCAAACGGGTACCCCAACCTTCCAAGGCGGCGACCCACTTGTTCCAATCGATGACACAGTAGAGCCAAGCTTCAACGACGGAAGCAAGAAAAAGACCATTCCAGGTGAGGGAACATACACCATCGCTTCAGATGGTACAGTGACCTTCACCCCAGACAAGCAGTTTGTAGGTAAACCAGATTCAATCACTATAAAACGTGTCGATAAAAACGGTACGCCAGTGATGGCTACCTACATCCCAGAGTTCACGAAAGTGATTCCTACAGGTACCAATGCGACTAGCACTGGCCCACAAGGTCTTCCGCAAACTGGTACCCCAACTTTCCAAGGTGGTGATCCACTGGTTCCAATTGATGAAACCGCTGAGCCAACCTTCGAAGATGGCAGTAAGAAAAAGGCTATTCCAGGTCAGGGAACTTACACCATTGCACCAGATGGCACAGTGACCTTCACACCAGAGAAGCAGTTTGTAGGCAAACCAGATTCAATCACTGTGAAACGTGTTGATAAGAACGGAACTCCAGTAACGGCTACCTATAGTCCAGAGTTTGTCAAGGTAACTCCGACTGGCAAAGATACCACATCTACAAATATCAAGGGGCATGTTCAAACTGGCAAACCTGTCTTCGAAGCAGGTGATCCATTGGTGCCAATTGATGAAACAGCAAATCCAACCTTCGAAGACGGAAGCAAGGAAAAAATCATTCCAGGTGAGGGAACTTATACCATCACACCAGACGGTACAGTCACTTTCACTCCAGAAGCTGATTTCCTTGGTAAGGGAAGCGGTGTGACCCTTGTCCGCCGTGATAAGAATGGCACCTCAGTGACGGCTCGCTATGTTCCGACCGTGGTTGCACCATCAACCAGTCAGGACAGTGTGTCCAGCGGCCGCAAGGGCCAAGCTCAAACGGGCACGCCAACCTTTGAAGGGGCGATTGACCAGGCAGTAGCACCTACCTTTGCGGATGGCAGCACCGAAATGGTTGTCCCAGGAGAAGGAACTTATCGTTTCAATATGCTGGGGGCAGTGACTTTCGTACCGGAGGCAGACTTTGTCGGAACTGCTCGCGGAGTCGTCGTGAAGCGTTCAGATATTTATGGCAATGCCGTGACGGCTACCTATACCCCAACTGTTTTGGGAAGCACTGCTACAGAAGATACCGGCAGCACCGGTCTCAAAGGCCAGCCGCAGACTGGTAAACCAATCTTTGAAGGAGACGTGGATCCAACCGTTCCTCCAACTTTCGAGGATGGCAGTACTGAAAAGGTTGTTCCAGGCCAAGGTACCTACACGATTGCGCCAGATGGCACAGTGACCTTTGTACCGGAAGCTGGCTTTGTCGGCCGAGCTGACGGTGTGACAGTGATTCGCAAAGAACGTAATGGTCAGACGATTTCAGCAGTTTACGTTCCGACTGTGACAGAAGCTCCTGTTCAGCCAGAGCGGACGATTACACCTGCACCACCATCTCTTTCTAAGAGTGAGAGTGCAAAATCCTTTCCTAAGACTGGTACAGAAGAAACTTCATACTTGGCTGCAAGCTTACTTGCGGGAGTATCAGGTTTAGGACTGATTGGTTTAGAGAAGAGAAAGAAAAAGTCTGAAGACTAAAAGGTAGGAACTTAGGTTTTAACTCCTAAATTAAAAGAGGGAAGATTGAACCGCACCCCAAAAGTTAGACAGAAAAATCTAACTTTTGGGGTGTTTTTAAATGAAATTAACTGATGAGGATAAAGTTCGAATCTATGAACTAAGAAAACAAGGAATCAGCTTCAAGCGACTTTCAGATAAATATGGAATGAACCTTTCAAATCTTAAGTACTTAATCCGATTGATCGCTACGGAATAGAAAATATCAAAAAAGGGAAAAACCGTTATTACTCTCCTGAATTAAAACAAGAAATCATCAATAAGGTTTTAATTGAAGGTCGTTCGCAACTAAGCGTATCTCTGGATTATGCTCTTCCAAGTAATGGATTACTTCCAAATTGGCTGGCACAATACAAGAAAAACGTGTATACTATTGTTGAGAAAACAAGAGGAAGGCCAGCTAGGATGGGACGAAAACGGAAGAAAACTTGGGGAGAAATGACAGAATTAGAGCGACTTCAAGAGGAGAATGAGCGTCTACGTACCGAGGTGGCCTACCTAAAAAAGTTAAAAGAGCTAGAAGACAGGGACGAAGCCTTAGAGAGAGAAAGGCAGAGACAGTTAGAGAAATGGTTTCAGGAGGATTTCGACTAGATTTACTTCTTGAAACAGCTCGTTTAGCTCGCTCAACTTACTATTATCAGTTGAAGCAACTGGATAGGGTTGATAAAGATAAAGAGCTTAAAACCGAAATTCAGGCCATTTATCGTGAGCATAAAGGAAATTATGGCTATCGGAGAATTACTCTTGAACTAAGAAATCGTGGCTTCGTAGTCAATCATAAAAAGGTCCAACGGCTGATGAAAGTCCTTGGTTTAATGGCACGTATTCGTCGTAAGCGTAAGTATTCTTCCTACCAAGGAGAGATTGGCAAGAAAGCAGAGAATCTCATTCAACGCCAGTTTGAAGCATCCAAGCCAATGGAAAAGTGCTATACGGATGTGACAGAGTTTGCCATTCCAGCAAGCAGGCAGAAATTCTATTTATCCCCTGTTCTGGATGGATATAACAGTGAAATCATCGCTTATCATCTTTCTACTTCACCAAATTTAGAACAAGTGAAGACGATGTTGGAACAAGCATTTACAGAGAAACACTATGAGAATACGATTCTCTATAGCGATCAAGGCTGGCAATACCAACATGATTCTTATCATCACTTTCTAGAGAGTAAGGGAATTCAGCCATCCATGTCACGCAAGGGTAACAGCCCAGACAACGGCATGATGGAGTCCTTCTTTGGCATTTTGAAATCCGAAATGTTCTACGGTTATGAGAAGAACTTTAGGTCTTTAGAAGACCTTGAGCAAGCTATTGTAGACTACATATATTACTACAATAACAAAAGAATTAAAGTCAAACTAAAAGGACTTAGTCCTGTACAATACAGAACTAAATCCTTTCAATAATTAATTGTCTAACTTTTTGGGGTCAGTACAGATTCATTAGTGAATCTTTTTTCTTTATGCCCAAAGAGAAAAACTCTTAAAAACTTCATAATAATAGCAGTTCTAAAGTGTTAAAGATTAAAGTAGAATTTGAAAAACTCCCAGATTATTTAATTTATAGGTATTTTTCTACGATCTATTTTTTCTTTTGTTTTTAAAAATAGGCTACAAAGTATTTTATGTCAATTTTTTTAAAATTTTTTTATATAATTATAGTTATATATATAGCTAACTGAAATGGAATGTTGTATAATAAAACTATTGTAACTAGATGATTATTTAGGAGATTATTATGGGAAAAGATTTATTTAATCCTCACCTGCGTAAGTTTTCGATTCGAAAACTAAACGTCGGTGTTTGTTCTGTGCTCTTGTCAACCCTGCTTCTTTTGGGAGCAGCGGCACAAGTTAGTGCTGACGAAACTAGTGATTCTGGTGCCCAAAACGAAGTTTCGCAAACAGGAATAGCCGAATCATCAGTGTATTCTGTTGAAACTGTGGCTTCTGAACATTTACAAGCAAAAGAAAGTTCAGCACTCGCTTTTGCTACTGAGCCCTCTCAATCAGATGATAATCCTAGTCCAAGAAGCTCAGAGCCTGAGAAAGTTGAAGAATCTACTGAATCTACAGCAACTAAACCAATTGAGAATACTCAGCCAATCACTGTTCACCCAGAAACATCTAATGCGACTGTCGTGGCTGAAAAGTCAGAAGCAACCGCAGATCTAGCTCAGTCTAGTCGCTCTCGTCGGGTAAGACGGGAAGCTACACCTACTGGACAACAGAACAGCGTAACAACAGGAGTTCCGATAGGTACTGGACCAGCTGGGGCAGATGATGCTACCTCTACGCCACGAGTACCTAAACCAAGCTTGGAGGAATCTGTCAAGAAAGATAGTACCCAATTAGCCAAACAGATTACGTGGCTTGATTTTTCGGATACTGCAAGTTCGAAAGGATTGGATTCACGAGGCGGACTCCAAGTAGGAACGACCTTCAAGAAGGAAATCTCACCGGGCTATGAAGTAACCCTGACGGTCACTGAGCTTAAACCTTTTAACTCGACTGAAACTTATAGAAAACGGGTTGAAGGAACACCGACAGCAAATACTTATAATCCAAATGCACAAAATGATTTCTTGAAGTCGAGTTCAAAATATGGGAGAACACCCCTTTCAGTTATAGGGGCAAGTCAGGATCAATGGACAACTATTCGTAATCAAGGTTTTAATACCCAGAATCATAAGACGCAACTTGTTTACCCTGAGGATTCAGCTAACTGGGGAGTGAAATTCAATATTGAGGCTACCTATCTAGGGAAGCGTGTGGCCCCTACGGTGGTTATGGCCGATGGTGAAGATGCCAACCCAGGTGAATTTGCTATCTTCACTACTAACGGAGAAGGATGGGAATATCTCGGTGAATGGAAGAATAAGAGTACTGCCAAAGAAGCCTACACGGTTATTACCAAGCAAATGGTGGATGAAGCGGATAAAAAAACGCGCGGCGGCCTCTTAATCTTAAGAGATACAAGCGTAGACTGGTATAAGTACCTCAGTCCGGATACAGTGACAGGTGGCCTGGGGACTCAGGTCTTTGGACCAAACCGTTCGAACGAACGGACGGTTCCTGTGGTGATGACACGCGGAGCTTCTGAAGTAGGATTTTATGTAGCATCATCTGGACAACAAGCTATGATGATGGGATTTTTAGTGGTGGATGGCAGTGATGCGCCAGCGACTTATGGCGAAGCCTTCCATACCATTTCAGGTCGTGATTCTCTGACTGGTAAGCTAATTAATCAGCCTTACTTAGGGACTACTCCAGCAGACATTGATGTTGATACAGCTAATAATTGGGTTCTGGATGATAAAAAGGAACACAAGGACGAGGGAGCCAGCCAATTACTAGCGGACGATCAATTAAGTACTTCTAATGATTTGCTAGATTTAGACAAAGCAAAAAATGGGACATATACGATTAAAATCAAAGCTAACCCAAATGGTAATGCTAAATCCTATGTCAAGGCATGGATAGACTTCAACAATGATGGAGTCTTCAATGAAAGCGAAGGTAGCAACCTACAAGAGATTACAGCTGCTGGTGACTATACCTTGACCTTCAATGCCAACCCAAATATTAGTGGCGGTCAAGTGGACAAATTGGGTATGCGTTTCCGTATTGCGACTAATAAAGGTGATATTGAGCAACCAACCGGTATTGCCTTTAGCGGTGAAGTAGAAGATATGCTCTTGCATCGCATTTATCCTCCTAAAGGTGAAAAGCAGACTACGGACGGCTTTACAGGTGAGACTCAAACTGCTGTCCTTCACTTCACACCTAAAGGAACGGATCGTTCAGATGACAGTGTCAATGCAGTTATGAGTACCCAAGCGCCTCAGGTTCTGGATAAACAAGGCAATGCTCTGACTCCTGTTGATGGCAACTATATTCGTCCAGAAGGGACCTATCGCTTGACCGTCAATGGCAATGATGTTCAAGTAGTCTTCACACCAAATGCGGACTTTTCTGGAACTGCTGACGGAATTAATATTCGTTGGACTGACAGCAATGGTACATCAACTGGATGGACTTCGACGGATGCTTCTGACCCTAATAAAAATGATCAATTGACTAGTATGGACGGCCGTTATGTGCCGACAGTTCGTAAGATTCCAAACTACGAATCAAGTGGTCTTCAGGGACTGGACCAAAATAAAACGCTAGTCTTTAACGATGATGATGCGAATACGACCCCTGTCATGCCAGACGCTACCCATCCTGCCAGCTTTGTGGATGCTAACGGTCAGACAGTAGCAGGCAACACGGTGCCAGCCATGTCCAATGGCCAGCAAGTCGGGACCTATGAATTAGATCCAAATACTGGCCAAGTGACCTTCAAACCTATCAAAACTTTTTATGGTACGCCAGACCCAGTGGTAGTTCAAGTCAGTGATGCCGATGGTAAAGCACACCGAGCACGCTACCAACCTAATGTGACCCAAGTAACACCAAGAAGCACCAATGTTGAATCAACTGGCCTCCAAGGTCAAGCACAAAGTGGTAAGCCGACCTTCACCCCAGGTGACCAACAAATCCCAATTGACATGAGCAAAGCCATGACTTTTGAAAATGGGACGAACACCTTGGAAGTAGCTAATGAAGGAACTTATACTATCAATTCAGATGATACCATTACCTTCAAGCCACTTAAGCAATTCACTGGCAAGGCGACACCAGTTACGGTTAAACGCGTAGATGCCAACGGCACAGAAGTGACTGCTACCTATACACCTAACGTGACCAAGGTCACACCAACCAGCACACCTGCTACTTCATCAGGTCCTCAAGGGGTGCCACAAACAGGAACGCCGGTCTTCAAGGAAGGCGACCCAGCGGTCCCAATTGACTATAACAAGCAAATGACCTTTGACAATGATCAACCTAAGAAGATTGTTGCGGGCGTGGGAGAATACACCATCAATTCAGATGGATCTATTACCTTTACTCCAGATAAGAAATATGTGGGTACCCCAGCCGCGGTGACGGTCAAACGAGTTGACGAAAATGGCACCGAAGTAAGAGCAACCTATACCCCAACTGTTACAAAGGTAACTCCGACTGGTACTGGTGATAAGACAGAAGGATTGCAAGGTCAGGTTCAAGAAGGCCATGTTACTTTCACACCAGGTCATGATTCTGTGCCGTTTCCAGCAGAAACAACTCCACTCTTCGATAACAATTCAACAGTTAAAGAAGTGCCAAATGTTGGAAAGTTTGAAGTGGATGCCAATGGCAAGGTAACTTTCACGCCAGACAAGCAGTTTAAGGGAACCACTCCTGAGCTGACATTGATTCGAGCAGATGTGAATGGCACTCCTGTTACAGTCAAATATCAAGCAGTGGTGAAAGAAGTGGTTCCTACAGGTACCAATGCGACTAGCACTGGTCTTCAAGGTCTGCCACAATCAGGTACGCCTACTTTCACTGCGGGTGACAAAGCTGTGCCGATTGATATAGCCCAACCAATGACCTTTGAAGATAATCAAACAACTAAGAAGGTAGACAAGGTCGGTACTTATGTCATTGAGTCAGATGGCTCGATTACTTTCACTCCAGACAAACAATACGTCGGAACCCCAGCTCCAGTGACAATCAAACGAGTAGACACAAATGGAACAGAAGTGACGGCTACTTACACACCAACCGTGACGCGTGTCACACCAAGAAGCATCAATGCTGAATCAACCGGTCTCCAAGGTCAACCGCAAAGTGGCAAGCCGACCTTTACCCCAGGTGACCAAGCAGTTCCAATCGATATGACCAAGCCCATGACTTTTGAAAATGGGACTGACACGTTAGTAGTAGCTGATCAAGGAACTTATACCATTAATTCAGACGGTTCCATTACCTTTAAGCCGGAGAAGAAATTTACTGGCAAGGCGACCCCAGTGACGGTCAAACGTGTAGATGCGAATGGAACCGAAGTGACAGCTAGATACACTCCTACTGTTGAAGAAGTTATTCCAAACGCAACTGGCGATCGGACTGAAGGTCCACAAGGATTGGTTCAGAATGGTAAGATTACTTTTGAAGCCGGAAGACCAGAAGTTGGTTTTTCAGCAGATAATCCGCCAGTTTTTGACACTGGTACCAATGTGAAAGAAATTGAAAATGTTGGTAAGTTTGAAGTGGATATTGATGGTAATATTACCTTTACTCCGGTCAAGACATTTGTAGGTAAAACACCTGAAATTGAAGTCAGTCGTGCAGATGTCAACGGTACCCTTGCGAAGGCAAAATATCAAGCAACAGTAACGGCTGTAAAGCCAACTGGTGTTGGAAACAAGACAGAAGGCCTGCAAGGTCAAGTTCAAGAAGGTAAAGTGACCTTCACCCCAGGGCACGACTCTGTTCCGTTCCCTGCGAATTCAACACCATTGTTTGATAACCATTCAACAGTGAAAGAAGTACAGAATGTCGGTAAGTTTGAAGTAGATGCAAATGGTAAAGTGACCTTCACGCCAGACAAGCAGTTTAAGGGTGAGACACCGGAACTTGAATTGACTCGCACCGATGCTAATGGCACTCCTGTTACAGTCAAATACCAAGCAGTGGTGAAAGAAGTGGTTCCAAGAGGCACCGATGCGACTAGCACAGGTCCTCAGGGTGTTCCGCAAACAGGTAGCCCAAGCTTCCAAGGTGGTGATCCACTTGTTCCGATTGATATGGATTCTCCAATGACATTTGAAGATGGTCAACCTAAGAAGACGGTTCAAGGAGTAGGGGAATATACCATCAACTCAGATGGTACTATCACCTTTACCCCAGACAAACAGTATGTGGGGACCCCAGCTTCAGTTACTGTTAAACGTGTAGATAAAAACGGAACGGAAGTGACTGCCACCTATACGCCAACGGTAATACGGGTAATGCCTACTAGCACCAATGCTGAATCAACCGGCCTTCAAGGTCAACCGCAAAGTGGCAAGCCAACTTTCAGTCCAGGCGACCAAGCAGTTCCAATCGATATGACCAAACCAATGACCTTTGAAAATGGGACTGATACTTTGGTAGTGGCTAATCAAGGAACTTATACCATTAATTCAGATGGTTCCATTACCTTCACTCCAGATAAGCAATTCACTGGCAAGGCGACACCTATTAGGGTTAAACGAGTCGATGCTAACGGCACAGAAATAACGGCTACTTATACCCCAGAAGTTACCAAGGTAACGCCAACTAGTACCAATGCTGAATCAACCGGTCTCCAAGGTCAACCGCAAAGTGGCAAGCCAACTTTCAGTCCAGGTGACCAAGCTGTTCCAATCGATGAAACAGTTGATCCAACCTTCGAAGATGGAAGCAAAGAGAAATCTATTCCAGGTCAAGGAACATACACGATTGCTCCAGATGGAGCAGTGACTTTCACGCCAGACAAGCAATTTGTGGGTAAACCAGATCCAATCACTGTGAAGCGAGTGGATAAGAACGGTACACCAGTGATAGCGACATACAGTCCAGAGTATACTAAGGTAACTCCGACTGGTACTGGCACTAAGACAGAAGGCTTGCAAGGCCAAGTGCAAGAAGGTAAAGTAAGCTTCACCCCAGGCCATGACTCTGTTCCATTCCCAGCTGGTTCAACTCCGCTGTTTGATAACAATTCAACAGTGAAAGAAGTTCCAAATGTCGGTAAATTCGAAGTGGATGCAGATGGTAAGGTGACCTTTACTCCAGACAAACAATTCAAGGGTGAAACACCAGAGCTTGAATTGACACGCACTGATGCCAATGGCACCCCTATTACAGTTAAGTACCAAGCGGTAGTGAAAGAAGTGATTCCTACTAGCACCAATGTGACTAGCACAGGTCCTCAAGGGGTCCCTCAAACTGGCACACCGACTTTCCAAGGCGGCGACCCACTTGTTCCAATCGATGACGCAGTAGAGCCTACCTTCGCAGATGGAAGTAAGGAGAAAAAGATTCCAGGTCAAGGAACTTACACCATTGCACCAGATGGCGTAGTGACTTTCACACCTGAAAAACAATATGTTGGTACACCAGAACCAGTGACAGTGAAACGTGTGGACAAGAATGGCACTCCAGTAACGGCTACCTACAGCCCAGAATTTACGAAAGTAACTCCAACTGGTACTGGCACTAAGACAGAAGGCTTGCAAGGTCAAGTCCAAGAAGGTCAAGTCACCTTCACTCCAGGCCATGACTCTGTTCCATTCCCAGCTGGTTCAACTCCATTATTCGATAATGGTACCGCAGTTAAAGAAGTACCAAATGTTGGTAAGTTCGAAGTGGATGCAGATGGTAAGGTGACCTTTACTCCAGACAAACAATTCAAGGGGGAAACACCGGAACTCGAATTGACTCGTGTGGATGCCAACGGTACTCCTATCACCGTCAAATATCAAGCAGCAGTGAAAGAAGTGATTCCTACTGGCACCAATGTGACTAGCACTGGTCCTCAAGGTGTTGCGCAAACTGGCACACCGACCTTCGTAGGAGGCGACCCACTTGTTCCAATTGATGAAACCGTTGAACCAAGCTTCGAAGATGGAAGCAAAGAGAAGACCATTCCAGGCCAGGGAACCTACACTATTGCACCAGATGGTGCAGTGACCTTCAGTCCAGACAAGCAATTTGTGGGTAAACCAGATCCAATTACTGTGAAACGTGTCGATAAGAATGGCACGCCAGTGACTGCGACTTACAGTCCAGAGTTTACTAAGGTTACGCCAACCAGCACCAATGCAACCAGCACCGGACCTCAAGGTCTTCCGCAAACTGGCACTCCAACTTTTGCGGGTGGTGATCCACTGGTTCCAATTGATGGCTCAGTAGAGCCAACTTTCGAAGATGGAAGTAAGGAGAAGAAGATTCCAGGCCAGGGCACTTACACCATCACTCCAGATGGCGCAGTGACTTTCACGCCAGACAAGCAGTTTGTAGGTAAGCCAGATTCAGTAATTGTGAAACGTGTTGACAAGAACGGCACACCAGTGACAGCGACCTACAGTCCAGAGTTTACGAAAGTGATTCCTACAGGGTCAGGTTCAAGAAGGAAAAGTCACCTTCACCCCAGGCCATGACTCTGTTCCATTCCCAGCTGGTTCAACTCCGTTATTTGACAATGGTTCTTCTGTCAAAGAAGTACCGAATGTCGGTAAGTTCGAAGTGGATGCCAATGGCAAGGTAACCTTTACCCCAGATAAACAGTTCAAGGGTGAAACACCAGAACTCGAATTGACTCGTACGGATGCCAATGGCACCGCTGTTACCGTCAAGTACCAAGCGGTAGTGAAAGAAGTGATTCCTACAGCTACCAATGCGACCAGCACTGGCCCACAAGGTCTTCCGCAAACAGGCACTCCAACCTTCAAAGGTGCGGACCCACTAGTTCCAATTGATGAGACTGTTGAGCCAACCTTTGCAGATGGAAGCAAGGAGAAGACCATTCCAGGTCAAGGAACTTACACCATCACTCCGGATGGAGCAGTGACTTTCACCCCAGACAAGCAATTTGTAGGAAAACCCGATCCAATCACTGTGAAACGTGTTGATAAAAACGGAACTCCAGTCACTGCAACTTACAGTCCAGAGTTTGTCAAGGTAAGTCCAACTGGTAAAGATGCGACATCTACGAATATCAAGGGTCATGTTCAAACTGGTACACCTGTCTTCGAAGCAGGTGATCCATTGGTTCCAATTGATGAAACCGTTGCGCCAACCTTTGAAGACGGAAGTAAGGAAAAGACCATTCCAGGTCAGGGAACATACACCATCGCACCAGATGGGACAGTCACCTTCACTCCAGAAGCTGATTTCCTTGGTCAGGGAAGCGGTGTGACCCTTGTTCGTCGTGATAAGAACGGTACCTCAGTGACGGCTCGCTATATTCCGACCGTAGTTGAACCATCAACTAGCAAGGACAGTGTATCTAGCGGTCGCAAGGGCCAATCTCAAACGGGCACGCCAACCTTTGAAGGGGCGATTGACCAGGCAGTAGCACCGACCTTTGCGGATGGCAGCACCGAAATGGTTGTCCCAGGTGAGGGAACTTATCGTTTCACTATGCTGGGAGCAGTAACCTTTGTACCGGAAGCCGACTTTGTCGGAACTGCTCGCGGAGTTGTCGTGAAGCGTTCAGATATTTATGGCAATGCCGTGACGGCTACCTACACCCCGACTGTATTGGGAAGCACTGATACTATAGACAGTGGAAGTACGGGGCTTAAAGGCCAGCCTCAGACTGGAAAGCCTCTCTTTGAAGGGGATGTGGATCCAACTGTTCCACCAACTTTCTCAGATGGCAGCACAGAAAAGGCTGTTCCAGGTCAAGGTACTTACACGATTGCGCCAGATGGCACTGTGACCTTTGTTCCGGAAGCTGGCTTTGTCGGTCAAGCGGATGGTGTTACTGTTGTTCGCAAAGACCGCAATGGTCAGACGATTTCAGCGGTTTACGTTCCGACTGTGACCGAATATCCTGTTCAGCCAGAGCGGACGATTATACCTGCACCACCGTCTCTTTCTAAGAGTGAGGGCGCACAATCTCTTCCTAAGACCGGTACAGAAGAAACCTCATACATAGCAGCAAGCTTACTTGCGGGAGTAGCAGGTTTGGGATTGATTGGCTTAGAGAAGAGGAAGAAAAAGTCTGAAGACTAACATAGGCTTGAAGAAATTCCGTTGATGAACTAGAAGAATTTCGGGAGAGCGCAAAAACAGGTAGAACATAAGTTCTACCTGTCAGACCGAAGACAAACATTCCAAATGGTGTTTGTCTTTTTCTGTTTGTCAGGCTAAAATGCCATCTTTTGATAGAATAATGGTCATTTGAACAAAATAAAAAGGCTTGTCCACCCTCATTTTTACTAGTTTTTTGAGATTCAAACACGCCAAAGTAAGCCCAACCTTATCTTCCATTTTGGACTTGCCTTTCTCTCTTGTATAACGGAGGTTGTGGTATTCTTTGGCTGTCCCAAAGAGCCGCTCGATGGTTTCTTTGCGCTTCTTATAGAGCTCCTTCATCCCTCTTCGGTGTCGAATCTCTTCACAAAATTCAAGGGCCTCTTTCCATACATGTCTTGTGATGACTTTCTGCTGATTCTGGCTCTGGGTACAAACAGATAATAGGGGACAGGCGACACATACTGTTGGATCACTCTTATATTCACGATAGCCTGCTCGGGTCGTCGTGCGATAGGCTAATACTTGGTTCTCTGGACAGAGGTAACAGTCATAATAGGAATCGTAAACAAAATCACTGGGTCTTAAGTTCCCTTTTACACCCTTGGGGCGGGTATAGGGGAAGACAGGGATGATGTTTCGCTGTAATAAATAATGGGCAATAGCTGGGGTTTTATAACCTGCATCGGCGATGAGATAGGTTGGATGAAAAGGCTCAATCTTGGCAAAAATGGCAGGGAAAGCCTGACTATCATGAACATTTCCTGCTTCAACCGTATAAGCCAAGGCCCAACCATGCTTATCACACGCTACTTGGGCAGAATAGGCAAATACTTCCTTGTGTTCCCCCTTGTGGAACCAACCACTCTCAGGATCTGTCCTTGAGATTTTCTTTTCTTTAGCCTCGCTTCCTTTTGCGGGCTTTAAGGACTTTTTTTCGTGTTTTTTTCCTATCTACATCAATCTCCACTTCCAATTGCTCACTCATAAATTTAGCTTGTTGGGCAACCATTTCCTTATGATACTTGTGACTGTTAGCGGCCGCTTTGATAGGGGTACCATCCACAAATATTTCCGAAGGATCTATTAAAACAGCACATAAAGCTTGATGGAGTACTTGTGAAAATATCTCCGTAATCAGTGCTTTATCTTGAAAGCGACGACTATAATTCTTTCCATATGTGGTAAAATGAGGCACCTTGTCATCCAAGCTTAGTCCAAGAAACCAACGATAAGCTACGTTTACTTCAATGTCTTTAATGGTTTGGCGCATGGAGCGAATGCCATAAAAACATTTAATCAAAGGGATTTTGACTAACATGACGGGATTGAGACTAGGACGGCCTTGATCTGGGCTATAGGTTTCTTCAACCAAGTCATAGATAAAGTCAAAATCAACCTCTGATTCCACTTGGCGAAGAAAGTGATCTTCTGGGACCAATTCGTCTATCGTATAGAAGCCATATTGGCAGCGATTATAATCAGGTTTTTCTTTGTGAAACATAGCTAGTACCTCACAACTGTTCTTACCTCTATGATACGACTTTACAAAAAGAAAAGCCCTTAGAAACTTCTGTTCTTAGGACTTTGTCTTCAATCTGACAGGTAGAACATAAGTTCTACCTGTTTTTTATAAAAAATTATTAGAGCTGATGGAGATAGTAAAAAGCTTAAGCTGGCTAATGAGTGTCATTCTCTTAAGTCTGTTTCATAGTTAAAGAGGATAATTTTACATCTTCATACTCTTAATCTTTTCTTCATCTGGTGTGACGCGCAGGGTTTTCTGGCCTGTATAGGTGACAAATCCTGGCTTTCCACCGGTTGGTTTGTTGAGTTTTCTAGTCTCAATCATATCTACTTGGACCAGATTAGAGAGTCTGGCTTTGGAGAAGTAGGCCGCTAGCTCGGCAGCGTCAGTCTTGACTTCATCGCTGGGCTGAAGATTGCCTGTGATGACCACATGACTGCCTGGAATATCCTTGGCGTGAAACCAAAGCTCGTCCTTCTTGGCCATCTTAAACGTCAGCTCATCATTTTGTAGATTGTTGCGGCCAACTAGGATAATGGTTTGGCCATCTGTTGCCAAATATTTCTCAGGTTTCTGTCTTTTCTGGATTTTCTCTCTTTGGCGTCGGCGAATAAAGCCAGTCTGGATTAGTTCCTCCCGAATTTCCGCGATTTCAGTCAGGCTGGCCTGAGCAAGGGCTGTTTCCACGCTCTCTAGGTAGAGAATCGTAGTCCGTGTCTCCTCAATCAAGCTGGTCAGGTGTTTGACGGCTTCCTTGAGCTTCTGGTAACGTTTGAAATAGCGCTGGGCATTTTGGTTGGGAGTCAGGGCCTTATCAAGCGAGATGATAATCTTCTCACCTGTGTAGTAATTGTCCAATTCCACCTGGTCCTGGTCGTTGGGGACCTGATGGAGAAAAGTGGTCAAGAGTTCGCCTTTTTGGCGGAATTCTTCTGCATTCTCCGTTGCTAGGAGCTCTTCTTCTTGCTTACCTAGTTTTTTTCGGTTCTTTTCCAACTCATTTTCTACTCGGCGTATGAGCTCGCTGGCCTGCTGGTTGACCCGATCGCGCTCCGCCTTGTCCTTGTAGAAAGTGTCTAAAAGCTCGGATAAGGTGGAGATTTGGGTCTTGCTGTCAGAAAATAGCAGAGCAGAGAAGGATTTTTCGGTCAGGCTTGGCTGAGTCTGACTGGCAAAGAAGGCTCGGAAAGTTTTGAGCTTGTCAGCTGTCAGACGGCCACTGAGTTCAGTAGCCGTATCCCGACCCAATCCCTGAAAAATTTGCTGCAGGCGTTTGGGCTCTAAGTCTTCAGTATGCAGGATTTCAAAGAGCTTTTCATCACCCACAGTGAAAGGGTTGAGACTGCCAGTCTGAGGCGGCGCGACATAAGTTGAGCCCGGCAGGATAGTTCGATAGCTATTTTGTGAAAATCCGACGTGTTTGATGGCTTCAATAAGCTTACCGCTAGCCTTATCCAAGAGAATAATATTGCTATGTTTGCCCATGATTTCGATGACTAGAGTCACAGCCACGCTGTTGCCGATTTCGTTTTTATTGGAGACGCTGATTTCCAAAATTCGGTCATTCTCAACTTGCTGGATTGCTTCAATGACGGCGCCTTGCAGGTATTTGCGCATCACCATGATAAAGGTATTGGGAACAGCTGGATTTTCAAATGTGGTCTCTGTCAGCTGGACGCGCCCAAAGACTGAGTGAGCTGATAGGAGCAGCTTGTAGCTTTGGCGGTTGCTGCGAATCTGTAAAACCAGCTCTTGCTCAAAGGGCTGATTAATCTTCTGAATGCGGCCGCCCAGCAATTCGCGGCGGAGCTCCTCTGTCATGTGGTGTAAAAAAAATCCGTCGAAAGACATGCTTTTCTCCTTGAAACTTGCTATAGAAAATTATAACAAAAAAACAAGCTAAAAGCTTCTAAATTTTTTGACAAAAAATTTTAAAATATTAAATGATTTTTATATAAAAATTGTTAATATAGTAGTGAGAAGGAATTTAAATATAGATGGAGCTAGAATGTTTGAAGATCATATTTTAATTCAAAAGATAAAAAATGGAGACCAAAATGCGTGGGAAAGGGTGATTGAAAAGTATTATCACTCTATCTATTTTTACTGTGTACGCAGATGCTATGGCAATAGCGAGTTAGCAGCAGATTTGACGCAAGATATTTTTCTTAAAGTGATAGAAAATATCAAAAACTATCGTTTTACAGGGAAATTTTACAATTATCTTTTCACAATTGCTGTTCATCATTGTAATAACTATTATAAAAAGAAAGAAATAGAAAAAGTTGAATTTAACGAAAGTGTTTTATCTTCTCACGAAAGTGATGGTATGAGAAATTTAGTAGTTAACGAAGAAAATAAGGTAATTCAACGCGCCTTAAATCAGTTATCAAATCCGCAAAGAGAGGCTATTATTTTGAGATATTATCATGATTTAAAGGTTAAGGATATTGCAAAAATTACAGGTGTAGGTGTTCCAACTGCTCAGTCCCGAATTCATCAAGGGCTTGTAAAACTATCCAAGTTTTTAGATCAAGAGGCATTTACTTATGACGAAAAAAGTTATTGAACGTTTAAAAAAATATCAATTAGAAGTTGATGAATCTAGAAAAAAAGAGGTTCTTTTACTCGGTGTTGCTCATCTGAAAAGTCAGAAAAAGAGGATTTCTTATCTGGAATTGGCTATTTTTACTATTCGGTTTATTAGTTTAAAAACTTGGTTGATTCAGTTCGCAGTATTGGGAATCAGCTTATTAGTTATATTAAACAATCCGCTCAGTCTCGTTTATACTCTAATAAAAAATTTAACAGGATTGCTAATAATCTCTCTACTTTTCTTTATGGAGGAATTATTTAAAAGTTTTACATCTGGAATGTGGGAATTAGAGCAAACTTTTAAGTACGATTTACGCCAGCATGTATTAGTGAAGCTATTTATTTTTGGCTTCATTGATTTTCTGATTGTTCTGAGTTTTTCTATATTAACAAACTTACTCTTCAGATTTTCTTTTTTTAGTATGTTACTGTATTTGTTAGTCCCCTATAATATTGTTTGTATTGTTTTGTTTTATTCTCTCTCTCGTTGGAGAAATTCTGACAATCATCGTAGTGCATGGTTCGTTTTGGGCATGACCCTTTTAATTCTATTTGTAGTTTTGAATCAATTCAATCCTTATCGTATGGCTGTTATTTATTGGTTCCTAACTTATTTAATATCTCTTTTGATTCTCGTACTTTTGTTATTTAAACAATTAAAAAAATTGACAGCAGGAGGAATGTGGAATGGAACTCTGTCTTAAAAACATTAAAAAAGAATATGGAAATAAGTTGGTATTAGATTATGTTTTCATTTCATTAAAACCAGGACTTTACGGACTTTTAGGTTCGAATGGTTCAGGAAAGACGACGCTTTTTCGGATTATTTGTGGTCTCATGAAGCCTACTCAGGGAGCTGTTTTCTTTAACGGAAAGAATATAGTTGATCAAGCAGAAAATTTTAGAGATATTTTAGGTTTTTTACCACAGGACTTTCGATATTATCCAGACTTTACTGCTAGAAATTTTCTACTCTATATTGCCTCTTTAAAAGGGTTGAGTCGAAAAAATGCTTCTACAACAAGCGATGAATTATTAGATTTGGTAGGCCTATCTGCTATCAAAAATAAAAAAATTAGAAAACTTTCTGGTGGAATGAAGCAGAGATTAGGTATTGCACAAGCTCTTTTAAACGATCCTCAAGTCCTTGTGTTAGATGAGCCAACAGTTGGACTAGATCCTAAAGAACGGGTTAAATTCCGAAAGTTATTAAGTAGTTTATCAAAGGAAAAAATCATTCTTTTATCGACTCATATTGTATCAGATGTTGAAAGTATCGCTGATGAAATTTTGATTTTAAAAAATGGGCGTTTACGAGATAGAGGAACGGTTAATCAATTAGTTTCTGAAATATCTGACAAGGTTTGGGAATGTGAAGTAACAGAATATGAGGCTAATAAATTAGAAGAGACTTTTCTTGTGAGCAATCGTCGCCAGGATGGTCAACATATCGTGATGAGGATTGTATCTGAACAAGCTCCAATCTTGAATGCTTCCTTGGTTAGTCCAACTTTAGAAGATTTGTATCTCTATTATTTTAGAGAGGAGATGCAGGATGAAGACACTTATTAGATTTGAATTTCAAAAAATTTTAAAGAACAAAACGATTTTGGGAAGTTTAGTTGCAAGTTTATTTCTACTAGCTGGTATTTTTTTCGTAGGCTATCATTACTCTCAGTATCAATTTGCAGCGAGAGATAATATTGCACATGGCTATTCCAAAGATATTGAACTGAGTTATAGAGGAGAGTTTACAGATAATAAAATTCGCTGGATTATAGAAGACGATCTCAAAAAATTTCAAGAGAGAGAACTTTCTGATGATGGAAGTTGGAAAGAAAAAGGAGAGCCATGGCTTTTTCACCCATTTTATCTCTTTACAGAACAGATAAGTGATGTTTTTGTCAAAGATGCTCGTCATCTTTATGAAAAACAGATGGAACGTGTGAAAAAAGGAAAAATGTTGACGATTGAAGACATAGAAGTACGCAGCATTAAGGATCTTGGTTTTAAAGAGTTTAATAAGCCTTTGCAAATTGGCAATTATGCTCCTTGGCTTGATTTATATAAAGTTCAGGGGAATGTTTCCATTTTAGTTTCTGTTCTAGTCATTTTAGTTTGTTCTCTGATTTTTTCAGACGATAAGGCAAAAAATATGAATCAAGTATTGCTGACAACTAAATATGGACGTAATAGACTAATAAAAGCCAAGATTGGAGTGGCTTTTCTCTTGACTATTGTACTATTTATAGTTTTCCAAATGGTCACTTATTTTGTATTTTCTAGTATGTATGATACTAGTGGATGGAGTTCTAGTATTCAGACTAACTTAGATTTGGGGTTATTCAGTTTTCCATTGGAGTGGAATCATCTACAAGTTTACGTTTGGTTTTTGTGCTTACAATTTACAGGGCTTCTTTTTACAGCAGGAGTAACATTATGGATGTCCTCTCTGCTGAACTCTCCTTTGTCTGTCTTGTCATTTTCTATTAGTCTGTATTTGTTGCCTTATTTTTTAGCTCAGATTTTTCGAGAAGGAATTGCTCAAAAACTACTTTATCTTTTTCCAATCAATCAGCAGTCAGTGGGAAAACTATTAGGACTGTTTGCTTCGAATAGGGAATATTTTTTTCAAGATTTTATCATAAATAGTCTCTGCGTTTTTAGTTTTCTAATTTGTTTGGCTCTTTTGTTGAAGATAGTATCTTATTTCCATGCTAAAAATTGGAAATTCGCTTAACTATAAAAATCCGAACATTTTATAAAAATTTTCAAAAAGGTCTTGACATCCTTTCAGGAAAAACTTAAAATATAGGAAATTAGAAAAGTAGTAGATGTATTTGTTTTTAGCGAGCTTGTGGTTGGTGGAAATGAGCAGCAAATCTTTACGAAATTGGGCTAATTGATAAAATGAATTTGAAACAATAAGAATTCGGTAGGCACACCTTATAGTGCAGCTTGTTTGATGACAAGACAGAGATATGGGGAATACTATCTTTTTTCCATAATTGAGGTGGCACCGCGATTTTCGCCCTCACACAGAATACCTGTGTGGGGATTTTTTGTTGCTTATTATAAAAAACAAGGAGAATTGCCTATGTTTAAACGATGGCGTCCCTAGGGATTAAACAGAAAAAATATAAAACATAGAAATGGGGAAAGAACATGAAAAACAAACGATTAATCACTATCTTAGGACTTCTGGCTGTTTTGGCAATCGGTGGGATTGTCTATTCCAGCTTGAGCGGAAAGACCAATGTCTCTAAGACTGGCGACGACAGTCAAACAGTCAAGGTCGGCGTGCTGCAGTATGTCAGCCACCCTTCGCTGGATTTGATTTACAAGGGGATCCAGGATGGTCTGGCTGAAGAAGGCTATAAAGGCGACAAGATTAAGATTGACTTTATGAATGCTGAGGGAGATCAGAGTAAGGTCTCTACTATGAGTAAGCAGCTGGTTTCCAATGACAACGATGTGCTGATTGGGATTGCGACTCCATCTGCTCAAGGACTAGCTGCAGCTACTAAGGACAAGCCTATTGTCATGGGAGCTATCACAGATCCAGTTGGAGCAAATCTAGTGAAAAATCTGGACAAGCCAGGTGGCAATATCACGGGTGTCTCTGACCGCAATCCAGCCAAGCAACAGCTAGAGCTGATTAAAAAATTGACTCCAGATGTTAAGACTATCGGTGCGCTCTACTCTAGCAGCGAAGACAACTCTAAAGCTCAGGTGGAAGAGTTCAAAAAATTGGCTGAAGAGGCAGGCTACAAGGTAGAGGAATACTCTGTTCCTTCAACCAATGAAATTGCTTCAACCATGAATGTCATGACTGGCAAGGTTGATGCTATATGGATTCCAATTGACAATACCATTGCTTCAGCTTTTGCGACAGTTGTGTCCAGCAATAAAGAAGCTAAGAAACCAATTTATCCAAGTGCGACGGCCATGGTAGAAGAAGGAGGTCTTGCCTCTGTCGTTGTAGACCAGTATGACCTAGGTGTTGCGACTGGTAAAATGGCAGCTAAAATCCTTAAAGGTGCTAAACCTGCTGATACTGCAGTAGATATTTTCGATACAGGTAAATCTGTTATTAATACCAAAAATGCCAAAGAACTTGGCATTACTGTACCAGAAGATGTTCTGAAAGAAGCAGGACAAGTGATTAAATAGAAAGAAAGGGAGTCTGTTGTTTAACGGGCTTCTTTTTCTCGATAGTCTCTTTTTGTAAATTCTTTAACTGAGCTTGCGAAATGTTTAGAAATCTGTTAGAATGAAATATAACTGAATAGCAATCCGCAAGACCAGTAACCTAGGGGAAGTTTAACAGGGAGGGGAGCCATCGACTGAAAGCTCTCTAGATGAAAGCTAGGCGAATTCACTTGCTCTGGGATTGATAAGTAAGGTCTGGTTTGCCAGATAAAAAACGGATGGTACCGCGTGTCAACGCTCCGCTTATGGAGATTGGCGCGCTTTTTATTTTGGAGGGAAAATGACGAAAACGATTGAAGAACAACTAAAAAGCTTGCGTGAAGAGACTCTAGCTTCTCTCAAGCAGCTCAAGGCGGAGAATCAAAAGGAACTGCAGGATTTGCGTGTAGCTGTCTTGGGTAAAAAAGGTTCACTGACTGAAGTCCTGAAAGGGATGAAGGATATTTCAGCTGAAATGCGGCCGATTATCGGGAAGCACGTCAATGAAGCGCGTGATATTCTGACAGCAGCCTTTGAAAAAACTGCTCAAGAGATGGAAGAGCAATTAGTCGCTCTGAAACTGGCTGAAGAGTCCTTGGATGTGACCCTGCCAGGCCGTCAAATTCCGGTTGGGAACCGTCATATTCTTAGCCAAACTAGTGAAGAAATTGAAGATATCTTCATCGGGATGGGCTATCAGGTCGTGGACGGCTTTGAAGTGGAAAAGGACTATTACAACTTTGAGCGGATGAATCTGCCTAAGGACCACCCAGCACGGGATATGCAGGACACTTTCTACATTACAGAGGAGATTCTGCTCAGAACCCACACCAGTCCGGTACAGGCGCGAGCTATGGATGCCCATGACTTTTCTAAAGGGCCACTCAAGATGATCTCACCAGGGCGCGTTTTCCGCCGGGATACCGATGATGCGACTCACTCCCACCAGTTCCATCAGATTGAAGGCTTGGTGGTTGGAGAAAATATTTCCATGGCCAACCTGCAAGGAACGCTGCAGCTGATTGTCCAGAAGATGTTCGGCCAAGACCGCAGTATCCGTCTGCGTCCGTCATACTTCCCATTCACAGAGCCGTCTGTTGAAGTGGATGTTTCCTGCTTTAAGTGTGGCGGTACCGGCTGTAATGTCTGCAAGAAGACTGGCTGGATTGAGATTATGGGAGCTGGTATGGTGCATCCGCGCGTATTGGAAATGAGCGGCATTGATGCAGAGAAATACTCCGGATTTGCCTTTGGTCTTGGTCAAGAGCGGGTAGCTATGCTCCGCTACGGTATTAATGACATTCGTGGATTCTACCAAGGAGATATTCGTTTTTCTCAGCAATTTAAGTAGAAACCTGTATTCATAGATGCAGCTTTTCTTAGAAAGGAGTGCAGTATGCTAGTCAGAGTAAAAAGAGAAGAAGCGAGCCTCCTTCGGGAGTTGGAAGTCACGACCTATCAAGAAACCTTTGGTCCATTTATCAAGGAAGCTGATATGGCTCATTATTTTGACAATGAGCTGTCGCTTGCAACTATCGAAAAGGAACTGGCAGATCCTGAGTCAGAGACTTATTTTGTTGTCAAAGAGGGTGAAATTGCTGGTTTTCTCAAGTTTAACTGGGGACAGGCTCAAACGGAGCACGAACTGCCACAGGCCTTTGAGGTTCAGCGAATCTATGTCTTGAAAGCCTATCATGGTCAAGGTTTGGGCAAGGAAATGTTTGAGTTTGCTTTGGAAGAAGCCCAAAAACGAGGCTTTGACTGGGTCTGGCTGGGCGTTTGGGAAAAGAATTTTAGAGCTCAAGATTTTTACTTCAAATACGGCTTTGAAAAATTCAGCCAGCACGACTATATCACTGGCGAGACAGTAGATACCGACTGGTTGCTGCGCAAGAAATTGAAATAAAAAAGAAAATTTAAAGAGAGGAAATGAATATGACCTAAAAGCTTTAATTTAGATGATTTGTTTCTGAAATCAGGATTTCAGACAAAACCCTAAAATTTGGTCGCTTTTACCAATTGCCAAGGCAATTGGCCGGTCTTAATATCTTAAATATGCTAGTAAGTTATAAGTGGTTAAAAGAGTTAGTAGACATTGATGTGGCGAGTGCTGAGCTGGCTGAGAAAATGTCAACGACAGGAATTGAAGTGGAAGGTGTGACATCACCAGCTGCTGGCCTGTCAAAAATTGTTGTTGGTGAGGTGGTATCGTGTGAGGATGTTCCTGATACTCACCTGCATGTTTGTCAAGTCAATGTCGGAGAAGAGGAGAACCGTCAGATTGTCTGTGGTGCTCCAAATGTTCGCGCAGGCATCAAGGTCATGGTAGCTCTGCCAGGTGCTCGCATTGCCGACAATTATAAGATTAAAAAAGGGAAAATCCGGGGCTTGGAGTCACTGGGTATGATCTGCTCTCTGGGTGAGCTGGGCATTTCTGATTCTGTTGTGCCAAAGGAATTTGCGGATGGTATTCAAATCCTGCCTGAAGAAGCAGTGCCGGGCGAGGAAGTCTTCTCTTATCTGGACTTGGATGATGAGATTATCGAACTTTCCATCACACCAAACCGAGCTGATGCTCTGTCTATGCGTGGGGTGGCTCATGAAGTGGCTGCCATCTATGACAAGTCAGTACATTTCAAAGATTTTCCGCTGGTGGAGAATGAAAAGCAAGCAGCTGACAGTCTATCAGTGGCTCTTGAAACCGAGAAAGCCCCTTACTATGCGGCTCGTATCTTGGAAAATGTCACTATTGCCCCAAGTCCTCAGTGGCTGCAAAATCTCCTCATGAACGAAGGAATCCGTCCGATTAACAATGTAGTGGACGTGACCAACTATATCCTGCTCTACTTTGGTCAGCCTATGCATGCCTTTGATTTGGATACGTTTGAGGGTGACCAGATCGTTGTGCGGGAAGCGCGTGCTGGTGAAAAACTGGTAACGCTGGACGGTGAAGAGCGGGAGCTGGAAGTCAGCGACCTAGTCATTACTGTGGCGGAAAAGCCAGTTGCTCTGGCTGGTGTCATGGGCGGAGCAGCGACTGAAATTTCCGGTAAGTCCACTCGTGTTGTTCTGGAGGCGGCTGTTTTTGATGGAAAATCAATCCGTAAAACCAGCAGCCGCCTTAATCTTCGTTCTGAATCATCTTCCCGCTTTGAAAAAGGTATCAATGTAGCAACTGTCAATGAAGCTTTGGACGCAGCAGCAAGTATGATTGCGGACTTGGCAGGTGCAATCGTTCAAGCGGGTATCGTATCCGCTGGTAGCTTAGACACTAGTGATGTAGAAGTGGTGTCCAGTCTCGCGGATGTCAACCGAGTTTTGGGAACAGACTTGCTTTATACAGATATTGTGGATGTCTTCCGCAGACTTGGTTTTGGCCTGTCAGGAAATGCAGAACAGTTCACTGTCAGTGTCCCTCGCCGTCGCTGGGATATTTCAATCGAAGCAGACCTCTATGAAGAAATTGCCCGCATTTATGGCTATGACAAATTGCCAGCTAGCCTGCCAAAAGATGACGGGACTGCTGGTGAATTGACTGCAACGCAACAACTGCGCCGTCAAGTACGGACCTTAGCAGAGGGAGCTGGACTGACAGAAATCATCACCTACGCTTTGACGACTCCAGAAAAGGCGATTGAGTTCACTCTCAATCCTAGCAACTTGACTGAGCTTATGTGGCCGATGACTGTGGAGCGCTCTGTTCTTCGTCAGAACATGGTTTCTGGCATTTTGGACTCCCTAGCCTACAATGTAGCTCGTAAAAATAAGAATCTAGCTCTCTATGAGATTGGAAAAGTCTTTGAGCAGACTGGCAATCCTAAGGAAGAACTGCCAAATGAAATCAATAGCTTTGCCTTTGCTTTGACAGGTCTGGTTAATGAAAAAGATTTCCAGACCAAGCCAGTAGCAGTTGATTTCTTCTATGCTAAGGGTGTAGTTGAAGCACTCTTTGCTAAGTTGGGCTTGACAGCTGAATACGCGGCTAGCAGCCAGATTAAGAGCCTGCATCCTGGTCGGACTGCTTTGATATCTATCAATGGCCAGCCTGTCGGCTTTGTCGGCCAAGTCCATCCTGCGACAGCCAAGGCTTACGATATTCCTGAAACTTATGTGGCTGAGCTCAATCTGTCTGCTATTGAAGAGCAGCTCCAGCCAGCACAGCCGTTTACAGAAATAACTAAATTCCCAGCTGTCAGCCGTGATGTGGCCCTCTTGCTCAAGGCTGAAATCACTCACCAAGAGGTCCTTGATGCAATCCAAGCAGCTGGTGTCAAGCGCTTGACCGATATTAAGCTCTTTGATATCTTCTCTGGTGACAAGCTAGGTGTCGGCCTCAAATCCATGGCCTACAGCCTGACTTTCCAAAATCAAGAAGCTAGCCTGACTGACGAGGAAGTGGCTAAATACATGGAAAAAATCGAAAAATCCCTGACCGAAAAACTCGGCGCAGAAGTACGCTAATGAACTATTCCCCAGTCATGTGATTGGGGATTTTGATTAATACTCTTCGAAATCCTATTCCAATCATACTTGATTTGCTTTCTATCTTGGCAAGCTTATTACTAGGATGCGAGCAATGATGTAGACAAAACGAGAAGTATTCGAAATTAAAAATCAGTAGGAAAAGTAATTATGGAAAATTCAAACCAAATATCCCAATGTCAGACTCTTTGGGCTAGAAATAAATATCTGGTTCTCAGTCATTCTAGTAAGATCTATCTGGAAATCCGTCAGTATCTAAAAAGCGACTCGGTGGAAGCAGCACATGTTCAAGGCTTGATTGATCAGGCGGTAGCCTTGCCTGAAAACCGCGGTCAGGTCAGCAATGCTTTTCAGCATGTTTGGGGCTATTTTAAGAAAAAAGCCAGTACAACTGAAAAAGAAGATTTTATGCATCTTTTGCTTCGTTACCAATCCGGTCAGGCTGAGCAGAAAGACTTGGTAACAGCTGTAAGGAACCTGCTAGTCAAGTATCCCAATCCTTATCTGCAGAAATCCACTTTGTTATTTGGTGATGAGGCATGAAGTTCTGAAATCAAGGGGGAAGAATAAGCTTGCTCGCCTAGTAGCTTTGAGGGGTGTAGATGATAAGAATAATTTGTTAGGCTCATAAACAATATTATTTTGACTGGTTTCGATAAAGGCTTCACCTCGAGCAAAACGTGTCTTTAAGGTATGATTGGAGAAAAAATGTTTTTTACTTATCAGGGAAATAAATTATATTATAAAGTGATTGGTCAAGGAAAGCCAGTCTTGGCAATTCATGGTTTGGGCTGTTCATCTGAATTGATGGAAGGATGTTTGGAACCTATTTTTGAGAAACATGCTGGCTATAAAAGAATTTATTTAGATTTGCCTGGCATGGGTAGGTCTGATGCCAATCCTGCTTTTGCAAGTGCGGATGCGATTTTAGAGATGCTCTTGAACTTTATAGAGACTGTAATCAGCGGACACAGCTTTCTCTTAGCTGGAGAGTCTTATGGTGGCTATCTTGCTCGAGGAATTTTGGCTAAGAAAAGGTCGGAGATTGATGGTTTGCTGCTTATTTGTCCAGTAGTTGTACCCAATCCGAAAGAAAGAATTTTGCCTAAAGATACTCTGGTAATTAGAGAGGTTGGGTTTGATATAGCAGGCAAAAACGAAGATTTCGTTGATTTGGCGATTTTACAGACTAAAGAAACTTATCAACGGTTTGAAAAAGAAATCCTAGCAGGGCTTCAGATGATGAATGCTCCCTTTGTCCAAAAGCTGCAAGAAAACTATTCTTTTTCGTTTGAAGTGGATCAAGAGATACAGAAAAAGGGTTATGACGAGCCCAGCCTTTTTATAGCAGGAAAGCAGGACCAAGTCGTGGGCTTCCAGCAGTTAGCGCAACTGCCTCACTATTATACAAGGGCAACTCATGCTGTAATGGATCTTGCTGGCCACAATGCACAAATAGATCAAGAGGCTCTCTTTACGGCCTTGGTTGAAAATTGGCTCAAGCGAATTGAACTTTCCTGATACTCCAAGATTTAATATGTTGAACAGATGCAGATGAAACTGGAGTTCATCTAAGAGATCTAATACAGTCCGCAATTGATTTTAAAAGCATAGAAAAAAGCGGTTATTCCGCTTTTTTGCTTATTATCCCCAGAATTTCTGGGCGATTTCTTGGCCTTGTTTGATTTTTGCCCATTGTTGTTCAATGGTGAGTTCATTTCCAGAGTCACAAGAGGCAAAGCCGCATTGGTGGGAGAGCAGGAGACGCTCTTTCGGTAGAACGGTTGCTGCTTTCTCGAGCAGGTCTAGGACGCGTTTTTCGTCATCCAAGCCTGTGGTTTTACTGGAGAGCAGTCCTAAAACAACTTCCGCATCCTTGTCTTTTAAAGCTGCTAGGGCTGATACATCACCAGCTACATCGCTGTCCCACTCTAGGAAGTAGCGATCGTAGTGTTGGTCGCGCAGGAATTTTTCCGCGATAGCTTCGTAGGTACCCTCGGCAGCAGAGCGGCTTTCGTAGTTACCACGGCAGTTGTGGGTCCAGACAGTCAGTCCCAACTCATGAGCGTAGTCTACGACTTCGTTATTAATAGCGACAAACTCGTCTGCTAGATCAGCCAGACTAGCATTCCCTTCCGCAAAGAAGCTAGCAGGATTGGACTCGTCAAAGAGTTCCCAGAGGCAATCGTCAAACTGGATAATCTGTCCGCCAGCGGTCTTATAGTCGTCCAAAAATTCCTTATAAGCTTGAATCAAGCCTTTTTTTAAGTCTTCATTGGTCTCATAAACTTGTCCTGGTCCCGCCAAGCTGTCAAAGACAGCTAACTCAGTATAAGCATGGGCAGGTCCCCAGACAGTCAGCTTGGTATCGTCACCAGCAGCCTCTTCCTTGACTAGCTTATAAATCTCAATAAAGTGATGATTTTTACCAGAGAGTGGTGCTGTGATGCGGATACCAATATCCTTACGGGTCTCGTATTGCCCACCGTCGTGGTCCTTGAAGGTATAGCCGTGGTCAGCAATGTAGCGCTCGATTCCCTTAAGTCCCCAGACAAAGTCCAGATGCCACATGGGCTTGGAGTATTCTCCATCTGTCAGGATGTCAATTCCCTTTGCCTTTTGCTCAGCAACAATCTCCTTGATGTCAGCGGTCTCCGTCTCATGGTAGCCTGGGAAGCTGTCGTAGAAGGGATATTGAATATCATCGCGATGCTCAATTTCTGTCTTATACTGGCGCAGATTTTCTGGGCGCAGAAGTGATCCAACCAGTTGAAATTTTGATTTTGTCATAAGATTTCTCACTTTCATTAGGGATTATGGTCTATTGTATCGAAAATTTCTCGGCAAATAAAATAGTTAATTCTGCTGGTAGGATATATCCGAAAACTATTGCTAGCGCTTCCTGAAATTTGTCTTTCAAGCTCAAAGAATCTTCTCCATCACTGTTTCCTGAGCCTGAAGCTTTAATCGCTCATAGAAACGCAGGGCTCCGACATTGTCGTTCCAAACATTGAGAGTCAGATTATAGCAGTCAATTTTCCGAGCATAGTCTTCCGCAAAGCGGTAAAGTTGCTCGCCAACCTTTTGCCCTCTTGCTTTCTCATCCACACATAAGTCCTCAATAAAAAGTGTTTTGATAGGATTGAGTATAGGACTGACAGGTTCCTTGATGGAGCAAAACAGGTGACCGAGGATTTCTCCGGATTCACTTTCAAAGACGAAAATAGGGGTGGAATCTTGTACCAGAATCTTCTCTAGCTCTTCATTGCTAAACTTGCTGCCCTTGGACTTGAAAATGTCCGGCCGAGCTTGATGGTGGACAAGCAGGACTTGCTGAAGGAGTTCTTGGAGTGCAGGAATATCTCTGACTTGGGCTTTTCTGATTGGCATGATCTTCTCCTTTTATCTTTTTAAGAATCATTATACGACAGGGAACTATTTTGTCAAGAGAACTCGGAAAGACTAACAGAATAAGCAGCGTCTGAATAGCAAAGTTCAGTCAGAGTGATTCATTTCCTTTAGATGTATTTTCCTTATAATAAAAACTGCTTTTTCTTGACAAATGAAACAGACAAGTGTAGAATATAATTATAAACTACAAATGTAGAAAAAGGAGAAAGCGATATGACTATTACAAAAAAAGCCTTTATCGGAATTCTATCTCTGACAGCAGCAGTTCTATTGGCTGCCTGCTCAGGCAATACCAACCAAGGAGGGAATACTAGTTCATCACAGAATACGCAAGGCCAGACATCACAATCTGCGCAAAATCAGACTTCGCAGTCATCAGCCGCATCTTCCTCTAATCAGCCTTCTTCATCATCAAATGCAGGGCAGGCTACTAATCTAGACGGGCGCTACCAAGCAACCGACCATGATGGTGACCAGCATGTCCTGGAAATCAATGGTACGACTGGTACCTGGACTGAGACCGAGGTCGATGGCAGTAAGGAAATCAAGCAGGTACAAGTAGATGCTGCTAACCAAAGACTGATTGTCGGTGATGATGCTAAAAGCTATCGCCAAAATGGCAATCAGTTGATTGTGGACGAATTGGATGATGATCCAGACACTCTGACCTTTACCAAGCAGTAAAGCGCTTTTCATTCTGCTCAGGACAACAGGATGAGCAGTGAGGAAATCAAATTAGGAAACTCTGAGAAAGGAGTTTCCTTTTTTATAAAAATTTTATCGTAAATGATGTTAAAAATTTGACTTCTAGGACGCTCTAAGTTGTATAATAGTTACTATAAAGATATTACAGGAGAAGAAACGATGAAATCAGCAGTTTATACAAAAGCGGGCCACGTTGGGCTCATTGACATTGACCGTCCGCAAATTATTGAGGCAGATGATGCTATTATTCGGATCGTTCGGACCTGTGTCTGTGGTTCTGACCTATGGCGCTACCGCAGTCCAGATATTGAAGCCGGCCATCAAAATAGTGGGCATGAAGCGATTGGAATTGTCGAAGAAATCGGGGATGCAGTAACGACTGTTAAACCTGGCGATTTTGTTATTGCGCCATTTACTCATGGATGCGGGCAATGTGATGCCTGTCGAGCAGGATTTGACGGTACCTGTGATTCTCATATTGGGAATAACTGGTCAAATGGGGTGCAGGCAGAATATATGCGCTTCGAATTTGCTAACTGGGCTCTTATCAAAATTCCGGGTCAGCCTTCTGATTATACAGAAGGAATGCTCAAATCACTCTTGACACTGGCTGATGTCATGCCGACCGGCTATCATGCTGCACGAGTGGCAGATGTTAAGCCTGGTGATAAGGTGGTCGTGATTGGTGACGGAGCTGTTGGACAATGCGCTGTTATAGCTGCTAAAATGCGTGGTGCTTCCCAAATCGTTCTCATGAGCCGTCACGAAGATCGACAAAAGATGGCTTTAGAGTCAGGTGCGACAGCTGTTGTTGCAGAACGTGGCGAAGAAGGAATTGCCAAGGTCCGTGAGATTCTTGGTGGTGGTGCAGATGCTGCTCTTGAATGTGTCGGAACAGAAGCTGCTGTTGATCAAGCTCTGGGAGTCCTTCACAATGGTGGTCGCTTAGGCTTTGTCGGTGTACCTCACTATAATAACCGAGCTCTTGGTTCTACCTTTGCTCAAAATATTACAGTGGCAGGCGGAGCGGCCTCTGTCACGACTTACGACAAGCAAATCTTGCTCAAGGCAGTTCTTGATGGTGATATTAATCCGGGCAAGGTCTTTACTAGTGAGTACAGGCTGGATGAGATTGACCAAGCTTATAAGGATATGGATGAACGCAAGACCATTAAGTCCATGATTGTCTTTGATTAGGTGTAGAAGAAAAACAGCCTTGCTGCGGTCTCTTTATGATGGCAGTAGGCTGTTTTTGAATAGCTTGGTAGTTCTTTTCATGAAAGGAAATTCATTCTTTTTGCTCTTTGCACCAAGCTATCCACTTTGACCATTCGGCGGCCAGGTGGAGTTGGTGTTCTTTGATTATGCTGTCTGGACAAAGGCTGGGGAATTCGACGCAGAATCGGGCTTCTAGGCCTTTTTCTGTGTCGCGAAACTGATGGCGAATACCACCGATATTGCAACCATTCACTAGACTGGCGACACCGACAGTTTGGAAGGGATAAGACGCATCACGAGGCTCCTCTATCTCAGCTGAACCACCAAGGCTAAGAAAAAACTGTGTCGGCAGTGGGCTGTTTCCTGCCGTCTCAATGACTTCTAGTTTGTCGCCGTGCGGCTGCAAAGCATAATGGTCTGGACAGGCACCAAGATTGACTCGTTTATGAACATTTGTCTTTTCTAACATCAATTTTTCTAGCTTTTTACTGAAAGAAGCAGCAGTCAGTCCGCTTGCAAAAATCGTTACAACAGCTCTTTTTCGTGGTTTCTTGGACCATTTGGCCGCCCATTTCATCAAATATTGGCTCCATTTGAGTTTGGTTCCGATTTTATGGATTAGCTCCTCGTATGTCAGCTTCATTTTTGCTTCCAGTAGGGCTTGGTCTAAAATCTCCGTGTTGTCAGTATTCGGCAGCTGTAGATTAAGTATCTTAGCCGCTTTATGGATTCTCTGCTTCCGCCATTGCTCAATTCTTTCTTGACCGACTTCCTTTTGATTGATAATAATCTTCATTTTTTAATCCTCCTGTTCTTGTCTTCTGCTTATATTTATTATATAGTGGGAGCTGGATGACATACAAGCATCAATTTTAGAGAGACTGTTGCATTTTGAGGTGAATGGCATGTATGAGAAAAAAAGAAGAAAGACAGAAAAGCAGATAGAGACTAGCTTGCTGCAGCTGATGAAAGAGCAGACTTTTGAGACTATCAGTATTCGTCAGCTGATTGACTTGGCAGAGGTGAATCGCAGTACCTTTTATCGGCATTATCTGGATAAATATGATCTGCTGGAGAAGATAGAAGACCGCTTGCTAGGTGATTTGCAGGTCTATTATCAAGAGGCTCTAGATTCTGCCTGCTTGTTCAAGTTAGAAAAGGATTTTAAAGTGGAAGACTATATCCATGAAAAACAAAACCTTTTTCATTTTTTTGAGACTCACTTGGAAGACTTGGCCATTCTTTTGGGTCCAAATGGCAGTCCAACTAGTTCGCAGCGGTTGCAGGAAGCTTTGAGGGAGATTTTCTCGCAGAGTATTTCCTTGGGGAATCCACATTTAGAGGAGATAGAAGCGGATTTGCTCCTGAATCATCAAGCTGCGTCCTTTATGGGAACCCTGACTTACTGGCTGGCTCATCCTCGCTATAAGGCTCAGCAAATGAGTGATTTTCATGCTAGGGTGACCGCTGTCGGTCTGGCAGGTTTTGTCAGAGAGCATATGGAGGGGGATTGACAGGATAGTTTTTCCAGTTTGCTTCTTTATGGTATAATAGTCTCGAATATCTCAAAGGGGGACAGCTTTGTTTTTAGCTTTTAAAGAGATTGTCTACAGTCGCGGACGCTATCGTTTAGTGGTTGCTGTGGTCTTTCTCATTACCTATATGGTTTTCTTTTTATCTAGTCTTTCCGTCGGTTTGGCTAGGCTCAATCGCTTGGCTTTGGACCAATGGCAGGCTGAGTCGATTGTTTTGTCGGAGTACGCCAATAAGAATCTAATAGCTTCGACTCTCAAGGAAGAGGAATACAGCCGCCTGCTTCAAGGGGACTCAATCGCTGCTTTGGGACAAACGTCAGCAGTGGCCAATTATGAAGATGGGACTGATAAACTCAATGCTCAGGTTTTTGGTCTCTCTTGGGATAGTTTTCTAGCGCCTGACATTATTGAGGGACGTCCTGCTGAGACTGCTTATGAAGTCATTGCGGATAAGCGTCTGCAGCAAAAAGGTGTGAAACTAGGTGACCGACTCCAGCTCAATGGCAGTGAGCGCCTCTATCAGGTTGTTGGTTTTACAGAGGATAATAGCTTCTTTACGCAACCTGTAATTTTTATGGATCTAGATGATTTCAGGGAATTAAAGTACGGCTCAAGTCAGGTTAAGAATATCAGCGCACTTGTGGTCAAGGATGCTCAGAAGATTGAAGAAGCTGGACTTAGTCAGCTCTCTATGAGTGATTTTATAGAAAATATCCCTGGTTATCAGCCTCAGGTTCTGACTTTTTCCTTTATGATTGGGGCCATGGTTCTGATTACATTTTTTGTATTGGGAATTTTTATGTATATCATTACCATCCAAAAGACGCATCTTTATGGTATTATGCGCGCCCAAGGAATTGCCAGTGGGAAGATTATTGCTTCTATTTTTTGGCAGATTTTCATCCTGTCCACTCTGGGAATCAGCTTAGCTGTCTTGGCTCTCTTGGGAACCCAGCTCGCCTTGCCAGCTTCTATGCCTTTTTACAGTGATTGGCGAGCTTACGCAGGATTGATTGTCCTGATTGTTTTCATGTCACTGGCTGGCGGACTTTTGTCCATTCATCGTGTTCTGAAAATTGACCCTATCACAGCGATCGGAGGTGAGTAAATGTCAATCATAGAACTAAAAGGGGTTACAAAAGAATATGGGCAGGGACATACGCTGGTTCAAGCCCTGAAACCAACTGATTTCCGATTGGAAGCAGGGCAGTTTGTAGCTATTATTGGGCCGTCAGGATCGGGTAAAACAACCCTTCTGACCTTGCTGGGGCATTTACAAACTCCCTCAAAAGGACAGATTCTCCTGCATGGGAAAGATACTTCCCAGCTCAAGGAAAAGGAACGTGCTGCTCTGCGTTTCAATGATTTCGGCTTTATTTTGCAGGCTTCCAATCTCATACCTTTTTTGAAAATCGAAGACCAATTCCAGCTGATTGACCGCTTATCTAAAAAGGAAAGAACAGAACTAGACAGTCTGATTGAGTTGCTGGATCTTAAAGGAACACTCAAGCAGTATCCAAAAGAATTGTCTGGCGGGGAACGGCAGCGGGCTGCTATCGCTAGAGCGCTTTACAATAGCCCAGATATTATTTTGGCTGATGAACCGACAGCTAGTCTGGATACGGAGCGAGCCAAGCGCGTGGTCCATTTGCTCAAAGAGGTGACCCAGAAATTCCATAAGAGCGTGGTCATGATTACTCACGATACCCGCCTGCTGGACGAGGTTGATAAGGTTTATGAGATGCAAGACGGAGTGCTGACTCAAGTTCGATAAAGCGTTAGAATGGTTTAAGCCAACAAACAGAGAAAAAACAAGGAGAGAACTATGATTCATTATAAAACAAATCCTCAGCTAGATTTTGCGGCAGTGCTAGACCTCTATGATTCGGTTAATTGGAGCAATTACACTAATCGACCTCAGCAGTTAGAGCAAGCCTTCCATCAGTCCTTGTTTGTGATGGCGGCCTATGACGAAGATAAGTTGGTTGGTTTGATTCGAGCAGTCGGGGATGGACTTACCATTGTCTTCATTCAGGATTTGCTGGTGTATCCACACTACCAGCGTCAGGGGATTGGACGAAGCCTTCTTCAGAAAACATTGGAAAGATTTAAGGATGTTTACCAAATCCAGCTGGCAACGGAGCAGTCAGATAAAAATCTAGCTTTTTATCGAGAGCTCGGCTTTCGCCGACAGGAAGATTTCGACTGTACTGGCATGATTTATGCACCTAATAAAAATTAAAATTCTAGAGGAGCTTGTTCGCAAGCTCCTTTTGTCATGTTTACAAGAGTAAAAGGGAATAGAACTAGACCGATGAAAATATTTTTCGGCCTTTTTTTGTTTTTTCTTGACAGTTAAATTGTCAGAATTTATAATAAAAGAAGAAAGGTGATAACGGTGTTATCGAATTTAAATCATGAAAAAAGAAACAGATGAGTTAAATGAAAAAATCTTGGAAAGCGCAAGGAGTGAGTTCTTAGCTTATGGCTATCAGGATGCTTCACTGCGGAGAATTTGTCGCGCGGCTGGCTTGACGACTGGGGCACTTTATAAGCGCTATGAGAGTAAGGACAGTCTCTTTACTGCCCTGCTTGAGCCTACTCTGACAGCCTTAGACCAGTATGGACAAGAGCAGAAGCGACGTGACTATGATTTCCTAGAAGAGGGACACCTGTCTGATATGTGGGTCCATCGCTTGGAGGATCTCCAGTCCCTGATGCGGATTCTCTATGAGCATAAGGATATTATGCAGCTCTTGCTCTTTAAATCTCAGGGATCTTCGCAAGCGGACTTCAGGATGCGTCTGCCTCATTTGGCTGCAGACGAGACTTATCGCTATTTGGAGTTGGCTTACAAAGAGGGTAAGATCAATCGTTTGGTCAAACATGAGTTTCTGCGATCGTGCATGACAGCTTATTATACAGCTGTATTTGAGCCCTTGGCTCAAGACTGGCCCCAAGAGCAGGCGCTGGAATTTTGCCATTCCATCATGGACTTGTTTGACTGGGGAAGTTTGCTAGGTTTTTGATAGAAAGAAGGAAATTCTATGAAGAAAAAATCTGTTCTTGCTTGGATCTGGGACTTTGTTTCCCTTCATAAGATATATTTTGGACTCAGTCTGATTTTTGCCTTTGTCTCTGTACTTTCAGGATTTCTGCCTTATTTCTTTATTGGCGGAATGATTAATCAACTCTTGGCTGGCAATAAAAACTGGAATTTCTACCTGCTACAGTCGGCATGGGCAGGTCTGGCCTGGATTGGCTACTGGGGATTCCATGGTATTTCCACCATGCTGTCACATACGGCTACTTTTAAGATTCTAGCGGAAATGCGGTACCGACTGACAGATAAGCTGGCTAGGCTGCCTTTAGGTACAGTGCTTAGTCAGTCATCAGGCAGCTATAAAAACATTATCGTTGAGCGGGTGGATGCGACCGAAACGACCTTGGCTCACCTGATTCCAGAGTTTACCGCTGGGATTTTTGGTCCGATTATTGTTCTCATTGCTATGCTAGTCATCGATTGGCGGCTGACCATTCTGTCTCTCCTGACTATTCCCATCGTGGCGCTGGCCTATATGCGGATGGTTGCAAATAGCGAAGCAGACTATCAAAATACTCTGGTCAAGACCAAAAAGCTCAATGATACAGCGGTGGAATACATCAATGGGATTGAGGTTATCAAGGTTTTTGGCAAGGAAAAGTTCTCTTACGATAAGTTTGTGACAGCTGCTAGAGAAGGAGCAGACTGCTTTATTGAATGGATGCGCAAGTTCAATCTAGAGATGGGCATTGTGACAGCTTTTCTGCCATCAGGCTTGCTCTTTCTGCTGCCGGCTGGCTGTTATTTTTATCTGCAAGGTAGTTTGACTGCCGGCAATTTCATTCTGATGATTATTCTGTCGCTTAGTCTTCTGACTCCTCTGATTTTAGTGGCTAGTTACATGGACGATTTACGGAAAATCGGGACTATTTTTGGCCAAGTCATTGATATTTTGGAAAAGCCTGATTTGGAAAGGCCTCAGGAGCTGCGAGAACTTCCAAAAGGAAGGGATCTGGTCATGACGAATGTCAGCTTTGGCTATACAGATGAAGAGGAGGTGCTGCATGGAATTTCGTTAGATATTAAGGCTGGCAGCATCAATGCTTTAGTTGGGCCATCAGGCTCAGGTAAGTCCACAATTGCCAAGCTTCTAGCTTCTTTCTGGGATGTCACTTATGGTCAGATTAGCTATGGTGGCTTGGACATTCGTCAGCTTCCGCTAGAATATTACAGTCGGCAGATTGCTTACGTGACTCAGGATAACTATCTCTTTGATGAGACTATTATGGAAAATATTCGGATGGGAAATCCAGCGGCTTCTGATGAAGAGGTCATCGAAATTGCCCGTCGCTGTGGCTGTTATGACTTTATCATGAACTTGGAAGATGGTTTTGAAACTCAGGTAGGCTCTGGCGGCAGTCATCTATCTGGTGGGGAGCGTCAGCGGATTGCTATCGCCCGTGCCATGCTCAAGGATGCGCCGATTCTTATCTTGGATGAAGCGACTGCTTATACAGATCCGGAAAATGAAGCACGGATCCAGTCCAGTCTAGCTCGTCTGATTGAGGGACGGACCTTGATTGTCATTGCCCACAGGCTGTCTACTATTATAAGTGCAGACCAGATAGTCTTGGTCAATGATGGTCGGATTGAAGCTAGAGGTCGGCATGAAGAATTGCTGGCAACCAGTCCGCTTTATGCTTCTATGTGGCAGGCCCATATTGCTACCAGAGATAGTGGTGAAATGGAAGGAGGGCTGACTCATGCTTAATATACTGAAGAAATTCTTTGATTTCTGTACGGCAGAGGACCGTAGGAAATTTTATCAATCCATTTATCTGGGCATCATCAAGTCCTTTATCATCGCTCTGCGTATTCCAGCAATCGGCCTAGTCGTTATGGGACTGATAGAGAAGAATCTCTCTATGCAGACTTTCTGGCTGGCTCTGGGTATCATGTTGGTATCCACTGTGCTAAACGTCTGGATTACCCTGAAAATCACTATGCTCCAGACGGAAGCGGGCTATCATACCTGTGCTCAGAAGCGGATTGAAATTGCCGAGCACATGCGCTATCTGCCCATGGGTTACTTTAATCAAAATAGCTTGGGCAAGATTACCAGTGTTACGACTAATACGCTGGAAGGGCTGTCTGATGTAGCTACGCGAGTGGTTATGATGACTGTGCAGGGCTTTCTGACGACCGGTCTCATCACCGTTTTGGTCTTTCTCTATGACTGGCGGGTTGGACTGGTTCTCTTGGTGGGTCTCGTCCTCTTTCTCTTGCCAAATACCCTCATGCGTTGGCAAGTTGGCAAGGTTTCTGATGACAAGTATCAGGCGGATATCGACCTAGTAGCCGTTGTTTTAGAGTACAGCCAAGGTATTGCTGAAGTTAAGAACTACAATCTGGTCAACCGTTCTGCCAAGAAGCTGTCCAAGGCTATTGAAGGCAAGAGTCAGCTAGATACTAAAATGACACTCGTGACCTCACCTTACATTGCCCTCCAGGGCATGGTGACCAAGCTGACGGGTCTCTTTATGGGGCTTTTCTCTATCTACTTTTATCTCAATGGCAGTATGGAGCTGCTGGTAACCATTATGATGATTGTCAGTGGCTTTATGATTTATGAAAATCTAGACGGCGTTGGCTCTTTCTCTTCTCTCCTGCGCATTGTTGATCTGTCGGTTGATATGGTCAATCAAGTTTTGGCTATCCAGCCGATGGACATCAGCGGTCAGGATATTGAGCCTAAGAGCAGCCGGATTGAGCTGAGAGATGTTAGCTTCTCTTATGAAAATAAGAAAATTATTGACCGGGTTTCCCTCACCATTCCCGAAAAACAACAACTGCTCTGGTCGGACCTTCTGGATCAGGCAAAACAACGCTCTGCAACCTCATCGCCCGCTTCTGGGATGTGGATCAGGGAAGTATTAGTTTAGACGGACATGATGTTAGGGAATACAGCTATGACAGCCTGATTCGTAATTTCAGCTTTGTCTTTCAAAGCGTCTATCTCTTTGAGGATACCATTGCCAATAACATTCGTTTTGGCAAGCCGGAGGCCAGTCAAGAAGAAGTAATAGAGGCTGCTAAGAAAGCCGCCTGTCATGACTTTATCCTCTCGCTGCCTGATGGCTATGACACTAAGATTGGTGAAGGAGGTGCCAGTCTTTCTGGAGGTGAGCGCCAGCGCATTTCCATTGCTCGGGCAATTATCAAGGATGCGCCTATCATCATTCTGGATGAAGCAACAGCCAATGTTGACCCAGAAAATGAAGAAGCCCTCATGCAGGCTATTCAGGCTCTGACTCGCGATAAGACCATTATCATGATTGCCCACCGACTCAAGACGGTTGAGCATGCAGACCAGATTCTGGTGCTGGATCAAGGCCGCATTGTCGAGCAAGGCAAACACCAAGACTTACTGGCCAAACAAGGTATCTACAGCAAATTTATCCAAGAAAGAAAAACAGCCGCCAGCTGGCGGATTGAGATGGAAGAGTGATAACCTGAAACAGCAGGCCGTTTGGCTTGCTGTTTTTGCTTGCAGGAGCTCTATTTTGTTGCTATACCAGACCAGCCAAGTGTGCTATAATGATGTAGAAGAATAAGAAGGACAGATGTAAAAAATGGAGAAGAATTTTCTTAATGATTTTGAGACAAAATATTGCAAGAATTGAAAAAACAGTTGGAAAGAGCTTTCAGAACAACCAACTGGGAAAGAGCTTGACATCGGAAGAAGCGAAAGCTCGTTTTTGTTTGTAAAAAAGATGTAGGCTTATTAGTATTGACACAGATGGATTGGTTAAAACTTAAATAAGGAGATCCTAATATGGAAAATTTTGAAATTGAAATTCCTGTAAAAGAGAAATTTGAAGTTGATGTCAAAAATAAAGAATTATACAATTATGACTTTCAATCTTATTCGTTGGTTCCATTGCAAAACGAAGCTTCTTTAATGATTGCCGATAAAATTAAGAATAATTTGTTTTCTCATATTTCTGAAACTAAATTATTAAAAGAGCTTGTAGATAAAAGTGGTGATGTTGAATATGTTGCTAAACTAACAAAAATTGCAAAAGAAAAATTAAAGACAGGGGAATGGAGTTACGGTATTAGAAAAAAGACTGGCGAAACTTATGCGGTATTAAAAGATACTGTGTCTGGAAAAATTAAAAGCAGTGTAACTCTAGAAAAAAGAGCTGTCAAAGAGCTAGGTAACCTTCCAGAGCTCTCTGCTATCCAAGGACAACTGGCGTCAATCTCTGAACAGATTGAAAGTTTGAATGAACTGATTATTAGAGTAGAACAAGGTCAATACAATGATAGATTTTCAGGATTTTTTAGCGCAAGGCAGTTAATAGTTGAAGCTTTGGCAACAAAAAATGAGCAGTTAAAAAGAGACTTACTTCTTTCAGCTATTAAAGAAAATAATAACACAATTGCAAAATTAATGATGTCAATTTATGCTGACGGTATTGATTTTACTAATCTTAAAATCAAACAGAAAGATGCGACTAGAATTAGTATTTTGCTTCAAAAATCAATAAGTTACCTATCATCAACAATGCAGCTGAATGTGGTTGCCTATACGATTTTAGAAGAGCAAGAGTCAGTAATGGCTGTGTTGAGTAATTATCAGGCTTTTACAGAGCAAACATTGCTAGAACCGAAATATGATGGAAAAAGTTTGGCTTGGAAAATTGATAATTTTTTAAAAGGAAATGATAATTCTTTTGTAAAATTAACACAAAACATCTCTGAAAAAGTCAATATGCTGATTAATAGTTCTGAAAAAGTGCGAATAGAGGAGAAGGAAGATGAAAAATAATAAGATGAGAATTTGTAAAATTCATAAATGTGACAAAGAAGTTTATACACCCAAAGCAATGTTCTGTGGCGAACACGAAAGGGATTACAGAGAGACTAGGAAGAAAGTTGGTTACGGGATACTGGCTGTTTCTTCTTTAATTGTTGGTGGTTTATTGAAAAAAAGAAAATGAAGAGGTATCCCATGAATGAAATCAAATGCCCCAACTGCGGGGAGGTTTTTACTGTTAATGAGAGCCAGTACAGTGAGCTTTTGTCGCAGGTTCGGACAGCAGAGTTTGACAAGGAGATTCATGCTCGGATTGAGCAGGAACTGGCTTTAGCAGAGCAAAAATCCCAGAATGCTCAACAAGCTCTCCTATCGCAGAAAGAGCAGGAAATTAGTAATCTTCAAAGTGAAATTGCTCAGTTTGAGACCCAGCAGGAATTGGCAAAGAAAGAGGCGGAGCAGGCAGCCAGTCTTCAATTGCAGGAGAAGGAAAAGGAAGTTCAGCAATTGGAAAGTCAGTTGACTACTCTGCGCTTGGAGCATGAAAATCAACTGCAAAAGACCTTATCTGCGCTGGAAAAAGAGCGAGACGAGGTTAAGAATCAGCTAGTCTTACAAGAAAAGGAAGCAGCGCTGGCTCAGACCTCCCTCAAAGAGCGCTATGAGGTAGAGCTACGGCAGAAAGATGAGACCATAGAGTTTTACAAGGATTTCAAAGCCAAGCAATCTACTAAGATGATTGGCGAGAGTTTGGAACAGCACTGCGAGTACGAGTTTAACAAGAACCGTATGGCCATGTTCCCGCGAGCGGAGTTTGGCAAGGACAATGATGCCAGAACAGGCAGCAAGGGCGACTACATTTACCGTGAGGTGGATGAAAATGGTGTAGAAATCCTCTCCATCATGTTTGAGATGAAAAATGAAGGCGATGAGACAGCGACTAAGAAGAAAAACGAGCATTTCTTCAAAGAGTTGGATAAGGATCGGCGGGAGAAGGGTTGCGAGTATGCCATTCTGGTGACACTTCTTGAGGCTGATAGCGAGCTCTACAATTCGGGTATTGTCGATGTATCCTATGCCTATGAGAAGATGTATGTTATCCGGCCTCAGTTCTTCCTGCCCATGATTACCCTCCTGCGCAATGCTGCGCTTAACTCGCTCCAGTACAAGCAGGAGCTGGCCTTGGTGCGGGAGCAGAATATTGATATTACGCATTTTGAGGAAGATTTGGATGCCTTTAAAGTGGCTTTTGCCAAGAACTATCAGTCTGCTTCGACCAACTTTGGCAAGGCCATCGAGGAGATTGACAAGGCCATCCGCCGGATGGAAGAAATCAAGAAATTCCTGACAACCTCTGAAAACCAGCTGCGCTTAGCAAACAACAAACTGGACGATGTCTCTGTCAAAAAACTGACACGCAAAAATCCTACTATGAAAGCTAAGTTTGAAGCTTTGAAGGAGTGAGAAAATTGGACTTAACAACCCGTTGGATACAATCAACCAAATTTGCTGAGATTGATCGAATTATAGAAAGACTGCCACAAGAAGCGAAGGAAACTTTTTATCAGCAATGGCAGGCTGCTTCTTCTGAATTACGTAAAGAAATTTGGATTGAACGAGGCAAACAAGTACTGTTAGCTAATGTAGTTTATTTTTTAGTACTTTGCTATTTAGTCTTTTTTCAAGGGATGTCCTTATCTGTTAAGGATTTACCTTATCTTGGACTAGGTTTGTTAGTTTTTTCAGGGATTGGATTTATGGACGATGAAGAGGCGACTGACTTAGTTATTAAGAAAAAACGTCAGATAGCAGTAACTATTTATAAGCAGTATTTTGAAAGAAAAATAGAAAAATGATAGATCAATTGACTGTTCAAGAATATCAGAAAGAAGACGCAGAAGTTCTGCCGCCCCTGTATAAAGTATTGGGCTATTCAGCAGAAAAAGATGAATTGCAAAGCAGACTCAGGGATATTCTTATAAGTAAACTCTTGAGAGGATTCTAAATATGGTCTATCGTGCAAAAAATCATGTCCTGCATCTTAAAGATAAGAGCATGGACTATGTGACCTTTGGAAAAGGGAAGAAGCCTCTGCTCATCATTCCTGGTCTAGGGGATGGTTTGGCGACTGTTAAGGGAATGGCGCAAATGCTTGCCCTATCTTATAGGAAATTCGCAACAGCTTACCAAGTGTATGTTTTTAGCAGAATCAATGAGTTGCCAGAAAATTATACAACACGAGATATGGCGACTGATATAGCTGAAGCTATGGATGTTTTAGGTCTGAAAACGGTAGCTGTCATAGGAATTTCTCAAGGCGGTATGGTTGCCCAATGGTTAGCTGTAGATTTTCCAGAAAGAGTTGAAAAATTGATTTTGACAGTTACTACTGCGAAACTGAATAATCTTGGTAGGGAGCGGATTACTCGTTGGTTTGAGTTGAGTCAGACTGGAGCCTATAAGGAACTGATGTTGGATATTGCAAGTCACTCTTATACGCCTAAATCCTTTGGAAAGTTTAAATACCTTTATCGAATAATGGGAATATTTGGTCGTATTAAAGATAAACAGCGGATTGCTATTCAGGCCATATCTTGCTTAAGACATGATAGTTTAGCCGTTTTGGGCAAAATCAACTGTCCTACGCTAATCATTGGAGCAGAAGAAGATGACGTCCTAGGTGTAGAAGCTTCGCTCGAATTGCATCAACATATCAAAGATAGCCAGCTCACTATTTTGCTAGACTGTGGCCATGCACTCTATGAAAAGCATAAGGCTTTCCAAAAGAGAGTTTTAGTATTTTTAGAAAGTTAACCAATGAACGGAATTATCAACCTAAAAAAAGAAGCGGGCATGACCTCGCACGATGCGGTATTTAAGCTGCGCAAAATTTTAAAAACCAAGAAAATCGGTCATGGGGGAACCTTGGATCCGGATGTGGTCGGGGTGCTTCCGATTGCTGTGGGCAAGGCGACGCGCTTGGTCGAGTTTATGCAGGAGGAAGGCAAGACCTACGAGGGAGAGATTACCCTGGGCTGCTCAACAACGACAGAGGATGCCAGTGGAGACCTCCTAGAGCGGACACCGGTGACAGAGCTTTTAGAAGAAGCTCTCATTGATGAAGCGATGGAGTCCATGACTGGTGAGATTCGCCAGATTCCGCCCATGTACTCTGCAGTCAAGGTCAATGGGCGCAAGCTTTATGAGTATGCAAGAGCGGGTCAAGAAGTGGAGCGGCCAGAGCGACTGGTGACCATCTATAGTTTTGATCGCATCAGTCCGATTGCCTATGAAGATGAGCAAGCCCGCTTTCGTTTTCGAGTCAAGTGCAGCAAGGGAACCTATGTCCGAACTCTGTCTGTTGATTTGGGAGCCAAGCTTGGCTTTGCCAGTCACATGTCCCAGCTGACACGGACTTCCTCAGCAGGTATGAGCTTAGATGATGCCTTGACCCTGGATGAAATAGCAGAGCGAGTAGCAGTAGATGATTTCTCCTTTCTCCAACCACTCGAGTTAGGAATCGGAGATTTAGTGAAAGTTGAGCTCTCTGACGAGCAGGTTGAGGATGTGAGAAATGGCCGTTTTATCAACTTGGTGTCAGAAGAAGCTGAGCTAGCTGGCTTTTATAAGGAGAAGTTAATAGCCATTTTGGAAAAGCGGGAAGAAGCCTACAAGCCCCGCAAAGTCTTCCTTTAATATCCGCAGTAGAATTGTCAAAAGATTGTTACTCTTTTGTAATATGAAATGTGCGCTTGCATGTTATAATAATCTCATTAAACCTCACAAAAGGACAGCAACTGCACAACTGCTGTCCTTTTGTTTTGCTTATTTTTCGATTTTGACAAACGCCCTGACTAGAGCAGTAAAATTTTTTTGAATGTTTTGCAGTTTCGCGTGGAACGGATATTGTAAAAATAGCAAATGCGTAGTAAAATAGAGGAATGATGATAACCAAGAGAATTATAGATGAAAAAGGGATTGATCAGACAGAAGATACGGTCCTTGTTCTAGGCTATTTCGATGGGCTGCATAAGGGCCATCAGGCACTCTTTGAGAAAGCGAGAGAGATTGCAGCGGAGCAAGGTCTAAAGATTGCAGTGATGACCTTCCCAGAGTCTCCTAAGCTGGCCTTTGTCCGCTATCAGCCTGAGCTCATGCTGCATCTAGCTAGTCCTGAAGATCGGATGGCGCAGCTGGAAAGTCTAGGTGTTGACTATCTTTACCTGATTGATTTTACTAGCCATTTTGCAGGCAATACAGCTCGGGACTTTTTTGAGAAGTATGTATCTCGTCTGCGTGCCAAAGCCGTGGTAGCTGGCTTTGACTATCATTTTGGCTCAGACCGCAAAGAGTCGCATGAACTGAGAGATTATTTTAATGGCAAGATTGTTATCGTTCCCTCGGTTAATCTGGATAATCGGAAGATTTCTTCCACTCGGATTCGGGAGACGATTGCAGCTGGAGATATGCTGAAAACACAAGAGCTGCTTGGCTACCCTCTGTCCACTCGTGGTATTGTGGTTCATGGCAATGCCAGAGGACGGACGATTGGTTATCCAACAGCCAATCTAGCTCCTTTGGATCGAGTCCTGCTCCCAGGAGATGGCGTTTATGTCGCGGATGTTGAGCACAATGGTCAGCGCTATCGAGGTATGGCTAGTGTTGGGAAAAATGTAACTTTTGACGGTGATGAACTCCGTTTTGAGGTTAATATCTTTGATTTTTATCAGGATATTTATGGAGATACCATTCGGATTTTCTGGCTGGATAAGATTCGCGAGATGGTTAAGTTTGAAGGTATTGACAGTTTGGTTGCTCAGCTGCAGAGCGATGAACGGATCGCTAGAAGTTGGACTGGTTATCGAAATAGTTGAAAAATTTATATTTTCATGACATTCAGCAGTTATTTTCAAAAAAATATAGTCAAGCCAAATAAAATTTAGTATAATAGAGGTAGTTATTATACAGAATTAGAAGAGAAACGCATGATTACATTATTTTTATCGCCGAGTTGTACTTCTTGCCGTAAGGCACGTGCTTGGCTGCTAAATCATGAAGTGCCCTTTCAGGAACATAATATCATGACGAGCCCTCTGTCAGCTCCCGAATTGCAACACATTCTTTCTCTGACAGAGAACGGTACAGACGACATTATTTCAACTCGTTCAAAAATTTTTCAGAAATTAGATTTGGATGTGGAGGATTTGTCCATTTCAACCTTGATTCAGTTGATTGAGGAAAATCCCAGTCTTTTGCGACGCCCAATTATTTTAGACGGCAAACGGATGCAAATCGGCTTTAACGAGGATGAAATTCGTGCTTTCCTGCCTCGTAGTTATCGTAAGGAAGAGTTAAGATCCGCAACCATGCGGGCAGATATTCAGTAAAGATGAACAAAAATTATAGTTACCCACTAGATTTATCGTGGAGCACTGAAGAGCTTGCTTCGGTGCTCTCTTTTTTTAATGATGTAGAAGCAGCCTATGAACAGAAAGTCCAAGCGGAAAAGCTCTTGAAGTCCTATGCGGCTTTCAAGCAAGTTGTTCCGAGCAAGGGTCAAGAGAAGCGAATCGGGCGAGAGTTTGAAAACGTCAGCGGTTATTCGCTTTATCGTGCTGTTCAAGAGGCAAAAAGTAAAGGTAAAGGAAGCATTTCTCTTGGAAAATAAATTTCATTTTGCTAAAGAAATCATCTACCAAGCTGGTGCTTTTTTGAGGGAACATCTCTATGATGATTTGGATGTGAGTCAAAAGACCAGTGCCACTGACTTGGTCACCCAGATGGACCGGAGGGTTCAGGATGATTTGGTGGCTAAGATTCTAGCCCGCTATCCGCAGGATGCTATTTTAGCGGAGGAAAATGGACTCCGACATAATATTGCTGATGGCAATGTCTGGGTGATTGATCCAATAGACGGAACCACCAACTTTATCACTCAGAAGGCTGATTTTGCCGTTATGATTGCCTATTTTGAAAAGGGCATTGGTCGTTTTGGCCTGATTTATGACGTGACCAGAGATCAGCTCTATCATGGTGGCGGAGACTTTGACGTCTATTGTAACGACCGGAAACTTCCTGTTTTTGAGGACCGGCCTTTTCAAGATTTTCTTATGGCTTCTAATGCCGGTATGCTGCAAGCCAATGATTGGGGCTTGGCAGACTTGGCTCGGGAGTGTTTAGGGGTTCGGGTTTATGGCAGTGCTGGGATTAGCTTTAGCAAGGTGCTGTCTGGCGGTCTCTTGGCTTATTTTTCCTACAACTGGCCTTGGGATTATGCGGCGGCTTCGATTATGGCGGAGAAGCTAGGCTTTATCGTGCAGACCTTGGATGGCAGTCAGCTAAATTTCCAGACTCGGCAGCCTGTCATGATGGTGCCTAAGTGCAAACTATCGGCTCTGAAGCCTTATTTAGAAAAGGGGAAGCAGTAGATGGACTTTCCTAAAGGTTTTAAAGAAAAATATGAGCAGATTTTAGGTGCAGAAGCGGCGGACTTTTTTGCGACTTTTGACGAGGAGCCGATTTCGGCCTTTCGCAGCAATCCTCTGAAAGAAGGCCAGCAGAATTTCTCAGATGCCATTCCTCAGACAGACTGGGGCTTTTATGGCAAGGTGTCTGGCAAGTCTGCTGAGCATGTGACTGGTCTGGTTTATTCGCAGGAGCCAGCAGCTCAGATGGTGGCTCAGATAGCAGCACCATCTAAGGGGATGAAGGTCCTAGATTTGGCGGCAGCACCAGGTGGCAAGTCAACTCATCTTTTATCTTTTTTAGATAATACGGGTCTGCTGGTCTCCAATGAAATCAACAGCAAACGCTCTAAAATCTTAGTGGAGAATATTGAGCGCTTTGGTGCTAGAAATGTGCTTGTTACCAATGAATCTGCTGACCGTCTGGCTCAGGTTTTCAGCGGATATTTTGACTTGATTGTTTTAGATGCACCTTGCTCGGGCGAGGGCATGTTTCGTAAGCAGCCGGATGCTACTCAGTATTGGACTCCGGATTATCCAGCCCAATGCGCCCAGCTCCAGCGAGAGATTTTAACAGCTGCTATGAGCATGCTTGCTAAGGATGGTCGTCTGGTTTATTCGACCTGTACTTGGGCTCCTGAGGAAAATGAAGACATCGTTGCTTGGTTGCTGGAAGAATTTCCACTTGAACTGATTGATATTTCTAAGATAAACGGGATGACTGAAGGAATTGGCTTTCCTGAGACAGCTCGGATGTATCCGCATCGCTTCAAAGGTGAAGGTCAGTTTGCAGCCCATTTTCGCTTTACTGGTGAGAATAGCTGCAAGAAAATTAAATCAGGTAAGAATCGTTTGACGAGCGAGCAAAGAAAGCTATGGCAGGATTTTGAGAGCAAGCATCTAAAAACAGTCTTGACTGGTGACCTGCAGACCTTTGGGGACAATCTTTATTTGTTGCCAGCTGGCCTGCCAGACCTGTCCAAGCTAAAGATTGCTCGTAACGGTTTGCATCTAGGAACGTTTAAGAAGAATCGCTTTGAGCCTAGCTTTGCCCTAGGCTTGGCTATGAAGCCCAGCGAAGTTCTGAATCGAGTTGAAATCAGTAATCAGGACTTCAAGAAATATGCGGCAGGTGAGACGATTGAACTGGCAGAGCCGCAGCCAAACGGCTGGTACCAACTAGTCCTTGGCGGGAACGGTCTGGGCTTTGCAAAAGTCACTGGAAAAACCCTGAAAAATTATTTCCCAAAAGGCCTGAGATTTAGATAAAATATTAGGAAAAGCTGGTATTATATGATATAGTTGAAGATGTGAATGTATTGAAAAAAGCTTCTTTTTGCTAAGTAAGAAATACTAAAGATACTTCCCATCCTCTTGATTTTATTAAAGGAGAAATCTTTTGAACAAATTGAAAAAATTTGCTTTAGCGCTGACAGCTCTGGGCTTAGGACTCACCTTATCAGCTTGTTCATCATGGATTGACCGTGGTGAATCTATGACAGCAGTAGGGTCAACTGCTTTGCAGCCTTTAGTTGAAGCGGCAGCTGATGACTTTGGCTCCAACAACATCGGTAAAACGGTCAATGTGCAGGGTGGTGGATCTGGTACAGGTCTGTCTCAAGTGCAGTCTGGAGCTGTTGAAATCGGGAACTCTGATGTTTTCGCTGAAGAGAAGGAAGGAATCAAAGCGTCTGACTTGGTGGACCATAAGGTCGCTGTGGCTGGTATTGCTGTGATTGTCAATAAAGAAGTTGACGTGGATAATCTAACGTCCGAGCAGCTGCAGAAAATTTTCACTGGTGAAATCACCAACTGGAAAGAACTGGGCGGTAAGGACTTGGAGATTTCGATTATCAATCGTGCGGCTAGCTCTGGGTCCCGCGCAACTTTTGACAGTGTCATCATGGATGGGAAATCAGCTGTGCAGAGTCAGGAGCAGGATTCCAACGGTATGGTCAAAAATATCGTTTCGCAAACTCCTGGTGCGATTTCTTATCTGTCCTTTGCCTATGTTGATAAGTCTGTAAAAACCTTGAAACTTAATAACTACGAGCCAACAGCAGAAAATGTTGCTACCAATAACTGGTCGCTCTGGTCTTATGAGCATATGTATACACTAGGCAAGCCGACTGGTCTGGCTGCTGAGTTTTTGGACTATATGCTGTCAGATGATGTTCAAAAAGGTGTAGTTACCAGCATGGGCTATATCTCAATCAACGATATGAAAGTCAGCAAGGACGCTGATGGGAATGTCACAGCAATAGAAGGAGATTCAAAATGAAAAATGAGGAATTAACCAAAAAGTTGTTATCGCCTTCTAAAAATTCTCGCTTGGAGAAGTTTGGCCGCTATCTGACTTTTGCCTGTCTGTCACTGATTGTGGTGATTGTGGCTATGATTCTAATTTTCGTTGCTCAGAAAGGTTTATCCACTTTCTTTGTCAACGGCGTTAATGTTTTTGATTTTCTTTTTGGTGGTGTCTGGAATCCTTCTGGTAAGGAATTCGGTGCCCTGCCAATGATTTTAGGCTCCTTTATCGTTACTATTCTATCTGCTCTGATAGCAACTCCCTTTGCGATTGGTGCAGCTGTCTTTATGACAGAGGTTTCTCCAAAAGGAGCAAAGATACTGCAACCTGCGATTGAGCTTTTAGTTGGTATTCCGTCTGTTGTTTATGGATTTATCGGTCTGCAAATCGTAGTACCTTTTGTCCGTACAGTCTTTGGCGGTACGGGTTTTGGGATTTTGTCTGGTATTTTTGTGCTCTTTGTCATGATTTTGCCGACAGTAACCTTTATGACGACAGACAGTCTGCGTGCTGTGCCGCGCCACTACCGTGAAGCAAGTCTGGCTATGGGAGCTACGCGCTGGCAGACCATTTGGCGGGTAACACTCAAGGCTGCTCGCTCAGGTATTTTTACAGCTGTGGTCTTTGGAATGGCGCGTGCCTTCGGTGAAGCCCTAGCTATCCAGATGGTCGTTGGTAACTCTGCAGTGATTCCAACCTCTTTGACAACACCAGCAGCTACACTGACCTCTGTCCTGACCATGGGAATCGGAAATACCGTTATGGGAACAGTGGATAATAACGTTCTCTGGTCTCTGGCTCTGGTGCTTTTGATGATGAGCTTAGCCTTTAACAGTGTGATTAAACTAATTACAAAAGAAAGAGGTAAGAAAAACTATGCACGCTAAGAAATTAGATAAATTGGCGACTGGTGTTCTCTACACAATAGCGAGTATCATTGTTGCTATCCTTGCCTCTCTCATCCTCTATATCTTAGTTAGAGGTCTGCCGCATGTTTCCTGGTCTTTCTTGACAGGGAAATCCTCTTCTTACCAAGCTGGCGGTGGTATTGGGATTCAGCTATACAATTCCTTCTTCCTGCTGGTAATTACTCTGATTATCTCTGTGCCTCTTTCTATGGGGGCTGGGGTGTATCTGTCAGAGTATGCTAAGAAAGGACCAGTGACCAACTTTGTCCGCACCTGTATTGAAATTCTATCTTCACTGCCTTCGGTAGTAGTTGGGCTCTTTGGTTATTTGATCTTTGTTGTCCAGTTTGAGTATGGCTTCTCAATCATTTCTGGTGCCTTGGCTCTGACAGTCTTTAATCTGCCTCAGATGACGCGGAACGTCGAAGACAGCCTGCGTCATGTCCACCACACCCAACGTGAAGCTGGTTTGGCCTTGGGAATTTCCCGCTGGGAAACGGTCCTGCATGTGGTCATTCCAGAAGCTTTGCCTAGTATTGTGACAGGGATTGTACTAGCTTCCGGTCGTATCTTTGGTGAGGCAGCAGCCTTGATTTATACAGCAGGTCAGTCAGCGCCGGCTCTTGACTGGTCCAACTGGAATATTTTCAGTGTCACCAGTCCTATCTCAATCTTCCGTCAGGCTGAAACCTTGGCCGTCCATATCTGGAAGGTCAACAGTGAGGGAACAATTCCTGATGGAACAGCTGTTTCTGCTGGTTCAGCAGCAGTTCTCCTGATTTTTATTTTGATTTTCAATCTGGGAGCCCGCAAACTGGGCAGCTATCTGCATAAGAAATTAACCTCTGCTTAAAGGAGAAGAAATGACAGAATATAATTGGAATGAAAAACATATCATTACTTTTCCTGAAGAAAAGGTAGCCCTGTCGACCAAGGATTTGCATGTTTACTACGGTAAAAAGGAATCCATCAAGGGCATTGATATGCAGTTTGAAAAAAACAAAATCACTGCTTTGATTGGCCCGTCTGGATCAGGGAAATCAACCTATCTTCGCAGCCTTAACCGCATGAACGATACCATTGATATTGCCAATGTGACTGGAGAGATTCTCTACGAGGGGATTGATGTCAACCGCCCTGAAATCAATGTTTATGAAATGCGTAAGCATATTGGCATGGTTTTCCAACGGCCAAATCCTTTTGCCAAGTCCATCTATCGAAATATCACCTTTGCTCATGAACGGGCTGGTGTCAGAGATAGAAAGGTTTTGGATGAGATTGTGGAGACCTCGCTTAAGCAAGCAGCTCTTTGGGATCAGGTCAAAGATGACTTGCACAAGTCAGCCCTGACTCTCTCTGGGGGTCAGCAGCAGCGGCTCTGTATTGCCCGTGCTATCTCAGTCAAACCAAACATTTTGCTCATGGATGAGCCAGCGTCAGCCTTGGATCCGATTGCGACCATGCAGCTTGAAGAAACCATGTTCGAACTTAAGAATAACTATACCATTATCATTGTGACCCACAATATGCAGCAGGCTGCCCGTGCTAGTGACTACACTGGATTCTTCTATCTGGGCGACTTGATTGAGTACGATAAGACGGCTAATATTTTCCAAAATGCCAAGCTTCAGTCCACTAATGACTATGTTTCAGGTCACTTTGGTTAAGCTGCCGTCCGTATTCATCACGATTCAACAAGCTTAGTCTTTGCTTGAATGTAAAATAAAATGAAGGAAAAACGTATGACAGAACCTATTTTGCAAGTCAAGGACTTGTCGGTTTATTATAATAAAAAGAAAGCCCTTAATAGCGTTTCACTTGATTTCATGCCAAATGAGATTACAGCTTTGATTGGACCGTCAGGCTCAGGTAAGTCAACCTTGCTCAAGGCCATCAACCGAATGGGCGACCTGAATCCAGAAGTAACAACTACAGGAACGGTCATTTATAACAGTCACAATATCTATGGTCCGAGGACAGATACGGTAGAGCTTCGCAAGGAAATCGGCATGGTTTTCCAGCAGCCCAATCCTTTCCCTATGACCATCTATGAAAATGTGGTCTATGGACTTCGGATTAATGGTGTCAAGGAAAAGGCTGTTTTGGACGAAGCAGTAGAACGATCCCTGATTGGAGCTTCTATCTGGGACGAGGTCAAGGACCGTCTGCATGATTCCGCTATCGGTCTTTCCGGTGGTCAGCAGCAACGGGTTTGTGTTGCTCGCGTGCTAGCTACTAGCCCTAAGATCATTCTCTTGGACGAGCCGACATCAGCCTTGGACCCAATCTCTGCTGGGAAAATCGAGGAAACCCTCTACAGTTTGAAAGACAAATATACCATGCTTTTAGTCACTCGCTCCATGCAGCAGGCGTCTCGGATTTCTGAAAAAACAGGCTTCTTCCTTGGTGGAGACTTGATTGAATTTAATGAAACCAAGAAGATGTTCCTCAATCCAGCCCATAAAGAGACCGAAGATTACATTACTGGTAAATTCGGATAACAGAAAGGAATCTTATGCTTAGAGTACAATTTGAAGAAGATTTAGAAAAACTTCATAATCAATTCTACGCGATGGGAAACGAAGTCCTATCGCAGATTAATCGGACGGTGCGTGCCTTTGTTACACATGACCGTGAACTGGCTCGTCAGGTCATTGAAGACGATGCTGAAGTTAATGAATACGAAGTGAAACTGGAGAAGAAATCTCTTGAAATCATCGCCTTGCAGCAACCTGTGTCTCAGGATTTGCGAACCGTTATCACCGTGCTGAAAGCCAGCAGTGACTTGGAACGCATGGGCGACCACGCCGTATCTATCGCCAAAGCTACTGTTCGGATGAAGGGAGAGGTCCGCATCGAGTCTGTAGAAGATGCCATCAGCAAGATGGGGCGCGATGTTAAGAATTTCGTTGAAGAAACCCTAAATGTCTACCTCAATGGGAACGTAGACCAAGCTTATGCCGTAGCAGCTATGGATGAGAAAATCAACCAATACTTTGATGATATTCGCGATCTTGCTACAGAGGAAATCAAACAAAATCCAGAACTGATTGTTACTGGCCGTGACTACTTCCAAGTTATCTCTTACTTGGAACGAATCGGCGATTATGCCAAGAATATCTGTGAATGGGTTGTCTACTTTGAAACAGGTAAAATTATTGAGTTGTGATGATAAAAAAGGTACGATTTATTTCGTGTCTTTTTTGTATATTCTCAAGAATTGTCAGAATTCTGTTTTGTGTTTTAACTTACAACTAACTATGTTATACTACGAGAGTAGAGTCAAAAATTATATATTTTTATATTAGTAGATAATGGAGAATGTTTATGAAGAAAAAGATCATTTTCACCTTGGCAGTTCTGATGTTTCTCATTCCAGGTGGAATCTTTGGTATGACAAAGTGGATTGAATACCAAAACTCACCCTATAATGTTAGTGATGTTTTAGACGATAAAGGAGTAAAACTTTACAAACGAGGATTTCGTTTGTTAGAAGAACAACTGGCAACTTACATTAAAGAGCATTACTCTGGTGTCAGTAAAATAGAGTTTTCACCAATTTTTGTCCAAGGTGGGGATGGGCAAAGCATGTTTCGGGCAACAATTGTGCCTGTCATTTATGACAATCATGGTAATAAGGTTTATTTAGGACGTTCTGTTGGAGAAGAAGATTTTGGACGTTTTACAAGTAGTGGAAGTATTCAACTTAACTTCGATGGGCACGATAATGAAATTATTGAAATAAAGTCTGATGACGGCTATCTCAATATCTCAAATAGTGAGAAATTGCCTAAAAAAGCAAAATTATCAACAAGCAAACGAATTGATAATAATATATCAGCTTTGATTAAAGCTGGACATACAAAGGATATAAAAAAGAATCAAAACGGAAGTCCTCATGCTGAAGTGAAATTTAATACTCAAATTAGAAAAGGAGAACATTTCAAATGGCGTTGATAGAATGGCATTATTTATATTAAATAACGCTTAGCAAGACTAATAATTTGTAGAAAGTTAAATCATAAACATGATGAATCTTACCTTGTTGTTATAATCCTTATATATGCGTTCTAATTACAAATTTTTTACAGAATATAATGGAGAGACTGATGAAGAAAAAAATCCTTATAATGATTGCTGTTTTGGTTATGTTAGGTTCAGGAGGAATCTATATATACAACAGAGTAACCAAAGTCAACTTTAGCCCTAAAACAACCAAGCTCTATCAGCGAGGCTTTCGACTCTTAGAAGAGCAAATTGGCACTTATATTAAGGAGAAATATTCAGGTATTGAAAAAATTGAATTTTCTCCAATTTATGTTACCGGTGATGATGGATCTTCCATGTTGAACGCCTATGTACGTCCGACTATATATGATAAATATGGGAATAAAGCTACTTTGGGTACGCAAATAAAAAAATATGTCCCAAATAGTTTTGGGATTGAAGCAGATCTTGTTCTTGATTTTGACTGGAGTGGTAATGAAGTAATTGAATTATTTGATTCAGATGACGAGAGTATTGATGTCTCAAATGCTAAAGAACTCCCTGAAGAAGCTAAATTAACAGATGCAAAAAGTATAGATATAAATATTCAAATGTTAGTTGAAGATGGTCAGTTAAAAGATGTTGTCAAGGATGGAAAAGGAAGCTCTGAAGCACAGATTATTTACAATGTTAAGCTAAGCAAAGAGGAAGATTGATGTGACGTGAACTAAGCAACAAATACAACTATTTTCTTATGTAGTTGAGGATAGAAGTTTGCCAAGAATAATGAAAAAGATTTTATATGACAATACTAAGGTATTATATTTTTCTATTAGAAAAGAACTATGAAAACGCGTTATAATGGAGGTATATTAGTGAAAAATAAGATTACTATTGTTTTAACAATTCTATTCATTGTAATATTAGGAGGAATCTACATGTACAACAAACTGACAAAACCTAACCTTAGCCCCAAAACAGCCAAACTCTATCAGCATGGCTTTCGACTATTAGAAGAACAATATGGAACCTATTTCAAAGAACACTATAAAGGTATTGAAAAGATTGAGTTTTCCCCAATCTACATTACTGAGGAAGGGTCAACTTTCTCAAATGCCTATGTACGTCCGACGATTTATGATAAATATGGGAATAAAGCAACATTAGGAACAACAATAAAGAACTACACACCTAATAGCTATGGTTCGATTACTCATATATTTCTTGATTTTGATGGTTCAGGAAATGATGTTATAGAATTAATGGACTCAGAAGGTAATGACATTGATGTTTCAAATGCAAAACATTTGCCAGACGAAGCAAAGCTCACGAAGGCTAGAAGTACAGATGAAAATATTTCTTTATTGGTTGAAGACAGTCAGTTAAAGGATGTTGTTAAGGATGAAAAAGGAAGCCCAGAAGCTGAAATCATTTACAATGTTAAGCTAAGTAAAGAGGAAGGATGATGTGGCTTTGTCTGATCAAGAGGTTTGAAGAATGTAGTTAGATCTTAAGAAAGACGTAAAGAATGAAAGCGAAGTTATTTATAGGATTTGAAATAAAACTTTTTTATGTAAAAGACTCCAGATATTATAAACAGATAATTGAGAGCGCTTTTATAAAAAATGAATGAGACCAGAAATAATGGTATGACTAGAAATATTATGATATACTATAATTAAAAAATAAAAGCGTTTTCATAAAGGTGTGAGGTAGGTAAACAATGAAGAAAAAAATCATTTTCACCTTGGCAGTTCTGATGCTTCTCATTCCAGGTGGAATCTTTGGTGTGAGAAAGTGGATTGAACACCAAAACTCACCCTATAATGTTAGTGATGTTTTAGACGATAAAGGAGTCAAACTTTACAAACGAGGATTTCGTTTGTTGGAAGAACAACTGGCGACTTACATCAAAGAACACTATTCAGGAGTCACTAAAATAGAATTTTCACCTATACTAGTTCGAGGAGGTGACGGACGATATATGTTTCATGCCAATATTGTTCCTATAGTTTATGATGAATATGGAGATAAGGCGTATTTAGGTAAAAAAATTGGAAATCAAACATTTGCTCATTATGATGATTTTAGTAGTATTAGACTCGATTTTAATGGCTGGGATGAAGAAATCATTGAAATAAGAGTTGGTAGTGAATTTATTGATATATCTGATAGTAGATGTTTACCTGAAAATGTAAAACTTAATTCTGTTAAAGAAATTGATGAAAATATTGAAGCGCTTGTCAATGCTGGTCACCTAAAAGATGTGGTAAAAAGTGAAAAAGGTAGTCCTGATGCAGAAATTAGTTATAATACTGACATAAAAAAAGGAGACCGATAAAAATGGCGTTGATAGAATGGCATTGAAGGAGTCAAGGTGATAGTATTAAATCCTTTTCAACAGAATATACTTTTCTAAAAATTAAGGTAAAATATCTTGAAATTACTAATTATGATATAATGTATGTAAGCAATTTGTTTGCAATTTGATTAATAAAATGGAGGAAATTGATGAAGAGAAAAATCTTTGCAATAATAACAGTTCTTGCAGTTTTAATTTTTGGAGGAGTATTTTATATGGTAAATTCACAAAAAAGTTCGACAGGACTTGATGCAAAAGAAGAAAAAATTATCGAACATGGGTTTCGCTTGTTGGAAGAACAGATTGCGACTTACATCAAGGAGAACTATTCAGGGGTTTCTAAAATAGAATTCTCACCAATTTTCATTGAAGGTGGTAAAAATAATCCTCCATTTACAGCTGATGTAGTACCAGTTATTTATGATGAGGAGGGAAATAGGGCTGTTTTTGGAACTTTAATTGGCAACCATGCTTATGCCTCCTATGGGATACCCTATAGCATTTATGTAGATTTGGATTATGAAGATACGGAATATATTTTGTTAAGAGATTCAAATGGGGATCATATTGAAGTGTCTAATTATAATAAATTACCTAAGGAGGCTAAATTGACTTCTAATTCTCCTATAGATAATAATATAAAAGGTTTACTTGATGATGGTCAATTGAAAAAAATCGAAAAGAATGGAGCTGGGAGTCCGAATGCTAAGATAAACTATAATATTGAAATCAGAAGAGGGAGTCGTTTGGAATGGAATTAAGTCATGAAAATATTCAAAATCTCCATAGAGAGGTAAGAACTTGGAAGACGATTAAAGAAGGAACTACAGTAGACGCCGATGACGGCATGCAATACGAAATCATCAATTCTGAAAACTCCGTAACAGAGGCTGTTGCTGTTGCTCCTATTGTAGGTGGGAAAGCTGACTATTCAAAGACTATTGTCTTAACAGCTGGTACACAGAACAAGGTAAATCCATTGAAAAATTCTTTTGAAGAGATAGGTAATACTTTGGGGTCAGTAGAAGGTGCTGCTGACGCCGCCTATGTTTCTGGTTTAAGTCCCCAATATGCTAAAATGGATGAATTTTTCGCTGAAACACAGAAACGCTTGGAAGATAAAGGTGTGAAAGGTGGTCAAATTTGGTATTCTTCTGCTCATAGTCAGGCTGGAGTACCAAATGCAAAGCTTTCAGTAAAATATAGAGTTAAAGAAATTGTTAATTACTATGATTGGGGTGCTAAAAAGGCCGTAGACAGTGGACATTTTACAAAATCAGAGCTAAACTATTTAGAAAAGCATGCGATTATTTACTCAGATTCTGGGAAGCAAATTACGGGAATAGATGGAAATGGAGGAGCTATCCCCTACGGTCAAGTTCGCCTTTATGAAGGAAAAAGCCATAATATCCAAACTCCGTATTTAAAAGGTAATAATTATGATTTTGATAAGTATATCAAAAAAAATAAATTCGTTTCCGGCATGACAGAAAAACAGGTCCGAAAGATTGCTGAATATAAAGCAAAAACGTACAAAGTAAATGTAGCAATCGCAAATTATGGATTAGAGGATGGCAAGCAAAATCCTGAGTATTATGTTAGCGAGTATTTAAAGGAATATGGAAACTTTGCTCCTGAGCCTTCTAAACTGGATTTAATCGCCATAAATAGACAACACATTGATGAACTTCATGCTTCTTTAAGAACCAGCTCTGGCGACAAAAAAATTAGTTTAAGAGAGGAACTTGTTCGTACAAGTGCGCAAACAGCTCAGCTTCAGGCTGAAGTATATGAGCAAGAAATTAAAGATAAGATAAAAAGTGCTAAATCTAGTGTTGAAAATCATATCAAAGAACTGAGAGATGCAGCTTATACTCTAGCCCACAATCTTTCTGCTGATGAGATAGAAGGATTACTATCTGAGTTGAGCATATCAACTGCTTGGAATGATGGAAAAGAAGCAACTACCCTTGCCTCAGCAAGTGCATATACGACTAAAATGAAGGAAATCGCTGGTAATTTAAACAAGGCCGCTGATAATATCGTAGCGATTGATCAAAAAGGCGCCCAGATTTTCACAAAAAAATAGGAGGAAACGCATGATTGAACCAAATACAGAAGATCGAGCTGAAGCCGAACGCATAAAAAAAGAATATTTAAAGATTCAGGAACGAATTGCCATTCGCGGCTTGATTTCAGCTAAAAGAGCTGTCCTATTTGAAGAAAGTCAAGCATTGCAGAGTTGGCTAGATAGTCAAGCTGAGGCTATGAAAACTTTTGCCTCTACTCAAGTACCTGCTGACTTATCTGCGGCATTCACAGGTGGAGCAGCAGATTCAATCAAGGAGGTACTAGGCGCTGTTCCTAAGCCTAGTTTGACCAGCCCTATCTTATAGGAGGCTTTATGGAAATTCAAAAAAAGATTGATCGTCTTGATGATGATCACATAGCCTTTCGTAAGAAAGTTAGTGAGTATGAGTGGGATTACCAAGATATGAGACGAGAGGCTAAAAATGTTTCAGAGCAAATGAGCGAATGGATATTATCTTTTTGTCGTAATAGTCCTGATACCGTGCCCTCATATGAATTAAGACAAATAGAAGAAAATAGAGAAATTTTCGAGAGAAAAATTCAGCGTTATGAAGAACGGCTAAACAAAACTTATCATGAAGAAAATCGAATCTATAATAAAAAATTAGAGGAACTTGAGAAAGAAAAGAAGAACTCTTGACCTTTCTTCCATTTTCATAAACCTTATGGACAGGTCCTACCTGTCTTTTTGTTTGCATTTATTCTGCAACGAAATCTTCTAAATATGATACAATAATAACAGATTATAAGCGGACAAGTATGGCGGAGTAATCTTGCCATGATGTTCGTTAGATGAGGAGAAGCTGATGCAAGCAGTTAAACATTTTATTGAAACATTTGTTCCTGAGCACTATGATCTCTTTTTGGATCTGAATCGTGCCGACAAGTCTTTTTCAGGCAAGGTGACCATTACTGGAGAAGCTAAGACGAGTAAGATTTCCCTACATCAAAAAGATTTGACAGTTGAAGCTGTAGAGGTGGCTGGCCAAGCTCGTCCTTTCACTCTTGATAAGGACAATGAAGCTCTTTATATCGAGCTGGAAGCGGCTGGGCCTGTATTGGTGACAATAACTTATACTGGTAAGATTACGGACAATATGACCGGGATTTACCCATCTTACTACACGGTAGATGGTGTGAAAAAAGAGATTATTTCTACGCAGTTTGAGAGCCACTTTGCCCGCGAAGCCTTTCCGAGTGTGGATGAGCCAGAGGCTAAGGCAACTTTTGATTTGGCTTTGAAATTTGACCAAGCAGAGGGTGAATTGGCCCTGTCTAATATGCCGGAAATTGATGTTGAAAACCGCAAGGCGACTGGCGTTTGGAAGTTTGAGACGACTCCACGTATGTCTTCCTATCTCTTGGCTTTTGCTGCAGGTGATATGCAAGGAATTACTGCTAAAACCAAGAATGGAACTTTGGTAGGAGTTTATGCGACCAAGGCCCATCCAGAGAGCAATCTAGAGTTTGCTTTGGACATTGCGGTTCGCTGTATTGAATTTTACGAAGAATACTACGGAGTCAAGTATCCTATTCCTCAGTCACTTCACGTGGCTCTGCCAGACTTTTCTGCTGGGGCTATGGAAAACTGGGGCTTGGTAACCTATCGTGAAATCTATTTGCTGGTGGATGAAAATTCAACAGCTCTGAGCCGTCAGACAGTTGCCTTGGTTGTTGCACACGAACTAGCCCACCAATGGTTCGGAAATCTAGTGACCATGAAGTGGTGGGATGACCTTTGGCTCAATGAAAGCTTTGCCAATATGATGGAGTATGTCTCAGTTGATGCGATTGAGCCTAGCTGGAAGATTTTTGAAGATTTCCAGACCAGTGGGGCTCCTTATGCCCTCAAGCGTGACGCGACAGATGGCGTTCAGTCGGTCCATGTAGAAGTCAAGCACCCTGATGAAATCAATACTCTTTTTGATGGAGCGATTGTCTATGCCAAGGGCAGCCGTCTTATGCACATGCTGCGTCGTTGGCTGGGAGACGATGCCTTTCGTAAGGGGCTAGGCGCCTACTTTGAGAAGCATCAGTATGGCAATACCATCGGTCGTGATCTTTGGGATGCTCTTTCTCAATCTTCAGGCCGTGATGTAGCAGCTTTTATGGATGCATGGCTGGAGCAGCCGGGTTATCCAGTCGTCACTGCTAAGGTCGAAAATGACTGCTTGATTTTGACGCAGAAGCAGTTCTTCATTGGGGAGCACGAAGACAAAGGTCGTCTCTGGCCAGTGCCTCTTAACAGTAACTGGCAAGGACTTCCTGATACTCTGACGACAGAAAGACTGGAAATTCCTAATTATGCAGCCCTGGCAGCGCAAAATGAAGGAGCCCTGCGTCTCAATACAGAAAACACTGCTCACTATATTACAGATTATCAGGGTGAGTTGCTGGATGCTCTTCTGAATAATCTCAGCTCTTTGGACAATATCAGTAAACTGCAAATTGTGCAGGAGCGCAGACTTCTGGCAGAGTCAGGTAAGATTTCCTATGCGGACCTGCTGCCAGTTATCAGCAAGCTGGCGAACGAAACTTCTTATATGGTAGTTTCAGCTGTTTCCCAAGTGCTGGAAGGGTTGAATCGTTTTGTGGATGAAGACAGTCAGACAGAAGAAGATTACAAAGCCTTGCTGAAAATTCTCAGTCAAAGTAATTTCGACCGTCTTGGTTTTGAAAAACAGGACGGTGAAAGCGATGAGGATGAGATGGTTCGTCAGCTGATTGTGGGTAATATGATTAAGGCTGACGATGAAACGGCTAAAGCTCAAGCTAGCCAGATTTTTGACAACTATCGTGATAATTTGGAAAAACTCCCTGCCGCTATTCGCCTGCAGGTGCTGGTCAACCAAATCAAGCATCATGAAAGCAAGGAGCTGACTAAGCTTTATCTGGACCTATATGTCGCTTCAAATGATGGAAGCTTCAAAAATGCGCTTTCTACAGCCCTTTCTTATACGAAGAACAAGGAAACCTTGAATGAACTTTTAGCGACTTGGAAGGATAAATTTACTGTGAAACCGCAGGATTTGTCAGCTTGGTATGCCCGTTTCCTCAGCCGGGATTTTACTCAAGAAGCAGTGTGGACTTGGGCGCGTGAGAATTGGGACTGGATCAAGGCAGCGCTAGGTGGCGACATGAGCTTTGATAGCTTTGTCATTAGCCCAGCTGTGGTCTTCAAGACAGAGAAGAGATTAGCAGAATACAAATCCTTCTTTGAGCCGCAGTTAAATGATATGGCGATTAGCCGAAACATCAGCATGGGAATCAAGGAAATCGCTGCGCGTGTTGAACTGGTGAAACGCGAGAAAGAAGCAGTGGAAAAAGCAATTCGAGCTGCAATCTGATAGATTTGATTAAAATGACTAGAAAGTCTGAGATATGATCCTATCTCAGGCTTTTATTTATCATTTTGAGTATTTAAACATTGCTAATATGCCTTTGCTTTGATAAAATAGAACAATATGGACAATAAACAGGTAACTGTTTAAAGGAGAAATGGAGATTATAATGGAAAAGAAAATAGTCTATGGCTTCCGCAAGAGCCGCCTTTCTAAGGGCTTGTGCGGAGCTGTTTTGGGTGCAGCTTTGTTGCTAGCTGCTGGGTCGGTTCAGGCTGAGGAAAAGGTATCTTCAGCAGCCGATGAGTCTGCCCTTTCTGAAGCTGCACTTTCACCAACCGAAGCACCCCAGCCGCCTGCTGCCCCTGTTCAGTCGGAGCCAGTAAGTCAAGACGAGCTTCCTTTGGAGGTTTCTCATGCAGAAATAGACCAAGCTTTGGCAGAGGCCGAGAAAGCAGGAGTTCAGCTAAAGCAGGAGCCGCCTATTGATTTAGGAACAGCTAGAAATCCAGAAGAAGCTGCTAGTAAACGGGAGACAGCCCAAGCCGATTACGCAACTCAAGTCAAGGAAATACGCAAAAACACAGCAGCATATCAGGAGCAACTGAAGACTTATGAGAAAGAACTCAGTCAGAAAGAGTCTGCCAATCAAGCCTTGAAAGACCAATATGACAAGGCGCTGGCTTCCTATGAACAAGAGTACAGCCGTATTCAAGCTGAAAATGCTCAGCTAGAGGCGGATTATGAGCAGAAACGGACGGCTTATCAGGCAGAATTGAACCGTATAGTAAAAATCAATCAAGAGAAAGAAGCCTCCTATCAAGCGGCTTTAGCAGCCTATCAAGAGGATCGTTCACGGATTTTACAAGAAAATGCTCAAGCGAAAGCAGACTACCAAACTGCTATGGATAGCTATGCTACAGAGCTGAAAGCTACTCAGGAGAAGAATGCTCAAGCAAAGCGTCGCTATGATGAAAAGCTTGCTCAAGTCTCAGCTCGCAACAAAGCTGCCCAAGCTGAAAATACAGCCATTGCAGCACGAAATCAAGCAGCTAAAAAGGCCTATCAGGAATCAGTCAAGCAGTATGAAGCTGAAGTATCCAGACTGGCTCAGGTTAAGTCGGAAAAAGAAGCTGTTTATCAAGCTGCCTTGGCTGACTATGAAAAACAACTGGCTCGGGTTCAAAAAGAAAATGCTGAGCTAGAGCAGCAGTATCAGTCAGAATTGACGGCTTACCAGCAGGAAGTAGAACGTATTCAAACAGCCAATCAAGCAGCTAAACAATCTTATGAGACAGCCTTGGCTAAAATCCAAGAGCAGAACAAGGAGATTGAGGCAAAAAATCAAGAAGTCCAGCAGAAAAATGCAGCCTTAAAAGAGCAGTATCAGGCTGATTTAGCTGCTTATCAAGAGCGATTGGCTGAGATTCGACAAAAAAACCAAGCGGCAGAGAAAGACTATGAGAGCAAATTAGCTGCTTATCAAAAGAATCGCTCTCAAATCGAGGCATCCAATGAGGCCAAAGAAAGAGATTATCAAGCGTCTTTGACTGCCTATCAAGCTGAACTTGAGCGTATTCAAGGTGAAAATAAGAAGCGGCAAACCGCCTATGACTCAGAAAAAGCAGGAGTAACAGCCCGTAATGCTGCTATTGAAGCTGAAAACGCACAGATTCGTCAGCAAAATCAGGAAAAACAAGAGCTTTATAAAAATCAATTAACCCAATATGAGCAGGATGTAGCTCGAATCACCGAAAGCAACCAGAAAAGTCGAGAAGCATATGAGAAAGCCTTACTTGCCTATCAGGAGGCGACTGCTCAGATTGAGACGGAAAACAAGAATAAACTAGCTGCTTATCAGGCAGACTTAGCGACCTACCAAGCAAATCTTGCAAGAATTGAAGCAGAAAATCAAAGAATAAAAGAAGATTATGAGGCAAACCTTGCGGCTATTTCAGCGCAGAACGCAGTGATTGAGCAGGAAAATGCAATCATTAAGGAAAAAAATGCCCGATTGAAAGCCGACTATGATAAGCTCTTAGAAGAATATAAGAAGGCAAAATCTGCCTATGATACTGCCAAAACTAAGTATGATGCAGCTCTTGTAACTTTTGATAGAGAATTGCAGGAAGCGGAGGCTAAGAAAAATGAAGAAGGCTATCTCAGCAAAGTTGAAAGCCAGCCTTTTGTTTTCAAATCTGAGCCCCAGGCTGTCTTGACACTTGATCCCTCTATTAGAACCTATACCAATGATGAGCTGACTGATGAGGTTCGTTCTTGGGGAATGGATAAACAAGGAATATCTGATTTGACCAGTGTTTTAAAAGGGAAAGAACATCAGACTAAAGTTGTTCTGCAAAAAGATGTGCCTCTGGTAGCTACTTATACCAATATCAAAAATTCCAGTATTCAAGGCAAGAAAATCACTAAAGTTGTTTACACTTATACTCTTAAAGAATCAACGAAGAGTCAGGATAAGCTGCCAGTTTTCTTAGTTAAGGATCCGACCTTAACTGTGTGGACCTTGGATTTTCATGGCCAATCTCGAATCAATGTCCAAGCGGAGTTTTTCGATGAAGCTGGAGAAAAGCTTGATATGACAGGTTCGCTTGTCAGCTTCTCATCTTTAAATACGAATAAAGCTGCGATTGAGTACATCAAGAATTTTAATGGTGAATATGTTCCTATCACAGGATCTGCTATTAACATTCACCCAGATACCAGTGTTCATGCCGATATTTCTATTAACCATGAGAAGGAAGGCTCTCGCTTTGAGTATAATAAGTGGGATACACCTAATAGTCCTTATAACTGGTATGGCGCTATTGTCGGTAAGGCACAGGGCGATGTCATTTCATTTGATATTGGTTCACGAAATCGGGGTTCTGCTTGGTTTGTATTTAACTCAGATATTAAAGCTAAAGGTGTCCCAATGAAGCCTGTCGCTCCGACTGAGATCGCTCAACCACAAGAGCCAACCTATGAAGAGCTCAAGGCACTGCAGCCTCTTCCGAGTCAGCCAGTCTATCAACCTTTGCCAGAAGAGCCAGCTCAGCCGGCCTATCAAGAACTTCCTAGCCAGCCGACAGAAACTCAGCCTCTTCCCCTTCCAAATCGGCCTGAGGGGCCAGTAGCCCTACCGGAAAGAGATTTGGAAAGTCTGCCGAAAGAGCCAACTTATCTGGCTGAGCCTCTACAACCTCAAAAGCCTGTTTATCAAGAGGTGCCAGAAGAACCTAGCTCCCCTCCTCTATTGATAGAGCCGGCTGCAGTTGAAGAGCCAACTTATGAGGAGGAGCTGCCCTTGCTGAGCCTTCCGCAAACTCCGGTTGAAGAAGCGCTGCCACAGGAACCTCAACGACCTTCTTATTTGAAGGAACCAGAAAAACCTCAAAAAGATCCTGAAGTAAACACTGGTGAGGCTCCGAAACCACCTGTTTATGAAGAAGAAATTGCTTTAGAGGACCTGCCTCAGGAACCAAGCTATTTGCAGGAATCACAGCTTCCTCAAGAACCTGTTCTTCAGCCTGAGCCCCAGTCACCTATCAGAGAAAGTGACCTGCCTTTGATGGAGGAGCCTGACAAGCCGAACTATAAAGAGCTTCCTCAAAAGCCGGCTGAACCTAGCTATCAAGATTTGCCAAGCCGTCCGCAAGCGCCGACTCAAACTTATCACTTTAACCAGCTCTTTATCCAGTTAAAAGTCAGAGAAGAGCTGGAGAATGAGTCCAAGAAGAATATTCATCAACAAGAGGTTAGCCAGGGAAGTTTTGCTGTCCTTAATTTGGTAACAGATGCTTTGCCTGCTTATCGACTGCCAATTCATTCTTTCGTATTGGAAGATCGCCTGCCAGAAGGTTTTGAATTGGATCTAGAAGCAACCAGAGTGAAAAGTCCTGGTTATGAGGTTTCTTATGACCCGAGCACCAGAGTCTTGACTTTTGTTGCTGCACCAGGTTTGCTTGAACGCTACAATGCTGATTTGAATACTGCTACCGAAACGCTAGCTCCAGCAGCAGTTGGTCGACTCTTGTATCCAGGCAGAACCTATACCAATCATTTCAGCTTGCTGATTAATAATCAATACCGGATAGCATCCAATCAGGTTAGTGTTTCGACACCTCCTGCAGAAATTACTGTTCAAACAGCGCAAAAATTTGAGCTTCTTTCAAACCGAACTTGGCAGCATCAAAGATTTGCAAGTAAGCAAACAAGCAACTTGCAGCTATCTGTCAGCTACCAAACCAAAGAGAGAGCTTCTCAAGGGCAACTGCCTAAAACTGGAAGCAATTCGAGTGCTCTTCTCACTTATCTTGGATTTGCGACCTTGCTAGCGTCAGCTGGCTTCCGTCTTTCTAAGAAAAAGTCATAAAAAGATAAGCAGCTCCTGCATCCAGAGCTTTTGAACATGATAAATCAAGACTGAGACAATTTCGCCCCAGTCTTTTTTGCTGCGGATTTTTTGAGCAAATGGTCGATAGATGTATCAAGTGTTTTAGATAGGCAAGTATTTTAAGATGAACGTAAATCGTGTTATAATAGCCATGTCAAAGAATTTTTACTTACAATAATCACTAATGTTAAAGAATTTCATCTAGCCAAACAACTAAAAAATAAGTATGATGAGGAGGAAAAGATAATGTTAGGAAAACAATTGAAGTTTATACGGGAGCAAAAAGGCTATAGTCAAGCTCAGATTGCAGAATCACTAGGGACGACTCGGCAGACCATCTCGAACTGGGAAAATGATAAGACGATTCTAGATAGTGTAAGTCTTATTCGTCTAGCCAATTTTTACCAGATTTCATTAGATGAGCTATGTGGTCGAAATGCTTTATCTATCTCCAAAGATTCGAGCATAAAATCAATGATTTTGACAAATGCCTGTACACTTTGGACTTGCTTTGTTTCATCTCTCGGATAATTCTATTGATTTTCCTGCTAACTTTTTAGTTATTTAGAATATTAGGAGGAAAACAATGTTTTACTATTTTTATTTATCTCTCGCAATTCTATTTGAAATTGCCGCCACAAGCCTTTTAAAATTATCTCAAGGTTTTTCGAAACTATTTTTCGGTTGCCTTGCTTTGATGTTTTATGGCTTGTGCTTTTTCTTTTTATCTCTATCTTTAAAGGGCATTCAGTTAAATCTAGCTTACGCTATTTGGTCTGGAATAGGTCTAGTAGGGACAACAATATTATCTATTCTGCTTTGGCACGAAAAAGTAACAGCTGTAAGTCTTTTAGGGATAAGTCTAGTTATTGTCGGACTTGTTTTATTGAATTTATCACAAAAGACTCACTAGAGAATGGAGAATTATATGTTTGATAATTATTTTAAAAATAAAAAGGTTGTAATTATTGGTGCAAGTGGCAGTTTGGGAAGAGTCTATACACGAGCTTTCCATCAAGCGGGTGCTAGGTTATTCCTCTTAGGAAGAGATATAGATAAGTTAACGATGTTTGTGCAAGAATTTTCGTCTTTTATTCCAATAAGCTCAGTGGATATTACAAGTGAAGAGTCTCTAAAAAATGTAGTATCAGAGATACAAGAGTGGTCGGAATGTATAGATATTGTTATCAATGCAACTGGTTTTGATGTAAGAAAGTCTTTGTCAGCGCATTCCCTTGAGGACATAGAGCAAACACTATTGATCAATTTATCTGGCGCCATTCTGATTAGCAAGATTTTTCTGCCCTTATTAGAAAATAAAAAAGGTGCTACAATTGTGCATTCTGGCGGTTTTGCAGATGGGCGACTCGCTTTCCCTTACTATAGCGTAGATGTGGCTAGTCGCGCAGGGATTTTTTCTTTTATTGAATCAATGAATCGCGAATTAAAGCAGGAGCAGGAAAAGGTGTATTTAACCTATTTTTGTCCCAATGCTGCGGACACACCCTCAGAAAAGCCTTACCATCCTGTTTGGAATGAAATGGGGATTAAGATTTCAACTACAGACGAAGTTTGCCTAGCTTTGCTAAAAGGTATTAAGTCTCATCGAAGAGTCATCCTGATGGGGCGAGGGGCATCTTTGTTTGCTAAACTCAACCTTCTGTCTTCAAGATTAGCTGATTTTCTTTTATTAGATAAATATAGCCGTATATTGAAAAAGCACTTTGCATAATCCATTTTCCCTATCTTTCAGCCTTTTTTAAGAAAAAATTCAGTCCTGTTTAAGTAAAAATCTATATGATAATGCTATTCAAGTGAAAGGATGTGTATAGGATGACTTGTAAGCTGCATTAGCTTCTTGTTTGATAGAAACAGATTGAAAAATTTACAAAAGAAAGAAGGAATCGTATTAAATGGATATGGAAAAAATGATTGTTGTAGAAAAAAGTACAAAATGGTGGCTGACGGTTGCGACGGGTGGTGCTGTAGCAGTCGGACTTCTGGGCGGTTATGGTCTTGCGACAGCTATTCACGGTACAAACAGTCAGCAATCAGCTATTCAACAGTCAGCTACTGTGCCTGGAGTACCGGAGCAGGGACAAAATGGTCAGGATGTAGGAAATGGCATGTCTCCGCAACCAGGTCAGAATACTCAAAACGGCGGACCTGGGCATGGAGTGCCACCACAGGATGGTGGTCCAGTACAGAACGGTCAAGACCAAGAAATGCCGCCTCAAGACGGTCAGCAGTCTGTCAAGGACAAGAGCAAGAATTCTTCTGCTCAGCAAAATGACAACGGGAAGAAAAACAAGAAAAAGTCTTCAACGAACACAAATGAACAATCGGACAAGAACAATAATAAGTCGACAAAAGAAAATAAAACGTCGCAGTCGTAGAAAAAAACTTACTGATTTTGACCCGAGTCATGATATAATAAGAATAGCAAATAAAACAAAAACCAAAAGACATAATCTTGGAAAGTTTTATTGGAGGAAAGAAAAATGATTAAAATTCTATTGGTAGAAGATGACCTTGGACTGTCAAACTCAGTTTTTGATTTTTTAGATGATTTTGCAGATGTAATGCAGGTTTTTGATGGCGAAGAAGGTCTATATGAAGCAGAAAGCGGTGTTTATGACCTCATCTTACTGGATCTCATGCTGCCTGAAAAGGACGGTTTCCAAGTGCTGAAAGATCTCCGAGCAAAAGGAGTCACAACACCTGTTCTCATAATGACAGCTAAGGAAAGCTTGGATGACAAAGGACATGGCTTTGAGCTCGGAGCTGACGACTATCTGACAAAACCTTTCTATTTGGAAGAACTGAAAATGCGGATCCAAGCGCTCTTGAAACGCGCTGGTAAATTCAACGAGAATACTCTTTCTTACGGTGATGTGACGGTCAATCTATCCACAAATTCAACCACGAAGGCAGGTAAAGACGTAGAGTTGCTTGGTAAAGAGTTCGACCTCTTGGTTTATTTCTTGCAAAATCAAAATGTAATCTTGCCTAAGACTCAAATTTTTGATCGTCTCTGGGGCTTTGACAGTGATACCACTGTTTCCGTTGTCGAAGTGTACGTTTCCAAAATTCGTAAAAAACTGAAAGGAACGGCATTTGCGAAAAACCTACATACTCTTCGTAGTGTCGGCTACATTTTAAAAGATGCTGAATAAAATCAAGAAGACCTTTTATGCGGATGATTTCTCTTATTTCATTCGCTATTTTGGGTTGTTTACATTAATCTTCTCAGCCATGACCTTGATTATTATTCAGGTTATGCGCTCCAGCCTTTATACGTCAGTTGATGAAAATCTGAGGAATCTGAGTAATGATCCTAGTTCGGTAGCAGATTTGGCCTATCGGACGACAGGTCAGCAGTCTGATCCGAGCAATAAGGTCAACACTAAAAGTCCTAAAAGCAGTAAAGAGCCTGATGGTGATCCAAACGAAGAGCCTAAGCCTGACAATCTGACGACGCCAAATTTCAGTTCTAATACTTTCGCCCTGCTTTTGGACGATAATTATAAAAATATTTCCACCAGCAAGAGCGATGGCTTTCTGGACTTTAATTCATTAGAGTTTAACAAGTCCTATCTGAATCAAATCAAGGAAATTGTGATTGGCAACAGCTTTGGTCAGACAGAAAGCTATCGGGCTTATCTCTTTGATATTGATCCTAAAAATGAGTATCCTGATATCAAGTATGCTGTGGTCATGACTAGTATCAGCCAGCTGGAGCAGACCAGCAGCAAGCATGAGCAGTTGATTGCCATGGTCATGGTCAGCTTCTGGGGAATTTCTCTGATTGCCAGTATTTATCTGGCTCGTATGAGTGTCAAGCCTCTGCTGGAAAGTATCCAGAAGCAGAAGGCTTTCGTGGAAAATGCCAGTCACGAGCTACGGACTCCTCTGGCAGTATTGCAGAGCCGCTTAGAAACGCTCTTTCGTAAGCCTGAAGCAACAATCATGCAGAGCAGTGAAAATATCGCTTCTAGCTTGGATGAAGTGCGCAATATGCGCTTGCTGACGACCAATCTGCTCAATTTGGCCCGTCGTGATGATGGCATTAAGCCACAATATGGTGAAGTCGAACCAGAATTTTTTGATACGACCTTTGCTAATTATTGCATTATTGCAAGGGAAAATAAAAAGGCTTTTCATTCAGAAAATATGATTAAGAACCCTATTGTGACAGATCAAATTTTCCTCAAGCAGCTGATGACCATCCTATTTGACAATGCTATCAAGTACACAGATGATGATGGCGAAATCAGTGTCATGGCTACTTCGACGGATCGTTACCTTATTTTCCGAGTGGCAGACAATGGTCCTGGTATCAGCGATGAAGATAAGAAGAAGATTTTTGATCGCTTTTATCGGGTGGATAAGGCTCGGACCCGTCAGAAAGGTGGCTTTGGTCTAGGACTTTCTCTGGCCAAGCAGATTGTCGATGCTTTCAAGGGCACTATTTATGTCAAGGACAACAAACCAAGAGGTACGGTCTTTGAAGTTAAACTGCTACTGAAAGAAACGAAAAAGCGTTCTGTAAAATAGCGGGAGAGGCCTAATATGAACATTTTGGTTTATGGTGCTGGCACGATTGGTTTGACATACGCTTGGTTACTGTCTAATCAACATCAAGTTACTGTCTTAGTTAGAGAGCATAAGCTGTCGACTTTAGAGCAAGGCTTCACACTTTCTATTAAAGATTTAAGGAAAGATGAACAGGTCTATAAAGAACATCATTTCCAGCCGCCATTGGTGACGAGTATCGCTCAAGACTATGACTTGATTCTCTTAACGGTAAATAGTTTGCAACTAGAGCAGGCATTGAATCATTTGGCGGATATAAAGGAAAAAGCTCATTTACTTATTTTACAGAATAACTGGAATATCAACTCCAAGATTCCTTCTTATTTGGACAGAAAGCAGGTGTCGTTAGCTTTTCCTTCTTCTGTTGGAGGAGGGCGAAAGAGTGATGGTCGGATCCAAGCTATCATTTTCAAAGAAGCTACGTTACTTGATGATGATTCTTACACAGCAGAGTTGTCTCCTATCTTCACAGCTAGTGGGATAGGCATTGATGCTATGCCTAACTTGGCTTCTTGGATGAAGGTTCACTGCCTTCAGGAGGCGGTAATGGCAGGTGCAGTTGCAGAAGCGGGGACTTTTGATGCACTCTTGAAAGATAAAAAAGCAATTCGAAAGATGATTTGCGCTTGGCGAGAAGGTTTAGAACTCTGTCAGCGATATGGCATTCCTAAACATCGTTATAAACCTACTAAATATCTATCCCTGCCCTTATTTCTCTTGGTTCCAGTAATGAAGTTCATGTTGAGTCAGCCTTTGGTTGCCGAAATGGTCACAAATCATATGCATTCAGGCTATGCCGAGTGGGTTGATCAATATTTTGAAATCAAAAGAAGTGCTGAAAAGGAAAGCATTCCCATGCCTCAATGGAATTCGTATAGCGACTTCATTGAACATTTTTTGAAAAACAATTCTTAGCAGGCCTTAATGGCTTGCTTTTTATCTGGCTTTTATTTACTTTTTTAAAAATTTAATATAAGTTTTGCCCAAAATAGGGTATAATAATAAACAAGAAAGAATGAGGTGAAATTATGGCATCAAAAATGTTACATACTTGTTTACGTGTGGAGAATTTGGAAGCGTCTATCGCTTTTTATGCAGAGGCTTTTGGCTTTAAAGAGCTGCGCCGCAAGGATTTTCCAGATTATCAGTTTACTATCGTTTATCTAGGTTTGGAAGGCGATGATTATGAGCTGGAACTGACCTATAACTATGACCATGGTCCTTATGTGATTGGGGACGGTTTTGCTCATGTGGCACTTAGCACGCCAGACTTGGAAGGTCTGCACGCTGAGCACAAGGCCAAAGGCTATGAAGTGACAGATCCAAAGGGTCTTCCCGGCAACCCGCCTAATTATTATTTTGTAAAAGATCCTGATGGCTACAAGGTGGAAGTCATTCGTGAGAAGAGTCTCTAACATCTAGCTGCAGTTAATTTTGCAAGATAAATGATGATTTTTATTCATTTAGGACAGGTGTATGAAAAGACAAAATAACAAGAAACACGGAAAGAAAACACTCATTGTTCTCAGCTTGCTAGGTTTAGCTTTTGTTGCTGCTCTATTTCTGGGTGCTGTAAAAATTTACGCTATTTTCCAAGAAAAGGAACTGCAAGAGAAGGTTAGTGTGCTGATTTCTCAAGAAGAGACCTACCACGCTGAAAAAACTGAAAAGCAGAGCAAGATGATTGGCAGCCACTATGTGGAGTCCTTTTATCCTCTGCTGGATGGTCAGGTTATGGCAAGCGTCAAGGAGCAGATGGACGCAGATAGCCAGACGATTAAGGATAATCAGAAGAAGGGCGATAAGATTGAAGAATTGACCTTCTACTATGCTGAGGAAAAAGAAACGAGCCTGAAGGACGTCAAAGAAGTACTGGTGCATCGCAAGGACTATCATGTCAAAGAGATGAAAATCAGTAAAGGAGAAGAGCGGGAAGTTGCTGACAGCTACCTTGGTGCAGACGGCAGCCGTTTCACTCTGGATAAGCTCTTTCAGGATCCCGATGCAGCTAAGGAAATCTTCATCAACGAAATATCCAGCCAGCTGACCTTTAGACAGGTCGATGAGGCGGTGCAGACGGGAATTCTCAACACCCTCAATGGAACGGAGTTGGGCCAGTGGTCCTTCCGTTATGAGTACAGCCATTTTTCTATTAAATTGAGCAAGGAAGTGCAAGGCTTAACCAGTATTGACGTTCCTTTATCTAGCTTCTATGACCAGATCAATGCGGACTATCTGACTGGAGATGACTTGGCAGCTTATCAGAGTTTTGAGGCTAAGAAGCATGTGAAAATGGTTGCTCTGACCTTTGATGACGGTCCTGATCCTAAGACAACACCGCAGGCTCTGGATATCCTCAAGAAATATGGTGCCAAGGCGACCTTCTTTATGGTTGGGCAAAACATTGCTGGTAATGAAGCGATTGTCAAGCGCGTGCACAATGAAGGTCATCAGATTGGGATTCATACATGGGACCATCCAGTCTTAACCAAACTTCCTCTGGAGTCAGCCCAAAAAGAAATCCTTGATACCCAGACCGCTATTAACAATGTCATAGGCATCAAGCCAACGATTACGCGGCCTCCTTATGGAGCTATTAATGCTACAATTCAAAATTCGGTTGACCAGTCCTTTATCATGTGGAATGTAGACAGTCTAGACTGGAAGACACGCAATACTAAAGCTATTATGCAAGAGATTGCTAAAACTCAACCAGGCTCGATTATCCTCATGCATGATATTCACCAGACCAGTATTGACGCTCTGCCAAGTGTCCTCGAATATCTGAAGAGTAACGGCTATACTCTGGTGACGGTCAATGAGCTGCTGGAAGGTCAGCTAGAGCCCCATCGTATTTATTACGGCAGAGACTAAGACGGTCCTTGGGTTTAGATTTTTGAAATCGTTGTTGGTAATGAGTAGAAGCAAAAAGCTTTGGAAATCTAATGTTTCCAAAGCTTTTTTTAGTTTAACTTGTTACATAAAGTTCTTGATTTTTTAGTACAATTTCGCGAACAGAAGCGTATTTTTTTAATGTCTTCAGTTCTTCTGGATGACTGATAAAGGTAATGACATAGCCTTCCTTGCCCATGCGGCCGGTTCGGCCAGAGCGGTGGGTATAGGTTTCTAAATCGCGCGGAAGCTCATAATTGACGACGCATTCTAGCGAGTCAATATCAATGCCGCGAGCAACCAAGTCAGTGGCTAGCAAGAGAGTAATCTGATGTTCTTTGAACTTATCTAGAATCACCTTGCGGAACTTAACATTGACATCGCTGGCTAGAGAAACCGCGTTGGCTTCACGATACTGAAGTTTTTCCTCGGCACTGCCTAGATCTGACAGAGCGTTGAAAAAGACCAATCCACGGAAATCTTCTACATTGGATAGCTTACGCAGCAACTCTACCTTATCGCGTTTTTCGACCTGCATATAAAAATGCTGGATATTGTCCAAAACTTGGTCGTCAATGCTGATTTCTAGAGTATTTTCAGCAATTTTATCGTGGTCGAACTTAGCAGTGGCGCTCATATATACCAGCTGGTGGTCACGAGGCGCATAGTGGGTGATTTTATCTACAAAGTGATACTGAGAATCGCTGAGCAGCTGGTCAAACTCATCTAAAATGATGGTTTCGACATTCATCATCTTGATTTTCTTGAGCTTGACCAACTCGAAAATTCGCCCAGGCGTTCCGATGATAATCTCCGGACCTTTCTTAAGGCGCTCGATTTGTCGCTTCTGGCTGAATCCGGAGAGCAGGAGCTGAGCTGTCAGTCCTAAAGGCTCTGCCCAAGTCTTGCAGACCTCAAAAATTTGTCCAGCTAACTCAGTATTAGGAGCTAAAATCAAGAGCTGTTGTGCTTTTCTAGGTGTCAGCTTGAGCAGACTGGGAAAGAGATAGGCCAGAGTTTTGCCAGTACCAGTCGGACTGATTCCCAGCACCGTTTCACCTGCAGAAATAGGCTCAAACATCTTCTCTTGAATAGCCGTCAAATCTTCAAATCCTAGCTGAGCCAGCTGATTTTGCCAGCTCGGGAGAAATTTTTCCTTAATCATCATCAACCTCAAATCTAATGCCAGCGTCCTTGCGCATAGCAACTAAGCTTTCATGAACAGTCGCTGCCGCATCCAACCATTTCTCATAAGCTGCATCCTGTCCGCCCTTGAGCACTCGGGCGAAAGCCTGAGCCTCTTCCAGCATGGTGTGTGAAGCACGCTGGATAGGCAGCACCTCCTCTTGACCGTCCAGATTTTGGAAAATAGCAGAGCTGATAAATTCAATCCCGTCCAAAGTCAGAGTTCCCTGATCGGTGTAAATCTCTGCAGGCAGATTGCTGTTTATATTCTTACCGGCCTGAATCTGAACTTGAAAATCTGGATAGATGAGACAGCCAGCTCCATTTAAATCAATCGTATTGGCTAGCTGCTGGGCGCTGTATCGAGCGAAGCGCGGATGACCGAAAAGTCTGATAGCCGCATAGACTGGGTAGACACCCAAGTCCATCAAAGCGCCGCCAGAAAACTTAGCTGAGAAAACATTGGGTTGCTCTCCTGCAAGCAGAGCCTGCATTTTTGAAGAATACTTGGCATAGGTGAAGTTGGCTCCCAAGACAGTCTTGTCCTTGAGAAAATCACTGATTGTATCAAAGGCCTGCTCATGATAGTTGCGGGCAGCTTCAAAGAGATAGACTTGATGCTCGTCAGCCAGCTTGGCCAATTCCCGCCATTCTTTGGGACGAGAAATCGCTGGCTTTTCGACAATAACATGTTTACGAGCCAGAATGGCTACCTTGGCATGATTGAAATGCAGGCTGTTGGGACTGGCGATATAAACAACATCGATATCAGACGACAGAAAGTCTAGCATTTCAATATAGACGGCTGTATTTTCATAGTTTTGCACAAAGCGCTCAGCAGAAGCCAGAGTCCGAGAGTAGACAGCTGCCAGCTGATAGTCGCCTGTTGAGTGAGCAGCCTTGATGAACTCATGAGAAATAGAACCTGTTCCGATGATTCCAAGTTTGAACATAAAAACCTCCTTTTTTCTATTTTTAAGCATGTACTTTTTTTATTTTAGCTCTTTCATTATAACATGAATTGCGGTAAAATAGATAAGATAACAAGAGATGGAGCTTATAATGCAAAATAGACCTATTATTATTGGTGTGACTGGTGGTTCCGGAGGCGGAAAGACCAGTGTTTCTCGAGCAATTTTGGCTAATTTTCCAAACGAAAATATTGCCATGATTGAGCATGACTCCTATTATAAGGATCAGACGCATCTGACTTTTGAGGAGCGGGTGAAGACCAACTATGACCATCCTTTTGCCTTTGATACGGATCTCATGATTGAGCAAATCAAGGAGCTCTTGGCTGGTCGGCCAGTGGATATTCCTACTTATGACTATACGGAGCATACCCGCAGCAAAAAGACCTATCGCCAGGAGCCTCAGGATGTGTTCATCGTTGAGGGGATTTTGGTCTTAGAAGATCAGCGCCTGCGAGATTTGATGGATATTAAGATCTTTGTAGACACAGATGATGATGTTCGGATTATCCGTCGGATTAAGCGAGACATGGAAGAGCGTGGACGCAGTTTGGATAGTGTCATTGAGCAGTATTTAGGTGTCGTTAAGCCTATGTACCATCAGTTCATCGAGCCGACCAAGCGCTATGCGGATGTCATCATTCCAGAGGGAGCTTCTAATAAGGTGGCTATTGACCTGATTACGACCAAGATTGAAAAAATCCTTAAGGAAGCCAGAGAAGGCTAGGACAAGCAGCTTTCTGCTCTGTCGTTTGAGCAAATAAAAGTCTGTGAATCTGGTGAATCACAGTATCTGCAAGATTTTTGAAATGTAGTTTAGCAAGGGGAAGTGGAAGGACTGAAATCTATGATTTTCGGAGTCTGGTCACTCCCTTATTTTGTGGGTGGTTTATGAAACAATTTGTAAAAAGAGAGTTTCACTCTCGTTCAAAATTTTTTGCCTGCCTCTTGACCTTTTGTGCAGGATTTATCGATGCTTATACCTTCATTGAGAGGGGAGGCACCTTGGTGGCGGGTCAGACGGGAAATGTCGTTTTCCTTTCGGTTGAACTCATCAATCAAGAGACAAGAGGAATCGAAGTGAAATTGGCAACTATGTTGGCTTTTATGCTGGGGATTTTTTTGATGACTGTTTTTCAGCATCATTTTGAGCATTCTTGGCGCAGGCTGTCCAGCGTTTTTCCCTTGATATTGACGACAACTGTCGCAGGATTTTTGCCAGCAAATGTACCCCATCTTTATATCGTGCCGCCACTAGCTTTCTGCATGGGCCTGGTCGCGACAGCTTTTGGCGAGGTGGATGGCATTGTCTATAACAATTCCTTTATGACGGGGAATATTAAGAAAACCATGGTAGCTTTTGGCAACTATGCTCGAAACAAGAAAGGGAAAGATTTGAAAGAAGGCCTTTTCTTTATAGCCCTATTAGCAAGCTTTGTAGTCGGAGCCATCATCTCTACCTATCTGATTCAATTTTACCTCCTGAAGACCATCTGGCTTGTTTCCCTGATTCTAACAGCCTTTCTCCTTTTCCGAGGAATTCAGTATATGAGGAGATGAAGAAAGTAGAATGAATCATGTTACGATTCCTGAAAAAATAGAAGAAGCAAAGTTACCTTACTTCTTTTTTCTCGTATTTACAGTTTTAAATCCCCAAAATAATCCAGCATATTAAAAATTTTCAGAAAATATCGACTTTTTCTTGACAGGTTTATGATACTGTGTTAAAATACTAAACAATAAGAAACCATCTCAAAAAGGAGTTAGTCAAACATGAAGTCAACCCAATCTTCAAACTTTGCTTTGTTGTTGCGTTACTCGGGCTAGTGCAAAAGCATTAGTCCTGTTTGGCTTACCAAGCGGGAGTAAATCAACATCTCGCTTGTTCCTCAAGTGAGATGTTTTTTTATTTCACCTATCTTACCTCAAACTCTGATGAGGAAGAAATGGTTTCTAAAGAAGCGACGGGAGTGGGAATACATCTTGATTTTTCTGAAATCAATTTGTCTCATACTGTCTCAGTCATTGAACACGACCTAGAAGTTGGGGAAGAGTTTTTCCTAAATGGTCTATGTATCTTAGAAAAGGAGTTGTCTATGACACGCAAAGTTGAGTTTTTTGATACCAGCCTCCGAGATGGCGAGCAGACACCAGGAGTGAATTTCTCTATCAAGGAGAAGGTGGCTATTGCCAAGCAGTTAGAGAAGTGGGGGATTTCAGTCATTGAAGCCGGTTTCCCTGCTGCGAGTCCAGATTCTTTTGCGGCAGTGCAGGAGATTGCTAAAGTCATCACAAAAGCCTCTGTTACTGGGCTGGCGCGTTCGGTCAAGTCCGATATTGACGCCTGCTATGAAGCGCTCAAGGATGCCAAGCATCCACAGATTCATGTCTTCATTGCGACCAGTCCTATTCACAGAGAGTTCAAGCTGAAAAAGTCCAAGGAAGAGATTTTAGAAGCTGTGAAAGAGCATGTCTCCTATGCGCGCTCCAAGTTTGAGATAGTCGAGTTTTCACCAGAGGATGCGACAAGAACAGAGCTGGATTTCCTCTTTCAGGTGGTACAAACAGCAGTTGATGCAGGTGCGACTTATATCAATATTCCAGACACAGTCGGCTTTACTACTCCAGAAGAGTTTGCAAATATTTTCGACTACCTAGTGGCAAATGTGACTTCTGATCATAAGGTGGTATTTGGTGTTCATTGTCATGATGACCTTGGTATGGCAACGGCCAATACTTTGACGGCTATCAAGCACGGTGCTGGTCGTGTTCAGGGAACTATCAATGGAATCGGTGAGCGGGCTGGAAATGTAGCATTGGAAGAAGTAGCAGTTGCCTTAGAGATTCGCCAGGACTATTATCAGGTTGAGACAGACATTGTCCTTAATGAAACTATTAACACTTCTGAGCTGGTGTCCCGTTTCTCAGGTATTCCAGTGCCTAAGAACAAGGCGGTCGTTGGTGGCAATGCCTTCTCTCATGAGTCCGGTATCCATCAAGATGGTGTTCTTAAGAATCCACTGACCTATGAAATCATTACACCTGAGCTGGTTGGAGTCAAGAGCAATTCACTGCCGCTTGGTAAACTGTCTGGCCGCCATGCCTTTGTCGAAAAACTTAAAGAACTAGCTCTGGACTTTGCGGAATCTGAAATTAATGATCTCTTTGCTAAATTTAAGGTCTTGGCTGATAAGAAAAATGAAGTCACGGACGCTGATATTCGGGCTCTGATTGCTGGAACGACGGTCGAAAATCCTGAAGGCTTCCACTTTGATGATCTGCAGCTCACGACCAATGACGACCATACCATCACAGCTGATGTGCAGCTGGTTAATGGCGACGGAGAGACGGTCAGCTGTGTGGCGGAAGGCAAGGGAAGCGTCGAAGCCATCTTCAATGCCATTGACCAATTCTTTAACCAGTCTGTTCAGCTTTTATCTTATAATATCGAGGCAGTAACGGACGGTATTGACTCTCAGGCTCGTGTTTTGGTAGCTGTTGAAAATACGGATACAGATACAATTTTCAACTCCTCTGGTATTGACTTTGATGTTCTTAAGGCCAGCGCCATTGCCTATATCCATGCCAATACCTTTGTGCAAAAGGAAAATGCGGGTGAAATCGGCCACCAGGTATCCTACCGCGATCTGCCTGCAAATAATTAGAAGGAAGCGACTATGACAAAAGAAATTGTAGCTCTGGCGGGTGATGGAATTGGCCCAGAAATCATGCAAGCCGGTCTCCAAGTACTGGCTGCTGTTGCGGATAAGTTCGGTTTTACTTATCATATCACGAAGAAGGCTTTTGGGGGTGCTGGTATTGATGCGGAAGGTCATCCTCTGCCTCAGTCTACTCTAGAAGCGGCCAAGAAGGCGGATGCTATTCTTCTAGCAGCTATCGGCAGTCCCCAGTATGATAATGCACCAGTTCGGCCAGAGCAAGGATTGCTTGCTCTGCGGAAGGAACTTGAACTCTATGCCAATATCCGTCCAGTTAAGATTTTCGATGCTCTGAAGCATTTGTCGCCTTTGAAGGCTGAAAGAATTGCTGGTGTGGATTTCGTGGTCGTGCGTGAGCTGACTGGTGGGATTTACTTTGGTGAGCATATTTTAGAGGATAAATCTGCGCGGGATATCAACGACTACAGCTATGAAGAGGTGGAGCGGATTGTCCGTAAGGCCTTTGACATTGCACGTGGTCGCAGAAAGCGCGTGACCAGTATTGACAAGCAAAATGTGCTAGCGACATCCAAGCTCTGGCGCAGAGTAGCAGATGAGGTGGCCAAGGATTATCCAGATGTGACCTTGGAGCATCAGCTGGTGGATAGCGCTGCGATGCTCATGATTACCAATCCTGCTAAGTTTGATGTCGTAGTAACAGAAAATCTCTTCGGGGATATTCTATCAGACGAGTCCAGTGTCTTATCAGGGACGCTGGGAGTTATGCCATCAGCTAGTCATTCGGCTGCTGGACCAAGTCTGTATGAGCCTATCCATGGTTCTGCTCCAGATATTGCAGGGAAATGTATTGCCAACCCTATCAGCATGATACTTTCTGTAGCCATGATGCTGCGGGATAGTTTTGCAGAGTTAGAAGCTGCAGAAGCGATTGAAGCAGCGGTTGAAAAGACTTTGGCTCAAGGGATTTTAACGCGAGATCTTGGCGGTCAGGCAGGGACAGCCCAAATGACGGAGGCAATTATTAATAACTTATGAAATGGATATTAACAGGTATTTGCCTGCTATGGAACCTTGTCGTTTTCCTGCTTTATGGCTGGGATAAGCGAAAGGCTAAGAAAAATCACTACCGCATTCCAGAGAAGACGTTGCTCTTGTCAGCATTGGCAGCCGGAGGTTTGGGCGCTTTATTAGGCGGTCGACTCTTTCACCACAAGACCAGAAAATGGTATTTCTGGCTGGCTTGGATTTGCGGAATAATAGTGGAAATCGGAATTTTATATTACATATGGAGAAGCTAGTATGGCTGGAAAATCGATTTTTGATAAGCTGTGGGAAAGGCATCTGATAACTGGTGAAGAAGGCCAGCCCCAGCTTATGTATGTGGATCAGCATTATATTCATGAAGTAACCAGCCCTCAGGCTTTTCAAGGTCTTCGAGATGCAGGGCGCAAGGTTAGACGGCCGGATTTGACCTTTGGAACCTTTGACCATAATGTTCCTACGGTCAATATCTATGATATTCGGGATGTGATTTCCAAGGCACAGATTGATAAACTTTCTGAGAATGTCAAGGATTTTGGCATTGAACACGCGGCTCACGGATCGGAACTGCAGGGGATTGTCCATATGGTTGGACCGGAAACGGGCAAGACTCAGCCGGGCAAATTTATCGTCTGCGGTGACAGTCACACGGCCACTCACGGAGCTTTTGGAGCTATTGCTTTTGGAATCGGTACTTCGGAGGTGGAGCACGTCTTTGCCACGCAGACCATTTGGCAGGTCAAGCCCAAGAAAATGTTGGTCAAATTTACTGGGGTGCCACCTAAAGGTGTCTATTCTAAAGACTTTATCTTAGCACTGATTGCCCGATATGGTGTGGCTGCAGGTGTCGGTCATGTGGTCGAGTATGCTGGTGATGCGATTGACCATCTGACCATGGAAGAGCGCATGACCATCTGCAATATGTCCATAGAGTTTGGCTCAAAGATGGGCATTATGAACCCCGACCAGAAGACTTATGATTACGTTCAAGGCCGGCCGGGCGCTCCTAAGGACTTTGAGGCGGCGGTAGCCGATTGGAAGACTCTAGTCAGTGATCCTGATGCCGTCTATGATAAGGTCATTGAGATTGATGTCTCCGAGCTGGCACCTATGGTGACTTGGGGAACCAATCCTTCTATGGGAGTAGAGTTCGGCTCGGCTTTCCCAGAAATACGTGATATGAACGATGAGCGGGCCTATAATTACATGGACCTCTCACCAGGTAAGAAAGCAGAAGATATTGACCTAGGTTATATCTTTATCGGCTCCTGTACCAATGCCAGGCTCAGTGACTTGCAGCTGGCAGCTAAGTTTGTCGCTGGTAAGCACATTGCTCCCAATCTGACAGCTATCGTCGTACCAGGCTCTCGTCCGGTCAAGCGGGCTGCTGAAAAGATGGGACTGGATAAAATTTTCATGGATGCAGGCTTTGAGTGGCGCGATCCGGGTTGTTCCATGTGCCTGGGGATGAATCCCGACAAGGTGCCAGACGGAGTTCACTGTGCCTCGACCAGTAATCGGAACTTTGAGGATCGGCAGGGATTTGGAGCAAAGACCCATCTTTGCAGTCCTGCTATGGCCGCAGCGGCAGCCATTGCTGGGCGATTTGTAGACGTCCGTCAGCTACCGGAGGTCCAGTAAGGAAGGTTTATGGAAAAATTTACAATCTACACGGGGACAACGGTTCCTCTCATGAACGATAATATTGACACGGACCAAATTTTGCCCAAGCAGTTTCTCAAGTTGATTGATAAAAAAGGCTTTGGTAAGTACCTCATGTACGCTTGGCGCTATCTGGACAATCAGTACACCGAAGATCCTGATTTCGTCTTTAACAGACCGGAGTATCGCAAGGCGACTATTCTGATTACAGGGGACAATTTCGGAGCGGGTTCCTCTCGGGAGCACGCTGCCTGGGCCTTGGCTGACTATGGCTTTAAGGTAGTCATTGCCGGATCTTTCGGGGATATTCACTACAACAACGAGCTTAACAACGGTATGCTGCCTATCGTCCAGCCACTGGAAGTCCGGCAAGCATTGGCTAATCTGAAGCCGACGGATCAAGTGACGGTGGATTTGGAGCAGCAGAAGATTTTTTCGCCGGTGGGGGAATTCTCCTTTGACATTGATGGTGAATGGAAGCACAAGCTTCTCAACGGACTGGATGACATCGGCATTACGCTGCAGTATGAGGATTTGATTACAGAATATGAAAAAAATCGTCCATCTTATTGGCAGTAACCATATTTTTGCTATATTGAGAAAATTCTGAAAAAACCTTGTCTCCGATAAAAATATATGGTAAAATAAATCTTAATTTAATAGAAAAGGAAGAAACTTATGACAAAACACATTCAATGGAACGGACAGCTTTCACAAGAAGGTTATGACATCTTGAAAGGTGATGGTGGCTGTATCGTTTGCCCTACCAAGGTGGGTTACATCATCATGACAAGCGATAAAGCTGGCTTGGAGCGTAAGTTCGAAGCTAAGTCTCGTAACCGTAATAAGCCAGGTGTTGTCCTCTGTGGTAGTATGGATGAGCTCCGTGCTTTGGCTCAGCTGAATCCGGAAATTGAAGCTTTTTATCAAAAGCATTGGGATGAAGACATCCTCTTGGGCTGTATCCTACCATGGAAGCCAGAAGCTTTTGAAAAGCTCAAGGCATTTGGCGACGGTCGGGAAGAGCTGATGACAGATGTTCGTGGCACTAGCTGTTTTGTTATTAAGTTTGGTAAGGCGGGCGAGCAGCTGGCAGCTAAGCTTTGGGAAGAAGGCAAGATGGTTTATGCATCCTCAGCTAACCCATCTGGTAAAGGAAACCGCGGCAAGGTTGAAGGAATTGGCGAGCGCATCGAAAATGCTGTTGACCTCGTCATTGAAGCAGATGATTATGTAGCCTCTATCCAGCCAGACAAGACCATTGAAACTCGCTATGAGCAAGGCGTTATGGTCTCTATGGTGGACAAGGATGGAAAACTGATTCCAGAACAAGGTGGGCAACGTTCCATCTCACCAGCACCAGTGGTCATCCGCAAAGGCTTGGACATTGACAAAATCATGATGCACCTGTCCGATACTTTCAACTCATGGGATTACCGTCAGGGTGAATATTACTAAGACAAAAAGAAGCTCAGTGCGAGAGGGGGATTTCCTCTTTACACTGAGTTTTTTGTTTGGAGTTTTTAGTTTAAAATCTTTATTCAGTTTAAAATTATTTCCAAATAGAACAAAATTCTTGACAGATGTAATTCTAGATGTTACAATTAAGGAAAATCGATTCGATATAGAAATAAATTGGAGGGAGTATGAAAGACAGTCATTTGGTGGCCTATCATATTCGTTTGTTGAATGGGCGGATTTTTCAAAAGTTACTGAATCAGGATCCTGAAGCTCTTTATCGCAGTGAACAGGGCAAGATTCTCACAGTTTTATGGAATAGTGAAACGGGTTGCGCTACGGCGACAGATATTGCACTGGCGACAGGATTGGCCAATAATACGCTGACGACTATGCTGAAAAAGCTGGAAGAACAGGGTTTGGTGACCTTTAGTCAGTGTGGTTTAGACAAGCGAAAAAAATATGTCAAGTTGACGGAGCAAGGTTGGTCCCAGAAAGAAGTTGGCCATCGCGTCAGTCAAAAATTGGATGCTATTTTTTATAAAGGTTTCTCAGAGGATGAAATTCGCCAGTTTGAAAGTTATCAGGAACGCATCTTAGCAAATTTAAAAGAAAAAGAGGCATAAATCATGTCAAAACAAGTTGAAAATGCACAAAATTTATACATTCATGCCATTCAAGATGGGCGTGTTGCCGAGGCTCAAACTCAGTCTGTAGGGGATACCTACATTCAACACTCGACAGGTGTGCCAGATGGGAAAGAAGGGTTTGCGGCTTTCTTTGCAAATTTCTTTGAGCGCCATCCCGAGCGTGAGATGAAGATTGTTCGCACCATTGAGGATGGTAATCTAGTCTTTGTCCATGTCCATCAATATCTCAATGGCGGGGAAGCTCAATGGGTGACGACGGATACTTTCCGTTCTGATGAGAATGGTCGCATCGTGGAGCATTGGGATGTGATTGACTACTATCGCGCTCCAGAAAATGGACAGTTAGACCAGATCTTTGGAGATTTTGAAATCACGGATTTGGACAAGACAGTAGCAAATAAAAAAACCGTTCGTCGTTTCTTGACAGAAATTTTCCAAAATGGGGAGCTAGAGCAGTGGAGTGATTATGTGGCAGAAGATTTGATTCAGCATAATCACGAGATTGGCCAAGGAAGTCAGGCTTATAAAGACTATGTAGCTGAGCATGGAGTTGCTTTTGACTTTGTTTTCCAGCTTTTGGGACAAGGAAACTATGTGGTTAGCTATGGGCAGGCTCAGATAGATGGGGTGGCTTATGCCCAGTATGACATCTTCCGTTTAGAGAATGGATTGATTGTAGAGCATTGGGACAATAAAGAAGTCATGCCTAAGGTAGAAGACTTGACCAATCGAGGGAAGTTTTAAATGAGGACAAAGAATGATTGAATATAAAAATGTAGCGCTACGCTATACAGAAAAGGATGTCTTGAGAGATGTCAACTTACGGATTGAGGATGGAGAGTTCATGGTTTTAGTGGGTCCTTCTGGATCTGGTAAGACGACCATGATTAAGATGATCAACCGTCTCTTAGAGCCAACAGATGGTAATATCTATATGGATGATAAGAGGATCAAGGACTATGATGAGCGTGAACTCCGCCTTTCCACAGGCTATGTTTTACAAGCGATTGCCCTCTTTCCCAATCTAACGGTTGCGGAAAATATTGCTCTCATTCCTGAGATGAAAGGTTGGAGTAAGGCGGATATTGAGCAGAAGACTGATGAATTGCTAGAGCTAGTAGGCTTGCCTGCTGAAGACTATGCTCAGCGTATGCCGAGTGAGCTGTCTGGTGGTGAGCAGCAGCGGGTGGGCATTGTCCGTGCCATTATCGCCCAACCCAAAATCCTGCTGATGGACGAGCCTTTTTCAGCTCTTGATGCTATCTCTCGTAAGCAATTGCAGAGCTTGACCAAGAGTATCCATGACCAGTTTGGGATGACAACAATCTTTGTGACCCATGACACGGATGAGGCTTTAAAGTTGGGGAATCGGATTGCTGTTCTGCAGGACGGGGAGATTCGTCAAGTGGCAACACCTGAGGAAATCTTATCTGCACCTGCGACCAGCTTCGTAGCAGATTTATTTGGAGGTGTTCAACATGGCTAATTTGTTTTCTACCTTTCAGGAGCGCTTTGGCGAATGGTTGGCAGCCTTAGGGCAACATCTCCAGCTGTCTCTTCTGACCTTATTAGTGGCAATCTTCTTGATCATTCCGCTCGCTATCTATCTTCATAGTCACAAAAAGACAGCCAATTGGGTGTTGCAAATTGCAGGAATCTTTCAAACCATTCCTTCAATGGCCTTGCTGGGGCTCTTTATCCCCCTCATGGGGATTGGCACACTGCCGGCATTGACTGCTCTGGTGATTTACGCTATTTTCCCGATTTTAGAAAATACTGTTACTGCTTTGAATGGGATTGATCCTAGTTTAGAGGAAGCCGGAATCGCCTTTGGGATGACCAAGTGGGAGCGACTCAAGAAGTTTGAACTGCCTCTAGCAATGCCCGTCATCGTTTCTGGAATTCGGACGGCAACGGTAATGATTATCGGGACAGCAACTCTAGCAGCCCTTGTTGGAGCTGGTGGATTAGGTTCTTTTATCCTTCTAGGAATTGACCGTCGCAATGCCAGTCTGATCTTGATTGGAGCAATTTCATCCGCAGTTTTGGCTATTCTTTTCAACAGTCTCCTTAAATGGATGGAAAAGGCTAAGCTTCGGACTGTATTTACAGCTTTTGCGGTCTTAATCCTCGGCCTCGGCGCTTCTTACTCGCCGAGTCTGATTCCCAAGCAGGAGAAGGATCATCTGGTTATAGCTGGAAAATTAGGTCCAGAACCAGAAATTCTCATGAATATGTATAAACTCCTCATCGAGGAAAATACGGATATGACTGTGACAGTCAAGCCTAATTTTGGGAAGACAGACTTCCTTTATCAAGCTTTAAAGAAAGGCGATATTGATATCTATCCTGAGTTTACCGGTACGATTACTGGAACTCTCTTGCAGCCTGCTCCAAAGGTCAGTAATGATGCTGAAGAAGTTTTTGAAGCAGCGCGTGATGGAATCAAAAAACAAGACAATCTAGTCTTGCTCAATCACATGGCTTATCAAAATACATATGCCATCGCAGTACCTAAGAGTGTCGCCAAAGAATACAATCTTAAAACCATCTCTGATCTTAAAGCAGTCCAAGATAAGCTCAAGGCGGGGTTTACCTTGGAATTTAACGACCGTGAAGATGGGAACAAGGGACTTCAATCTGTCTATGGACTGAATCTCAATGTGTCAACCATGGAACCAGCCCTTCGCTACCAAGCTATCCAGTCGGGTGATATTCAAATCACGGATGCCTATTCGACTGACGCAGAACTTGCGCGTTATGATTTACAAGTTTTAGAAGACGATAAACATCTTTTCCCTCCTTATCAAGGGGCACCTCTCCTTAAGGCTGAATTGTTAGAAAAACACCCTGAATTGGAAGGTGTTCTCAATAAGCTGGCTGGCAAAATTACGGAAAGTCAGATGAGCCAGATGAATTATCAAGTTGGCATCGAAGGTAAAAAAGCGGAAGCTGTTGCGCGTGACTATCTGGTCAAGGAAGGACTTTTAAAAAAATAATAAGTAAAAGAGTTAGACTTGTAAGTTCTAGCTTTTTTGCTTACTTGAGGATAGACAGACTACGGATTGAAGAAGCTGTGTTTATCTCTTAGTCAGGAAATCTTCATCCATTTTTGGTATAATAAAGTATCAATTCATGGAGGGGTTTCAATGTCATCTAGTCAAGAATATTTAGATTTTATCCTGAAGCAGCTGCAGGGCTTAGGCCAAGAAATTAGCTTTCGCAAGATGATGGAAGAGTATTTGCTCTATTATCGGGGGCGCTTATTTGGCGGGATTTATGACAATCGCTTGCTGCTCAAGCCGGTCCAGCCAGTCCTGGATTTTTGTGAAAATCCGGTTTATGAGACCCCTTATCCAGGTGCAAAGTCGATGCTTCGTATAGAAGAAGTAGAAGATGCTGCCTTTCTCTGTAATCTGATTGAAGCAGCCTACCCTGCCTTACCAGTACCTAAAAAGAAAAAATAGTCTTTCCTTTACAATGGATATTATAAAATGTTGCCGTTTAAATAGACAATTTTAAAATTTTCCTTTATAATGGACTTAAAGGAGGTTTGGTATGCTTTATATTGCTCTTATTGGAGATTTAATTGAATCCAAACAGCTGAAAAATCGCAAGCAGGCCCAGAAAGACCTGCAGGACATGATGGCGGTGCTAAATCAGGATTATCAGGATTATCTGGTGTCACCTTTCACGGTAACGACTGGAGATGAGTTTCAGGCTTTGCTGCGGCCTAATCCAGAGATCATGCAGCTCCTTGATCAGATTGCCTTGGGCTTTCCTCATCCGATTCGCTTTGGACTTGGTCTGGGGGAGATTGTGACGGATATCAATCGGGAGCAGAGTATTGGTGCGGACGGTCCGGCCTACTGGAGGGCGCGCGCAGCCATTGAGGCTATTCATGAGAAGAACGACTACGGCAGCAGCCGTATAGCTGTATCCTTGGGAGATGAAGAGCTCAGTCAGGCGGTCAATACGGTGCTGGCAGCTACTTCATTTATTCAGAGCAAGTGGAATAACAGTCAGAGAGAGGTTCTGGAGCAGATGCTCAAGGAATATATCTATGACGAGAATTTTTCTCATGGGGAAATAGCAGAGCTGCTGCAGATTAGTCCCAGTGCGCTTAGTAAGCGGCTCAAGTCGTCTGGTCTGAAGATCTATCTGAGAAATCGCCGTTTAGCTATGAGAATGATTCTACAGGCAGCAAAGGAGGCTGAAGAATGACAAATTTTATGGGATTTTCAGAATTTTTCATGCAGAATCCGATTCTCGTATTGACTTTGCTGGCTCATGTACTAGCTGATTTTCAGCTTCAAAGTCAGAAAATGGCCGACCTTAAAAGCCGTCGGTTAAATTTTTTGATTCTCCACTTGGGAATTGTTCTCTTGCCTCTGTTGCTCTTGGGGCTCATCTTACCTAATTATCTGCTATATTTCGCCTTGGTCTGGCTCAGCCATGCGCTTATTGATTTCTTGAAGAATAGGTTGAATTCATCGATTGTCCGCCATCATGCTCAAAAGTTTGCCTTTACACTGGATCAGGTCTTGCATCTGATTAGCATTTTTGCTCTTTATTTTCTCTTAGTGCGGCAGCAAATTCCAGTTCCTAATTGGCTTTCTGAGCGCTACCTTATGCTGCAGGCTCTCTTTTTCTTCGCCCTGACTGGTAAGCCGGTTAATATCCTCTTTAAACTCTTCTTCAGCAAGTATCAGGCAGGAGAAGACAGTGGGGAGACTATTGCGGGGGCTGGTGCCATGATTGGGGTATTAGAGCGCTTGATTATGGGACTTTCTCTTATTTTCGGGCAGTTTACTGCAATTGGGTTAGTTTTTACAGCTAAGTCTATCGCCCGCTATAATAAGATTTCAGAAAGTCAGTCCTTTGCTGAATACTACCTGATTGGCTCGCTTTTCAGTATGATTGCAGTCTTGCTGGTTTACGGCTGTCTGTATTGGTAAAAATAAATAAAAAACAGATCATCATAGCGATGGTCTGTTTTTGTGTTCTTATCTATAATTCTACTCAATCATGGTATTGACAGCAGTGCCTGTTTGGTAGTCAATCTCTGCATTTGGAGAAACATTGTCCAAGAGGACATGAGACATTCCGTCCTCGTCTATTGTTTCCTTGCCCCCTAGCTGAATGCTGACAACATTGCCTTCTGCGTCAAGCCCGACATACTGGAGCTCAATCTTGCGAGGAAGAAGCTCATTGTCCGTGTAAATCGGAGTAACCTTGTAATCCAGCCAGTAATCCGGATTTTCCTCTAACCAGCGCTCCAAGCGATGTTCATAATAGAGCATGCTATCTGGGTTATTGTCATCCAGTCCTTGGAAACTGCCAGAGTTGAGCCAAGCGGTCATCGGAACGAGGTTTTTCCCTTCGTTATTGAGGCCACTAAAAGTGAAGCCAATCAGATGAGCTCGATTCATGAGCCAAGCCCGATCATCTCCATTTCCGTAGTAAAATTTGTAATTGTGCCAACCGATGGGATTGTAAGTGACCTTGGTCTCCTTTTTCTTTTTGGCTTTGTGTTGCTCCTGCATTTGTACATGAGCAGCGGTAGCCCGACCGTACTTGTCCTTTTTCCCAAGCTTTAGCTGATACTCCCCATTCAACTCCAGAGTGCCGATAGCTGTTTCATCGCTATGGTTAAGCAGCTGGACCTTAATCTGGTTCTTCTGATTAGCAGCAACATTTTCTGCAGGAAGATCCTGTGAAAGTAACAACAAAGAGCCGGCTGACAGGACAAGCCAAGTGCCAAACCTAAACTTTTTCATAAAGAACTCCTTTTAAATAATATATCTCCGACATCATTCTACTAAAAAATAGATTGTTTGACAACTAAAACTTTTCAAAAATATTACAAAAATAAATATCTGTTCAATAAGTGCAAGGTTTGACTAGGATGTGTATTTTTTCTATAATCATAACTAGAGAAAACGCTTGTATATATTACCTAAGGAGGTACTTATGAGTCCATCTTTAGAGGAAATGTCACTGGAGGAGCTATGGCAGCTTTTTCCGATTTTTTTAAGAGAGCATCAGGCTGAGTGGAAAGACTGGTATGAGGAGGAACGGCTTCAGCTTTTGAGTTTTTTGTCTGCAAATCAGCTGGTTCGGATTAGTCATATTGGGTCGACATCGGTAGAGACCATCTGGGCCAAGCCTATAGTGGATATCTTGCTGGAAATTCCTAAAGAAACAGATATGGCGGTAACGAGAGACTTGCTGCTGCAAAATGGTTATCTGCTCATGTCAGAAAGCCAAGGGCGGATGTCATTTAATAAAGGCTACACACCGAGTGGTTTTGCGGAGCGGGTTTTCCATCTGCATTTGCGCTATGAAGGCGATCATGATGAACTTTACTTTAGAGACTATTTACAGGAGCACCCTGCTGTAGCCGAAGACTATGAAAAGCTCAAGCTATCCTTGTGGAAGCAATATGAGCACAATCGTGATGCCTATACAGAGGCGAAAACGGATTTTATCAAGAACTATACAGAGAAAGCTAAAAAGCTTTATGGCAGAAGATATGAGGGGGAAGATAGATGATTTATCTAGCAATGATTGGCCTTCTGATTATTCTTGCTTTTCTTTACTTAATGTACCAATCAAAGAGACCGTCTGGCTTTATAGGGCTATGGATGATGGAATTATGGAATCGTGTTTATATGCCCATGGTTGTTTGGGCGGTCAGTCAGCTGGATCGTAAGAAGCGATTTCATGCTATTTTGGATGTTGGAGTTGGAAATGGAGCATCCTCGAAATATTTGAAAAAGCACTTTCCTAATAGCCAAGTGTTGGGGATTGATATTTCTTATACTGCCATCAGAGCAGCTGAAAGATTGGCTGAGCCTGGTCTATCTTTCGAGGTGAAAAATGTTGAGAAAACAGATCTTCCTGTTGAGGAATTTGATTTGATTACAGCCTTTCAGACTCATTTTCATTGGTCAAATCTAACTCAAGCGTTCCTAGAACTTAAGCGGATACTTAAGCCAGATGGAATCATCTTACTGGCATGTGAATGGAGCAAATTAGCTTATTACCTAGCAGACTTTACAAAGCAAGAAAAACTGGAACATTATTTGTCTAACTTGGATTTATATCTTATTGATAGTCAAAGAAAGGGCCAATGGATTCTTTATAAAATCATGAAAAAATAAGGAGGTATCCTATGAAACAATTATTTTTATGTTCATATTTTGCGGGAGTCAAGGATTTGTTCAGACAATATGCGTCTGAAAAGCAATTGGGCAAACATGTGCTTTTTATCCCGACAGCTGGAAATGTAGAAGAGTACAGAGGTTATATTGACGAAGCCCTGCAGATTTTTGCAGATTTGGGATTTCAAGTAGAGGTCTTGGATATTTCGGCTTGTGATAGAGAAACAGCTCAGGCCAAAATTTTCCAAAGCAAACTCCTCTATGTCTCTGGCGGCAATACCTTTTACCTTTTGCAAGAACTTAAGAAAAAGCAACTTCTGTCCTTGATAAAAGAGCAGATTGCGGATGGCATGGTTTATGTGAGCGAATCTGCTGGTGCTATCATCACAGCTAAGGACATTGACTACAATAAGCTCATGGACGATAAGTCGGTTGCAGCAGAACTGAACGATACAGGGGCGCTAAACGAGGTGGATTTTTATGTCCTGCCTCATGTTAGCGAAGAACCCTTTGTCGAAAGTGCTCAGGACACTCTGGATACATACAGCGACCAGCTGAATCTGCTTTCCCTCAATAATCGCCAAGCTGTGCTTGTGGAGGGTGAAGAAGTGAAGGTTTTGGAGGATAAGTAATCAGAATATATGTTCTAGTGAACCTACTTGAGAAACTATAATAAAAGGAATGAGTGAAATTGCGATAAACTAGATTAAACAAATTAGAATGCGGGGATTGAACTTTGATTGAAAAAATATATGAAACACCAAGTGGAATAATTCATTATTGGACAAATGATGCTGTTGAATCATCCCAAAGTACTCTTATCTTTTTACCAGGGCTAACTGCTGATCATAGGTTATTTGAAAAACAAATAGAATATTTTAAAGATACATATAGAGTCTTGGTTTGGGACGCACCTGGACACGCTTCATCTTATCCATTTCGTCTCGATTTTACTTTATTTGATTTAGCAACTTGGCTGGATGAAATATTTATCAAAGAGAGAATAGAAAATCCAATAGTAATTGGTCAGTCAATGGGAGGATATGTAGGACAGGTTTATGATCAACTTTTTCCTGAGAAATTAAAAGGCCTTGTTACGATTGATTCACCTTCTCTGCAAAGGAACTATTATACAGCTATAGAGTTGTGGCTCTTAAAAAATATGGAAGCAATTTATAGAATCTATCGATGGAAATCTCTTTTGAAATCAGGCCCTAAAAGCGTATCAACAACAGACTATGGAAGAAAACTTATGTATGATATGATGATGGTTTATGATGGTGATCAAGAAAGGTATGCTCGTCTTGCGGGATACGGATATAAGATATTTTCAGAAGCAGTAGAGAAGAAACTTTCTTATGAAGTAAAATGTCCACAATTGGTTATATGTGGAAAAGAAGATCGTGCAGGGTCTTGTATACGATATTTGAAGGCCTATGAAAGAAATACTGGGAAGTCTGTTCAATGGATTGATAAGGCGGGACATAATTCTAATACCGACCAACCCGATATTGTAAATAGACTGATTGATGAATTTTTGGATAACAAAATTAAAGAAAAGCTTGGTTGAAAGACCGGCTTTTTGATATAATAGACTCTATGAATACAAAAGAAAAAATTTCAAGTTATCAACTTTTACTGGCTCAGCTGGAAGCCTTGTTAGAGGGTGAGACCAATGCTTTGGCTAATCTTTCCAATGCTAGCGCCTTGCTCAATCAAGCCTTGCCTCATTCGGTTTTTACTGGTTTCTATCTTTTTGATGGGAGCGAGCTGATTTTGGGGCCTTTTCAGGGTGGTGTTTCCTGTGTCCATATTACGCTGGGCAAGGGTGTCTGTGGGGAATCTGCGGAGAAAGAAGAGACGATTATCGTAGATGATGTGACCCAGCATGCTAACTATATCTCCTGTGATAGCAGGGCTAAGAGCGAGATTGTGGTGCCCATGGAAAAAGACGGTCGTCTTCTGGGAGTGCTGGATTTGGATTCAGCCTTAACGGGTGATTATGATAAGGTAGATCAGGAATATCTGGAAAAGTTTGTCCAGATTTTGCTTGAAAAAACTACTTGGAATTTTGAAATGTTTGGAGAAAAAGCCTAATGTATCAAGCTTTATATCGGAAGTACCGCAGTCAGACATTTGGTCAGCTGGTGGGTCAGCAAGTAGTGGCCACCACCCTGCGGCAGGCTGTGGAGCAAGGGAAAATAAGCCATGCCTATCTCTTTTCTGGCCCTCGTGGAACAGGGAAGACCAGTGTTGCCAAGATTTTTGCTAAGGCTATGAACTGTCCGAATCAAAAGGACGGTGAGCCCTGCAATGACTGCTATATCTGCCAGGCTATTACTGAGGGGAGCCTTGAAGATGTCATCGAAATCGACGCTGCTTCTAATAATGGAGTAGATGAGATTCGTGACATTCGGGACAAGTCTACCTATGCACCCAGTCTAGCTAAGCATAAGGTCTATATCATTGACGAGGTCCACATGCTCTCGACTGGGGCCTTTAACGCCTTGCTCAAGACCTTGGAAGAGCCAACGGAAAATGTGGTCTTTATCCTAGCGACGACAGAGCTGCATAAGATTCCAGCGACCATTCTTTCCCGCGTCCAGCGTTTTGAGTTTAAGTCTATCAAGACGCAGGACATTATTGGTCATATTGAGTGGATTTTGGAGCAGGAAGGTATTAATTTTGAGCAAGAAGGTGTGCAGATTATTGCCCGTCGAGCTGAGGGCGGTATGCGGGATGCCTTGTCTATCCTCGATCAGGCTCTTAGCTTGACTCAGGAAAATCGTTTAACTACATACATAGCTGAAGAAATCACTGGATCCATCAGCTTAGGAGCCTTGGATGCCTATGTAGCAGCCTTGATTTCTCATGATGCAGTAGCAGCCTTGGATAATCTCAATCTGATTTTTGACAGCGGTAAAAACATGGCTCGTTTTGTGACGGACCTCCTGCAATACCTGCGTGACTTGATTATTGTCAAAACTGGCGGGGAGAACCATCATGCTAGTGAGCTCTTTCTGGAAAACCTCAAGACACCGCAGGACACTCTCTTTGCCATGATAGATATGGCGACCAAGAGTTTGGCAGACATCAAGAACAGCCTGCAGCCCAAGATTTATACAGAAATGATGACCATTCGACTGGCAGAGACCAGCAGTCTTCCTGCAGCGGCAGTCATTCCAGATAATCTAGCTGATGAGCTCAAGGGTCTGAGACAAGAGATAGATAGTCTTAAACAGCAGCTGGCTAATGGCAATGGGAAACCTGCAGCAGCTGTCAAAACTTCGGATATTCGACCGCAGAAGTCTAAGGGCTACCGAGCAGACCGCAATAAGGTCAATGCCATCCTAGAAGAGGCTGTTGAGAATCCTAGTCTGGCTCGTAGTAACCTAACAAAGCTGCAGAATGCTTGGGGTGAGATTATCGAAAGTCTGGCTGGAGCTGATAAGGCCTTGCTGGCAGGCTCGCAGCCGGTGGCGGCCAATGAAAGTCATGCTATCTTAGCTTTTGAGTCTAATTTCAACGCTGAGCAGACCATGAAGCGGGACAATCTCAATACCATGTTTGGCAATATCCTCAGCAATGCAGCAGGCTTTTCACCAGAGATTTTGGCTATTTCCTTGGAAGAGTGGACCAAGATTCGGGCGGACTTTTCAGCTCGCAGCCGCAATGGCAAGACAGAGGCTGAAGAGAAGGAAGAGGAAAGCCTGATTCCGGAGGGATTTGACTTTTTAGCAGAAAAAATTACCATTCAAGAGGATTAAAAAAGATTTTTCTAGGCTTTCGTGTTATAATAAAACTATGAACAGACGACAATTTATTGTAATGGCTGTTTTTACGGCCTTAGAAACCTATTTTTTCAATGAATCTATCATGGCGGGGCGCTATTTTATGGCTGCTTTCTGGGCAGTTTTAGTGCTGCGCAATCTGCAGATTTCCTATGTCATGGGGCGGATTGTGGATGAAATCGATAAACATTTAGGACCGAAATAATGAAAACAGGACTGAGCTATGAGACTCAGTCCTTTTGAAATGAAATTTTTGATTACCAACTGGTCAGTGAGACTTCGCCACTGTTGAGCCAGATTTCCTGACCATCAGTCAGCTGGACTAAGAGTTGCCCGCTGTCTGAGATATCTTTGACCAAACCCTGGTAGTCTGCGCCTTTTTGGCTAAAGGTCACTTGTCGTCCCAGCACCAAGGATTGCTGCTTGTAGAGATAGATGAGCTCTTCTGGGTCACTTTCGTAGAAGCATTTCCAAATCTCGGCAATGAGCTCATTGCGACTAATGGCTGGTTTCTCTTCAAAGAGGGAGCCAGCTTTTTCTTTAATCTCAGCTGGAAAGTCTTTAATGAAAAAATTAAAGCCAACACCGATGATAACATCAGTGACGAGCCCTGTCTCAATAGAAGTTGTAGCCTCGGTCAGGATGCCGGAAATTTTCTTGTTTCGATAGTAAATGTCATTGACCCACTTGATATCAACCTCCATAAGGGTTAGATTTTTTACTGCCTTATAGATAGCTCCTGCGGTCAAGATTGTATAGGAGGGGAGCTGGTCGAAGGGGAGGTTGGGCTTGAGGTGGAGAGACATGTAAAAGCCGCCCTGGCTGGGGCAGAAGAAGGCACGATCGAAACGGCCACGGCCAGCAGATTGGGCAGCGGCCAGATAAAGAGTGTTGGCCGGGCGTCCGGCCTCCATGCCAGCCTTGGCGTCCATCTGAGTGGACAGGCAGTCAGGATTAAAGGAGACCTGAACAGGTGAGTGTTCCTCAATCCAATCAGGAATCAGCAAGTCACCAGTTGTCAATCGATAGCCCCGGTTCTTGACGGATTCAATTTGAATACCTTCTTTTTCCAGTTTTTGGATGGCTTTCCAAATGGAAGTTCGTGAAATGCCCAATTCTTGGGCTATTTTTTCGCCGTTGACATAGTCGTCAGCCTGACTGAGGATGTCAAAGATTTTTTCGTAGGTTTTCATAGGTGGTCTTTCTAGCTTAAAGGCTGCTTTCTCTTAGTGTCAGCTTGGTTGAGAGCTTGATCATATAAGGGATGGGGCTTTCGTCTATTTTGATCAACTGGTCCAGCATCTGCAGAGCTTGCTTGCCCATTTCCTCTGTAAAGACTGTCACAGTGCTGAGAGGCGGATAGACGTATTTGGCGATGGATGTATCATTAAAGGAAATAATCTGGACATCTTGGGGAACAGCTATTCCCGCTTCCTGAAGAGCACGGAGGGCACCGACAGCCAGAGCATCGCTGGCTATGAAAAATGCTTTGGGCATCTGTTCTTTTTGTTCGTCAATCATGTCTTTCATCAGCTGGTAGCCCGACTCTGAGGAGAACTTGCCTGTCTTGACATAAGTCGGCTGATAAAGGCCTTTGTCACTAAGGTAACGGCAGAAGCAGGCCAAGCGCGGATCGTCAAGACTTGTCGTTCCGTCTGTAGTCTCTTCGCGTCCAGCAATCATAGCGATTTCTTGAATGCCCTGCTGAAGAAAATGGTCAAGAACATGAGTAACGGCATGCTCAAAGTCCGTTGTCACACAGCTGTGGCCTTGGTCGAGAGTATCGCTATCCACGAAAACTAGGGCAGGGCTGTATTGCTCCAGCTCCTTGACTTGCTTGCTGCTAAATTTTCCGATGGCAATGATGCCGTCAATCTGTTCTAGCTGGTTTAGAGAGTCGTTGTTGAAAATACGCACGATATCATAGCCCAGTTTCTGGGCTTTCTTTTCAATGCCTAAGCGGATGGAGTAGTAGTAAAGATCATCCAGCTCTTCCAGCTCAGTGTACCATTCAACGATGGCAATGCGGTGGGTCTGAGGCAAAGTCTTTTTCTGTCTGTTGCTTTTTTTGTAGTTGAGCTGTTCAGCGATATCGAAAATCTTCCTACGCGTCTCATCGCTGACAGACATGGACTTGTCATAATTCAAAACCCGCGAAACAGTTGCGGGAGAAACACCAGCAGCCTGAGCGATATCTTTGATAGTAGCCATTTGATTTGATCCTTTTCAATTTACTGTCTACATAAATTATAACTTAAAAATTAGTAAATAACAAAGAAGAATTTAGTAAACATTTTGTTAAGTAAAATTTTACTAAATTTATTGAAGTTTTACTCGGAAACAGTTATAATAAATATAAGAAAACGATTACAATGTCGATCATTCATTTTAAAGGAGTTTAGCTTATGTCAAACCTAATTTCAGCGGAGCAAGTCCGCGCAGATTTTGCCAAGGTTTTTGGAGTAGAAGCGGACCACACTTTCTTTTCACCCGGTCGGATCAATCTGATTGGTGAGCATACGGACTATAACGGCGGCCATGTTTTTCCTGCTGCGATTTCTCTAGGAACTTATGGAGCGGCTCGCAAGCGGGACGATCAGCTCTTGAGATTCTTCTCAGGGAATTTTGAAGAAAAAGGGATTATTGAAGTGTCGCTGGAAAACCTGCACTTTGAGCCTGAGCATAACTGGACCAACTATCCGAAAGGAGTTCTGCATTTTCTGCAGGAGGCAGGCCATACAATTGACCGAGGTATGGATGTCTATGTTTATGGAAATATTCCAAATGGTTCTGGCTTATCATCTTCTGCATCGCTAGAGCTTTTGACGGGTGTCATTGCTGAGAAACTCTTTGATTTGCAGTTGGAACGTTTGGACCTAGTGAAAATCGGTAAATTAACTGAAAATGAGTTTATCGGGGTTAATTCTGGCATTATGGACCAGTTTGCTATCGGAATGGGTGCTGACCAGCGGGCTATTTACTTAGACACCAATACTCTCGAATATGATTTGGTGCCGCTTGATCTTAAGGATAATGTCGTAGTGATTATGAATACCAACAAGCGTCGTGAGTTAGCTGACTCTAAATACAATGAGCGTCGGGCGGAGTGCGAAAAAGCTGTTGAAGAGCTCAATCGCAAGCTGTCTATCGCTACCTTGGGTGAGTTGGACGAGTGGGCCTTTGATGAGTATAGCTATCTGATAGAGGACGAAAATCGTCTCAAACGGGCTCGCCATGCTGTTTTGGAAAATCAACGGACTTTGCAAGCGCGGGCAGCTTTGCAGGCAGGCGATCTTGACAAATTCGGCCGTCTCATGAATGCGTCCCATGTTTCTTTAGAGCATGACTATGAAGTGACTGGTCTAGAGCTGGACACCTTGGTTCACACAGCCTGGGAGCAAGAAGGTGTTCTGGGGGCTCGTATGACTGGAGCAGGCTTCGGTGGCTGCGCCATTGCTTTAGTTGCTAAGGATGCGGTGGAATCTTTCAAAGAAAATGTCGGCCGCAAGTATCAAGAAGTTGTCGGCTATGCCCCTAGCTTTTACATTGCAGAAGTAGCTGGCGGAAGCCGAGTGCTGGACTAATTCACAGAAAAGAAACTTGGGTCTGGGACAAAAGTCCTAGCCTCTCAATTGTCTTTGGATTGTCGAGCAAGACGCAGTGGTTGAGTGGGCTCTATTACGCTGATTTCATCAGCTTTTACAGCCCTAATCAACTGTGCGGAGGTGGGACGACGAAATCGAATTCTAACGAATTACCGATTTCTGTCCCACTCTCTTTACTAGCAAAAGAAAGGAAGATCTATGTCCAAGAAGTTACTGACTGCTTTTGTATCTGCAGTGATTGACAATAGTACTTTTGAAGAAATGGACACCATCTATCTGAGCAATCGTGTCATGGCTTTAGTTGGAGAGGCAGTGGCAGAGCAGGAGACTGAGGCTGAGCAGCTAATTGACCTGAAGGATGACTTGGTAGCTTTGGCTGTCAAGAATGGGAAGATTGGTGATACTCTGGCTGAGCAGGATATACTGGGAGCTGAGCTCATGAACTTAATCACACCTGCCCCTAGCCAGCTCAATCGGGACTTCTGGACGACTTATGCCTCCAATCCTGAGCAAGCTGTAGCTGATTTTTACCAGCTTAGTCAAAAGAATGACTATATCAAGGTCAAGGCCATTGCTAAAAACATTGCTTTCAAAGCACCGACTGAATATGGAGATTTGGAAATCACCATCAATCTCTCTAAGCCAGAAAAGGATCCCAAGGAAATTGCGGCAGCTAAAAAGGTTAAGAATAGTAATTATCCAGCCTGCCAGCTCTGTATGGAAAATGAAGGTTACCAAGGGCGCTTGGACCACCCAGCCCGTGCCAACCATCGCATTATTCGATTTGACTTGGCTGGACAGGAGTGGGGCTTCCAGTATTCCCCCTATGCCTACTTTAATGAGCATTGCATCTTTCTCCACAGCCAGCACCTTCCCATGGCTATCAGTCGGCTGACCTTTGAGCGTCTGCTGGACATCGTTGAGACCTTTCCAGGCTATTTCGCAGGTTCTAACGCCGACCTCCCTATTGTCGGCGGCTCTATCCTGACCCACGACCACTATCAGGGCGGACGTCATACCTTCCCTATGGAAATAGCAGAGCTGGATTGCAGCTTTACTTTTAGCGGATTTGAAGAGGTGGAGGCAGGCATTGTCAAGTGGCCCATGTCCGTCATTCGTCTAAGGTCTGAGAAAAAGCAATTGTTGATTGAGTTGGCTGACAAGATCTTGCAAGCTTGGCGAACTTATTCTGACCCAAGTGTGCAGGTGTTGGCAGAGTCTGAGGTTGAGCCTCACCATACCATCACACCGATTGCCCGCAGGAAAGATGGATCTTTTGAGCTGGACTTGGTCTTGCGGGACAATCAAACTTCCCCAGAACATCCGGACGGCATTTACCATCCTCATAGGGATGTGCAGCATATTAAGAAAGAAAATATCGGCCTGATTGAGGTTATGGGGCTGGCTATTCTGCCGCCTCGGCTCAAGGAAGAACTCAAGCAAGTGGAACTTTTCTTGCTGGGAGATGACTGTCAAGTCGCTGCCTATCATAGGGATTGGGTCAATCAACTCAAAGACCAGAATCCAGATGTTACCGCTGAGACGGTGGAAGGAGTAGTTCAGGCATCGGTTGGACAAATTTTCAGCCGAGTACTGGAAGACGCGGGAGTTTACAAGCGAACAGAGGAAGGGCAGGAGGCTTTCATGCGCTTCGTCCAATCCGTCGGCATCCAGCCCTAGGAAATGTGTTATAATGAATCTAGCGTAACAGGGAAAGGAAGGTTTTATGGCAATTTTAGTATTAGGTGGAGCTGGCTATATCGGCTCGCACATGGTTGACCGTTTGATAGCAGCAGGTAAGGAAGAGGTAGTCGTTGTTGATAATTTGGTGACTGGTCATCGGGCAGCCGTCCACCCGCAAGCAGTCTTTTATGAGGGGGATTTGGCGGATAAGGACTTTATGCGTGATGTCTTTGCTAAGCATCCATCCATCGATGCAGTCATTCACTTTGCAGCCTTTTCACTGGTGGCAGAGTCTATGGCGGACCCGCTCAAGTATTTTGACAATAACACAGCCGGTATGGTTTCTCTTTTGGAAGTCATGCAGGAATGCGGCGTTAAAAACATTGTCTTTTCTTCAACCGCTGCGACTTATGGCATTCCTGAGGAAGTGCCGATTCTGGAAACGACCCCGCAAAAGCCGATTAATCCTTATGGTGAGAGCAAGCTTATGATGGAGACTATTATGCGTTGGGCAGACCAGGCCTATGGCATCAAGTTTGTAGCCCTGCGTTATTTCAATGTGGCGGGTGCCAAGCCCGACGGCTCTATTGGCGAGGACCACGGACCTGAAACTCATCTCTTGCCCATTGTGCTTCAAGTGGCTCAGGGCAAACGTGAGAAGATTGCCGTCTTTGGCGATGATTACGATACTCCAGACGGCACCAATGTCCGAGATTATGTCCATCCTTTCGACTTGGCTGACGCTCATATTTTGGCTGTTGAGCATCTGCGTGCAGGACAGCCTTCAGATGCCTTTAACCTTGGCTCTTCGACTGGTTTTTCCAACCTGCAGATTGTAGAAGTAGCTCGAAAGGTGACCGGACATCCTATTCCTTTGGAAATAGCAGAGCGGCGCCCAGGCGATCCGGATACGCTGATTGCTTCCTCTGAGAAAGCAAGAAAAATTCTGGGCTGGCAGCCGAAATTTGACAATATCGAAACCATTATCGAAACTGCTTGGAAATGGCACTCCAGTCATCCAAATGGTTATGATGATAGAGGATAAACTGACAAACCAGCTAGAAAAGCTGGTTTTTTAATTTTTATTATAAAACCCTTCTTTACAAATTTTTAAAAGCATTTTATAATAAAAAGAAGATTGATTGACATATTATCTGAAATCTTGTTTAGTTGCTACTAACTCTTAGTATTTCTTAAAAAATCAGGTAGTTACAGATGCGACGGGAAGCAACATTTTAGAATAACGAATTTTTGTACCATAATCAGATGTGACAGTTGTTGACAGTTTGTTGTGTAAGGGCTTTAGTGACTTATGATATAATGAAGTCATAAAAGTTTGAGAAGTCTCTTAATCTTTTCAAACTGATTTTCATAAAAAGAATAGGAAATAAGTATGCGTTCGATTCTTGCCTTATATATCACCCTGATGCCGGTCATTCTGGCTGGAGTTCTGAATATGATCTTTTGCAAGTCTTCACTGCTAGAGGCGGCTTATCGACCAATGGATGCTGGGCTGATTTTAAAGGATGGGAAGAGGCTTTTTGGGGCTAACAAGACCTGGAAAGGTTTCCTTGGCATGATTCTCTGGGGAGCTTTGGCTCAGATTCTCTGGGGATTGCTCTTGAAGAGTATTCCTACCCTAGAGACGCTGCACTTGGTCTATGCTTTCTACGAAAATACCGTGCTGTTTAATCTGATGCTTGGCGCTCTTTTGGGGCTGGCTTATGTTTTGTTTGAGCTGCCCAATAGTTTTATCAAGCGCCGTTTGGAAATCAGAGAGGGCAAGACGGCGGAGAATGGCTGGAAATGGACTTTTATCTGGATAGACCAGATTGATTCCTTGATTGGCTGTATTATTTTCTTGCTTTTCTATATCCCTCTGTCCTGGCAGCAGATGCTGGGCATACTCATCCTAGGGGCGGGCACGCATCTAGGAGTCAATTGTCTGCTCTACTGGGCTAAGCTTAGAAAAAATCGTATGTGAGATGGGAGTATTTGATGAAAAAACTATGGCTGGAAAAAGAGCCTTCGGTCGTCTATGGCGGTAAAATCAATCAGTTAATCAACCTCTGTCAGCTGGGGCTTTCGGTGCCTAGGGCTCTAATATTGCCGGCAGACCAAGTCATGGCTTGGCTAAAAGTAGCTCTGCCAGAATACTCAAAAGAGGGACTTAAAGAATTAATCGAACTGGGCAAGGAGGAAATTGCCGAGCGTTTGCAGCAATATCCCTTGGAGCCAGCTTGGCTACAGGAGTTAGCAGCTTTTTGTCAGAAAAATCAAGCTTATATCGTTCGCAGCAGTGCCATCTTAGAAGACGGACAGACCATGTCATTTGCTGGTCAATATGACTCGATTGGTGACTGCCGGACACTGTCAGAAATTGAGCAGGGCATTCGTTCCTGTCTGCTTTCTCTTTTTAATCCAGAAGCCTTGGCCTACTGGCAGCGTCAGGGTCTGGCGGAGCAGAATTTTGCCATGGCAGTGCTGATTCAGGAGCAGATAGAGCCCGACTTCAGCGGTGTCTGCTTTTCCCTAGATGTGGCGACTAATCAGGACCAGTCTATGCTGCTTGAGTATGTAAAAGGCTCGGCTGAGAGCTTGGTTAGCGGTCAAGTCAATCCTGAGCAGCTGACTCTTGCTTGGTACAAGCCGGACTGGCTCCAGTTTGAAAAGACTGAAATCCCTCTGGCAGTCTTGCAGAAGCTGCACGAGCAAGTTTTGCAGATTGTGGCGTATTTTGGTCGGCCGATGGATATTGAGTGGTGCGCTGTCCAAGAGCAAGTCTATCTGCTGCAGGCTCGGCCCATCACGACAGTACCAACAAAAATCGACAGTGGTCGCTGGACGACAGCAAATTTTCGGGATGGAGGGGTAGCGGCTCAGCCCTGTCCCAACCTGATGTGGAGCCTTTATCGCCATTCTTGGCAAGAGGCACTCTCCAGCTTTTTGCTGGCAATTGGCCTAGAGCCTGAAGGTATGATGCCGCCGCTAATGCGTCTCCATTATGCTCGGCCTTTCTGGAACTTAGGCGTGGTCAAGCAAGGTATGGAGCAGATTCCGGGCTATATTGAGCGAGACTTTGATGATGAGCTGGGAGTTAATAAAGACTACCAAGGTCAAGGTTTTACCAGCAAATTAAGTCCAGCCTTGCTCTTGAATTTCCTGCGGGTGGCTTGGAAAACGCAAAAAGTAACTAAGGCTTTTCTGTATCAGGCTCCAGACAAGCTGCAAGATCTGCGCCAGCAATTTAACCGTCTTCATCAAGAAATAGGAGAACTGAACCACCAAAGCCCGTTGCAACAAGTCGAGAGTCTTTGGCAGTTAGTGCTAAATCAGGTTTATTTAGACAGTGAGGGAACTTATTTTTGGCAGGCCTACATCAATACGGTTCAGCTGTCCATGAAAAAGACCAGTCTCCTCAAATGGCTGACGGTTGATGAATTTTTCCAACTAATAGCTAAGTTGGGAAATGTTTCGCATACCAAGCCTTTGGCTAGGATGCTGGAAGTTGCGGATCTTGTTTTGGCAGATGAGAAACTGATAGACGATTGGTTGAAGCCATCGGTGGAAGAATTGCAGGAACTGGCTGCACAATACCCTGAGCGAGCAGATTTCATCAAGATTCAGGATTTCCAAAAGGATTTTGGCTATCACTCGGCACGGGAGCTGGACTTGCGAGTGGCTAGCTATGAAGAAGATGCTCATCAAGTTATGACAGCGGTCCAGCAGTTGATTGCTGATCCTGCTTACTACCAAGCGGCCAAAGCTTCGCTCAGTCCTGTCTCAGGGTTTGAGCTGGATCTTGCTCATCTATCTCGAACCAAGCAGAAAAAGATAGAAAAAATCAGCGAAGACTTGAGGAACTTGCTCTGGTGGCGGGAGGAGTTCAAAGATATTTCCACGCGCTATTACCACCTCATTCGTCAGCTTAGTCTCAAACTCGGCCGAGCCTATAAAAAGCGAGGTTTTCTAAAAGGTTCTCAAGATATTTTTTACATTAAGAAAGAAAGCCTGACTGCCTTTATGGAAGGACAAAAGACTGTTGACCAGCTCCAAGAAGAAGTGGCTGATAATCGGCATTATTGCCAGGCCTATCGGAATTTTGAGCTAGTGGGGGATTTGACCGACAAAGAGATGGGACTGGAAGAGGTGGCCCCTGAGAGTCAGGCTCTGCTGACGGGAATGCCAGCCAGCAGCGGTCAGGTGACCGGTCGGGTTCGAGTTCTCTTGGATTTGGCTGATATTGAGATGATTGAACCGGGAGAAATTCTTGTCACTCGCTATACAGATACGGGTTGGAGTTATGTTTTCGGTATTCTGGGCGGTCTTGTGACAGAGTATGGCGGGGTTCTCTGCCATGCCTCCATTGTCGCTAGGGAATGCGGGGTTCCAGCTCTGGTTTGCGCCAAGAATGCAACTCAGCTGCTAGAAACTGGCATGCTGGTTACTTTAGATGGAAGAAGAGGAGAAATAAAAATTCATGAAGAAGAATGAACCTTTGTTTATTGGTGAATACGACAAATCTGTTATCCTGACCTATATGGGCGCTGCTTTTGCACTGTTGGCAGTCTATGCCGTCATTCAATCCCAGCTGCGGCTAGCTATGATGGCCTTTATCGTTAGCGGTATCTGTGACCTTTTTGATGGTGTGGTGGCGAGAAGGATGAAGCGGACTGAAAGTCAGAAGCGCTTCGGCATTGAGATTGATTCGCTCTGCGACATGATTAGCTTTGCGACTCTTCCGGCTGTGCTCCTCATGACTCAGCTGCCCTTGGGAGCGGCCAATATCGTCTTGGCTGTCCTCTATGTCTTAGCTGCAGTTACGCGCTTGGCTCATTTTAATCGCTTGGCCAAGCATGATGAAGGATCTGGCTCGTATTTTATCGGCTTGCCCGTGACTTACAGCGCCCTATTTTTTCCTCTGACCTATCTGGTCTGTCAATGGCTGGCGCCTGGTTTCTTTGCTTGGGTGTGGCTGGGCTTGTCTCTTTTGTTGACCTTCTTATTTGTCTACAACTGCCGGATTCCCAAGCCTAATAAGTTGGCCTATTTGGTTTTTGCGATTTTAGCTGTTGCTAGCTTGATTGGTCTGGGGGTCCTGCCCCATGGTTAAGGTCTATCAGAGAAGGACTGGCCAAGTAGTGGAACCGACAGAATATAAGGCGGGGCTGTTAGATAAGCTTTATGGTACTGCTTGGGGTCGCTTCTTATTGCCTATCTTGACCCGACCTAGCCTGTCTTATCTTCTGACTTTGAAAGACTACACTGCATTTTCTCGCAAGAAAATAGCAGCTTTTGTGGAAAATTATCAGCTGGATCTAGCTGACTATGAAGGTGGCCCCTATTCTAGCTTTGCGGCTTTCTTCCAGCGAAAAATCAAGTCCGCTCTGCGTCCAGTCTGTCCTGACAGTCAAGTACTGGCTGTGGCGGATGCTAAGTTAGAGGTTTTTACCATCAGTCAGGACTTGCAGCTGACAATTAAGGGGCAGACATACAGGTTAGCTGACTTACTGCTGGATGAAGAATTAGCTCAGCTGTTTAGTGGCGGAACAGCTCTTGTTTATCGTTTGGGAGTGGAAGACCTGCACCACTATCTGGCTGCTGAATCCGGCAGAATTACCCGAAGACGAAAAATCAAAGGCCGCTTGCATACGGTCAGGCAGGTAGCCCAAAAGCGGCGCTTGATTTACAAAGAAAATAAAAGAGAATACTGTCTTTTAGATACCGACCTAGGACCTGTCCTGCAGATGGAAGTAGGGGCTCTCTTGGTCGGAAGAATATACAATCACAGTCAGGACAGTTTGGTCAGGGGACAGGAGAAGGGCTGCTTTGGTCTGGGTGGCTCAACCATTCTTGTCCTCTATCCAGCAGGCACGATTCGCTCGGATCAGGATATCCTGACTTACTCAGACCTTGGAATAGAAACCCAGATTCAAATGGGTGAAAAGATTGGAGAAAAGCTATGTTTAAACGATTAGCTGTTTACTATAAGGAAATGTTTCCTTTGCTGCCACGCTTTTTTGTGGCTGCCATCATGTTTTTTGAGATTTATTTTGTCCTTCTGCTTAATGACGGAGTGACCAAGTTTCGCTTTGACCATCAGGAGTTGATCGGAATTTTTACCATTTTCGTCTTTCTGATGATTCTGCGGATCGCGGATGATTTCAAGGACTATGAGACCGACAGACGCCTCTTTCCTCATCGGGCTCTGCCATCTGGCCGGGTGAAAAAGAAGGACCTGGCTATTGCCCTCAGCTTTATCGTAGCTGTATCTGTACTTCTCAATATCCTCTTTATGAACAATATCGGCTGGTTCCTCTTTCTCTACATCTACGGAACTCTCATGTCCTTCTGGTTCTTTAAGCGTGATAAGATTCAAAATTCTCTGCCACTGGCTCTAGTAACCCATAATCCGGTCATGATGATTTTGAATCTTTATACTATTTCCTTTGTCTGCTACAAGTACAATCTGCCTCTCTTGTCCCTGCCGACTGTCTTGCTGGCCTTTACCATGTATTTCCCAAGTCTGATCTGGGAAGTCTGCCGCAAGATTCGAGCGCCAAAAGACGAGACAGAGTATGTGACCTATTCTAAGCTTTTTGGCTACAAAAAAGCTACTCGCTTTATCGAGGTGGTGACTCTGCTGGATATCTTGACCAATTTTGCCCTTCTCTGGAATATTTCCCATGTTGGAGTGGTAATCTTGGTGCTGAATGTCATTTGGATGACCGTCCAGTTTGAGCAGTTTATCAAGGATCCGACTCGCTTTAATATCCGGGAGCGGGTGGAGCGTTATACTTATATCACAGAGACGACAATGGTTCTGTCCGTTGCTGTTTATCTCTTGATGGGGGTACTTTGATGAAAAGAATCAAGCAGACAGGGCTTGACCAGGTCGGAGGCAAGGCCTATCATTTGCTGAAAATGCAGGCTGCTGGTTTGCCGGTTCCTGACTTTGCAGTATTTGCTTTTGACTTTTTTCAAGAATCTGCCAGCTCTGCTGACTTGGAGCAGATGGAAGTAGCCTATCGGTCCGGAGAGTTGGAATTGTCCCAACTCAGTCAGCAATTTCAGGATTGGGCTAAAGAGCAGTTTGCGCAAGAAGATCTGACAGCAGCAGAAAACTGGATTCATCAGGAGTTTTCTCAGACAGACTGTCGCTTTGCGGTTCGCTCATCAGCAACCATTGAGGATGGGAAGGCTTCATCCTTTGCCGGTCAGTTTGAGAGCCAGCTCAATGTGAAGCCAGAGGGGCTTAAAGAAGCCGTCCAAGCGACTTTGCTCTCTCTTTATCAGGAGTCGGCTCTTAGTTATCTATTTGAGCAGGGACTATCCTTGAAGCAGGCACAGATGATTTGCCTTGTTCAGGTCATGCAGGAGGGAGAACTGTCTGGGATTTACTTCACAGCTAATCCCAAGGGCATTCTGAACGAGCACATCATTGTCATCGGTCGGGGCTTGGGCAATAAGGTTGTCGAGGATAAGATTCCTACAACCATGGTGACGCTCCATCCCAAGGACCAGCTCTTTTATACTGAGCAGACGGAGGACTCACCAGAATTATCACAGGAACAACTCGAGGACTTACAGGCCTTGGCTGGTCAGGTAAGTCAGCTTTTCGGACCTTATATGGATATGGAGTTTACCTTCGCAAATGGCCAGCTCTATCTTTTGCAAGCACGACCTATTACTACCTTGCTAGAAGGCCAGCAGATTATTCTGGATAACAGCAACATTGTCGAGAGCTATCCGGGCGTTTCTAGTCCTTTGACCATTAGCTTTATCCAGGAGGCCTATGCTAGCATTTTCCGCAGTCTGGCCCAGCGATTGGTTGGCAAGAATGCCCCTGAATTGGCAGCTTATGAATCCACATTTCAAAATATGCTACAACCAGTCAACAGTCGGGTTTATTACCAGATCCAGAGCTGGTATCAGCTCTTGCAGCTTCTGCCTTTTTCTAAGAAAATCATTCCTATCTGGCAGGATATGCTGGGAGTGAGAGAGACAGAGGTGCCTCAGATGCCAGTGCACCTGTCTGCTTTCAAACGCCTGCAAATCATGCTCCGAATCATCCGAGAGTTTTGGACGGCACCCAAACAAATGAGGCAATTGGAAGAGCAGTTCGCCCAGATTCAGCGCCAATACGAAGCGAGCTTTTCTCCCGATGCAGATGCGGAGACCTTGATTGGCTTGGTCAGCAAGCTGAAAGAGGATATTCTGGCTCACTGGGACATTACACTGGTCAATGACCTCTATGCTTTTGTCTATACTGGACTCCTGAAGAAGTCGCGGCGCGGCGGAGCGGTTCAGGCTGAGATTGCGGGAATTGAGCAGATTGAAAGCATGAGACCGGCTTTGGCTCTGCAGGCTTTAACAGCTCAGCTGAAAGCAGAAGAAAATGCAGAGATTAGACAGGCTATGGAAACTGAAAGTCCAGCAGTTTTTCTAAGTCGCCATCATCCTTTGGTCCAAGAAATTACTCATTTTATCCATGAATTTGGTGACCGAGCTCCGGAAGAGTTGAAGTTAGAAACACCAACCTTCCGAACGCACCCAGAGCGTCTGTTCAAGCTCCTGCTGCAAATGTACCAACAAGAGGAGAAAAAGTTGGCCCCTCAGAAACTTGAAGAAGTTGAGCAAAAATCAGGCTGGTGGACGAATTTTCTTCGCAAGCGAGCTATGACTGGTGTTAAATATCGGGAGAGCTCCCGCTTAAACCGCACACGAATCTATGGCATGATGCGACAGATTTTCCGAACGCTTGGGCAGCAATTAGCCGAGCAAGGACTGCTGGCTACGCCTGACGATGTTTTTTACCTGACAAAGGAAGAATTGTTTGAGCTGACCAGAAAACCCAGAGATGTTAGCGGCTTGATAGCCGAGCGTCGAGAGAAGTTGGAGGCTGATAAGGAGCTGCCAACCTTTAGTCGCTACGTTTTTGCTGGACAGGTCTTTGAGAAATACCTGAAACCGCAAAACCACACCAGCAGTCATAATACGGGCAATCAAGCCTTACAAGGGATTGGCTGCTCACCTGGCTGCGTCAAGGCTCAGGTTTTGGTCGTGGAAGATGTGCAGGAGATTGAGTCTGCTCAGGACCGGATTATCGTGACCAAGATGACCGATCCGGGCTGGGTCTATCTTCTGACCCAAGCCAAGGGTGTCATTGCCGAGCAGGGGTCTTTGCTCTCGCACACGGCCATTATTTCCCGTGAGTTGGGTATTCCTTCTATTGTTAATGTCAGAGGCGCCTGCAGCCAGCTGCAAAACGGTGATTGGATTGAGATGGATGGCCTTACTGGCAAGATTCGACTGATCAAGGAGGAAGACCATGCTGGAAATTAAACCAGTCAAACCTAATACTGTAGAGCTGGCCGATTTTCTAGCCCTGCCCAAACAGATTTACCAGCCAGACCACCTTATGCAGTCGGAAGAGGAAGAGCAGGCGTTAATTGAGGGCAGTCACCCGCTGAGTTCTGACTTAGAAACCTATGCCTTTATTGGCTATGAGGACGGTCGTTCTTGTATTCGAGGCCTTCTGACCTTCTATCCAGATGATGAGGCTGCTTACTTGGGATTTTTCGAGTCGATCAATGATCAACAGATTGCATCTGCTTTTATCAAGCATTTAGCAGGATTTGCTTGCAGTCTCGGAGTTAGCAGGATTATCGGTCCCGTACAGGCAAGTTTTTGGCTGGGCTATCGAATGCAGCTGACTGGAACAGAGGAGATTCCTTTTACTGGAGAACCTCATAATCCAGACTATTATCCTGAGTTATGGCAGGCTGCTGGTTTTGAGCTCAAGGAGCGCTATCTGTCCAATTTTTATCCCAAGGTTAGCAATCAAACTCATCAGGACAAGCTGGCTCATCGCTTTGAGTCTTTTGAAAAAGCGGGTTTCACCATTTGCTCTCCCAAAAAGAAGGAGTGGGATCAAGCTTCGCTGCAGGTTTTTGAGCTCCTCAATCGCCTCTATCAAGATTTTCCGATTTATCGCTCCATTTCCAGCCAGCAGTTCAGTCAGATTTTTCAAAAATACCAGTATATTCTTGATTTTTCCATGGTTAAGCTGGCCTATAAGGAGGGCAAGCTAGCAGGTTTTCTGATTGCTATGCCGGACTACGGTTCTCTGGTTTATCAAAAACTGACTCCTCTCAATCTAGCTAAACTTTTTTGGACCAAGCGCTTTCCCAAACGCTATATGATTATGTATTTAGGAGTAGATGAGGAATTCTTGGGGTTAGGCTCTGCCTTGGCCTATCCGATTTTTAAAGAGGCACAGAAGAGACAGGCTTCAGCTATTGGAGCCTTGATTCATCAAAAAACCGTCACGCGCCACTATGCAGCAGAATTGCAAGGAGACAAGCATGAGTACGGCCTCTTTGGATTGAATTTGAACTTCTGACTAACAAAATAAATCATATTTTAAAAAGCAAATTTTCTAATTGAAGATTTGTTTTTTAATCTTTCAGGTAAAAATGAACACTATTTTTAGGCTGTTCAAAAACATGATGATTTCAGTCTTCAAAGATATATTTTTAAGCAAAAGCATTGAATTTTTGTAGGAAATTCTGTAAAATTTTAAGAGATTATTATATGAAGAAAAGGGAATTATTATGGAAAAAAGAATCACTGGTGATACGCTCCAGCGCTATTCTTTTAGAAAGTTATCAGTAGGATTGGTTTCTGCCACTATCGGAAGCTTCTTTTTGAGTACCGCAATAGGGGGAAATACAAGCACGGTTGAGGCTGCAGAAGTCTCAGCAGGCAAAACCGTTCCAGTTCACTATCACTACGTAGTAGAGTCTGAACTGACTGAAGCTGAGAAGAATGCAGTTGTTAAGGAGCTTCCAAAGTTTGTGGAAGAAAACTCTGATGCTTATTACCTGGTTTACCGTCCAAAGACCCAGGGACTTTCGGCAAAAAGTTTGCCAAAGACGGGCTACTCAAGTCTGTGGGAAGCAACTTTTGCTGCTGCTGGACTGACTTTAGCAGTTTTAGTAATTGCACGAGGTAGAAATGGTAAGCGATACCTGTCTTCTATTTTGCTGGTGACAGGTCTAGGCTCTATTCTCCTAGCTCCTTCTGTATTTGCAGTGACCAATATTGAATTAGCCGCCTACAATCAAAGGCTGAATTTGACAGTAGGAGATAAGCTGCCTGAACCTTTAGAGATTGCTGGTTTTGAGTATGTCGGCTATCTAAAAAGCGGTGAACAAGGCAAGGAGAACGCAGCAGGAAGTCATCAACTTCCTACGGCACAGAAGGACTTGTCAGCTGTCGAAGTCGATCAGCAGGCAGGTAAATCTGCTAGTCTTTCTGGGAATCAGGGTACTGCCAACAAGCCTGTGTCTACTGAAACAGATAAACTGACAGAGCAAGAAAAAGAGATTATTGCTGCCAAAGAGCGCGAATTTGCTCGGCTTTCTCCAGTCACTGAAGTACCAGAACTGGAATTCAAGAGCCAAGAAAGCAGCCAGACCCAAGTCCTGCCTTATCGAACAGAATACCAATATTCAAATGAACTCGCAGAGGGGCAATCTCAGGTCATTCGTGCAGGTGTCGCTGGAACTCGCACTGTCGTCACTCGCAATTATATAGCAGGTAAAGAAATTGTAAAAAGTGAAGTGATTTCAGACCAGGTAACTGCAGAGCCAGTTTCAGAAATTGTGTTGGTTGGAACTGCCGCAGTAAAATCTGTGCCAAAAGAGGCACCAGTTCAAGAAGTCCCAGAATTGACGAACTATGGAACGACGCCCGATACAGCGCCAGTACATCAAGTTCCAGAATTGACGACTTATGGCACTGCGCCAGATACCGCACCTGTTCAAGAAGTGCCTGAGTTAACAACTTATGGTACCGCACTAGATGACGCACCCGTGCAAGAAGTTCCAGAATTGACGACTTATGGCACAACGCTAGATACAGCACCGGTTCAAGAAGTCCCAGAGCTAACCACTTATGGCACTGCGCCAGATACCGCACCTGTGAATGAAGTTCCAGAATTGACAACGTATGGCACTGCACCAGATACAACGCCAGTACAAGAAGTTCCGGAACTAACCACTTATGGTACCGCACCAGATGAAGCACCCGTGCATCAAGCCCCAGAATTAGAGCTGACTGCGACGGATGAAACAAGAAGAGAAAAGATAGATTTTTCCGTTGAAGAACAGTATACTGATGAGATTCCAGAAGGCAGTCGCCAAATTGTCACACCAGGTGTCCAGGGTGAGCGGGCGATTACTACTCGTATCTATACCTCGAATGGCCAAGAAGTTGACCGCCAAGTTTTATCGGATGAAGAAATTCTTGCAGCAGTCACTCAAATTATTAAGGTCGGTACAAGTAAGTCAAGTCTGATTCCGGCTGACTCACCAAAGGCAGAAGAACTACCAGAATACCCGCTGACTTACACCGACGAAACGCGCGTAGAGAAAATCAACTATACTATTCGTGAAGAAGAAACGGACGAGCTAGCCCAAGGTACTCGCCAAATTGCGACTCCGGGCGTTCAGGGCGAGCGAACAATCAAGACCCGTGTTTACAGCTCCAACGGTCAGGAAATTAATCGTCAAGAACTTTCTAATGAAGAAACTCTAGCTCCAGTGACGCAAGTTGTCAAAGTCGGTACAGCTAAGCCAACCATGGTTCCGAACGATGCGCCGAAAGCAGAAGTTCTTCCAGAATATCCGTTGACTTACACGGACGAAACTAGAGTTGAAAAAATCAACTTCACCATTCGTGAGGAAGAGACAGACAATCTTGTTCGTGATGTCCGTCAGATTGCGACTCCAGGAGTGCAAGGCGAGCGAACAATCAAGACTCGCGTCTATAGTTCCAATGGACAAGAAATTGACCGCCAAGAGTTGTCCAATGAAGAAACCTTGGCTCCAGAGACGCAAGTTGTCAAAGTCGGTACCGCTAAACCAACCATGGTACCAGGTGATGCACCAAAAGCAGACGTTTTGCCAGAGTATCCATTAATATACACGGATGAAACGCGCGTAGAGAAAATCAACTATACTATTCGTGAAGAAGAGACTGACGAGCTAGTCCAAGGTACTCGCCAAATTGCGACTCCAGGTGTGCAAGGTGAGCGAACAATCAAGACTCGCATCTACAGTTCCAACGGTCAAGAAGTTGACCGTCAGGAGCTGTCTAACGAAGAAACTCTAGCTCCAGTTACTCAAGTTATCAGAATTGGCACGGCTAAGCCAACCATGGTTCCAAACGATGCACCGAAAGCAGACACTCTTCCAGAGTACCCGTTGACTTACACGGACGAAACTCGAGTTGAGAAGATTAACTTCACCATTCGTGAAGAAGAAACGGACGAATTGGTTCGTGATGCCCGTCAAATAGCGACTCCGGGAGTTCAAGGTGAGCGAACTATCAAGACCCGTGTCTACAGTTCCAACGGTCAAGAAGTTGACCGACAAGAGTTTTCCAATGAGGAGACTCTAGCTCCAGTAACGCAAGTTGTCAAAGTCGGAACGGCTAAGCCGCATATGGTACCGAACGATGGACCAAAAGCAGACGTTTTGCCAGAGTATCCGCTGACTTACACAGACGAAACCCGCGTTGAAAAAGTAGCCTTCAATATTGAGGAACAATATACTGATGAGTTACCACAGGATGTCCGCCAAATCGCAACACCGGGTGTCCAAGGTGAACGCACTATTAAGACTCGTGTCTACAGTTCAGACGGTCGAGAAGTTGACCGTCAGGAACTGTCCAATGAAGAGACTCTTGCTCCAGTAACGCAAGTTGTCAAAGTCGGAACTGCTAAGCCAAACATGGTACCGAACGAAGCTCCGAAAGCCGATGCTTTGCCAGAGTACCAGTTGACTTATGCCGATGAAACGCGTATTGAGAAAATCGCCTTCAATATTGAAGAGCAATATACGGATGAATTGCCACAAGATGCCCGTCAAATTGCGACTCTGGGTGTCCAAGGCGAGCGGACGATTAAGACCCGTGTCTACAGCTCCAATGGTCAGGAAATCGACCGCCAAGAGTTGTCCAATGAAGAAACCTTGGCTCCAGTAACACAAGTTGTTAAAGTCGGAACTGCTAAGCCAACCATGGTACCAGGTGATGCACCAAAAGCAGACGCTTTGCTAGAGTATCCGCTAACTTACACGGATGAAACTCGAGTGGAGAAAATAAACTTCACTATTCGTGAAGAAGAAACGGACGAACTTGTTCGCGATGCACGCCAAATTGCGACTCCAGGAGTGCAAGGCGAGCGAACAATCAAGACCCGTGTTTACAGTTCCAATGGTCAAGAAGTTGACCGTCAGGAGTTATCGAATGAGGAAACTCTAGCTTCAGTAACACAAATTGTTAAAGTTGGTACGGCTAAACCAAATATGGTACCGAACGATGCACCAAAAGCCGATGCTCTTCCAGAGTACCCATTAACTTACACAGATGAAACGCGTGTTGAGAAAATCAACTTCGCGATTCGTGAAGAAGAAACGGATGAACTTGTTCGTGATACCCGTCAAATCGCGACTCCAGGTGTTGAGGGCGAGCGGACTATCAAGACTCGTGTCTACAGCTCCAACGGTCAAGAAATTGATCGCCAAGAACTGTCCAATGAGGAAACTCTCGCTCCAGTAACGCAAGTTGTCAAAGTCGGTACGGCTAAGCCAACCATGATACCGAGTGATGCGCCAAAAGCAGACG